>NZ_JAANPA010000034.1 GCF_011320075.1 Sphingosinicella sp. YJ22 | reverse complement strand
GGCCTACCGCCGCCCGGCTTGCCGCCGGAGGGCGGCGACCGCCGCGGCGGGCGCGACGCGCCGTCGCGGGGGGCATGGTGGGGACGGGCCGGCGGCGCGCTGCCGCTGGTCACCGAATAGCCCTCCTTGAGCAGCCTGTTAAAGGCGGAGCGCACGCTGGCGTTGATCGCGTCCTGAAGCTCCTTGGGAAGATCGGCGAAGGTGGTGTTGGCGTGGATCGCGTTGAGGTTGCGCAGCAGATTGTTGGGCATGCCGCCCGCCGACGCGCGCAGCGCCGCGACGCCGTCGAGGACGGCCGCGAGGACGACATCGTGCATCACCTCGGTTGCGGATCTGGGCATTGCAGTCTCCACGCGAGCGCCGGATCAGCCGATCCAGCGGCCGATTTCGCCTAGCTCTCGAGCGCCTTCACGCCGGGCAGTTCCTTGCCTTCCATCCATTCGAGGAAGGCACCTCCGGCGGTCGACACGAAGGTGAAGTCGTCGGCGACTCCGGCATGGTTGAGCGCCGCGACGGTGTCGCCGCCGCCGGCGACCGAAACCAGGCTGCCTTCCTCGGTGAGCGCCGCAGCGGTGCGCGCCAGAGCGACCGTCGCCGAGTCGAACGGCGGCGTCTCGAACGCGCCGAGCGGGCCGTTCCACACCAGGGTCCGGCAGTTCTTGATCGCGTCAGCCAGAGCCTCGACCGCGGCCGGGCCGACATCGAGGATCATCTCGTCGGCGGCGACCTCGTGGACGTTGCAAGTGCGAAGGCTCGGCGGGTTGGCGGCGAACTCCTTCGCGACCACCACATCATAGGGCAGGTGCACGGTGCAGTTCGCGCGGTCCGCCGCGTCGAGGATTTCGAGCGCGGTGTCGGCGAGGTCATGCTCGGCGAGGCTCTTGCCGACATTCACGCCGCGCGCGGCGAGGAAGGTGTTGGCCATACCGCCGCCGATGATCAGGTGATCCACCTTTCCGACGAGGTTCTTCAGCACGTCGAGCTTGGTCGAGACCTTGGCGCCGCCGACAACCGCGGCGACGGGACGCTCGGGATTGCCGAGCGCTTTCTCGAGCGCCTCCAGCTCGGCCTGCATCGCTCGTCCGGCATAGGCCGGGAGGACGCGCGCCAGGCCCTCGGTCGAGGCGTGGGCGCGGTGAGCGGCGGAGAAGGCGTCGTTGACGTAGATGTCGCCGAGGCGGGCGAAGCGCTCGACCACCGCGGGGTCGTTCTTCTCCTCGCCGCCGAAGAAGCGCGTATTCTCAAGCACCGCGATGTCGCCGGGCTGGAGCATCGCGACATTGTCGAGGTCGCCTTCCCAGTCGACATAGCGGACCTGGCGGCCGAGCACGTCTTCGTAGGCGCGGACGATCCGCGACAGGGAGAAGTCGGGCGACGGAACCTTGGGGCGGCCGAAATGAGCCAGGACCAGAACGATCGCGCCCTTGTCGGCGAGCTCTGTCACCGTCGGCAGGGTCGCGCGCAGGCGGGTGTCGTCGCTGACATGGCCGTCCTGCATCGGCACGTTGAGGTCCTCGCGGACCAGAACGCGCTTGCCGTGGACGTCATCGAGATCGTCGAGGGTCCTGAAACTCATTTCCGCTCCATTGGATCGGATGATCCGAAGGTTGCTCAGAGCGCCGCCATCGCGCGGGCCGTGTCGACCATGCGGTTCGAGAAGCCCCATTCGTTGTCGTACCAGCTGACCACCCGGACCAGCTTACCTTCGAGCACCGACGTCTCGAGGCTGTCGACGGTCGAGCTCGCCGGGCTGTGGTTGAAGTCGATCGAGACCAAAGGCTCCTCGGTGTAAGCGAGGACACCCTTGAGCGGGCCGCTTTCCGAGGCGGCCTTCAGGGCGCCGTTGATTTCTGCAACGCTCGTATCACGCTTCGGGGTGAAGGTGAGATCGACCAAGCTGACGTTGGGGGTCGGCACGCGAACCGCCGAGCCGTCGAGCTTGCCCTTCAGCTCCGGAAGCACCTCGCCGACCGCGCGGGCGGCGCCGGTGGTGGTCGGAATCATCGACATGCCGGCGGCGCGGGCGCGGCGCAGGTCCGGATGGATCTGGTCCAGGATCTTCTGGTCGTTGGTGTAGGCGTGGATGGTGGTCATCAGGCCGCGCTCGATGCCGACCAGGTCGTTGAGGACCTTGGCGACCGGCGCCAGGCAGTTGGTCGTGCACGAGGCGTTGGAGACGATGATGTGGCCGGCCTCCAGCTTGTCGTGGTTGACGCCATAGACGACGGTGAGGTCGACGCCCTTGGCCGGGGCCGAAATCAGCACCTTCTTGGCGCCGGCGTCGATATGCTTCTGGGCGCTGTCGCGGTCGGTGAAGAAGCCGGTGCATTCGAGCACCAGGTCGATGCCCTGCTCGCCGTGCGGCAGCTTGGCGGGATCACGCTCGGCGGTGACGCGGATGCGCTTGCCGTTGACGACCAGGTCCTGGCCGTCGGCCTTCACCTCGCCCGGGAAGGCGCCGTGGACGCTGTCATATTTGAACAAATGGGCGTTCGACTTGGCGTCGGCGAGATCGTTGATGGTGACGAGCTCGAGGCCGCTGTCGCCGCGCTCCAGCAGGGCCCGCGCCACCAGGCGGCCGATGCGCCCGAAGCCGTTGATCGCAACTTTGGTCATTCCTTCACTCCTTCAAGGCGGGCGATCACCTGCGGGGCTATCGCCTCGGCCGTCAGTCCGAATTTATGGTACAATTGATCCGCCGGGCCGGAGGCGCCGAACCGGTCGAGGCCGAAGCGCATTCCGCCGTTCAGCGTGTAGCGCTCCCAGCCGAAGGTGGCGCCGGCCTCGATCGAAACCCGGAGCAGTCGATCCAGCGGCAGGTCGGGCAGCAGATCGGCGCGATAAGCGGCGTCCTGCTCCTCGAACAGCTCCCAGCACGGCATCGACACGACGTCGGCGCCATGGCCCGCCGCCTCGAGCCGGTCGGCGACCGCCAGCGCGATCTCGACCTCCGAGCCGGTCGCGAGCAGCACGACGCGCCGCTCGCCAGTCGCGGCGCGAAGCCGGTAGGCACCACGCGCACAGAGATTTTCTTGCGCGTCCGTAACGACTTGCGGGAGGTTTTGACGAGTGAGCGCGAGAAGCGACGGCCCGTCCTTGCGGCGCAGCGCCAGCTCCCAGCACTGGGCGGTCTCGATCGTGTCGGCCGGGCGATAGACGTGGAGGTCCGGCATCGCACGAAGGCTCATGAGATGCTCGACGGGCTGGTGGGTCGGGCCATCCTCACCGAGACCGATGCTGTCATGGGTCATGACATAGACCACCCGCGCCTGCTGAAGCGCCGACAGACGGATCGCCGGACGGCAATAGTCGGAGAAGACCAGGAAGGTGCCGCCATACGGGATCACGCCGCCGTGCAGCGCCATTCCGTTCATCGCCGCGGCCATGCCGAACTCGCGGATGCCGTAATAGATATACCGTCCAGAATAATCGTTTATAGTTAACGGCTTCTGAGACTTTGTTTTGGTATTGTTTGAACCGGTGAGGTCGGCCGAACCGCCGATCGTCTCCGGTAGGATCTCGTTAATCGATCCTAAGACCATTTCTGAAGCCTTGCGCGTCGCGACCTTCTGGGGCTGCGCGAGCAGGCCGTCGATATAGGGCTTCAAAGTGAAGTCGGCGGGCAGATCGCCGGCCATGCGCCGGCTGAACTCGGCCCCATTCGGGCTCGCGTCGAGTCGCTTGCGCCAGTCCGCATGCGCCTGCCGCCCACGGCCGCCCGCCGCGCGCCAGGCCGAGGCGATATCGTTCGGTAGATCGAATGCCTCACTGTCCCAGCCGAGCTGCGCGCGCGTCGCCTCGACCTCGTCGGCACCAAGGGCGGCGCCGTGGGTGGCGGCGGTGCCCTGCTTGTTGGGCGCGCCGTAGCCGATGATGGTGCGGCAGGCGACCAGCGACGGGCGCGGATCCGCCAGCGCCGCGTCATAGGCGGCGCGGATGCTGGCGAAATCGTGGCCGTCGCACTCGACGACGTGCCAGCCATAGGCGCGGTAGCGCGCCTGGATATCCTCGGACGTCGACAGATCGGTCGATCCATCGATGGTGATGCGGTTGTCGTCCCAGATCACGATGAGGCGGCCCAGGCCGAGATGGCCGGCGAGGCCCGCAGCCTCGTGATTGACGCCCTCCATGAGGTCGCCGTCGCCGGCGATCGACCAGATATGGTGGTCGACGAGGTCGTCGCCGAAGGTCGCGTTGAGGTGACGCTCGGCGATCGCCATTCCGACCGCCATCGCCACGCCCTGTCCGAGCGGCCCGGTCGTGGTCTCGACGCCGTCGAGCATGAAATTCTCGGGATGGCCGGCGCAGGGCGAGCCGACCTGGCGGAAACCCTTGATGTCGTCGATCGTCGGCCGCTCATAGCCGTTCAGGTGGAGAAGCGCGTAGATCAGCATCGATCCGTGGCCGGCGGACAGCACGAAGCGGTCGCGGTCCGGCCATTTAGGGTCCGATGGGTCATGTTTCAAATATTCGGTCCACAGCACTGTGGCGGCGTCGGCCATGCCCATCGGCATGCCGGGATGGCCCGAATTGGCGGCCTGGACCGCATCCATGGCCAGCGCCCGAATGGCGTTCGCAAGCAACCTCGGTTCGACGGTCATGCAGGGTCCCGGTGCCTGGTGAGTGACGCGCCGGAAGGCGGCGCTTGCCGGCGTCTTTAAGCGGTCGGGTCGCGGCGTCAACCGGTCGCCCCCCGCCCCTTGCCGCTCACCGCAACAATGCTATGGCTTCGCGTCATGGAGGATCAACGCGCACTCAAGGCCCTGTCCCGGATCGAACGGGCGGTTGCCCGGATCGAGGCGGCGGCCGCGGCGCGCGGCAAGGTCGACCAGGCCGACCGGTCCGAGCTCGAGGCGCTGCGCACCGCCCACGGCCGCCTGCGCGGTCGCGTCGAGCGGACGATCGCCGAGCTCGACGATTTGATCGCGGAACGCGAGGAGGCGGCGGGCTGATGGCCAATATCGACGTCGAGATCGCCGGTCGCAAATACAGCGTTGCGTGCCGCGACGGCGAGGAAGCGCATCTGCGCTCGGTCGCGGCGCTGGCCGACAAGCGCGCCCGCGACGCCGCCGACGCGCTCGGCAGCCTCACCGAGACCCGCCAGCTCCTGTTCACCACCCTGCTGCTCGCCGACGACATCCAGGACATGCAGTCCGGCGGCAAGGGACCGACGCCGCCCGCGGCGGTCGACGAAGAGCTGGTCGCAGCCCTGGAATCGCTCGCCGACCGGGTCGAGGCGCTGGCGCGGCGGCTGGAAGCGCCGGCCCCGCTTGAGGAACCGCGGCTGACACCCTAGATTGAGCCCTGACGGGTACTGCCCGGTACGAGCTTTTGCGAACATCCCTGAGGCGATAAGACATCCTCGGGGGCTATCCCTGCCCGGACCCTGGTCCGACGCACATGGTCCCCACCTGACGTTCTGGCGTCAGAGGATATTCCAGCAAACGGCCATGGCGGTCCCGTCACCCTCCCCCAAAGACGCGCTTCGTGCGGCTGCGCTCCAGGCGCGGCGCGCCTTTGCGCGGTCGCTTGCGGCGGACACGCGCGCCGAGCTCGAGGCGCAGCTCGCCGAGCGGGTCTTGACGCATGTGCTGACCGCCCGGGTGATCGCCGGCTACCACCCGCTGCGCGACGAGATCAGCCCCTATCCAATATTGGATCGACTGATCGACGGGCAGCGCGCCGTTCTCCCCTCCTTCGCCGACCGCGACGCGCGGATGATCTGGCGCGAGGCGCCGGCGACCGAGCCGAGCCCGTGGGGCATTCTCCAGCCGCCGCTCGCCCATGAGGCGCTGGCGCCCGATCTGGTGTTGGTGCCGCTGGTGATGGCGGACCGGCGGGGCACCCGAATCGGCCACGGCAAGGGCCATTACGACCGCGCCCTCGCCCATCTCCGCGACGGCGGACACGAAGTTTACACGATCGGCCTTGGCTGGGACGTGCAGGTCAGCGATACGCCGCTGCCCGCCGATCCCTGGGACCAGCGGCTCGACGCCATCGCGACGCCCAGGGAGTGGATTGCGTGCAGGACCTGAAGCCCAAATGGCGCAACGGCGTCGGCATGTTGCTGATCCTGCTGCTGATCGCTGTGTGGAGCGTAGTGGTGGCGACCTTGGCGCCCTTCGTCGCGCGCCTGCCCTTCCTGGTCGAGATGCTGTTCTACGTCGTCGTCGGCATCGCCTGGATCGTCCCGGTGCGGCCCTTGCTCCGCTGGACCGCGACGGGACATTGGCGCCGCCGCTGAACGGCAGGGCTTCGCAGGGAACGCTGTAGTTCATCTGAACCAGCAATTCGGCGCCTCTCGCCGCGGAGCGGAACCGCGCCCGGCACGCCGGGTTGCCGTCGCGGAGGAGCCACGATGAGCGCCAGCAGGCACCGACAGGCACAGGGCGGCATCCCGCAAGCGCGGCCCGGCCGGAACAGCGAGTAGCGCGGGCGATGCGCCCGAACCTTCGTCCCCGCCTAGTCAACGGGCGCTTCGGCGATCCCGCGGTATTCGTGGAGCAGCTGCATCAACGATCGGCACTGCTGTTCGACCTGGGCGACCTCGCCGCGCTGTCGACCCGTGACCTGCTCCGCGTCGATCATGTCCTGGTGTCGCACATGCACATGGACCACTTCATCGGCTTCGATGCGCTGCTGCGGGTCCATGTCGGGCGGGCCAAGCGGATCACCCTGTGCGGCCCGGTGGGGATCGGAGAGCGGGTCGGCCACAAGCTCGCCGGCTATGAATGGGACCTCGTCGACAACTACCCCAACGACCTCGTCTTCGACGTGATCGAGCTCCAATCGGACGTCCGCGCGAAAAGGTTAATGTTTAGGCTTAAGAACAGGTTTGCCGTCGAATATATTGATATTATTCGTATTAATGCCAGGGCGATCGTGGAGACACCGGATTTTTCGGTGGCGGCGGCGATCCTCGAGCATCACGGGCCCAGCATCGCTTATGCGGTTGCCGAGCCGCTCCACGTCAACGTCGGGCAACAAGGTGCGCGAGCGCGCACTGGCGCTCGGCCCGTGGCTGAAGCCGCTCAAGCAGGCGGTGCGCGAGGCGCGGCCGGACGACTGGTGGATCGAACTGCCGGATGGATCATATGTTCCACTTAAGAACCTCCGCGACCTGGTGAGCGTCGAGCCCGGCCAGAAGATCGCCTATGCGACGGATGTCCGCGATACGCCGGCCAATCGCGCCGCCATCGCCGCGCTGGCGAAAGACGCCGACATGCTGTTGATCGAAGCGTCGTTCGCCGCGCGGGACAGGGACAAAGCCGATGCGCGCGCCCATCTCACGACCACGGCAGCCGGCGAGATCGCCCGCGCCGCCGGCGCGCGGCGGGTCGAGCCATTCCATTTCTCGCCGCGCTACGAAGGCCTCGAGGCGGAGATGATGGCCGAGGTCGAGGCTGCCTTCGGGCAGACCGGCGACGCCGATTGAGACGATGGGAAATGGCGCGAGTGACGGGGCTCGAACCCGCGACCTCCGGCGTGACAGGCCGGCGCTCTAACCAACTGAGCTACACCCGCGTTCGGTGTGAGGCCGGCGAGTTAGGCGAGCGCCCCTGCCCTGTCAACAAGCCTCGCGGACCTTTTTTCGAGGTCATTCGCGCTTGCGCGGCGGCTCTTCGTGGGAGTCGTGGATGAGGATGCCTTCCTCGAACAGGAAGCCGGCGATGTCAGGCTTGCCGGCCGCGTCGAGCACGGTCTTGGCGATGATCAGCAGCGGCACCGCGAGCAAGGCGCCGGCCGTCCCCCATACCCACGCCCAAAAGCTCAGGGCGACGAGAATCAGCAGCGGGTTGATGGTGAGGCGGCGCCCGACCAGGGTCGGCGTGATGATGTTGGCCTCGACGAGGTGGATACCGGCGAAGCTCAGCGCGGGCAGCAAGGCATACCAGGGATCAGGGAACACCATCAGGCCGCCGACCGCGAGCAGGACCACCGAGGCGATCGGCCCGAGATAGGGGATGTAATTGAGCAGGGCGACGATGCCGCCCCACATCAAGGGCGTCGGCATGCCGATCGCCCACAGGATAGCCGCGGTAACCAGCCCGATCGTCACGTTCACCATCGTGATGGTGCCGAGATAGAGCGAGGTCGCGTCGACCACCTGCTGGATCACCCGCGCCGTGGTCATCGCGCCGTCGAAGCTTGCGCGGGTGGTGATGGTGCGCTTGCGCATGCGCGTCCAGCCGGAGAGGAAGAAGAAGATCACCAGGATGGCGAAGAACATCTGCAGGATGGCGTGCGGCGCCGACGTCGCGATGATCGCGAGCAGCGAGTTGGGCGGCTCCACCGTCACCGTCTGCGGCGCCGACGGCGACGAAGTCTGGCCGAATTCGCGGACGAGGTCGTCGATGAAGTGCTCGAGCGAGGCATAGAGGTCGAAGATCGGCGCCAGAGTCGCTCGGATGCTGTCGATCCGCTCGGGCAGGTCCTCGACCCACTGCATCGCCGGGAACACGATCGACGCGACCGCGATATTGGCGACGATGAGCAGCAGAAGCACGCAGACCAGCGCCGCGAGCACCGACGGCACCCGCCGCCGCTCGAGCCATTCCAGCAGCGGCACCAGAGCGATGGCGATGACCAGGGCGGCGGTGACCGGCAGGAAGAACTCCGCGCCGTAGCGCAGCGCGAAGGGCAGGGCCAAGGCGAGCAGCAGGCCGCAGATCAAGGTGAGCGCGGCGAGCAGGCGGTCGCGGCGGAAGCCGACCCGGCCGCCATCCTCCTCGTCCAGCCCGGCGGGCGCCGGCACCGGCTCCGGCGCGCCCTGGCTCCCCGTCTCCATCTTGTTCATGCGCGTCGAACTCCGTCGCGCGATTCATGCCTGCAAGCCGGGCCGCTGGGAAGCCTCGCGGCGCCGGATTTTTCGCTGGATCATGCGATCCCGGCGGCTACAGTGGATCAACCGAGCCGGGCCGAGGGGGATAGACATGCCGAGACCGAAGGGGATGCGCGCGCCGGGCTTCGAGGAGAAGAGGCGAGAGCTGCTCGGCCGAATCCGAACCCGTCTGGGCGAGAAGGGCGCGACTCACGCGTCGTGGCGCGAGCTCGCCGCGGCGGCCGGGGTCGGCCTGTCGACCATGACCCATTATTTCGGCAAGCGCGACGAGGTGATCCGAGCGGTGCTCGATCAGGAGCGCGCCGATTCGGCCCTTGGCGTGGCGCGGCTGGCGGCGCCCGGCGGCGATTTCGCCACCTCGCTCGCCGACGCCGCCGACGAGATCGTCATGCACCTGCACGCGCGCGGCGGCGACAGCCTCACCATCGCCCTGATCAACGGCCTCGCCCATCCGGACCTCGGCCCGGCGGCGCTCGAGACGGTTCTGGAACCATGGCTGGCGGCGCTCGAGCAGCGCCTCGCCGCCCATGTCGAGCGCGGCGAGATGGCCAATGTCCAGCCGCGCCACGCCGCCCTCGCCTTCGCGGCGCCTTTGATCCTCGCCCATCTCCACCAGGAGCAGCTCGGCGGCAGGACCCAGCGCCCGCTCGACCCCAACGCGCTGGCCGCGACCCATATCGGCGCCTTCATCCGCGCCTACGGCAAGCGCGGCGAGGCGGCGGCGGGAGCCGCTCCCATCGCTTTCTAATGCGGAAAGGTGGTGCCCCTGGCCCGAGTCGAACGGGCACTCCTTGCGGAACTCGATTTTGAGTCGAGCGCGTCTACCAATTCCGCCACAGGGGCACGGGCGAGGCTCTTAGAGCCCCGCCCTCAAGGCCGCAACCTCAGCCGAACGTGTCGGTATGACCGGGTCCCTTGGGGTCCGGGCCGAAGCGGTTCGGGCCGCGGGTGCCGTCGAGGAGCATGAACACCAAGAGGATGATTCCCCCGACCAGCGGGATGAAGGCGAGCAGGATCATCCAGCCCGACTTGTCCTGGTCGTGAAGCCGGCGGATGGTCACGGCGAGGTTGGGGATCAGGGTGAACAGCCACCACAGACACAGCAAGCCGATCAGGATCCAGCCGCCGGTGCTGAACTCCTCCATGAACATGGTCGGATCGACGTTGGTCGACGAGCCCGATTCATAGCTGAAACCCGAGTCCGAGCTGTCATAGTCGCTATATTCATAGCTCTCGACGCCGCCGCGCTCCGCCACGCGCGCGGTCGCCGAGAAAATCATCCCCATCAGGATCGCGCCCAGGATGCCGCCGACGATCAGGTTGAACAGCGTCCACATCCAATATTCCTTGCGCCGGGAGCGGCCGTTGAAATCGGCGTAGCGGCGCAGCGGCATCAGCATCCAGTTCATCGCATTTCCCCCTTATTGATCAGCAACGAGCGGCCGGGCGTCGGCGGCTAGCGGAACGTCTCCTCATGGGTCGGCCCCTTCGGGTCCGGTCCGAAGCGGTTCGGCCCGCGCGTGCCCTCGAGAAAGTAGAAGACGAGGAGCATGATGCCGAGCCCGAAGGCGGCGAGGATCGCGACCAGCCAGATGATCCCGGCCAGGATGAGAAGATCGGGGACGGCCGCGGCCATCATCAAGGCGATCACGCCGATGGCATAGGGCGCGAGCGGGGCGAGCAGCCACCAGCCGCTGCGATTGGTGTCGTGGAGACGGCGGACCGCGACCGCGATGTTGGGCACCAGGATGACGAGCCACCACAGGAACAGCAGCCCGAAGATGACAATTCCGGCCACTCCGATCGTGGCGAGCGCGGCGTCGGGCGGCACGCTGTCCGCATAATAAGCGCCGTCATAGCTGTAGTCGCCGCGCGCATCGAACGCGTCGGGATTGTCGCGCAGGACCGAGAACATCGCCCCGCCGATGATCGCGAACGCGATGATCATCAGAACGAAGTTCACGAGGAACAGGAACAGCTGCCACATCCAGAATTCCATGCGGCGCGAGCGGCCGCTGAAGTCCGCGTAGCGGCGCAGCGGCAAGAGCATCCAGTTCATCCGACTCCCCCCAATCGGTCGATGAATAGCGGCGAGCAGGCTTGTCCAAATCGGCGCCACAATCAAGTGCGGCGCGAACGGGGTGCGGGACATGCTTGCCCGCGGCGGCGGCGAGGGCCATTGAGCCGCTGACCGGGAGACGACGTCATGAAGCCGATGACCGACCAGCATCTGGCCGTCCTGCGGCGCCACATGGTCGAGGTGATCGACCTTCATTTCGACCTTGCGTCGGAGGAGATCGGCAAGACGGCGGTCGATGCGCGGCTACGCGAGGCGTTGCTCACCGTGCCGCGCCACCTGTTCGTGCCGCCTCAGCTCGCCATCGTCTCCTACCAGGACACGCCGCTCCCGATCGGTTTCGACAAGACGGTGTCGCAGCCGTTCATCGGCGCGCTGATGCTGGATCTGCTCGACGTCCGCGGCGGCCATCGGGTGCTCGAGGTCGGCACCGGGCTCGGCTACCAGGCCGCAGTGATGGCCGCGCTCGGCGCCGAGGTGCGCAGCGTCGAGATCGTCGAGGAATTCGCCCAGGCCGCCCGGATCCGCCTCGCCGAATTGGACCATGACGTCGACATCCGGGTCGGCGACGGCTCGCGCGGCTGGCCCGAGCATGCGCCGTTCGACCGGATCCTCGTCACCGCCGCGGCGGCCGAGGTGCCGCCGGCCCTGCTTGCCCAGCTTGCGCCGGGCGGCAGGATGGTCGTGCCGCTGGGCAGCGACGACGTGCAGCGCCTCACCCTCGTCACCAAGAACGAGGCAGGCGCGACGGGGACCGAGGAGGTGATGCCGGTGCGCTTCACCAAGCTCGAGACGATGGGCTGATCCCCTGCCCCAGCACAGCGCCGGGCTGCTCCTCTACCGCCGCCGCGACGGAGAGACGCAGGTGCTGCTCGCCCATTTCGGCGGACCCTATTGGGCGAAGAAGGACGAAGGCGCCTGGGCGATTCCCAAGGGCCTGATCGAGGAGGGCGAGAGCGCCGAGCAGACTGCACGGCGCGAGTTCGCCGAGGAAGTGGGCCCGGTGCCGGATGGACCGCTCCTTGCCTTGGGAGACGTGCGCCAGAAAGGCGGCAAGCTGGTCACCGCCTTCGCGCTGGAGGCGGACTTCGATCCGGAGGCGCTCGCCAGCACCAGCTTCGCGATCGAATGGCCGCCGCGCTCCGGCCAGATGCAGAGCTTCCCCGAAGTCGACCGCGTCGCCTGGTTCGGCCCCGCCGAGGCGCAGGCGAAAATCCTGCCGAGCCAGCGCCCGATCCTCGACGCGCTGGCGGCGCTGATCGCCGGCTGAGACTGTTCTTTTGCGGCCAAACAGCCTATCTGGCCGCCTTTCCGGAATTTTCGTGGCTTGAGCGGCGCTTGGTGCCTGCCCTGCCGCATCAGAGGCCAAAATGACCGATCTCAACCGCGCGGTCGCCGCGCCCGCGGCCGCCGCTTCTCACACCGAGCGCCGCACCTTCGCGATCATCTCGCATCCCGACGCGGGCAAGACGACGCTGACCGAGAAGCTGCTGTTCGCGGCCGGCGCGGTCCACGAGGCGGGCGAGGTCCGCGCGCGCGGCGACCGGCGGCGGGCGCGCTCGGACTGGATGGAGATCGAGCAGCAGCGCGGGATCTCGGTCACCTCGTCGGTGATGACCTTCGAGCGCGGCGGGATCCGCTTCAACCTGCTCGACACGCCGGGCCACCAGGACTTCTCGGAGGACACCTACCGGACGCTGACCGCGGTCGACAGCGCGATCATGGTGATCGACGCGGCGAAGGGCATCGAGGCGCAGACGCGCAAGCTGTTCGAGGTGTGCCGGCTTCGCAACATCCCGATCATCACCTTCATCAACAAGGTCGACCGCGAGGGCCTGTCGCCCTTCGTGCTGCTCGACGAGATCGCCGAGACTCTGCAGCTCGATGTCTCCCCGCAGAACTGGCCGACCGGCATGGGCGGGCTGTTCCACGGCCTCTACGACTTGCGGCGGGACAAGCTGCTGACGGTCGACCGCAGCGACGGGACCAACCCCGGCGAATGGGTCGATTGCGCCGGCATCGACGATCCCGCGATCGGTGGCATCATCCCCGCGGCGGCCGCCGCTCACCTCGCCGAGGAAGGCGGCCTCGCCAGCGAGGCCTATCCGGCCTTCGATCTCGACGCCTTCCGCAACGGCGACCTGACCCCGGTCTTCTTCGGAAGCGCGCTCAAACTGTTCGGCATCGAGCAGCTGCTCGACGGTCTCGCCGACCATGCGCCGCCGCCGGGCGCCCAGCCGGCGCGCCCCGCCCCGGTCCAGCCCGACGAGCCGCGGGTCAGCGGCTTCATCTTCAAGGTCCAGGCGAACATGGACCCCAACCACCGCGACCGGATCGCCTTCCTGCGCGTCTGCTCGGGCTCGCTGAAGCGCGGCATGAAGCTCGCCAACGGCCGCGCCGGGAAGGCGATCACCATCCAGAACCCGATCAGCTTCTTCGCCCGCGACCGCGAGCTCGCCGAGCTCGCCCGGCCCGGCGACATCATCGGCATCCCCAATCACGGCACGCTCCATGTCGGCGACACGCTGAGCGAGCGCGGCGACATCACCTTCACCGGCCTGCCCGACTTCGCGCCCGAAATCCTGCGCCGGGTGCGCATCGGCGATCCGATGAAAACCAAGCAGATGCGCAAGGGTCTTCAGGATTTGGCTGAAGAAGGCGTGATCCGCGTGTTCCGACCGACGATCGGCTCCAACTGGATCGTCGGCGTGGTCGGCGCGCTCCAGCTCGAGGTGCTCGCGACCCGCATGCAGGCCGAATATGGAGTCGCGGTCGACTTCGAGCCCAGCCCTTATGACGTCGCCCGCTGGATCAGCAGCGACGACCCCGCGGAGCTCAAGCGGCTGACGAGCACGCACGCCTCGATCCTCGCCGAGGACCAGAACGACGCCCCCGTCCTCCTCATCCGCAACGCCTGGGAGCTCGGCCGTTTCGAGCAGGACTGGCCCAACATCCGCTTCTCCGCGGTGCGCGAGAGGAACTGACCGGAACGACGCGGCGGCCGGCGCTTTGATAAGACCATGACCGATCCGCTGACCCTCGCCTGCCCCACCTGCGCGACCCGCAACCGGGTCGAGCGCACGCGCCTCACGGAGGGCAAGTGCGGCACGTGCCGCTCGCCGCTGTTCGAGGGACGGCCGGTCGAGCTGACGGCGGAAAATTTCGACAAGCATGCGGGCAGCGACCTGCCGCTTCTGGTCGACTTCTGGGCCGAATGGTGCGGACCGTGCCGGCAGATGGCGCCGACGTTCGAGGCCGCCGCCGGCGCGCTCGAGCCGGACTTCCGCCTCGGCAAGCTCGACACCGAGGCGCAGGCGACGATCGCCGCGCGCTACGCGGTGCAGGCCATTCCCACGCTGATCCTGTTCCGCAACGGCCGCGAACTCGCCCGGACGATGGGCGCCATGCCGCTTCAGGCGCTGGTCGGCTGGGCGCGGCAGGCGGCGAGCTGAGCCGCCTGCCCTCCGATCAGAACGCCTCGGCCGGGAGCGCCATGATGGTGTCGGCGCCGGCTTCGACCTTGCGGCGCAGCGACACGGTTTCCGGCATGACCCGGGCGGCAAAGAAGCGGGCGGTCACCAGCTTGTTCTGGTGGAAGTCGTCGCCGGCGCCGCCGTTCTTGAGCGCATCGGAGCTGACCTTGGCCATGCGCAGCCACATGAGACCGAGGCAAACGATGCCCATGATCGTCATGTAGGGATAAGCCGCGGCGCCGGCCTGGTTCGGGTTGGCCATGGCGTTCTGCATCAGCCACATGGTCGAGGCCTGGAGGTCGCTGTTCGCCTGCTCGAGCGCCTCGGCGAGCGGCTTGAGGTCTTCATTGCCCTTGGCCGCGGCGGCTTCCTCGCCGACCAGCTTGAGGAACGACATAATCGCGCGGCCGCCGTCCTTGGGCAACTTGCGGCCGACGAGGTCGAGCGCCTGGATGCCGTTGGTGCCTTCATAGATCTGGGCGATTCGCGCGTCGCGGACGAACTGCTCCATGCCCCATTCGCGGATGTAGCCGTGGCCGCCATAGACCTGCTGCATGTTGACCGCGGCCTCGAAGCCCTTGTCGGTCAAATAGCCCTTGATCACCGGAGTGAGCAGGCCGAGCAGGTCGTCGGCCTGCTGCTTGGTCTCCTCGTCCTGGGCGCGGCGCATGAGGTCGACCTGGAGGCTGCCCCACAGGACGAGGGCGCGGGCCGCCTCGTTGAACGCCTTGGCCTCCATCAGCATCCGGCGGACGTCGGGATGCACGATGATCGGATCGGCCTTGGCGTTGGGATCGCGGGCGTCGGGGACGAGGGCACGGCCCTGGCGGCGCTCCTTCGCGTAGGTGACTCCGTTCTGATAGGCGACCTCGCCCTGGGCGAGGCCCTGGAGGCCGACTCCGAGGCGCGCTGCGTTCATCATGATGAACATCGCCGCGAGGCCCTTCTCCGGCTCGCCGACGAGATAACCGGTCGCGTCGTCATAGTTCATCACGCAGGTCGAATTGCCGTGGATGCCCATCTTGTGCTCGATCGAGCCGCAGCTGACGCCGTTGCGGGCGCCGAGCGAGCCGTCCTCGTTCACGAGGAACTTGGGCACGATGAAGAGAGAGATGCCCTTCACCGTGTCCGGAGCGCCGGCGATCTTGGCCAGCACGAGGTGGATGATGTTCTCGGCAAGGTCGTGCTCGCCCGACGAGATGAAGATCTTGGTGCCGGTGATCTTGTAGCTGCCGTCGGCCTGCGGCTCGGCGCGGGTCTTCAAGAGGCCGAGATCGGTGCCGCAATGCGGCTCGGTGAGGTTCATCGTGCCGGTCCATTTGCCGGCGATCATGTTGGGCAGATAGGTGCGCTTCTGCTCCTCCGACCCCTTGACCAGGATCGACGCCTCGGCGCCCATGGTCAGGCCGTGATACATTTCGAAGGCCTGGTTGGCCGACAGCAGATATTCGCTGACCGCGGTCGCGATCAGCTGCGGAAGTCCCTGCCCGCCATATTCCTCGGGCGCCGACAGGCCGGTCCAGCCGCCCGCCACGAACTGGTCCCAGGCGTCCTTGAAGCCGGTCGGCGTGGTCACCGAGCCGTCGTCCTGGCGGGTGCAGCCTTCCTCGTCGCCGACGCGATTCAAGGGCGCCAGCACTTCGGAGCAGAAGCGGCCGGCCTCGGTCAGGATCGCCTCGATCATGTCCGGAGTCGCATTCTCGAAGCCGGGCAGGTTCGAATAGCGCTCGACCCCCAACACCTCCTCGATGATGAAGCGCGATTCACGGACGGGGGCGGTATAGGTCGGCATCTCTCTTCCTCTTTGGGTTTATGTCAGCCGCGCGCGGCGCGCGGCGCCGGCGGGGACTGGGCTTCGGCTTCCTCGACCATCGCGATGAACCGCTCGAGCTCGTCGATCGTGGCGTCGATATCGAGCTTCTGCTTCTTCAGCGTGTCGACGCGGCCGCGGCATTTCTCCAGGGTCATCAGGCGCTGGGCGTGGCGGCCGTCATCCTTGTCGTAGAGGTCGATCATCTCGCGAATGTCGGCGAGGCTGAAGCCCACGCGCTTGCCGCGCAGGATCCAGGCGAGGCGGGCGCGGTCGCGCCATGAATAGATTCGGGCGAGGCCCTGGCGCTGCGGGGCGATCAGCCCCTCGTCCTCGTAGAAGCGAAGCGCGCGCGGCGTGACCCCGAACTCGCTGCACAGATCGGTGATCGAATAGGTCGCCGTGCTGGCGCTGTGCTGATGGAAGTCGGCGTGCAGGGCGGAATTCGGCATGTCCGCCGGGATACTTTACGTTCACGTCAACGTAAAGAGCCTGCTCAGCCGCAGAGCGGGTCGCCGACCAGGTCGACCGCGCGGCGGGCGTCCCCGTCGCTGTCGCCGGCCTGGTCGAAGCGCGCGCCGGCCATCTCGACGCCGGGTCCGCAATAATAGGCGCAGCCCGGTGGCAGGGTGGCGGGGAGAGTGATTCGCGAGCCGTGGATGCGCGCCTCGATTACGCAGCTTTCGTCGCCCTGCATCGCCAGCGACAGCCGCTCGCCTTGGCGGGTCGCCCTGCCCTTGCCGGTGCAGCTGTTGTTGCCCTGGCCCGCCCGCAGGATGAGGCCGAAGCGCTCCGCCCCGTCGCGCTCGGCCACGCACAGCTGGTTCCGGCGCGGCCCTTCGCCGCCTTCGTAAAGCCCGGCGAGGCCGGTCGCGGCGTCGCCGCTGGTATCTCCGCCGTCGCCGCAGCCGTATAAAGCGACCAGCAGCGCGAGGGCGGCGACATGGTTTCGCATGGCGGTCCCCTGCCCTCATTGAAGGTTCGCCTGCAACAGACCATATGGCCCTCGTCACGATTTGACATGGACCTGAGCGCCGCGGGACGGCACAGGCACACGCAACTCAAACAGCGCCGCTTGGGCCCACGGAAGCTTGTTGATGCTGACGACCAATCCCTTCGACCTCGACGCCTACGGCGACAAGCTGCGCGAGGAGTGCGGCGTCTTCGGCATCTGGGGTGCCGACACCGCCGCCGCGGTGGTCGCGCTCGGCCTCCATGCGCTTCAGCATCGCGGCCAGGAAGCGGCCGGGATCACCAGCCGCCACGGCAGCCATTTCCACTCGCATCGCGCGATGGGCAAGGTCGGCGACATCTTCGCCGGGACCACCAACGCGGTGGCCAAGCTTCAGGGTGAGGCCGCGATCGGCCATGTCCGCTACGCCACCACCGGCGAGACCGCGCTGCGCAACGTCCAGCCCTTGTTCGCCGACCTCGCCAATGGCGGATTCGCGGTCGCCCACAACGGCAACATCTCCAACGCGATGTTCCTTCGTGCCGAGCTCAACCGCCGCGGCTCGATCTTCCAGTCGACTAGCGACACCGAGGTGATCATCCACCTCGTCGCCACGTCCACCTATCGCGGCCTGCTCGACCGGCTGATCGACGCGCTGCGCCGGGTCGAAGGCGCCTACAGCCTCGTCATCCTCACCGAGGAAGGGCTGATCGCCTGCCGCGACCCGCTCGGCATCCGTCCGCTGGTCATGGGCAAGCTCGGCAACGCGACCATCTTCGCCAGCGAGACCGTGGCCCTGGACGTGGTCGGCGCGACCTATCTCCGCACCGTCGATCCGGGCGAGATGGTCATCGTCAACGACGAGGGCGTCCGCTCGATGCGCCCGTTCGGCGACCATCCGGCGCGGCCGTGCATCTTCGAGCATGTCTATTTCTCGCGCCCCGACAGCGTCGTCGACGGCACTTCGGTCTACACCGTGCGCAAGCGCATCGGCGCCGAGCTGGCGCGCGAGAACCCGGTCGAGGCCGACATGGTCGTGCCGGTGCCGGACAGCGGCGTCCCGGCGGCGATCGGCTATGCCCAGGAAAGCGGCATCCCGTTCGAGCTCGGCATCATCCGCTCCCATTATGTCGGGCGCACCTTCATCCAGCCGAGCGACCAGGTCCGCCACCTCGGCGTCAAGCTGAAGCACAACGCCAACAGCGCGCTGATCGCCGGCAAGCGAATCGTCCTCATCGACGATTCGATCGTACGCGGCACCACCAGCATGAAGATCGTGCAGATGCTTCGCGAGGCCGGCGCGGCCGAGGTCCATATGCGCATTGCCTCGCCGCCGACTCGCCACAGCTGCTTCTACGGAGTCGACACGCCCGAGCGCGAGAAGCTGCTCGCCGCCAAGATGGACGTGCCGGGCATGGCCGAGCATATCCATGCCGACAGCCTCGCCTTCCTTTCGATCGACGGCCTTTATCGCGCGGTAGGCGACAGCGGCCGCGAGGCGGCGAAGCCGAGCTATTGCGATGCCTGCTTCACCGGCGACTATCCGACCACGCTGACCGATCATGACGAGGCCGAGCGCCGTCACCAGCTCGAATACGCCTGACCCCTTCCCTCCGGGCCCGTTCCTGAGTAGCCGCCCCGCATGACCAAAGATCGACTTGCCGGGCGCACCGCCCTCGTCACGGGCGCGAGCCGCGGCATCGGCGCCGCCACCGCCGAGGCGCTGGGAGCCGCCGGCGCCCATGTCATCATCACCGCCCGCACCGCCGAGGAGCTGGAAGGCGTCGAGGAGCGAATCCACGCCGCCGGTGGCACCGCGACGATCGCGCCGATGGATCTTACCGCGAGCGAGAGCATCGCCCGCCTCGCCGGCGCGGTGGCTGAGCGCTGGGGCAAGCTCGACATCCTCGTGCTCAACGCCGCGATGCTCGGAACGCTGACTCCGGTGCCGCAGATCGACGCCAAGGAATTCAGCAAGGTGCTGACCCTCAACCTCCTTGCCAACCAGGCGATGATCGCGGCCTTCGATCTCCTGCTCCGCCGAAGCGAGGACGCGCGCCTGCTCGCCATCACCTCGAGCGTCGGCACCCGCCCGCGCGCCTTCTGGGGCGCCTATGCCGCGTCCAAGGCCGCGCTCGAGACTCTGGCGCTGAGCTATGCCGACGAGGTCCAGAAAATCTCGAACATCCGCGTCGCCCTCGTCGACCCCGGCGCTACCGCGACGGTGATGCGCACCCGCGCCTTCCCGGGAGAGGACCCGGCGACGATCAAGCAGCCGGGCGACGTCGCCAACGCGATCCTGGCGCTGCTCGAAAGGGATTTCGACACCGGCCACCGGCTCGTGGTGGAAAAGCCTTAACTCCCCTCCGCCGTTCGGGCTGAGCCTGTCGAAGCCCTCCCTTTCTCTTCCGAGTTGCGAGCCAGCGCCTGGATCATCGTCCAGTCGCCACGGATCAACGCGAGCTTCTTGGCCCTGCTCCAGCCCTTAATCCGACGCTCGGCTTCCAGAGCTTCGTAACGGGTCGGCATTTCCTCGCACCACACGAGCTTCACCGGCAGCCGCGTGGCCGTGTAGCAGGTCGGGAAATAGCCATTCACATGCTGCCACAGCCGCGCCTCCAGGTCGTCGCTATGGCCGACGTAGAAGGTGCGGTCCGCACAATGGAGCATGTAGGTCCAGAACGGCATGTCCTGAACCTGTAGAAAAGGGAGGGCTTCGACAAGCTCAGCCCGAACGGATCCCGGGAGTAAACCGAAGCCTCAGATTTCGCGCGGTTCCTTGGCGACTTCCCAGGTCTGGCCCTTGGACACCAGCGCCTGGAGGTCGGCGGGCTTGCCTTCGCTCAATGCGCGGTTCTGCTCGATGATGGCGCTCTCGAAGGTCGGCGCCGGATCCTCGTAGAGGACGCCAAGAGCGACCGGCCAGCCCTGACCGACCGGCATCTCGACGAGCATGTGGGCGACGCCGCGGTTGTGCGGCTCGTGGACGATCACCTCGGCGCCCTGCCAGTCGCCGTCGATCACGTCGACGATCTTGAGACAGAGGCGCTCGCGGTCGAGCGTGATGCCCTTGGTGCCGCTCGCGAACAGCATCGGCTGCCCGGCCTCCAGCCACAGCTGGTTGCCGGCATTCTCCTTGGCGGTGAACGGCGCGAAGACGTCGTCATTGTAGACGATGCAATTCTGGTAGATCTCGACGAACGAGGCGCCGCGATGGGCGTGCGCGGCCTTCAGCACCGCCGGCAAATTCTTGTGAACGTCGATGCCGCGCGCGACGAAGCGCGCGCCCGAGCCGAGCGCGAACGCCGACGGGCTGACCGGCCGGTCGACCGAGCCGAACGGAGTCGAGGGCGAGCGCGTGCCGACCCGCGAGGTCGGCGAATACTGGCCCTTGGTGAGGCCGTAGATCTCGTTGTTGAACAGCAGGATCTGGCAGTCGAGGTTGCGGCGCAGCACGTGCATCGTGTGGTTGCCGCCGATCGACAGCGCGTCGCCGTCGCCGGTGATGATCCACACGTCGAGCTCGGGATTGGCGAGCTTCACCCCGGTCGCGATCGTCGGCGCGCGGCCGTGGATCGTGTGGAAGCCGTAGGTCTCCATATAATAGGGAAAGCGGCTCGAGCAGCCGATGCCCGAGATGAACACGGTCTTCGACGGATCGACGCCGATCTCCGGCAGAGTGCGCTGCACCGCCTTCAGAACGGCATAGTCGCCGCAGCCGGGGCACCAGCGCACCTCCTGGTCGGTGGCGAAGTCCTTCGCCGTCAGCTTGACCATCTCGGTCATCACATCAGCTCCACAGATAATAGATCAGCACGACGACCACGGCGAGCATCGCGACGAGCGGGATCAGGCGGGGCGGGTTCATGCCAGGGCCTCGTCGATGGCGGTTTCGATCTCGCGGATCTTGAACGGCTGGCCGGAGACCTTGGTCAGCGGTCGGCAATCGACGAGATACTGATCGCGCAGCAGCGTCTTCAACTGGCCGTTGTTCATCTCCGGCACGATGACCTTGCCGAACCCGCGCAGAAGCTCGCCGAGATTGGTCGGAAGCGGCCAGATGTGGCGGATGTGGACGTGGGCAACGTCGAGGCCGCGGGCGCGGGCGCGGCGAACCGCCTGGGCGATCGGGCCGTAGGTCGAGCCCCAGCCGACGACGGCGAGCGCAGCGCCGGCCTCGCCCTGCTCCAGCCCCTGCGGCGGAATCGAGTTGGCGACTCCGAGCACCTTGTCGGCCCGGATATCGGTCATCGCCTGGTGGTTGGCGGGGTCGTAGTCGATGTGGCCGGTGCCGACATTCTTCTCGATGCCGCCGATGCGGTGCATCAGGCCCGCGGTACCCGGCTTGATCCACACGCGCTTAAGCTTGTCGTCGCGGGCATAGGGATTGACCGCCTCGCCCTCGCCGAGCGGCGCGTCGTGGAAGGCAACGTCGAAGCGCTCGAACGTGGTCGTGTCCGGCACTTTCCACGGCTCGGCGGCATTGGCGATATAGCCGTCGGTCAGCAGCATGACCGGGGTCATGTACTGGACCGCGATCCGGCACGCCTCGATCGCGCAGTCGAACGCGTCGGCCGGCGAGCGGGCGGCGATCACAGGCATCGGCGCGTCGCCGTTTCTGCCGTAAACTGCTTGATATAGGTCCGACTGCTCAGTCTTCGTGGGAAGTCCTGTCGACGGCCCGCCGCGCTGCGAGTTGACGATGACGAGCGGAAGCTCGGTCATGATCGCGAGGCCCATCGCCTCGGTCTTGAGCGCGATGCCGGGGCCGGACGACGAAGTGACGCCAAGGCTTCCCGCGAAGCTCGCGCCGATCGCGGCGCCGATCGCGGCGATCTCGTCCTCCGCCTGGAAGGTGACGACTCCGAATTCCTTGTAGCGCGCGAGATGGTGGAGGATCGCGCTCGCCGGGGTGATCGGATAGCCGCCGAAGAACATCGGCAGGCCGGCGAGCTGGGCGCCCGCGACGAGGCCGAGCGAGATCGCCTCCGCGCCGGTGACGGTGCGGTAGAGGCCCGGCTCGGCCGGCGCCGGATCGACATGATGCTGCTTGAGCGGCGAGCCGATCTCGGCGGTCTCGCCGAAGGCGTGGCCGGCGTTGAGAGCGACGATATTGGCCTCGGCGAGCTGCGGCGCCTTGGCGAACTTGGCCTTGAGCCAGTCCTCCACCGGCTTGCGGGGCCGGTCGAACATCCACAGCGCGAGGCCGAGCGTCCACATGTTCTTGCAGCGCAGGGCCTCCTTGTTGCCGAGGCCGAACGGCTTCACCGCGTCGAGGGTGAGCTGCGAGATGTTGAACGGGACGACCTGCCACTTGGCGAGGCTTCCGTCCTCGAGCGGGTTCTGCTCGTAGCCCGCCTTGGCAAAGTTGCGCGCTCCGAACTCGCCCTCGTCGACGATGATCAGGCCGCCGAGCTTGAGCGCGTCCACATTGGTCTTCAGCGCCGCCGGGTTCATCGCGATCAGAACGTCCGGCTCGTCGCCCGCGGTGTCGATCGTCGCAGATCCGAAATTGATCTGGAAGGCGGAGACTCCGAAGGTCGTGCCCTGAGGCGCGCGGATCTCGGCCGGGAAGTCCGGGAAGGTCGCGAGGTCGTTGCCGGCGAGCGCGGTCGACAAAGTGAACTGGCTTCCGGTCAGCTGCATGCCGTCGCCGCTGTCGCCCGCAAAGCGGACCACCACGGCTTCGGGGACATCGCGGGCGTGATCTTCAGAGGTAACGAACTTGGTGGCGGTCGCCATGAAAGAAATGTCCAGCTTTCGGTTCTCGGGCGCCTCCGTGCGGCGCGGCCGGTGTGGCGTCAAGGTAGCGTTTCAGAGCCGAACCGCAACCTGAGGGCCGGCATATGCCGCTGCCAGCGTCAGGATAGAACGCACATGACGGCGTGCGATTTCCGTCAGGTCCGCATTATAGCCCCCGCCGGGCGTGCTTGCGAGCGGAATGGCGCGTGATCGGGCCAGCGACGCGACAAATGTGTCGCGCCGGTCGATGCCGTCCTGGCTCAGCGCCAGCCGGCCGAGCCGGTCGTCGGCAAGCGGGTCGACTCCGGCCTGGTAGAGGATGAGGTCAGGCGCGAAATCGTCGACCAGCGGCACCAGATGATGCTCGAGCAATTGGAGATATTCCGCGTCCTCGACTCCGTCCGGAAGCGCCACGTCGAGGGTCGATCGCGCCTTGCGAACCGGGAAGTTGCGTTCGGCATGGATCGAGAAGGTGGCGATGTCCGGATGACCCGCGGTGAGCGCGGCGGTGCCGTCGCCCTGGTGCACGTCGCAGTCGACGATCAGCACGCGGTGCGCCTCCCCTTCCCCCACCAGCCGCGCCGCGGCGAGCGCAAGATCGTTGAACACGCAATAGCCCGCGCCGGTGTCGTGAAGCGCGTGGTGGCTACCGCCGCCCGTGTTTGCGGCGAAGCCCCGCTCCTTTGCCGCCAGCGCCGCCGCATAGGTGCCGCCCGGAACTAGTTGCGAGCGCAATGCCACCGGCGGCGTGACCGGAAAGCCGATCCGCCTTTCCTTGGAGGCCGGCACCCGCGCCTCGACGACCTCCGCGACATAGTCCGGGCAATGCACCGCGCGCAGCCAGTCGAGCGGCATGGGCTCCGGCTCGATCCACTCGATCTCCTCCCCGCAGCCGAGGAGCGCATCGCGGATGAGCGCGTTCTTGTTGGCCTTGGGCGTGGGCGCATAGGCCGCCGGCAGCACATAATCCGGATGATGGACGACCGCGATCACCGCCCCTAGTTAGTGCCCTTTCCTCTCCCCGCCCACCCGACGGAGACTTGATGAGCGAGCCTTTCGTCCGCCCCGACGTGCGGACCTTCCTCAGTTACGTGAACGCGCTGCCCAACCAGAAGGCGTATCAGATGCCGCTCGCCGACGCGCGCAACCTGCTCCACGCCTCGCGCCACGTCGCCGACGCGCCGGTCGGCGAGCTGGCGGTGATGCGCGACCTGGTCATGGAAGGTCCGGGTGGCCCGCTCCGGCTGCGCCTCTACGATGCGCGCGAGACGCGCGAACCGGGGCCGCTGATGGTCTTCTACCATGGCGGCGGCTGGGTGCTCGGCGACCTCGACACCCATGAGCCGTTCTGCGCCGAGGTCGCGCGGCAGATGGACTTGCCGGTGGTCGCGGTCGACTATCGCCTCGCCCCCGAGCACCCCTTCCCCGCCGGAATTGACGACGCCATCGCCGCGGCGCGCTGGCTGGCCGGGAGCCCGGAGGCGCTGGAGCGGCAGGTCACCGGCCTCGTGCCGTTCGGCGACAGCGCCGGCGGCAATTTCGCGGTGGTCGTCAGCCTGTGCCTGCGCGACGACCCCGCAGCGGTGCCGGTCGTCGCGCAATGGCCGATCTACCCGGCGAGCGAGCCGACGCGTCGTTACCCGTGCCGCGATCAGTTCGGCGACGGCTTCCTGCTGAGCAGCGGAAGCATGGACTGGTTCGACAAATGCTATGCCGGCGACAAGGCGGACTGGCGCTTCGCACCGCTCGCCAAGGACCAGGCGGGGATGCCGCCGACCCTGATCACCACCGCCGGCCTCGACCCGATCCGCGACCAGGGCCGGGTCTATGCCGCCGCGCTCGTCCAGGCCGGGGTCGACACAATCTACCTGGAAATGCAGGGCACGGTTCACGGCTTCATCAACCTGCGCCGCGCGCTGCCGTCCGCCAACGACGACGTGGCGCGGTCGGTCGCGGCTCTGAAGCTGCTTGTGGAGAAGGGGCGATGAAGGATCTCAGCGAATATAGCTACCGCCCCGCCGCCGGCATCATGCTGGTCAACCGCGAAGGGAAGATCTGGGTCGGCCAGCGGCTCGATAGCAAGCTCGAGGCTTGGCAGATGCCGCAGGGCGGACTCGACGAGGGCGAGGACGCCGAGGACGGCGCGCTTCGCGAGCTTGAGGAGGAGACCGGCATCAGCCGCGGCCTGGTCGAGATCGTGACGCGCTGCCCGCACGAGCTCACCTACGACCTGCCTGAGGACCTGATCGGCGTGGTGTGGAAGGAGAAATGGCGCGGCCAGCGCCAGACCTGGTTCCTCGCCCGCTTCCTCGGCGAGGACGATGACGTGAACCTGCAGACCCCGGACCCCGAATTCCGCGCCTGGCGCTGGGCCGACGTCGACGACCTGCCGGCGATGATCGTGCCGTTCAAGAAGAAGCTCTACGAGGAGGTCATCGCGGCCTTCCGCGCTCATCTCTAACCGGCGGGTGGTGGAAATCCGCCATTTCGCCCGCTAGAGCCCTGCCGCATGGGGGAACTCACCAGCCTCGAAGCCGCAGCGGTCGAAGCGGCTCGCGCCGCGCCGATGCTGGACCAGGTGCAGACCTGGGCGGCAATCAACAGCGGCTCGCGCAATCTCGACGGCCTTGCGACGATGGCCGGGCTGCTCGCCGGCGGTTTCTCGAAGCTCCCGGGGAGCCTGACCCTGGTCGACGCCGCGCCGGTCGAGACGGTGCGTGCCGACGGGCACACCGCGCCGCTGGACCATGGCCGCAACCTCCATCTCAAGGTCCGGCCGGAGGCTCCGCTGCAGCTGCTCCTCACCGGCCATTACGACACCGTCTTCGCCGCCGATCATCCATTCCAGCAGGTGTTCTGGCGCGACGACGGCGTGCTCGGCGGGCCCGGAGTCGCCGACATGAAGAGCGGGATCGCGGTCATGCTCGCCGCGCTCGAGGCGGTGGAAGAGTCGCCGCTCGCGAACCGGATCGGCTACGAGGTCGTGCTCAACAGCGACGAGGAAGTGGGCTCGCCCGGATCGGCGGCGCTGATCGCCGAGGCGGCGCGCGGCAAGCACGCGGCGCTCACCTACGAGCCCTCGGCACTGCCCGACGGAACGCTTGCCGGCGCCCGCCCAGGAAGCGGCAATTTCAGCATCGTCGTTCGCGGCCGCTCGGCCCATGCAGGACGCAATCCGGAGGAAGGCCGCAACGCACTGGTCGCGGCCGCCGACATCGCACTCCGGCTCGCCCAGGCGCGAGCACCCGGGTTCAAGATCAATCCCGCGAAGATCGACGGCGGCAGTCCCAACAATGTCGTTCCCGACCATGCCGTGCTTCGGGTCAATCTCAGACCCACAACGCCCGCCGACCAGGACCATGCCCAGCGGCTGATCGACGAGACCGTCGCCGCGGTCGCCGCCGCGCATGACGTCGCCATCCACGTCCATGGCGGGTTCGGCCGTCCACCCAAGCCGATGACTCCCGAGGCCAAACGCCTGTTCGAGCTCGTCCGCGACTGTGGCCGCGACCTCGGCCAAAGCATAAGCTGGCGCGACACCGGCGGGGTGTGCGACGGCAACAACATCGCCGCCTGCGGCGTGCCCGTCGTCGACACGATGGGCGCGCGCGGGGGCGCCATTCATTCTCCGGAGGAATTTCTGATCGTCGACAGCCTGGGCGAGCGCGCCGCCCTTTCCGCCCTCACCATCCTCCGCCTCGCCGAGGGTCGCCCGTGAGCTACCGAGTCCGGCCCGCGCGCGGCGACGATTTCGCCGCCATCTACGAAATGGCCAAGCTGACCGGCGGCGGCTTCACCAACCTGCCCGCGGACAAGGCGGCCCTGGTCGACAAACTCGCCCGCTCGCAGGAAGGCTTTGGCAAGGCCGAGGACGCGCCCGGCGACGACCTCTACATGTTCGTGCTGGAAGACCCCAAGGAAGGCGTCATCCGCGGCACCTGCCAGGTGTTCGGAATGGTCGGCCAGCGCCAGCCTTTCTACTCCTATCGGGTCAGCGCGCTGACCCAGCATTCGCCGGAACTGAACCGCACCTTCCGCGCCGAGATGCTGACGCTGTGCACCGATTTCGAGGGTGCATCGGAGGTCGGCGGCCTGTTTCTCCATCCGGCCGCCCGCGCCGGCGGCCTCGGCATGCTGCTCGCGCGAAGCCGCTATTTGTTCATGAAGCTTCACCGCGCGCGCTTTACCGAGCGCGTGCTCGCCGAGCTTCGCGGAGTCATCGACGAGAAAGGCGGCTCGCCTTTCTGGGACGCGATCGCCGGGCGCTTCTTCGGCATGACGTTTCAGGAAGCGGACTCGTTCAACGGGGTCCACGGCACCCAGTTCATCGCCGATCTGATGCCCAAGACTCCGATCTACACCGCGATGCTGCCCGAAAGCGCGCGAAGCGTGATGGGCGTGCCGCACCCGTCCGGCCGCGCCGCGATGCGCATGCTGGAGGCGGAAGGCTTCCGCGGCGACGGCTATATCGACATCTTCGACGGCGGCCCGACCATGGCCGCGCCGATCGACCAGCTGCGCACCGTGCGCGAGTCGAACGAGCTGACCTTCGCCGGCACGCATGACGAGGGCGGCACCACCATGCTGGTCGCGGCCGGACGGCTCGATGACTTCGCGGCCGCCTGGGGCAAGGTCCGAATCGACGGCGACCGGGCGACTCTCGACGCGGCGACCGCCGAACTGCTTGGCATCGAACCGGGCCAGACGTTCCTCGCGGCCGCGCGCTGATGCTGGCCGAGATCAATTTCGACGGGATCATCGGGCCGAGCCACAATTATGCCGGGCTCAGCCACGGCAACATCGCCTCGACCATCCATCTCGGCGACACCTCCTATCCGAGGCGGGCAGCGCTGGAAGGCGTGGCGAAGATGCGCGCCAACGTCCGCCGCGGCCTCGCCCAGGGCATCCTCCTGCCCCACCGGCGCCCCAACACGGACTGGCTGGCGACCCTGCAGACCGACGTGGCCGGCGCCTCCGAGCCGCTGCGCGCGGCGGCCTTCTCCGCCTCGCCGATGTGGGCGGCCAATGCCGCGACCGTCTCCCCCGCACCGGATACCGGCGACGGGCGCTGCCACCTCACCGTCGCGAACCTGCGCACCATGGCGCATCGAAGCCACGAATGGCCGGAGACGCTGGAACAGCTGAAGCTCGCTTTCGCCGACCAGCGCCATTTCGAGATCCACCCGCCGGTATGGCCGGCGTTCGGCGACGAGGGGGCGGCCAATCATATGCGCCTCGCCCCGCGGCATGACGCGCCCGGCGTAGAGGTGTTCGTCTACGGCGTGCGCGGCAAGGCCTTCCCTGCGCGCCAGCATGTCGAGGCGAGCCACGCGGTGGCCCGCTTTCACGGGCTGGACCCCGACCGCACCCTGTTCGTGCAGCAATCTGAAACCGCGATCGGCGCTGGCGCCTTCCACAATGACGTGGTCGCGGTCGCCAACGAGACGGTCCTGTTCGCCCACGAGCAGGCGTTCGACGACCGCCACGCTTTTCATGCCGACCTACGTCGGCTGCTGCCGCAGGTCGAGATCGTCGAGGTGCCCGCGGACCGGGTCAGCCTCGCCGACGCCGTCAGATCCTATCTGTTCAACGCCCAGCTGGTGACTCTTCCCGAGGGCGGCATGGCGCTGATCCTGCCCGAGGAAGCGCGCGAGACGGCGCCGGTATGGGCGTGGCTTCAGGAGATGGTCGCCGGCAACGGCCCGATCCGCGAGCTGATCGTCGTCGATGTACGCCAATCCATGGCCAATGGCGGCGGCCCCGCCTGCCTGAGGCTTCGAGTCGTCGCCGATCCCGCCACCATCGACCCGCGCTTCCTGGTTGACGAGGCGAAGCTCGACCGCATCGCCGACTGCATCGAGCGCCACTGGCCGGAGGCGATCGCCCCCGCCGACCTCGTGGATCCCGCGCTCGCCGAACAGGTCGTGCGAGCACGCGCCGCGCTTCTCGACCTGCTGGACCTCGCCGTCCTCGCCTGAGCGGAACCGGGCTTCGCCGCGGACGGTTTTCAGCGGCGAAAGGAGTTCGCCATGCCCGCCAAGTCAGCCGCCCAACAGAAGGCCGCCGGGGCCGCGCTGTCGGCCAAACGCGGCGACACCCCGAAGAGCAAGCTCAAGGGCGCGTCGAAGCAGATGGCCGGATCGATGACCGAGAAGCAGCTCGAGGAGTTCGCCTCGACCAAGCGCAAGGGCAAGCCCGAGCACGCCGGCGACTGACAGGTCAGCCCGGCGGCGGGATGCTTCCGGGGCCGCGGCCCGGCCAGCTTTGCAGCGGCGATTCCTCCTCGCCCTCGACCGGCGAGGTGTCGGCTTCGCTCGCCGGAACGTGCGTGTCGCCTTGCCCGCGGCCCTCATCCTCGGGGATGATTCCGGTGCCCTCCTCGCTGGCGGGGATCGACGGATCGCGCTCGGTGACCCCGTCGGCGCTGGTCGGCGTACCCTCAATCGACTTCGGATCGGCCATCCGCTCACTCCTCTCCCGCCTGCAACGATGCAGGCGAGAGAGCGGTTGCCTCAGGGAGTCTTGCCGCCTGCCTGGTTCGACGCGACCGCGGCCTGGGCCGGAGCGCCGAGACGGACGAGACCGTCGTCGACGTGCAGTCCGCCACGCTCGACGAGCAAATACTGATAATTCGATTCGTCCTCGCGGGTCGTCGCAGGGATGTCGCCTTCCAGGCGGAAGTTGCGGCGCAGATAGGTGGCGAGCTCGCCGGCGCTGATCACGCGGTCGCCGTCCTGGTCCGCCTCGCCCGACAGGCCGGTGCGCAGGTAATAGGACAAATAGCCGCCCGCCTCGAGCCGCGCCGCGACCAGGCTGGTCAAATCCTCCTCGGAGCTGAACAGGCCCATCACGTTCGGCCGGTTGACGAGATTGCGGAAGCCGCCGCTGTAGCAGCTGTCGATCGCGACGAGCACGGTGCGGCCGTTGAGCCCGTCGATCAGCGGCTCCAGCTGAACGTCGGTCATCGCGGCGTCGTAGAGTTCGATCGTCTCGGCCCGCCCGTCGAGTTCGCGGGCGCTGCGCGGGACGTCGACCTGGTCGCCATGCCCCGAGAAGAAGAACATGACGAGGTCGTTCGGCCCGGCGGTCCGTGCCGCCCGCTGAAGCGCCGCGCGCACCGCTTCGGTGGTCGCCTGGGCGTTGGTCAGCGCGATGCTCTGCGGATGGAGCTGGCCGTTCTGGCGAAGGGCCGCGAGCAGCTCGGTGGCGTCGCCGTCGGTGTGCGGAAGGTCCGACATGCGCTCATAATCGGAAACCCCGACCGCGACCGCGAGCACGCGCGGTCCGGCCTGGACCCCGGCATGGCGGGGATTGGGCGTGCCCGGCTCGATGCTCAGGCGATACTTGCCCGTCGCATTGGCCGCGTAGGAGGTGACGGTGACGACATAGTCGCCATCCTCGGCGAGCACCGTGTCGATGCGGCTGTTGGTGCTGACGTCGCCATTGTCCTGGCTGTCGTCGTTGCTCTGGGTCGCGCCGTCCGGCCCCTGCAGGTTGAGCACGGTGTCGAAATCGGGCGACCCCACGCTGACCCGCACCCGATCGCCGCGGCGGGCGGTCAGGCGATAGCGATCCTGGAACTTGTCGTCGCCGAAGCGAAGGTCGTCGCGATCGAGGCGGCCGTTGACCGTGCTTCCGAGCGCGATCGCCATCGCCGGCTGGGGCGCCTCGGCGCGCTCGCCGGCGGCAGGCGCCGCGGCGGCGAGGCGATAGGCGCCCATCGCGCCGGGCGAGAAGCTGGTCGCCGAGACCCGGTAGCTGCCGTCCTCGGGCAGCTCGATCACCAGGCGGCTGTTCAAGGTCTCACCGCGGCCATCATCGTCGTTCGACATGACATAGCCGCCGGGGCCGGTGACGAGCAGATAAGGGTCGAAATCGTCCGAGCTCAGGTTGAGCTCGATGCGTTGCCCGCGCCGGCCGTCGATTCGGTAGACGTCCTCATATTTGCCGGAGCGGCGCTGGGTATCGAGCGGAGTCAGCTCGCCGGCATGGCCTTGGCCAGTCGCCAGCGGCAGCACCGGCCGCGGCGGTCGGTTCGGCTGGGCGGCGGCAGGAAGGCTGAGCGACAAACCAAGCGCAGTGGCAATCAACAAGGCGGCAGCACGCATGACGATCCCCTCTATCCCATACGACGAAGCGAGTTGTGCCGGCGGCGAACTGAACGGCAGCAAAATGCGATCGACAGCTTTTTGAAAGCGACCAAGTAGCCGGATTAGCCGTGGTCGGCAAACACGCTTGGTGTGCCCGAACGGTCGACCAGCAGGGTCTGGTAGGGCTGACGGACGTTGCCGCGTTCCATGCCCGGCGAGCCGATCGGCATGCCTGGCACGGTGATGCCGAGAGCGTTCGGCCGCTCGGCGAGCAGGCGCTGGATGTCGGCGGCGGGGACATGGCCCTCGACGAAATAGCCGCCGATCTCGCCGGTGTGGCAGGAGCGCAGTTGCTCCGGCACGCCGAGCCGCAGGGCGATCGGCTCGAGATCGTCGATCTCCTGCACCTCGACCTCGAAGCCGTTCTGGCGAAGGTGCGTGACCCAGTCGCCGCAGCAGCCGCAGGTCGGGCTCCTGTACACGCGCACCAGCCGCGGCGGCTGCTCGGCGGTGCTGCACGCGATCAGCCCCGCCGCCGCAAGGCCCAGAAATCCGCGCCGTCCGATGTTCACGTCACTGCCTCCGCGTCAAACCAAGCCCGGGAGTGCCCCATCGGCGCCCAAATGTCGATGCCGGGGCCGCTACCCACAGCCCCGATGCGGCCTGCTCTTTCCATGGCGCAGAAATTCGCGCATGATCGCCGCATAGTTGGTTTGGTTCCCGCGTGTTCGGGAGGTCCAGGTCAGGCTCTTCCGGTCCGCGGGGCACCCCAGGGGGCTCCGCATGTATGTGGCGATCGGAATAGCGCTGCTTGTAGTCGGGTCGATCCTTTTCCACCTGTTCAGTCCATGGTGGATGACCCCGATTGCGTCCAACTGGGGCTCGATCGACACCGCGCTCGAGGTCACGCTCTACATCTGCGCGATCGCCTTCATCGTCCTCAACCTGTTCATGGCCTGGGCGATCTGGCGCTACCGGCACCGTCCCGGCAACGTCGCCCATTACGAGCCTGAGAACGCCAAGCTCGAGAAGCGCCTGACCCTGTGGACCGGGGTCGGCATCGCCGCGATGCTCGCGCCCGGCCTCATCGCCTGGCACGAATATGTCACCGTCCCCGACGACGCCGCGATCGTCGAGGCGACCGGCCAGCAATGGCAGTGGGCGTTTCGCTATCCAGGACCGGATGGAGTGCTCGGGGCGGCCGAGGTCGCCCATATCAATGCGGACAATCCGTTCGGGATCGACCCGCGCGATCCCTATGGCCGCGACGACATATTGATCGAGACCAACGAGCTGCACCTGCCGCTCGGCCGGCCGGTCAAGATGGTGCTTCGGTCCAAGGACGTGCTCCACGATTTCTACGTGCCGCAGTTCCGCGCCAAGATGGACCTGGTGCCGGGCATCGTCACCTATTTCTGGATGACTCCGACCGTGGCCGGCAGCTTCGACATTTTGTGCGCCGAGCTGTGCGGCGTCGGCCATCACCAGATGCGCGGCACCGTCGTGGTCGAGCAGCAGGCCGATTTCGACCGCTGGCTCGCCGAACAGATGACCTTCGGCCAGGTGCTCGCGGAGGCGGAGGCGCGCGGGGTGCGGCTCGCCGATGCGGCGCCGGCAGCAAGACCGAGCGGGAGGGCAGCGCACTGATGGCGACGATCGCAGACGACCTGACGCCGCTTCACCACCCCAAAACGTGGATCGGCAAATATGTGTGGAGCCAGGACCATAAGGTCATCGCGATCCAATATGCGGTGACCGCGGTCTCGGTCGGGATCCTGGCCCTGGTTTTGTCCTTCCTGATGCGTTTGCAGCTCGGCTTCCCCGGCGAGTTCCAGTTCATCCAGCCGGACAACTACCTCCAGTTCGTCACCATGCACGGCATGATCATGGTGGTGTACCTGCTCACCGCTTTGCTGCTCGGCGGGTTCGGCAACTATCTCATCCCGCTGATGGTCGGCGCCCGGGACATGGTGTTCCCGTTCGTCAACATGCTGAGCTACTGGGTCTATCTCCTCTCGGTGATCGTGCTGGTGGCGAGCCTGTTCGTGCCCGGCGGCCCGACCGGCGGAGGCTGGACGCTCTACCCGCCGCAGACCATCCTCGAGGGCACGCCGGGCGCGAGCTGGGGCATCATCATGATGATGGCGAGCCTCGCCATCTTCATCGTCGCCTTCACCATGGGCGGCCTCAACTATGTCACCACCGTCCTTCAGGCGCGCACCCGGGGCATGACCCTGATGCGGATGCCGTGCAGCGTGTGGGGCATCTTCGTCGCCTCGATCATGGGCCTGCTCGCCTTCCCGGCGCTGTTCGTCGCCGCCGTGATGACCATCCTCGATTCCGTCGCCGGCACCAGCTTCTTCGTTCCAACGATCATCTCGATGGGCGAGCAGACCGGCCACGAGGGCGGATCGCCGATCCTGTTCCAGCACCTGTTCTGGTTCTTCGGTCACCCCGAGGTCTATATCGTCGCCCTGCCCGCCTTCGGCATCGTGTCAGATCTGATCAGCGTCCACGCCCGCAAGAACATTTTCGGCTACCGGATGATGGTGTGGGCGATCGTGATCATCGGCGCGCTGTCCTTCTTCGTGTGGGCGCACCACATGTATGTCAGCGGCATGAACCCCTATTTCGGGTTCTTCTTCGCGACCTCGACGCTGATCATCGCCATTCCGACCGCGATCAAGGTCTACAACTGGCTGCTCACCCTCTACCGCGGCGACATCCACCTCAGCGTGCCGATGCTGTTCGCCATCGCCTTCCTGTTCACCTTCATCCATGGCGGCCTCTCCGGCCTGTTCCTCGGCAATGTCAGCGTCGATGTGCCGCTGTCCGACACCTTCTTCGTGATCGGCCATTTCCACATGGTGATGGGCGTGTCGCCGATCCTGGTGATCTTCGGGGCGATCTATCACTGGTACCCCAAGATCACCGGCCGGATGTGGAACAACACGCTCGCCCGCGCGCATTTTTGGATCACCTTCCTCGGCGCCTACGCGATCTTCCTGCCGATGCATTATATCGGCATGCTCGGCGTGCCACGGCGCTATTATGCGCTGGGCGAGACGATGTTCATCCCGGACTCCGTCCACTACGCCAACATGGGCATTACCATCGCCGCCGGCTTCGTGTTCGCGGCGCAGTTCCTGTTCTTCACCAACATGATCTGGAGCCTGTTTCGCGGTCCCAAGGCCGATCCCAACCCATGGGGCGCCGCCTCGCTCGAATGGCACACTCCGGACACGCCGCCGGCGCACGGCAATTGGGGCGACAAGCTGCCGACGGTCTATCGCTGGGCCTATGATTATAGCGTTCCGGGGGCGCCGCGCGACTTCGTGCCTCAGAACGAGCCGCCGCCCGCCGCCGGACCCGGGGACGTGAAGCCATGAGCCTGGTCTCGCGCCTCGCCGAGAAGAGCTGGGAGACTCCCGGCGCCAGCCCCGCCGTGGGCGGCAGCGACCGGCCGCCCGCGGCGAAAGTGGTGCTGGTCCTCTATTTCGGCGTCGCCGCGGTCCTGTTCGGCCTCGTCACCTCGGCCTATCTCATGCGCATGGGCATGCCCGGCATGGGCCATGGCGAGATGGGCGGCTGGCGCCCGCTCGCCGAGCCGCCCTTGCTGTGGGCCAACACCATTACGCTGTTTCTCGCCAGCTTCGCCTGGGAAGCGGCGCGGATCAGCGCCCGGCGCGGGCGGCAAGCCGGCATATGGGCCTTCTCCGCCGGGCTGCTCGGGATCATCTTCCTGATCGGCCAGCTGATGCTGTGGCGCGAGCTCGTCGCAGCCGGGCACGGCCTTCGCGACGACCCGGCGGCCGCCTTCTTCTACCTGATCACGGCGCTCCATGGCGTGCACGTGCTCGGCGGCCTCTATTTCTGGGCGCGGGCGCTTCTCGGCCTCGGCGCCGGACCGGGGGTGGCGCTGAGGATCCAGCTGACCGCGACCTATTGGCACTTCCTGCTGTTCGTTTGGCTGGTGATGTTGGGGCTGTTCGTGGCGACCTGACGAGGAGACGTCTGGCATGTCGACGGTAGTGCGTACCGACGCGGACGAAACCGCCATGGAGCGTGGCGGCCCGCCCCAGGCGCTTCGCGACCTCACCGCCGACTGGGCCGGCGACCAGGAGGCCTTCTGCCAGGTCCATTGGGGGAAGGCCATGATGTGGATCTTCCTCCTCTCCGACACCTTCATCTTCTCCAGCTTCCTCGTTTCCTACATGACCATGCGCTCGTCGGTGACCGCGCCCTGGCCCAACGCCAGCGAGGTGTTCGCGCTGACCCTATTCGGCCAGTCGATCCCGCTCATCCTGATCGCGATCATGACCTTCGTGCTGATCAGCTCGTCCGGCACGATGGCGATGGCGGTCAACTTCGGATACCGGCGCAACCGCAAGGTCACCGCGGCCTTGATGTTCGCCACCGCCATCCTCGGCGCGACCTTCGTCGGCATGCAGGCGTTCGAATGGACGAAGCTGATCCACGAAGGGGTACGCCCCTGGGAGAATCCGTGGGGCGCGGAGCAGTTCGGCGCCTCCTTCTTCATGATCACAGGCTTTCACGGCCTCCACGTCTCCGCCGGCGTGATCATGCTTCTGATCGTCGCCTCGAAAGTGCTGCGCGGCCATTACGAGCAGCGCGGCTACGCGGCGGTCGAGATCGCCGGCCTCTACTGGCACTTCGTCGACCTCGTCTGGGTCTTCATCTTCGCTTTCTTCTATCTGTGGTGAGAGCCTGCTTATGAACCACGCGCCCGGCCATGACGTCGCCCATAGCGAAGCTCCCGCGCTCGCTCACGACCATGCCTCGCCGCCTATCGCCCTCTACCTGAAAATCTGGGGGCTTCTGTTCGTGCTCAGCGCCCTTTCCTATGCAGTCGACTATTTCCAGGTGGAGGGCGCGCTTCGCTGGATCCTGATCATCACCTTCATGCTGCTCAAGGCAGGACTGATCGTGGCGATCTTCATGCACATGGCGTGGGAGCGGATGGCGCTCGTCTACGCGATCCTGGTGCCACCGCTGGCGCTCGGAACGCTCGTCTATCTGATGTGGGTCGAAGCGGACTACACCTTCTGGACGCGCATCCTGTTCCTTGGAGCCGGCGGATGAAGCGCGACTTCTGGGAGCGCAGCAAGGTCTGGGCGGCGGTCACCCTCGCCTTCGGTACGCTCGGCTTCTGCTTGTGGTTCGGATCCTGGGCGATGCCGATCACCTATCCCGAGCAGCGCGGCTACCCGATCGAGGGCGTAGCGCCGATCGACCTCGCCAGCGCCCAGCGCAACTGGCCGGGCGGCGAGGCGCGGCCCGGCGACCGCGAGATCCTGCTCGGCTATGTCCGCGACCTCGAGGCCGGACGGGTGACCCTGCCGCAGAGCGCGCAGCAGGCCGCCGGCCCCGCCGCGCCGGTCGATCTCGGCACCCTTCTCGCTGGCGCCGATGCCGGCCGCGGCGAGCGCACCGCCCAGGTGTGCATGTCGTGCCACACGTTCGAGGCCGGCGGGCCCAACCGCACCGGTCCCAACCTCCATGGCGTCGTCGGCCGCGCCTATGCGTCGCACGGAGGTTTCAACTATTCCCCCGCCCTGGCCGGCGCCGGCGGCCGCTGGACCTACGAGGCCCTCGACCAGTTCCTCGCCAGCCCGGCCCGCGCCGTGCCGGGCACGCGCATGGCCTTCGCCGGCCTGAGGAACCCGCGCGACCGCGCCCACCTCATCGCCTATCTGGCGCGCGTCTCGCCCGGCGCCCCGCCCTTCCCGGCCCCGGCGCCGGCCCCC
>NZ_JAANPA010000033.1 GCF_011320075.1 Sphingosinicella sp. YJ22 | reverse complement strand
ACCGGCACCGAAGCCTCGTCGATCACCGGCGGCGGCCTGGCGCTCAACACGCGCGGCGCCGGCGGCAATGGCGGCGGCGGACAGGCCGCTTCGGCGACGGCGGCCGGCAATGGCGGCAGCGGCACCGGCGGCATGGTCACCCTTCAGGCCGGCCGGCGCAACGGCCGCGTGCAGTTCGACGCGGTGTCGATCGACGCGAGCGGCGTCGGCGGCCGCGGCGGCTTCGGCGACGCCGGCCAGCAGGGCGGCTTCGGCGGCGACGGTTTCGGCCGCTTCGTCACCGTGGGCACGATGGGGGAAGCTTCGCCGACCTCGATCGCGAGCACCGGCGAGCTGCTTCTGGCCTCGCTCGGTATCGACGTGAGCGGCACGGGCGGCGCCAGCGGCACGCACGGCAGCGGAATCGCAGCGCCGGTCGTCTCGGCGGGACGCGGGCAGGGCGGCGCGGTCTTTCTCTCATCGCAGGCGGCGCCGACCACCATCACCGGCAGCGTGACGATCGACGCGACCGGCACCGGCGGCGCCGGCGGATCGGCGGGCGGCAGCGATCCGCGCGAGCAGGGTGTCGGCACCGGCGGCGAGATCGTCATCGCCGCGTCACGCGACAGCGCGGGCAATGCCGGGTCGCTCACCATCGGCCAGCTCGACGCGACGCTGAATGCCTCGGGCGGCCCGTCGAGCAATACCCAGGGCGGTTATTTCCGGATCATCGCCAACGGCGCCCCGATCACCTTCGGTGACGCCGTCATCACGACCGGCGGCAGCGATGGCTCGGCGATGCGGCAGCCCTCCGACATCGACCTGCGCGACGGCGTGGTGACGGTTACCGGCTCCGGCCAGTTCGAGAGCGACGGCGACCTGCGCTTCACCGCGAGCGACGGCGGCCGCCTGGTCGGGGCGGATGTCGGCCTATTGTCCAACGAGGACGTGACGGTGGAACACACCAACCGCGCGGCCGGCCAGGGCACGATCGACGTCACCGACCTGTTCATGCGTGCCGGCGGGACCTTCACCTCGTCGGCGGGGACTCTCATTCGCGGCACCAACTCGGTCGCGATCGAGACGCCTTTGCTCGCGACCATCGGCGACCAATTGCTCGGCCGGCTGATCGCCATCCGATCCGGCGACATCGAAGTCCCCGATGCCGGCCGGATCGGCGATTCCAATACCGAGGAGGTGCGCCTCGACGCGGGGCAGTCCGACGGCGCCGCGCGCTTCGGCGGCGACAATGTCGGCCCGGGCTATGTGCTGAGCGCGGCCGAGATCGGGCGCATCCAGACCGGGCGCCTGCTGTTCCTCGGGCCGGGTTCGAGCGGCGCCGCCGATCGCCCGCCCGACATCGTCATCCGCGGAGTCACCATCGACGCGGCCCGAATCGACCGGCTCAGCATCCAGAGCCAGGGCATCATCCAGGTGGAGGGCGCGCTTCTGCTCAGCAACGCCGGCGCGACCAGCCTCATAGAGATGACCGGCGACGGCGGGGCCGAGCGAATCCAGGTGATCACGCCGGCCGGCAGCATCCGCATCCGCAACGCCGCCGGCGGCCCGGCGGGGACGGTGCGGCTGGAAAGCGACCATATCTGGGTCACCGACCAGAACCTCCTCACCCAGCTGATCGCCGATCCGAATTTCGCCGGCCGCAACGCCGCGCTCCTCGTCAACAACGGCACATTGGAGCCGCGCGGCTATGTCGAGGGTTTCGATGTCATGCTGAGCCCGGCGCTCAGCCTCTACGTCCAGAACAGCGGCACCGCGACCGACTTCGGCGGAATCACCGTCGGCAGCAGCACGCTGACGATCAATGCCGGCGGCCAGGGAGAGCCCGCCGACGTCGCCGTCTTCGCCCGCGGAATCCGCGCCGACGGGTCGATGAGTACCGGCAGCGCCTTCTTCTTCGAGGCGGTGTATAACGGCACCTATACGCCGGGGTCCGAGCTCAACCTGTGCAACATCCCGGCCCGCACCTGCCCTGCGCCGCCGCCGGTCGAGCCCGAACTGCCCGCCTTGCCCAATCCGACGCCGACGTCCGAGGAGGTGGAAGACCCGGTCGGGGGTCAGAGCGACACGCCGCTTCCGGTTATCGCCGAGGAGGACGAGCTGATCGACACCGCGGCGGCCGAGCCGCTGATCGAGGAGCCGGTGACCAGCGGCGGCGACAGCAGCAGCTGGACCGAAATCGGCGGCCACCAGTGCCAGCCCGGCGAGCTGGATCGGGCCCGGGCGGAGGGCAGAGAACCGATATGCGCGCCTCCAGCCGAGGAGCCGGGCGATGAATAGGATGATCCTGCTCGCCGCCGTGAGCCTGGGCGCGCTCGCGGCGCAGCCCGCGTCGGCGCAGCCGCTCAGCCTGCGCGACAGCTTCAACATCGGCTCGGGAAGCGGCCTGTTGTGCACCGCCCAGGTGAGCGCGCTCGACGCCGCTTATGGCGACATGTTCGACCGCGGCTATTCGATCACCTGCCGCGACGCCGACGCGGCGGTCGGCCAGCTCTATGCGTTGCGCCTGCGCGGCGGCGACCCCGCGGCGCGGCTCGCGCGGCTGCGCGCCGAGCGGGTTGATTGCCCGACCTCCGAGCGGGTGGAAATCGAAGGCGCCGGCACTACGACTCTCCTCAACTGCCGCTGGCGAAGCGCCGATGTCGGCCACCGCGCCTATCTCGTGCGGCGCGGCGACACCCTCTACGTCGCCGAAGGGTTGGCCGGCTATGACAGCGCGCTCCGGCTCGGCCTAAGGTCGCTGATCGCCGACCGGCCGGTGCCCGGCGAAGTCGCAGTCGCGACCACCGGTGCTGGCGATCCCGCCGCCTTCGCCCGCGCCCAGGCCGGCTCGCTCGACCCGCGCCGGGCGCTGCTCGAAGCCTATCGCCGCAACAATGCCGGCTCCTATGCCGAGGCGGCGGAATTCTTCGGCAGCCTCAACGAGATCGAGGAGAATGCGACGCGTGCCGAGGCCCTGGTCAACCAGGGACTGCAAAGCTCCAATCTCGGCCGCTACGCCGAGGCCGAGGCCGAGTTCGCCCGCGCCGCCGCCCTCGCCGGCGACGACCCGGTGCTTCGCCGCCGGTTGCGCAACTATGTCGCTCTTCACCTGCTCAACCAGGGCGAGGCGGCGGGCGCACTCGCCGAACTCGACCGGCCGATGACCGGGCGGGCGGGGAGCGGCGCGGCCCAGGCGCCGGTCATCGACCGGCTCGCCTCGGACCGGCTCAATGCCGAGGCCTCGGGGCGCACGTCCATCGACGCGGCGAGCGGCACATTGCGCCCGGCCGAGAAGATCCAGATCCTCGACGCGCAGGCGCAGCAGCTGCGCGGCACGATCCTTCGCCTTCAGGGGCGCGGCGAGGAAGCGGTGCCGATCCTCCGCCAGGCCTTCACCGACCTGCAGGGCGTGCGCGGCGGCGTGGTCGCCTCGACCGTGTGGATGCGCGCCCAGATCCTGCAGGAGCTGGCGTCGATCGCCGAGGCGGGACAGCAGCCGGCCGAGTCGGAGCGGCTGCTGCGGGAATCGGTCGCTCTGCTCGAGGTCGACTATCCCGGGTCGGCGGCCCTGCTCAGCGCCCAGGCGCGGCTCGCTCATTATCTCGCCCGCTCCGGCCAGGCGCAGGCGGCGCGAGACCTCTACCGGACGATCATCGCCGCCAATGTCGAGGCGGGCACCGGCTCGTCGGTCGTGCGCCGGTCGCTCGAGCCCTATTTCGAGCTGCTCACCGCCGCCGACGCGGGCCCCGACGCGGCCGCGGACCTGTTCCTCGCCTCGCAGGTGGCGATGCGGCCCGGAGTCGCCCAGACCCAGGCGGTGCTCGCGCGCGAGCTCAGCGCGGGCAGCGACGAAGGCTCGCGCCTGTTCCGCCAGGCGGTCGCGCTGACCCGCGACGTCGAGCGCACCCGGGTCGAGATTTCGCGCCTGCGGGCGGGCGAGCAGAGCGCCGAGGCCGTCGCCGCCATCGCCGCCGCCGAGACGCGTCTCGAGGAATATCGGCAGGTCCAGGCGGCGACGCAGGCGCGGCTCGCCGATTTCCCGCGTTACCGAGCGGTCGCCACCAATGCGCTGCCGCTGGCAGAGCTGCAGCAGCTGCTTCGCCCCGGCGAGGCCTATTACAAGATGATTGTGCTCGGCGGGTCGTCCTATGCGGTGATGGCGACGCCGACCTCGGCGCGCGCCTTCCGGCTCGGCACCACGCCGCTCCAGCTCGACGAGGCGGTCGATGGGCTGCGCGCGACCATCTCGCTGGTCGAGGACGGCGACATCCTCACCTACCCGTTCGACGTCGAGACCGCGCACGGCCTCTACCGCACCCTGTTCGGCCCGGTCGCGAGCGAGCTTGGCGGAGTACGCCACCTCATATTCGAAGGCGACGGCGCCATGCTTCGCCTGCCGCCCAACCTGCTGGTCGAGGATGAGGCGGGCGTCGAGACCTATCGCCGCCGCGCCGCTCAGCCGGGCGCCGACGTGTTCGATTTCACCGGCATTGCCTGGTTCGGCCGCGACCGCGACATTTCGACCTCGGTCGCGCCGCTCGCCTTCCGCGACGTTCGGCAGCTGGCGCCGTCACGCGCCGCCAACCAGTATCTCGGCTTCGGCGAGAACGCGCCGGCCTCCGGTCTCACCCTCGCCAGCCTCAACGTCCGCGGCGGCGAAGGCGGGCCGGAATGCTCCTGGGCGCTCACCGCGTGGAACCGGCCGATTCCCGACGACGAGCTGATCACCGCCAGCCGGGCACTGTCCGGCCCCGACGGCGGCGCAACCGACATCGTCACCGGCGCCGACTTCACCGACACCGCGATCAAGCAACGCGGCGACCTCGACCAGTTCCGGGTGATGCATTTCGCCACCCATGGCCTGGTCACGCCGCCGCGCCCCGAATGCCCGTCGCGGCCGTCGCTGCTGACCAGCTTCGGCGGGCCGGAATCGGACGGCCTGCTGAGCTTCCGCGAGATTTTCGACCTGCGCCTCGACGCCGACCTCATCATCCTGTCGGCCTGCGACACCGCCGGCCGCGCCGACTTCACCGCGACCGAGGAGGTCGGCCTGACCAGCGGCGGCGACTTCGCTCTGGACGGCCTGGTGCGCGCCTTCGTCGGCGCCGGCGGCCGGCTCGTGGTGGCGAGCCACTGGCCGGTGCCTGACGCCTATGAGGCGACCGAACGGCTGATCTCCGGCCTGTTCACCGCGGCGCCGGGCACCGGCACCGCTTCGGCCTTGCGTCAGTCCCAGCACCGGCTCATGGATGAGCCGGCGACGTCGCATCCTTATTATTGGGCGGGCTTCGCGGTGATTGGCGACGGCACCAATCCGGTGGTCCCCGCGGCACCGGTGCGAACCGCCGCAAGGGATTGAACTTTCTGCTAACATGCGGGTTGAAGCGGAGTCGCCCAGGGCGTGCGGGCGGCTGAGCGGGGGCGGTTGAGTAAGAAATCCTTGTTCCTCTTGACGGCGCTGGCGAGCGGCATCCTCGCGGCGCCGGCGATGGCTCATGCCCAGTCGGCGCCGGCGCCGACGCCCAATCCCGCGCGCAGCGACCCGATCATCCCCGACAGCCAGTTCGAGCAGGAAGTGCCTGAGCTGGATCCGGAGCTCGACGCGCCGCTCGCACCGCTGGAGCCGATTCCGGCGACGCCGGGAGTCCCCCAGCGGCCGTTCCCGCCCGAGCCGGGCCCGGTCGAGGACGCACCGCTCGGCGATCCCGCGCTCGCCGAGCCGCTGCCGCCGCTCGAGACCTTCGTCACCCAGCCGCTCCAGGAGGTCCGGTCCAGCGATTCCGATGAGGCGCCGCGGGTCCGCTATGCCCTGGTCGTGCGCGGGCTCGAGGAGGTCGGGCTGGAGGGCCAGTTCCGTTCGCTCTCCGCGCTGGAGGATGCGCGCGGCGAGGCGGTCAACGGCGCGATGCTGGAGGCGCGCGCCCGCGAGGACGTGACTCTCGCCGAGCGGCTGCTTCGCTCGGAAGGCTATTATGACGTGGCCGCGACCTACTCGATCACGACCACGGCCGATGCGGAAGGGCGCTTGCCGGTCACCATCACGATCGTACCCGGCCAGCGTTACGCGTTCGGCGAGATCACGCTCGCCGGCGCCGAAGGCGATGCGCAAGTGATTGCCCGCGAGGCGCTCGAGCTCGACAGCGGCGATCCGATCGTCGCCGCGCAGGTCGAGGCGGCCGAGGCCAACGTCCTGCTTCGCCTGCCGCAGAACGGCTATCCGTTCGCGACGGTCGGGGTCGAGGGCAGCGACCAGCCGCCGCGCGATATCCTGCTCGACCCCGATACCGGCCGCGGCGACTATACGCTTCAGGTCGTTCCGGGCCCGCGCGCGCGCTTCCGCCGAATCCTCACCGAAGGCGACGCCGCCTTCGAGACCGACCATATCGACCTGCTTGCGCGCTTCGAGGAAGGCCAGCTGTTCGACCGGCGGATGATGGACGATCTGCGCGAGGCGATGGTCGCCACCCGCCTGTTCAGCACAGTCGCCGCCGAGCCGGTGCGGACCGGCGTTTCGGCGGGCGACGGCACCGAATATGTCGACATCCTTGTCCGCCAGGACGCCGGCCCGGCGCGCTCGCTCGACGCCAATGTCGGCTATTCGACCGGCGAGGGCTTCCGCGTCGAAGGCGCGTGGGAGCACCGCAACATGTTCCGGCCCGAAGGCGCGGTTCGGGTCGCGGCGGTCCTCGGTACCAACGAGCAGTCGGCCGGCGCGCGCCTCCGGTTCAACAACTGGAACCTGCGCGACCAGGCCTTGCTGCTGCAGCTCGACGCGGGCCGCCGCGACTTCGCGGCGTTCGAGGGCTATACCGTGCGCCTGCTCGGCCTCGTCACCCGCGAGTCGACGCCGATCTGGCAGAAGGTGTGGACCTATTCCTACGGCGCCGAGATCCTCGCCACCAACGAGAGCCAAGTCGGCGCTCCGCGCATCTCGGTCGGCGACGCCTTCTTCATCGGCGGCCTGATCGGCTCGGTGGGCTATGACCGGTCGAACAGCCTGCTCGACCCAACCAGCGGCTTCCGTCTCGCGGCTCGAGTCAATCCCGAGGCCTCGCTTCGCGACGGCAGCGAAGTCTATCTGCGCACCCAGCTCGACGGCAGCTACTACCAGCCGATCCGCGACGATTTCGTGATCGCCGCCCGCGCCCGCTTCGGCTCGATCTTCGGAATCGAGCGCGACCGTCTGGCACCGTCGCGGCGCTTCTATTCCGGCGGCGGCGGCTCGGTCCGCGGCTTCGGCTTCCAGGAGCTGGGCCCGCGCATCACCGTGCCCAATCCCGACTTCGATCCGATCGAGGACGACCCCGAAGAGGTGCCGCCGACCCTGTCGCTGCCGGTCGGCGGCCGCGGCCTCACCGAATTCGCCGTCGAGGGGCGCTACCGCTTCGGCAATTACGGCGTGGTCGCCTTCATCGATGCCGGCAGCGTGACCGAGGACGAATATCCGGGCTTCGACGACATGCGCTTCGGCATCGGCGTCGGCGGGCGGCTCTACACCAATTTCGGGCCGCTTCGCCTGGACATCGCCACGCCGATCGGCCGCCGCGAGGGCGAGGGCCTGATCTCCGTCTACGTCTCGATCGGGCAGGCCTTCTGATGGCGAGCGTGGCGGACAGCGGCGGCACCCCGCCCCCGATCGAGCCGACCGACACGGTCGTCGTCCGCCGCCGCCGTCCCGCGCTCACCTTCGCCAAGTGGCTCGCCATCGTCCTTGGCGTGCTGGTCGCCGCCGCGGCCGCCTTCCTCATCTGGCTGAACAGCGATTCCGGCCGCCGTTTCGTGGTCGGCCAGATCAACGGCATCGAGACGGCGTCGGGCCTCAAGGTCCATGTCGATTCGATCGACGGATCGATCTGGGGCCGGATGACCCTTCGCGGCCTCGTCCTGTCCGATCCCAGGGGCGCCTTCTTCGCCGCGCCGGTGGCGGAGGTCGACTATCGGCCGCTCGCTTACATCCGCCGCAACCATATCGACATCCGCTCGCTGGTCATTCCGGAGGCGCGGCTGGCGCGGCTGCCCGAACTGCGCAGCACCGATCCCAACGCGCCGCTCATCCCTGATATCGACCTCGACATCGCCAACCTGCGCATCGGCCGGCTGATCCTCGATCCGCCGGTAACCGGGCAGCGCCACCTCCTGTCGATCGGCGGCGACCTGCATCTCGCCAACAGTGCGGCGCGCGCGAATCTCGACGTCAACGCGCTTCAGGGACCGGGAATCGCCGGCGGCGACCGGCTCGCGCTTCGCTTCGAGGCGGCGCCCGAGCAGGACCGGCTCAACATCGAGATGCGGGTCCAGGCGCCCGCCAACGGCTTCGTCGCGAGCATGACCAGCATCGCCAAGCCGCTCGAGATCGCGGTCGCCGGCCGGGGGACCTGGGCGAACTGGCGCGGCCGGATGCAGGCGGCGATGGAAGGCCAGCCCTTCGCCAATCTCGACATCCGCGCCGAGGATGGCACCTTCCGGGTCACCGGACCGATGCGGCCGGACATCTTCGTCACCGGCCCCGCCAACCGGCTCACCGAGCCGCTGACCTATCTCAATCTCACCACGACCTGGGCGAACCGCCGCGCCGACGTCAATCTGCGCCTGAACAGCCGCGCCCTCGCCATCGCCGCGGAGGGCGTGGTCGACCTCCGCGCCAGCCAGTTCGAGGAGATGCGCGTCGCCGCCCGGCTGATGCGCCCGGGCGCGATCGCGCCCAATCTCGACGGCCGCGACGTGCGCCTGGCGCTGGTCCTCGACGGCTCCATCCGCCGCCCGCGCATCGTCTATGATCTCACCGCCGCGAGGCTCGCCCTCGGCAGCCGGACGCTCGAGAATTTCCGCGCGACCGGAAGCGCGCGCGTCGACCCGGACCGAATCGTCGTTCCGGTCAATGGCCGCATCGGCCGGATCACGGGCCTGCCGCCGACGCTAGGTGGGCTGCTCACCAATGTGCGGATCAATGGCGACATCCTCGTCGACTGGCCGAACATCCTGTCCGACAATCTGCGCCTCCGCTCCGACCGCGCCGACGCGGTTCTGACCCTCGCCTTCGACGTCGGCCGCGGCCGCTACAATGTCGGCGTCCAGGGGACGGTGAACAATTACCTGGTCGAGAGCATCGGCGTCTTCGACATCACCAGCGATTTCGACCTTGTGAACCAGGCCGGCGGGTTCGGCGTCGACGGCCGCGTGTCGGTGCGCAGCCGGCGCATCTTCAACGCCACCGCCGCCGATCTGCTTGGCGGCAACGCGGTCGCCACCGCCAGCGTCAACGTCGCCCCGAACGGCATCATTCGCATCGGCGACGTCCGTGTCAGCGCACCGGCGCTTCGAATCACGGAGGGCGGCGGAGTCTATTATCCCGACGGCCGAATCGCACTGCGCCTGTCCGGCACCAGCCGCCGCTACGGCGCGGTCGGGGTCGAGATCGGCGGAAGCATCTCGGCGCCGCAGATTCAGCTGACCGTCGCCGATCCGGGCTTCGGCGTCGGCCTGCGCAACGTCCGCGCGTCCGTGCGCTCGACCGGCCAAGGCTATGCGATCCAGGCGACCGGCGAATCGGATTACGGACCTTTCTCGGCCGACGTCCTGGTCCTCTCGCGTGCCGGGCCGATGACCATCCAGGTCAACCGCCTGCTGTTCGCCGGCCTGACCTTCGCGGGCCGCGTCACCCAGACCGCCGCCGGGCCGTTCGCGGGCTCGCTCAGCGTCACCGGCCAGGGCATCGACGGCAATGTCGCGCTCGCCGCCGCCGGCCGCCGCCAGCGGATCGACGTCGCCGCCACGGCCAACGACGCGGTGATCCCGAGCAGCATCGCCGGCCAGAACGCGATCACCATCGCGCGGGCGATCGTCGACGTCGGCCTGACCCTCCCGATCGCGGGCGATCCGTTCGCGGTCTATGAGGCGGAGGGCGACGTCCAGGTTGCCGGTCTCACCAGCGGCTCGCTGCAGATCGACCGCGGCCGCACGATGTTCACCTACCGGGACAATGCCGGCAACGCCCGCTTCGTCGCGACGGGCGCGAGCGGCGTGCCGTTCGACGTCGCCGGCAATGCCGACCTCAGCCCCACCCGCATCCGCATGGCGATGCGCGGCACCGCCAACGGTATCCCGTTCCGCTTCGCCCAGCCGGCGTTGATCGAGCGGGTCGACACTGCCTGGCTGCTGCGCCCGACGACCGTCCTGTTCCGCGAGGGACAGGGCCGGCTGCGCCTCGCCGGGCGTTACGGCGACGGCCTCATCGTCCAGTCCCGTCTCGACAATTTCGACCTGTCGGTGGTCAACACAGTCGGGCCTGGCCTCGGCCTCGGCGGCCAGGCGACCGGAAGCCTCGATTTCTTCCTCCCCGCGGGCGGCGCCTTCCCGCGCGCCGAGGCTCGGCTCAACATCGCCAACTTTACCCGGACCGGAATCGCCATGCGCTCGGTGCCGGTCGACGTCGCCTTGGCCGGCAATCTCGTGCCGGAAGGCGGGTCGTTGAGCGCGGTGGTCCGGGAGGAAGGCGCGATCGTCGGTCGAATCCAGGCGCGGCTCCAGCCGCTGCCGCCGGGCGCCGGCACCTGGACCCAGCGCCTCGCCTCGGCGCCGCTGGCGGGCGGCATTCGCTACAACGGGCCGGCCGGCGTGCTGAGCTCCCTGGTCGGCATGGCGGGCCACCAGATCGAGGGACCGGTCGGAATCGGCGCCGACTTCACCGGCCGCCTCGACAATCCACAGTTCCGCGGAATCGTCCGCTCGACCAACCTCACCTATACCAACGGGCAATATGGCACGCGCATCACCAACCTGACGATCGACGGCAATTTCAACGGCTCCCAGCTCGACATCGTCCGGCTGACCGGTCGCGCCGGCGAGGGTACCATTCAGGCGGAGGGCGAGATCGGCCTGTCGAGCGCCGCCGGCTACCCGGTCCGAATCGACGCCCAGCTCGCCAATGCCCGGCTCGCGCGCAGCGACGACATCACCGCGACCGCGACCGGCAACCTCCAGATCCGCAACAGCGCGGCAGAGCCGGCGGTGATCCGCGGCCGGCTCGAGCTCGGCGAGACTCGCTACCAGATCGTCACCCAGGGCGCCGCGCGCATTCCGCAGCTCGCCGGGGTACGCCGCCGCGGCGAGCCGCTGCCGGAGCCGGGCCAGCGCCAGGCGCAGCGTGGCACGGTGCCGAGCCAGTGGAATCTCGACCTTCGCCTGGTCTCCGACAACCAGCTCTACGTCACCGGCATGGGCCTCGATTCCGAATGGGCCGCCAATCTGCGCGTCACCGGCCGCACCAACGCGCCGCAGCTCAGCGGCCGAATCAACCTCGTGCGCGGGGTGCTCGGCCTCGCCGGCCGCCGCTTCATCCTCGACCAGCAGAGCCGTATCGACTTCGTAGACACCGGCAGCGCGCGGGTGAGCCCGCAGCTCGACATCCGCGCCGCCGCAGACGTCGACGATGTCGAGGTCATCATCCTGATCGGCGGCAGCGGCGCCAATCCGCGCATCGAGTTCGCGTCGAATCCGGGCCTTCCGCAGGACGAGATCGTCAGCCGCATCCTGTTCGGCAGCTCCGTGACCGAGATTTCGGCGATCCAGGCGATCCAGCTCGCCGCATCGCTGAACTCGCTGCGCGGCGGCAGCGGCGGCCTCAATCCTCTGGGCGAGCTCCAGCAGGCGACCGGCATCGACCGCATCCGCATCCTTGGCGAGGACGACACGGTCGGCCGCGGCACCGCCATCGCCGCCGGCTTCTACCTGAGCGACGACATCTACATCGAGATCATCACCGACGCCGAGGGCTTCACCGCGACCCAGATCGAGATCGCTCTGTCGCGCTCGCTGAGCCTGCTCTCGCAGTTCGGCACGATGAGCGGCACCAACGTCAACCTGCGCTATTCGCGCGATTATTAGTGGCCCATCGGCCACAGCCGGCGTCCAACCGACGGTAAATGACGAACCGCTGCAACCGGGATGGCCTGGTCGCGCGTTAGCACTCCCGCGTCGCCGTCCGGCGGTCCGTTCATTCGAGTAGGTTTGCTTTTGGCAAGTTCAGCCCAAGTCCATTCCGCCAGCCTCGTCTTCGGTCCCGAACCCGTCCGCCAGAGCGGCGCCTATGCGGTGATCGGCGACCGGTCCGGCCGAGTCCTGCTTGTCCGGACGGACAGTGGGCGCTGCTACTTGCCGGGCGGACGCATCGAGCCGGGCGAGGACGCCCGCGCCGCGCTGGCGCGCGAGATCGAGGAGGAATGCGGCTGCTCGGCAGTGGTCGAGGCGCGGCTCGGCAAGGCGCGGCAGAGGATCATGGAAGGCAGCGTCGAGCTCGATACCACCTATTGGCGCGCGCGGCTGGGCGAGCCCCAGTGCGAAAGCGGCGAGCACGAGCTGATGTGGGTGACGTCCGCCGAAGCTCTCGACCTGCTTCACCGCCCCGGCGACCGGGCGGTCGTCATGTCGGCGTTGCGCAACGGATTGGAGAGCGTCGCCTGACGCGATTCAGGCGGTGGTGCCCAGGGACGGGATCGAACCGCCGACACCGTGATTTTCAGTCACGTGCTCTACCAACTGAGCTACCTGGGCATGCCCGGCGAGCGGGAAGTGGGCCTATAGAGGCGGCTCCGGCCTGATGTCCAGCCTTTCGGCGAGCTCTTCCGGTCCGGCCGGCGCGCCGGGCACGCGATAGGAATCGCCGAGCCAATTGAGCAGGTCGCGGTCGCGGCATCCCTGACTGCAAAACGGCTTGAATGCCGCCTCGATGGTCTTGCCGCACAGGGGGCAGCCATTGCCGCGCCTAGCTTTGCCGATGATGGACATATCCCGCGGATATGGGCTGGCCGGCGTCCGCCTGCAAGGCGATCGCGCCGCCGATTCGGCGCTGCAGGGCCTCGACCCAGGCCTGCTCCGCTTCGATTCGCGCGGTCACCGCCGGCGCGGCGACGAGGAGCAGAGCGCCGGGCCCGGCGCGCTCGGCCCGGCGAAGCAGCGCACGCGCGGCGGAGCCGACCGGATCCGCCTGGACGATCTCAGGAATCGAGCGCCGCTCGCGCCGGCGCACCACCTGGAGAAAGCCGAAGCCGTTGACCGCGGTGCGCTCGAACGGCTGTGGGAGAACCGCGTCGAGCGCCTCGGCGGCCTTCAACCGGTCGGCCTTGGCGGGAAGCGTAGGGAGGTCGATGCCGATCGAGCCGCCGATGGCGAAGCGGCGGATCGCCTGCCCAGCCGCGCGCGCGCCCGCCACCGCCAGCGCCGCCGGCTCCAGCACGCCGTCGACGTCGAACAGGGTCATGGCTGGGGTCAGGCTCATCCGCAATGCGCCGCCGGCGAACGAGATCTCGCCGGTCTCGGCGCTTTCGATCAGCTCGCTCCAGCCCGCCTGCTCGAACATGTCGATCCGACCCGGTGCGCTGGGCACCCAGCCGCCGATCCGCTCGGCCAGCGGCGGGGCGGGGCGCAGCGGCGCGTCGCTCGGGCGCACCTTGGCCCGCTTTGCGCGTCCCGTTTCCGGCAACGGCTCGCGAACCACTTCGACGCGCAAGGTCGCGCCTTCGGTGACGCCCGCGGGGATCGGGGTGAGGATCGCCTCGTCGCCGCTGTCGAGCCGAACCAGGCCGCGCCGCCCGGGCTGTTGGACGTCGATGAGGCGCGCCTCGACCACCGCGCCCGGCCCGGCCGTGCCGGGCAGCTCGATGACGGCCTCGACGATCTCGCCCTGCTCGACGCGGATCGCGCGGTTCTCGCCTATCCCTTCCTCGTAGAGCCAGGCCGCCATGCTCAGCCGACCGGCCAGCCGGCGGCGCGGAGCAGCGCCCGCGTCTCGAACAGCGGCAGGCCCATCACGCCGGAATGGCTGCCCTGGAGCATCCGCACCAGGGCCTCGGCGCGGCCCTGGATGGCATAGCCGCCGGCTTTGCGGTGCCACTCGCCGCTGGCGAGATAGGCGTCGATCTCGTCCTCGCTCAATGGCTTGAACGCGACGATGCTGGTCGACAGGCGGTGGCGCGCCTTGCCGTCGGCGTCGACGACGGTGACCGCCGAATGGACTCGGTGCCGACGCCCCGACAGCAGGCGCAGCGATGCCCGCGCCTCCGCCTCGGTCTCCGCCTTGGGCAGGATCCGCCGCCCCGCCGCGACGACCGTGTCGGCGGCGACCAGCACGTCGCCGGGACGGGCCACCGCCACCGCTTTCTCGGCCGCCATGCGCGCGGCATAGACGGTCGGCAGCTCGGCCTTGCGGGGGGACTCGTCGATGTCTGCGTGGACGACCTCGTCGGGCACGGCGCCGAGCCGCCCGAGCAGCTCGAGCCGCCGGGGCGATGCCGAAGCGAGGATCAGGCGCGCGCCGCTCATCGGCGGCAGCCCGTCACTTGAACCGATAAGTAATGCGCCCCTTGGTGAGGTCGTAGGGCGTCAGCTCGACCAGCACGTCGTCGCCGGTCAGCACGCGGATGCGGTTCTTGCGCATCTTGCCGGCGGTGTGGCCGAGGATCTCGTGGCCATTCTCCAGCTTCACGCGAAACATGGCGTTGGGCAGCAGCTCGACCACCGTGCCGCGCATCTCGAGAAGTTCTTCCTTGGCCAAACAATCCTCGCGGGTTCTCAAGGCGAAAAAGACGCGGTGGCTTATCGCCTGGAACTGAAAAAGGGAAGGCGGCGGGTCACGTACTGGGACGGGTCGCCGCAAGCGAAGGCCGCCCCCGCGTCGCCGCAAGCCAGTCGCGCAGGCGCGGGCGGCCGGCGAGCGGGTCGGCGACGAGGCCTCGGAACACGATCCAGTCGAGCGCGCAGGCCAGGGCGAGCTGGCCGACATTGAAGTCGCCGGCGAGCCAGTGCGGCTCCTGCTCGATGCGGTCGAGCGTCCGTTCGATCTTGGCGGTGTAGGCGGCGACCTCGGCGGGATCGCGCCGCTCTTCGGCCTTCAATTGCTCCATGCGCAGCACGAAGCCGGCGTCCATGCAGCCGTCGGCGAGCGCCTCTAGCGTCAGCACGCGCCATTTGTCCGCGCCCCTCGGGATGAGACCGCCGCCGGCCAGATCGTCGAGATAGGCGACGATGACGGGCGAGTCGGCGATCAGCCGGCCGTCGTCCAGCTCGAGAACCGGGATCTTGCCGAGCGGATTGACCGCCTCGACATCGGGCTTGGACTGCTGGGGCAGCCGGATCGGGACTTCGACGATCTCGACGCGGTCCTCGAGCCCGAGCTCGATGACCGCAGCCCGAGTCTTGCGGGCATAGGGGCTGGCGCGGGTGACAATCAGGCGCACGGCTCAAGCCGGATTGTGCTCGGCGAGGAATCGCTGGACCGCCTCGATGAACTGCACGCGGTCTTCCTCGAGCGGCAGATTGTGGGTGTTGCGCGGCTGCTCGAGATAGACGAAGTCGCGTCCCTCGACCTTGCCGGCGTTCCTGAGGCGAGCGACCAGGTCGCGCGACTGCGCCACCGGCACGCGCTCGTCGCGGGCGCCGTGAACGATCAGGATCGGGATCGAATATTGTTGCGGGAAGCGGGCCGGCGAGACCTCGGCTAGGCGCGACGCCGCGCTTCCCAGATATTGCGAGCCGTGGCGGCCGAGATAGTCGCGGTCGTAGGCGACCATGGTGGGGAGATCGTGAACACCGGCGCCGCTGATCGCGCAGCGATAATGCTGCCCGTCCCGCTGCGCCGCGCGCGAGGCCGCGTAGCCGCCATAGGACCAACCCATGATGCAGACTCGACCGCGGTCCGCGATGCCTTCATTGGCGAGATGGGAAATGGCATCGACGAGGTCGTCCTGCATGCGCAGGCCCCAATTGCCGTCCGACGCCGCCTCCCATTCATAGCCATAGCCGGAAGAGCCGCGGAAGTTCGGCTGGACAACGGCATAGCCCATCTCGGCGAGCGGCTGCGCCCACATGTCGAAGCTTTCGTCATCGCGCGCCCACGGGCCGCCATGCGGCATCACGATGAGTGGCAGATTGCGGTGCTCGCGGCGGCGCGGCAGGGTGAGGACGGCGGCGATGGTCTTCCCGTCGGTGGTGCGGTAGCGAATGGTCCGCACGGGATTGAGCGGCATGTCGCGAAGCTCCGTGTTCACCCAGCCGATGTGGCGCAGGTTTCCGGTCTCCGTCTCGTAGAGGTAGAAGCCGCCCGCCTGGTTCGGCGCGCCGACGCGGATGATCAGCTTCTCGCGCGCCCGGTCGGCGGACACGATGAAGGCGTTGCCGGGCCCGTAAGTCTCGTCGAGGATCTGCTGGATCTCGCGCAGCCGCGGCTCCTCATAATGTTGCCGAAGTCGGTCCTCGACGACGCTGATCCGGCCGATACCGGTCCGGTCGACGTTCGGCGTGACGTCGGCCACGTCATAGCCGTCGACGCCGTAGACCCGCCGGACGAACTCCATGCGATTGAGGTCCATCTCGTAAACGCCGCTGAAATTCTCGTGGCGGCTGAGAACGATCGCCCGGTCGTTGGGCAGGAAGATGATCGGCACCGGCGGATCGCGATAGCGCTGCATGCGCTCGCTGATGATGGTCCGGAAATTGCCGCCGGCCTCTGAGCGGTAGCGCGCTGTGACGACGCCCGTCTGCGGGTCAAAGCTCGTGCCGAGCCGAACGTTGCCGGCGCCGTCCGCATACCAGTTCTGAATACCGCGTTGCGGTGAGATTACGACTTCCTGGCGGCCGCTCTCGACGTCGACTTCGATGACTTCCTGGTTGTTGATCCGTTCGAAGCCGCGGCCACTGGCGTTGCGCGAGATCAGGATCCGCGGCCGGCCCTCGCGCGATCGCCAGATCACGTTGCCGGCGTTGACCAAGGCATCACGCCAGCCGAGCTGCGTGGTCTGGCGGGTGCGGCGGTTATAGGCGACGACGCGGCTTTCGGTGACGTCCTGGCCCTGAAGGGTTGAGCGTGCCGTGAGCCAGATCAGCAAGTTGTCGTCGTCGATCCAGTCCCAGCTGACGATCCGGCGGCCGCCGCGCTGGTCGAAATTGTCGTCCTCGTCGCGGGCGATTACCTCCGGTCGAGGATCGGCGACGTCGAGCGGGATGATGGCCAGCGCCTGGCGGCCGTTGGCGCGCACCTTGGCGGCCATGACAGCACCGCCCGGCGAGATGCGGGGACCCTCGGTTTGCGGGAGGCGGCCGAATATTGCTGCGGGAATGGGCTCGGCCGGGGCCGCCACGGTCGGTCGAACCAGGGTCTGGGCTGTGGCGCCAGCTGTCGCAAAAAGCGCCGCGCCAATAAATAAAGCTTTGAAAGCGCGCATGAAAAAAATCCCCCGAGCAGCAGCTCGGGGGAGGATATGCGGTTACAATAGGGATGCAAGCCTCCTCCCGAAGGAGGGGCTTGCCGATCACGCGCCGCCGCCGGCCAGTGCCGCGAGCAGCAGCAAGGCGACGATGTTGGTGATCTTGATCATCGGGTTCACGGCCGGACCTGCGGTATCCTTGTAGGGATCGCCGACCGTGTCGCCGGTCACCGCGGCCTTGTGCGCCTCGGAGCCTTTGCCGCCGTGATTGCCGTCCTCGATATACTTCTTGGCATTGTCCCAGGCGCCGCCGCCCGAGGTCATCGAGATGGCGACGAACAGGCCGGAGACGATGACACCGAGCAGAAGCGCGCCGACCGCCGCGAAGGCGTCGGCCTGGCCGGCGACCGCCTCGATCAGGAAGTAGACGACGATCGGCGCCGCCACCGGAAGCAGCGACGGGATGATCATCTCCTTGATCGCGGCGCGGGTGACGATGTCGACGGTACGGGCATAGTTGGGACGCACCGTGCCTTCCATCAGGCCGGGGTTGTCGCGGAACTGCGCGCGCACGTCCTCGACCACCGATCCCGCCGCCCGGCCGACCGCGGTCATTCCGAACGCGCCGAACAAATAGGGGAGGAGGGCGCCAAGGAGCAGGCCGACGATGACGTACGGGTTGCTCAGGCTGAAATCGACCGCAACGCCCGGGAAGAAGATGCCGAGGTCGGTCGTGTAGGCGCCGAACAGCACCAGCGCGGCGAGGCCGGCGGAGCCGATCGCGTAGCCCTTGGTTACCGCCTTGGTGGTGTTGCCGACCGCGTCGAGGGCGTCGGTGCGGGTGCGCACCTCGTCCTCGAGCCCGGCCATCTCGGCAATGCCGCCGGCATTGTCGGTGACCGGACCATAAGCGTCGAGCGCCACCACCATGCCGGCGAGCGCGAGCATCGCCGTCGCCGCGAAGGCGATGCCGATGAGACCTGCGAGCATGTAGGAGACGATGATGCCGGCGCAGATCACCAGGGTCGGAAGAGCGGTCGCCTCGAGGCTGATCGCAAGGCCCTGGATGACGTTGGTGCCGTGGCCGGTGACCGACGCCTTGGCGATCGACTTCACCGGGCGATAGTTGGTGCCGGTATAATATTCGGTGATCCACACGATCAGCCCGGTCACGCCTAGGCCGACCAGCATCGACCAGAACAGGTCCATGCCGGTGTAGCTGCCGACCGCGCCGGGCCGGCCGAACGAGCCGATGACGCTGTCAAGATCGCCGAGCGTGTATTGGGTGGCGAAATAGAGCGCCGGGATCGACAGCAAGGCGGTCGCCAGGAAGCCCTTGTAGAGCGCCCCCATGATCGACTGGCTGCGGCCGAGGCGAACGAAGAAGGTGCCGATGATCGAGGTGACAATGCACACGCCGCCGATGATCAGCGGAAGGCTCATCAGCTGAAGGATGTCCTCCGGCGCACCGGCGACGAGCAAGGCAATGAGCACCATGGTGGCGCCGACGGTGACGACATAGGTCTCGAACAGGTCGGCCGCCATGCCGGCGCAGTCGCCGACATTGTCGCCCACGTTGTCGGCGATCACCGCCGGGTTGCGGGGGTCGTCCTCCGGAATTCCGGCCTCGACTTTTCCGACCAGGTCGGCGCCGACGTCGGCGGCCTTGGTGAAGATGCCGCCGCCGAGACGCGCGAAGATCGAGATCAGCGAAGCGCCGAAGGCGAGCGCGACGAGGGCGTCGATCACTTCGCGCTCGGTCGCTTCGTGGCCGAGCACGCCGACGAGCACGTAGAACAGCACCGAGATGGCGAGCAGCGCCAGGCCGGCGACGAGCATGCCGGTGATGGCGCCCGACTGGAAGGAAATGGTGAGGCCCTTCTGCAGGCTCGTGCGGGCGGCTTCCGCGGTGCGCACGTTGGCACGCACCGAGATGTTCATGCCGATATAGCCGGCCGCACCCGACAGCAGGGCGCCGATGACGAAGCCGATCGCCGCGGTCGAGCCGAGGAAGTAGAAGACGAGGGCGGCGACGATGATTCCGACGATGCCGATGGTGGTGTACTGGCGGCCGAGATAGGCCTTGGCGCCTTCCTGGATGGCGCCGGCGATCTCGACCATGCGCTCATTGCCGGCCGGAGCGGCGAGAACCCGGCTACTCGTTATGATGCCATAGAGTACGGCGAGCACGCCGCATGCAATGGCGATAAGCACCACGGTCATCGAAATCCCTTCCCCTGTCGTTTATCGCTGGTTCGGGCGTCATTACCCCGGAACGGAGGACCCGAAGTGGAGGGGATGCTAGCGGCGGTTTGAAATCTTTCAACTGCCTGAACGACGTGCCTGTGGGTCGTGCTCGAAGCCAAGTTTTTCAGGCAGCGGAAGCTCTTCGCCGCGGTCGCGCAGGACCAGACCCGCGCCCTCGCTGCAGCGCCCGATCCTCGACAGCGGCAGGCCGAGATGCTCGGCGAGATGGAGGACGTCGGGTCCGGCCTCGTGAGGCGCCGTGAACAGCAATTCGTAATCGTCGCCTGCGGTGGCGGCGAACAGGCGCGCGTCGCGGTCGTCTCCAAGCGCGGCGAGGAAGGCGGCGCTGAGCGGGAGCTGGTCGAGATCGATCTCGATGGCGAGCGTGCTCGCCGCCGCCATGCGTTTGGCGTCGATGAGGAGGCCGTCCGACACGTCCATCATCGCGCTGACGGTCGGCGCCAGCGCCTGCCCCGCCTCCAGCCTCGGCCGCGGCGCGCGGTAGCGGCGGACCAGCACTTCGTCGCCCTGCAGCTCTCCTTGCAGCACGCGCAGCCCTGCGCCGCCGTCGCCGAGCGATCCGGACACCCACAGCAGGTCGCCCGGCCTGGCGCCGGCCCGGGCCGGCACCTTCTCCTGAGCTTCGCCGATCGCGGTGAGGCTGAGCGTCCTCGGGGCGCCGGGCGGGGGCGACACGGTGTCGCCGCCGATCAGGGCCAGCTCGAACGTGGCCAGCGCGAGCCGAAGCTCGGCGGCAAAACGCCGGTCCCATTCGGCATCGCCCAAAGTGTAGCCGAGCAGGGCGGCGAGCGGCCGCGCGCCTTTGCCGGCCAAGTCCGACAGGTTCACCGCGACCAGCTTCCACGCGACGTCCTCGGGGGGATCGTCGGCACGGTAGTGGATGCCTTCGACGATCATGTCCTTGGTGAGGACCAGCGTGCGGCCGCCAACGGTCAGCAGCGCGGCATCGTCGAGCAGGGCCCGCGCGCCCGGATCGGTGGCGATCGGCCGCAGGGCCTCGATGAAGGCGGATTCGGCGGAGGTCATCGCCGCTCCCGCATAGCGCTTCTAGCGCCGCGCGTCCTTGGCGATGGCATCGAGCAGGCCGTTGACGAAGCCGGACTCGCGCTTGTCGTAGAAGGCCTTCGCCACGTCGACATATTCGGAGATGACGCTCGCCGTCGGCACGTCGATGCGGGCGACCAGCTCATAGGCGCCGGCGCGCAGGATCTGGCGCATCGGCTTGTCGAGCCGCTCCAGCGTCCAGCCTTGCGCGAGCTTGGCCTGGATCATGGAGTCGAGCTCCTCGCTCCGGGCGGCGACGCCCTTGACGACGTCGTCGAAGAAATCGACCTCGGCGTCGGCATATTCGACCTCGTCGATCGTCGCTCCGAGCCGGTGATGATGGAATTCGTGCAGAAGGAGCGGGACCGGGGTCTTCTCCATCTCCTGCTGGTACAGCGCCTGGACGGCGGCGAGGCGCGCGGCGGAGCGCGCGGTGGAACGGTTGGAGCCCTTGGCCATGGCGCGCGAGGTAGCGATGCCGAGGCAGAAGGTGAAGGCGTTTTCATCCTCCCTGTGAAGCGCAGCTTCATGGGGAGGGGGACCGCCGAAGGCGGTGGAGGGGCAATCGGATCCGACGCCTACCCCTCCACCTCTCGCTTCGCGAGCGGTCCCCCTCCCCATCGCTCCGCGACAGGGAGGATCTTAGCGGTCGAGGAAGGCGCGGATCGCGGCGACGACCGGCGCGGGGCGCTCCCACGGCACGAAATGGCCGGCCTCCTCGATGCGCACGACGGTGAGGTCGTCGACCAACTCGTCGAGTCCGTCGAGCTGGAGCGGCAGCAGCGCCTTGTCGCGCATGCCCCAGACCACGAGCGTCGGCACACTCACCTTGGGGAACGGGGCGCGGGTCCAGGCCGGGCCGATCGCATGCTCGTCCATCGCCGGCACGTCGAGATGGCTGGCGCGATACCAGTTGAGCATCGCGGTGAGCGCGCCTTCCTGGCGCCAGTCGTCGAAATAGACCTGGCGCTCCTCCGGCGGCACGAAGGCGAGGTCGACATGACCGCCGAAGCTCTTCGCGAAGAAGGTCTCCAGCCCCATCGCGTCGATGCCCTTCTCGATCATCGGGCTTCGGAAGGCGCGGATATATTGTGAGGCGGCGCGCTGGGCGGGGTCGTCGACGACGCTGCGCTGGAAGATCAGCGGATGCGGCGCGTTGATGATGACGAGCCGGCTGAGCCGCTCGGGCTGGCGAAGCGCCGCGGTCCACGAAATCGCGCCGCCCCAATCATGGCCGACCAAGGTGAACCGCTCGATCCCGAACGCGTCGGCGAGCGCGAAGATGTCGGCGATCGTTTCCTCGACCCTGTAATGCTCGACGCCTTCCGGCTTGTCCGAGCCGCCGAAGCCGCGCTGGTCCGGCACGATCACGCAATGGTCGCGGGCGAGATCGGACGCAACGTGCCGCCAGGTGCGGTGCGATTCGGGGAAACCGTGGAGCAGGATGACCGGCTCGCCGTCCTGCGGCCCGCCGAAAGCAACCTTGAGCGTGACGCCCGTGTCCAGGCTGACTCGCGTCGTCTCAACCGCGGTCACGGATAGCTGACCGTCTTCGGCACCTCGGGCAGCGGGATAAACTCGCGGTCGTCGTCGGGCGGCAGAGCGAAGCGGCCGGCGCGCCAGTCGTCCTTGGCCTGGTTGATCCGGTCGCGGCGCGACGAGACGAAATTCCAGAAGACGTGGCGCGGCCCGTCGAGCGGCGCTCCGCCGCACAGCATGACATGGGCGCCGAGCTCGGAGCGCAAGGTGGCGCGGTAGCCCGGCCGAAGCACGTAGAGCGTCGCCGGCGCGAGCCGCTGCCCGTCGAGGCTCGCCTCGCCCTCGGCGAGATAGACTGCGCGCTCCTCCGCCTCGTCGTCGATGGCGATGGTTCCGCCCGGCTGAAGCGCGATGTCGGCATAGATGATCGGGCTGTGCTGGGTCACCGGCGACGTCGCGCCCCACAGGCTACCCATGATCACCCGCGCCCGCGCCGCGCCGTCCTCGATCAGCGGCAGCGCCGCCTCGGGCACATGCTCGAAGGCGGGGTCCAGCTCCTCCTTGTCGCTCGGCAAGGCGATCCAGGTCTGGATTCCGGAAAGCTGCGGCCCTTTCACCCGCTCGCCCTGGGGCGAGCGCTCCGAATGGGTGATCCCCCGCCCTGCGGTCATCAGGTTCACCGCGCCCGGCTCGATCGTCTTGAAGGTGCCGAGCGAGTCGCGATGGTCGATCGCTCCGGCGAACAGATAGGTCACCGTCGCGAGATTGATGTGCGGATGCGGCCGAACGTCGATGCCCTGGCCGACCGCGAGGCTCGCCGGACCCATCTGGTCGAAGAAGATGAACGGCCCGATCGTCGTCCGCTCGCGGTGCGGCAAGGTGCGGTGGACCTTGAACCCGCCGAGATCGTGTGTGGTCGGGTGGAGGGTGAGCAGGAACGGGTCGTCGGTCATCAGCGTCTCCTCACCCAGGGGGCTACTCGCCCGGCGCCTTCGCGACAATCGCGAGGGCGTGGACGCGCTCCTTGAGCAGGTCGGCGAGCGCCGCGTTGACCGCGCGTTGGCGCGCCAGGCGCGACTGGCCGGCGAAGGCGGTCGATTCCACCTCGACGGTGAAATGGCTCTCGCCGCCATTCGGATTGTAGCCGCCGTGGCCGCGATGCTTCTCGCTGTCGTCGCGCACGACGAGCCGTGTCGGGGAGAGGGCGGCCGTTAGCCGTTGGTGGATTTCGGCCGCGATCGGGCCGGTGAACTGGTCGGTCATCGCGCCTATATATGGCGGCTTGGACGAAGATGGAGCAGGCTTTTGGCGAGTGCGGGTGAAAGGCGGACGCGGTTCCACGGGCGGGTGGAGACGGGGCGATCGTGCGACCATCCCGGCTGCGCCGGTGCCGGCGAATTCCGCGCGCCCGCCGGCCGCGGCCCGACCTTCGACGGTCCCGGCGACTGGCGTTGGCTGTGCCTCGACCATGTCCGAGCGTTCAACAGCGGCTACAATTATTTCTCCGGGATGAGCGAGGAAGAGATCCAGTCGGCGCACAATCCCTTCGCCGGCTGGGACCGCGAGACCCGCGCCTTCTCGACCAACGGCTCGCCGCCGCCGCGCTGGGCCGACTTCACCGACCCATTGGACGCGATCGGCGCGCGCTTCCGGTCCGCGCCGGGGCAGAATCAGCAGCGCGCTGACGGCCGCGTGCTGAGCGAAGGCGACCGCAAGTATCTGCGTGTCCTCGGCCTGCCGGTCGACGCCGACCGCCGGGCGCTGCGCACCCGCTATGCCGAGCTGGTGCGCAAGTTCCACCCCGACCGCAATGGTGGCGACCGCAGCCACGAGCAGGCGCTTCAGGCGGTGATCGAAGCCTATCAGGCCCTGAAGGCGCGACCGGTCTTCGCCTGACCTACCAGGTGCCCGCTTCAATCCTCTCGCGGCGCGCGATCTCCTCGGGCGAGGGATCGGGCGTCGCGAACGAACCGGTCTCGACCTCTCCCGCAGGCTCGTAGGTCGCCATCGCGGTGCCGCCCGCGGTGACCCGATGCTCGATGAGCTTGAAGGTCCCGGCCGGCGTGCCGTCGCCGAACAGGCGCTTGCCCTGGCCGAGCACGAGCGGCGCGGTCATCGTCACCAGCCGGTCGAGCAGGCCGTGGGCGAGAAGCTGCGGATAGAGCGTCGAGCTGCCCTGGATGACCAGGTTGGGCCCATCCTCCGCCGCCTTGAGCGCCGCGACCGCCTCGATGCCGCCCAGCCGGTGGCTGCCCTCCCAGTTCAGCGGGAGGTGGGAGCCGCTCACGACATATTTGCGGGCCTTGGCGAACAGGGACCCGATGCCGCCGTCGTCGGCGAAGGCCGGCCAGTGGGCGGCGAAGATGTCGTAGGTCCGGCGCCCGAGCAGAAGGTCGAACGGCTGGCCGAACAGGCTGTCGACCTGGTTGCCAAGTCCCTCGTCGAACAGCTTGGTGAGCCAGCCGCCATAAGGAAAGCCGCCGGTCGGGTCCTCCTCCGGGCCGCCGGGCGCCTGCATCACCCCGTCCATCGACAGGAAGGCCCCGCCGATGATCTTACGCGGCATCGGCTTGTGCTCCCTTGCGCGGCCCGACCACGGCGAACATCGCGCCCTGTGGGTCGTTGCCCTGGATGATGAAGTAGCCGCCGGGAATCTCGCCGGGGCCGTAGTTCACCTTGCCTCCGTTCGCCTTGATGCGCTCCAGAGTCTCGTCGATATCGGGCACGTTGAAATAATAGAGCCACGTCGGCTGGGGCATTTCGGGGCTGGTCATCATTCCGCCGATCGCCTGGTCGGTGCCGCCGACCTTGAACATCTGGTAGGTGCCCATCGGGCCCATATCCATCGCGTCGCTCTTCTCCCAGCCGAGCTGATCGGCATAGAAATCGAACGCGTTCGCGCCGTCCCTGGCATGGAGCTCGTTCCAGGCGACATGGCCGGCCTTCTCGGGATGGAAGACGCAGCTGTCCGTGTCCTCCGCGCCAGGCGGCGGAGTCGGGCGCATGACGTAGAAGGGCGCGCCCTGGGGGTCTGCGACCATGGCGATCCGTCCGGCCTGAGGGATGTCGGTCGGCGGCATTTTCACCTGCCCGCCCGCGGCCGCGATCTTCGTCACGGTCGCATCGACATCGTCCACCCCGACATAGCCGAACCAGCCCGGCCTCGCGCCGCCCTCGCTCATGGCCGGCGTGAGCTGCATCGTGCCGCCCACCGTCTCGCCGCCGGGCGTCCCGATCATGCGATAGTCCATCGGACCCGGCGTTGGTTCTGCTGGGATGACTAGGCCCACGACCGCGCCATAGAAGTCGCGCGCGCCGTCGAGATCGGTGGTGAGCAGCTCGTACCAGATGAAGCTGCCGGGCGGGGTCGCCATGGTCGCCTCTCCCTCAGCCCTTGGCGGTGTCGACGATCGGCTGGAAGCCGCCCCAGAACATGCGCTGGCCGTCGAAGACGCTCTTATGCTCCTCGGTCGGCTGCATGCGGGGGTCGGCCATGACCTTGGCCCAGCCGTCGTCGCGGGCCTGCTTCGACGGCCATTCGATCCAGGAATAGACGACATTCTCGCCGTCCTGCGCCTTCACCGCGCGCTTATAGTCGGTGACCTTGCCGTCGGGCACGTCGTCGCCCCACGCTTCGACGACGCGGGTCGCGCCATATTCCTGGAACACCGCGGCGGCCTTCTGCGCCATGTCGCGATAGGCGTCCTTCTTGCCCTCCGGCACCGGCAGGATGAAGCCGTCGGTATAGCCGCCCCGGCCGGGAGTGCCTTCGTCGAGCAGCGGCTCGAACCCACCGAAGATCATGCGTTTGCCGTCGAAGGGCATGTCCGCGCCCATCTGCTCCATGCGCGGGTCGCTCATCATCTTCGCGTTGGCGGCGTCGCGGGTCGCGCGGTCAGGATATTCGAACCAGGAGAAGACCACGCTCTCGTCGTCCGTGGCCTGGACCGCCTTCCTGAAGTCGGTGACCTTGCCGTCCGGCACATCGTCGGCCCAGCTCTCGACCATCCGGGTCGCGCCGAATTCCTGAAACAGGGGCGCCGCGCCGGAGGCATGCTCGCGATACTTATCCTTGTTGGCGGTCGGGACGGCCACCACGAAGCCTTCGACATAGGTCATCGTCTTTCTCCCTCGTTGATCCCTGGTCGCCGCGGCTCACGCCATGGCGGGCTGACGTTCCTCGAAATCGGCGAGCTGGGCGGCGAGCGCGGCCTTGAAGGCCGGGCGGGCGATTCCGCGCTCCTTGTAGGCGGCCAGCACGGGGCGCTTGCTAACGAGGTCGGTGTGGTCGAGCGCGCGAAGCACCGTGACCATCAGCAGGTCACCGGCGGTGAAGCGGTCTTCGAGCCACTCCTTGTCGCCGAGCCAGTCGACCAGCCGATCGAGGCGCTTCTCGACGAATTCGACGACGTTCGGCCGAATGTCTTTCGCTCCCGGCTGGTCTTTCCAGAACAGGTCGAGGAGGAGGAGCTGAAGGATCGGCGGCTCGACGCTGTTCAGCGCGGCGATGAGCCAGGCGGTGGCGCGGGCGCGGCCTTCGGTGTCGGGCGGCAGCAGGGCGCCGCTCTTGTCGCCGATGTGGAGGACGATCGCGCCCGATTCGAACAGCTGGACGTCCTCGTCGCGATAGCTCGGCACCTGGCCGAACGGCTGCTCGGCGAAATAGTCGGACGGCCGCTCGGCCATCGCGTCCAGCTTGCGCACCGAATAGGGGATTCCGGCTTCCTCGAGCGCCCAGCGGACTCGGAGGTCGCGGACCTGGCCGCGGGCGAAGTCGGGCACCCAGCGAAACGCGCTGATGCGCACCGGCGCATTCGGGTCGACGGGCATTGGCACTTCCTCCAGGCCGTCATTGCGTGCGGAGCGAAGCAATCCAGAGCCGACGTGCAGCTCGATGACTGGATTGCTTCGTCGCTACGCTCCTCGCAATGACAATTCGATCAATTCAGGCGCCGACCGTCTCGGCGGCGGCGGCGCGCTCGATGGTGGCGATGTCGATTTTCTTCATCGTCATCATCGCCTCCATCGCGCGCTTGGCGCTGGCCGGGTCGGGATTGTCGAAGTTGAGCTCGATGAGGCGAGTCGGGGTGACCTGCCAGCTCACGCCCCATTTGTCCTTGCACCAGCCGCACATGCTCTCCGCGCCGCCATTGTCGACGATGGCGTTCCAGTAGCGGTCGGTCTCTTCCTGGTCCTTGGTCGGGATCACGAAGCTCACCGCCTCGCTGTGCTGGAACATCGGGCCGCCGTTCAGCAGGATGAACTTCTCGCCCATCAGCTCCATCTCGACGACGATCACGTCGCCGGCCTTTTGCGACGGCGTGTCGGCGGGCGTGCGCTGGACCCGGGTGATTCGGCTGTCGGGAAGCAGCTTGGTGTAGAACTCGGCCTGTTCCTCGGCCGTGTAGTTCGACCACAGGCAGGTGGTGAGCTTGGTCATCGTTCGGCTCCCTCGATCGATCGGGTTCAGGCGACGGGCTGCGGCTGCGGATGAGTCTCCTCGAAGGCGCTGGCGCCCTGCTCGGCGGCGCCGGAATCCATCCACATCACTTCCCAGATGTGGCCGTCCGGATCCTCGAAGCTGCGGCCGTACATCATTCCGCCCATGTCCTGCTTCGGCGTGGGATCCGCGACTCCGCCGGCGGACTTGGCCGCCTCGACCTGGGCGTCGACCGCCTCAGGGCTCTCGCAGGACAGGCACAGCAGCACCTGAGCGCTCTTGTGTGCGTCCGGAATGTCCTTGCTGGTGAAGGTCCGCCAGAAATCGTGGGTGAGCAGCATGACGTTCACTTCCTCGCTGAAGCGCATCATCGCCGCGGCCTCATTGGTGAACTTGGGCTCGTTGGTCGCGCCCACCGCCTCGTAGAAGGCCATCGACCCTTTGAGGTCGGTGACGGGCAGGTTCACGAAGATCATCCGGCTCATGCTTTTGCTCCCGCTTGATCCAAGTCAGCGACTCGGCGCTTGTGGTTTGTGAACTTCTTAGTTATAAAAAGCAACTATGGAGTTTGAAAAGGCGACCAGCCGAGCCGAAACGTCCGACAAGAGGCGCTACGACGATGCCTGCGCCGCCGCGCACGGCATGGACCTGATCGGCGAGCGCTGGGCGATGCCGGTGATCCGCGAGCTGCTGATGGGCCCGCGCCGCTTCGGCGATCTCAAGCGCAGCCTCAACGGGATCAGCGCCAATGTGCTGACCCAGCGTCTCGAAGGGCTGGAAGCGGCCGGCATCCTCGCGCGCCGCAAGCTGCCGCCGCCCGCTTCGGTGCAGGTCTATGAGCTCACCCCGTGGGGCTATGAAGCCGCGCCCATCTTCCAGGCGCTCGGCCGCTGGGCGGTGCGCAGCCCGCGTCATGACCCGACCCGGCCGTTCAGCCCGGTCTCGCTGATGCTGTCGTTGCGTACCATGTTCAGCGCCGAGGCGGCGGGCGACCTCGAAGGGCGAATCCAGCTTCGCATGGGCGAGGAGAGCTATTTCTGGACCCGCGCCGGCGGAGTCGTGGACATCGGCCGCGGCGATGTCGCCGCGCCCGACGCGGTGCTCACCGGAAGCCCGAGCGCGATCGCTAGCGTCATCTATGCCGGCCGTCCGCTCGACAACGCGATCGCGTCCGGCGACCTCCAGGTGGAGGGCGACCGCACTCTCCTGTCCCGCCTTCCCGACTGCTTTCCCTTGCCCGAGCCCGCATCGATAAGCATCTCTTGAGCGTTGCTAGCCTGCGGGGGAGGCTTTACGCAGCCAGCCCACAGCGATCCCAAGAGAAGACCATGGTCGATATTCCCAACGTCAATCCCGACAGCCGCGCCTCCACGGTGATGGAGCTGCCCGACCGGGTGGTGAAGGTGCGCGAGCTGTTCGGAATCGATAGCGACCTCGAGGTCCCGGCCTTCTCCGAAGCCGACGAGCGCGTGCCCGATCTCGATCCGGCCTATGTCTTCGATCCCGACACCACCCTCGCCATCTGCGCGGGCTTCGCCAAGAACCGCCGGGTGATGGTCCAGGGCTATCACGGCACCGGCAAGTCGACCCATATCGAGCAGGTCGCGGCGCGGCTCAACTGGCCGCTCATCCGAATCAATCTCGACGCCCATGTCAGCCGCATCGACCTGATCGGCCGCGACGCCATCGTCCTCAAGGACGGCCAGCAGGTCACCGAGTTTCGCGAGGGGCTTCTGCCCTGGGCGCTTCAGACTCCGACCGCGCTCGTCTTCGACGAATATGACGCCGGCCGGCCGGATGTGATGTTCGTGATCCAGCGCGTATTGGAGGCGGAGGGCAAGCTCACTTTGCTCGACCAGAACCGGGTCATCCGCCCGAACCCCTGGTTCCGCATGTTCGCGACGACCAACACGATCGGCCTCGGCGACACGACCGGCCTCTATCACGGCACCCAGCAGATCAATCAGGGCCAGATGGATCGCTGGAACATCGTCGTGACCCTCAATTACCTGCCGGCCGAGACCGAGGCGCGCATCGTCCTCGCCAAGTCGGGCGAGTATGATCATGAGGGCGGCCGCCAGGAAGTCGACCGAATGATCAAGGTCGCGGCGCTGACCCGCCAGGGCTTCATGAACGGCGATATTTCGACCGTGATGAGCCCGCGCACGGTGATCAGCTGGGCGCAGAACACGCTCATCTTCAACGATGTCGGCTTCGCCTTTCGCCTCACCTTCTTGAACAAGTGCGACGAGGCGGAGCGGCCGGTGGTCGCCGAATATTATCAGCGCGTGTTCGGCAAGGATCTGCCCGACAGCGTCGCCGGCGCCGCGAAGGCCTGACGAAGGACGAAGTGGCCGACAAGGACAATCCGGTCGAGACCTTCCGCCACGCGCTGGCCAGCGCGGCCCGGGCGCTGGCGGAGGATGCCGAGGCCGAGGTCAGCTTCACCAGCGACCTGCCGAGCGCCCAGGGCAAGTCGATCAAGGCGCCGATGCCGGGCCGCACTCTCAGCGCGCGCGACATCGCCGAGGCGCGCGGCTTCGCCGACGCCGCAGCGCTCAAGCTGAAGCATCATAATCCGCGGCTCCACGCGCGCGCTCAGCCCGCCGACGACATCGCCCGTGCCGTGTTCGACGCCGCCGAGCAGGCGCGGGTCGAGGCGCTTGGCGCGCGCGCGATGGAGGGCGTGCGCGCAAACCTCGCGGGCCTCGCCGAGATGCGGCTGCGCACCGATCCCCTGGTGCGGGCGCGCACCCGCGAGGAAGTGCCGCTGTCGAGCGCGGTAGGCCTGCTCGTGCGCGAGCGGCTGACCGGCGACGCGCCGCCGCCCGCTGCCAAGGCGGGACTCGACCTCGTCGCGGAATGGATCGAGGACAAGGCCGGCGCCGATCTCGACGCGCTCGCGCTCACGCTCGACGACCAGCGCGCCTTTGCCGACCTGATGGGCAAGGTGCTGCGCGACCTCGAACTGACCGAGGCCGCCCCGCCCAATGCCGACGACGCGGAAGGCGGCGACGAGGACGAGGGCGGCGAGTCCGGCGACGACAGCGACGAGGACGAAGGCGACCAGGACCAGGGCGAAGGCGAGGGCCAGGCCGAGATCCGCGGCCAGCAGGAGCAGAGCGAAGGCGACAACGAGGAGGACTATCAGCCCGAGGACGATCTCGGCGACGACGGCGAATCGTTTGGCGAGGAAGCCGAGGCCGGAATCATGCCGGTCCGTCCCAACCGCCCGCTGTCCGACCTGCCGCCGGGCTTCGACTATAAGGTCTACACGACCCGTTTCGACGAGGTGGTGAGCGCCGGCGACCTGTGCGACGAGGAGGAGCTCGGACGTCTCCGCTCCTATCTCGACCAGCAGCTCGTCCATCTCCAGGGCGCCGTCACCAAGCTTGCCAACCGCCTCCAGCGCCGCCTGATGGCGCAGCAGTCGCGCTCGTGGGACTTCGACCAGGAGGAGGGGATGCTCGACGCCGCCCGCCTCGCCCGTGTCGTCGTCAACCCGATGCACTCGCTGTCCTACAAGGTCGAGAAGGACACCGAGTTCAAGGATACGGTCGTCACCCTGCTACTTGACAATAGTGGATCGATGCGCGGCCGGCCGATCTCGATCGCGGCGATCAGCGCCGACATCCTCGCCCGGACGCTCGAGCGCTGCGGCGTGAAGACCGAGATCCTCGGCTTCACCACCCGCGCCTGGAAAGGCGGCCAGGCGCGCGAGACCTGGCTGACCGAGGGACGCCCGCCGCATCCGGGCCGGCTCAACGATCTTCGCCACATCGTCTACAAGCAGGCCGACGAGCCGTGGCGCCGCGCCCGCAAGAGCCTCGGTCTGATGATGCGCGAGGGGCTCCTCAAGGAAAATATCGACGGCGAGGCTTTGCTGTGGGCGCACAACCGCCTGATCGCCCGGCCCGAGGAGCGGCGCATCCTGATGGTCATCTCCGACGGCGCGCCGGTCGACGATTCGACCCTGTCGGTGAACAGCGGCACCTATCTGGAGCGCCACTTGCGGCAGGTGATCAGCTGGATCGAGCAGCGCTCGCCGGTCGAGCTGGTCGCGATCGGAATCGGTCACGACGTCACCCGCTATTACAGCCGCGCGGTCACCATCATGGACGCCGAGCAACTGGGCGGCACCATGGTCGAGCAGCTCGCCTCCCTGTTCGACGCGGCCTGACCCGCGCATGGCACGGTGGAGACGGGCCGGCCTGGCCGCGCTGGCCTTCGCGGCGCTGGCGACGCCGATCGCTCCCGGACCGCCTGCGCCGCCGCTCGGCCCCGGCACCGCCGCGCTCGTTGCGGAGCCGGTCCTGCTCAACGAAGACGATCCCGACCAGCGCCGCGTCGGCGCGCTGGACTTCCTCGCCGGCTGGTCGCTGACCAGCGACGATTCCCGCTTCGGCGGCATCTCGGCGATGGCGGTGGAGGGCGACCGCGTCACCGCGATCAGCGATTCAGGAATCCTGCTCGGCTTCGCGGTTCCCGGGAGCGGCCCCGGTCGGGTCGATGTGCTTCCGCTTCCAGCCGGTCCGGGTTCGCCGACGCGCAAGATCGACCGCGACACCGAGGCGATGTTCGTCGCCGGCGGCCACGCCTGGCTCGCCTTCGAGAATCGCAACGAGGTGTGGCGCTATACCAGGCCGGGCTGGCGGGCCGAGGCGCGAGTGGCGCCCGCCGGCATGCGCCGCTGGCCGACCAACCGCGGCACCGAGGCGATGCACCGTCTCGCCGACGGCCGCTTCCTGGTCATCTCCGAATCGCTCGATCCGGATTCGACAAGCCCCGCCTTGCTGTTCCCCGGCGACCCCACCGCAGGCGGCGATCCGGTCCAACTGCGAGTCCGCCCCGCGCAGGGCTACCGAATCACCGATGCGGCGCAATTGCCCGACGGCCGCCTGCTGCTGCTCCAGCGCCGGCTGACCCTGCTCGACGGGGCGTCGGCCAAGCTGGTGGTGGTGGATGTGGCGGCGCTCGGGACAGGCCGGCCGGTCGAGGGGCGGGAGATCGCGCATTTCGCGCCGCCGCTCACCGTCGACAATATGGAGGCATTGAGCATCACGCGCGAAGGCGAGCAGACCATCGTCTGGCTCGCCTCCGACGACAATTATTTTCCGCTGCAGCGAACCTTGCTGATGAAGTTCGCGCTGAGGGAGTGAGGCGTCAGGCCGCGGCCTGCTCGCTGCCCTTCTTGGCGATCTCGCGCTTCAGCCGGCGGACGCGCAGGCTCAGCTTGTCGTCGCTGGTCTTGGCGAGCCAGTTGTCGAGGCCGCCGACATGCTCCACCGAGCGAAGGCCGTGGGTCGACACCCGCAGCTTGACGCCGCGGCCGAGCGAATCGGAGATCAGCGTGACGTTCTGCAGATTCGGCAGGAACGTGCGCTTGGTCTTGTTGTTGGCGTGGGAAACGTTGTGGCCCACCTGCCGGCCCTTGCCGGTCAGCTCGCAAATGCGCGACATGATCGTGTCTCTTCCTGGATGTTCGGCGAAAGCCCGCAAGAAGCGGGTCTCCCGGAAAGCGATGGGGCGCATAGCTTGAGGGCCGCCCTCCGTCAAGCCGAGCGGCATTTCGTTGCGCAGGTGCAACCGATTATGCAATCGGCTCGTTGGTCGGCCAACCTGATATAAGTGGAGACGCGGAATGCTCCGACTCTTGCTGATGATCCTCGCTCTTGTCGTCCTGCTCGCCGTGGTCCTGGTGTGGCTCGGCGTGATCAACATTCCCCAGGGCGGCAACCGCATCGAGGTTCAGCCGGTCAACATTTCGGTCGAGCAGCGCAATGTCGTCGTCCCCGTCCCGGTCGTCGAGCGCCCGGGCGAGGGTGCTCCGGCGAACCAGGCGCAGCCCGCTCCGCAGCAATAAGCCTTCTTCGGGGCAGCGCCGGCCATGCCATTCCCGCTGCCCCGGCCCATGCGCATTGCGCTCGACGAAGCCGCCGCCGCCGCTGCTGCGGGCGAGGTGCCGGTCGGCGCCGTGGTGACTCGCGGCGACGAAATGGTTGCCGTCACCCGCAACCGCATGCGCGGCGCGGTCGATCCGACCGCCCATGCCGAGATGGAGGCGCTTCGCGAGGCGGGGCGGGTGCTCGGCACCTCGAGACTGGACGAGTGCGATCTGTGGGTGTCGCTCGAGCCGTGCGCGATGTGCGCCGCCGCGATCGGCTTCGCGCGCATCCGCCGGCTCTATTTCGCCGCTCCGGACCCGAAGGGAGGGGCGGTCCTTCACGGTCCGCGGATTTATTCGCAGCCGACCTGTCACCATGCCCCCGAAGTCATGTCCGGCATCGGCGAGGAGGAAGCGGCCGAGCAGCTGCGCGCTTTCTTTCGCGAGCGCCGCGGCTAGACGTGAGCCATGACTCGAGACGGGGAGGGCAGCGGCGTCGCGCCGAACGAGCGCGCGGCGCTGATGGGGCAGAAGCCCCGGCTGTTGTGGTTCACCGGCCTGTCGGCCGCCGGTAAGACGACGATCGCGACTCGGCTCGACCGCCGCCTCCACGATCTCGGCCGTCACACCTTTCTACTCGACGGCGACGCGATGCGTCAGGGGCTCAGCAACGATCTCGGCTTCAGCGACGACGACCGCGTCGAGAATATCCGCCGCGCCGGCGAGGTCGCGCGGTTGATGGTCGATTCGGGCCTGATCGTGCTCGCCGCCTTCATCTCGCCGTTCCGCGCCGACCGGCGGCTGGTGCGCGCACTGTTCCCGGCGGGCCAGTTCGCCGAGATCTTCGTCGATGCGCCGCTTGCCGTGGCCGAGGCGCGCGATCCCAAGGGGCTCTACCGCCGCGCCCGCGCCGGCGAGATCCCGCGCTTCACCGGGATCGACAGTCCATATGAGCGGCCCGAGGCGGCGGAGCTCAGGATCGACACCACGGCGCTGACCCCCGACGAGGCGGTTGAGCTGATCCTGTCGAGCCTTTCGCTCTAAGCATCGTCATTGCGAACCCTTCGACGCTGCCTGCGTCGCTCAGGATAAACTGCTGCTGCGCAGCAGCGAAGCACTCCAGCCCGGAGCTGGACTGGATTGCTTCGCCTTCGGCTCGCAATGACGGCCAGTTACTGGCTGACCGGCGAGATTCGAATCTCGACCCGGCGGTTGGCCTGGCGGTCGGCTTCCGTCCGCTCCGGATTGACCAGAAGCTGGCTCTCGCCGAAGCCGCGCGTGGCGATTCGGACCGGCTGGACGCCGCGCGAGATCAGATAGTTGGCGACCGAGCGGGCGCGCTGCTCCGACAAATTCTGGTTGTAGGCGTCGGTGCCGGTGCTGTCGGTGTGGCCGTAGACGTCGATCGCCGTCGACGGATAGGCCTGCAGCGTCTGGGCGACTTCGTCGAGCGTCGCCTGGAATTGCGGCTGGATATCGGACCGGTCGAAGGCGAAGGTGATCCCGGCCGGCATGCGCAGCACCAGGTCGTTGCCCTCGCGGCCGACCTCGATTCCGCTGCCGGCGGTCTCGCGCCGCAGGCGCGCTTCCTGCTGGTCCATATATTGGCCGATCGCGCCGCCGGCGACGGCGCCGATGCCGGCGCCGACGATCCGCTCGGTACGGTCGCTGCGCCCGCCGATCAGGTCGCCGAGCAGATAGCCGCCGATCGCGCCGATTCCGGCGCCGACCGCGGTGCGAACGGGAAACTCACGTTCGCCGGTCTCGGGATTGGTGACGCAGGCGGCGGTGCCGCCCATCAGGGCAATGGCGAAGAGGGTGGTGGGGAGCCGTTTTACAGGCATGCGACATCCTTTCGTGAACTCTGGAATACTGTCGTGCGCCATGTGAACCGCCCTCCGCCGCGGGTTGTTCCATGAACGTCACATTACAACAGGCGGTTGTCGCACCTGCCGTTCAGCGGCTAAAGGCTGGGAAGCCGCACCATGCCGTCTCCCGAAACCCTCGCGCCCATTCCCTGGCTGGACGTCGGCATCATCCTGTTGCTGATCGCGCTCAACGGCGTCCTCGCCATGTCGGAGCTGGCCATCGTCTCCGCCCGCCGCCCGCGCCTCAAGGCGCTGGAGCGGACCGGGCGCCGCGGCGCCACCGCCGCGCTTGCGCTGGCCGCCGATCCCGGCCGCTTCCTGTCGGCCGTGCAGATCGGAATCACCCTGATCGGAATCCTCGCCGGCGCCTATTCGGGTGCAAGCCTCGGCGGGCCGATCGGCCAGCGCATCGCCGCGCTCGGCCTCGATCCGGACATCGCCGCGCGGGTCGGCTTCACCATCGTCATCGTGCTCGTGACATATGTCAGCCTGGTGATCGGCGAGCTCGTGCCCAAGCAGTTCGCGCTGCGCTCGCCCGAGCGGATCGCCATCGTGGTGGCGGTGCCGATGCAGTGGGTGGCGCGCATCACCGCGCCTCTGGTCTGGCTCCTCGACCGCACCAGCAGCCTCATCTTCTCGCTGCTCCGGATGAACCGCGAATCGGCCGATCACGTCACTGCCGAGGACCTGCACATGGTCGTCGCCGAGGCGACCCATGCCGGCGTGCTGGAGGAGAGCGAGCGGGCGATCATTTCAGGCGTGGTGCGCCTCGCCGACCGGCCGACCCGCGAGATCATGACCCCGCGCACCGATGTCGACTGGATCGACGCCGACGCCGACGCGGCGGCGATTCGCGAGTTTCTGCGCTCGACCCCGCACAGCCGGATCCCGGTCGCCGAGGGGACCGTCGACAATGTCATCGGGGTCGTCCAGTCGCGCGACATCATCGCCGCCGCGCTCGAAGGCGCTCCCGTCGATCTGCGCGCCCTGATGCGCGAGGTGCCGATCATCCACGACCGCATGGACGCGATGGACGCGCTTCGGGTCCTCCAGGAATCGGGCGTGCCGATGGTGTTCGTCCATGACGAATATGGCCATTTCGACGGCTTGGTGACTCCGGCCGACCTGCTCACCGCGCTCGCCGGCGCCTTCGCGTCGGACGCCGATCTCGCCACCGATCCGCCGCTGGTCGAGCGCGACGACGGCAGCTGGTGGGTGTCCGGCTCGGTCTCGGCGGACATCCTCGCCGACCGGCTCGGAATCCCGCTCCCCGCCGACCGCGACTATGCGACCGCCGCGGGCTTCGCCTTGTCGGTGCTCAAGCACCTGCCCGAGGTCGGCGAGCGCTTCCGCTTCGGCGGCTGGCAGTTCGAGATCGTCGACATGGACGGCCGCAAGATCGACAAGCTGCTCGCCAGCGAGATCAAGACGAGGCGCCGGGGTTGAGGGCCTTCGAAGCAAGAAATTCGCCAGCGCGGATGCTTGCTCTGTTCCTGCTTTCCGTCGCCATGGCCGCCGGGGCCTTCTGGATCGCGGTGAGCGGGAGCCCGCTCGACTACGAGGTCTGGCTCGGAGGCTATCTCGGCACTCCGTTCTTCGCGCTCGGCGCATTCTTAATCGGAACCCGCATATTTTCTCGCCGGGTCGAGATCCGGATCGACGGAGACGGCGTCTACTGGCGACGCTGGCGTCCCGAGCCGATCCCGCTGAGCGCGATCCGGTCGGCGCGTGTGGTCGAGGTGTCACGCACTCGAATGCTGGGACTGAGCCTCCACGAGCCGCAGCGCTTTGTCGCCGCCAACTGGTGGCAGCGCAAGATCGCGGCCGCCAATCGCAAGCTTGGTTATGGCGAGGTCTTACTGGTGGCGACCGGAACCGATCGCTCTTTTGACGATCTGGTCGCCGCCTTCGACATGTGGTTCGCAGGGTCAGGCCGGATGCGGGAGGGCGACGTCCCGACCGGGCACTAGCTCCCGAGCTTGCCGAAGGTCGCCTCGAAGCCGGCGGTGTCGCCGCTGGCGAGATAGCGGGCCTGCTCGGGGACTCGGTCGCGGGCGAGGCGGCCCTTGAACGTGCCGAGCCGCGCATCGAGCGCCGCGAGCTGGGAATCGTCCATCGACGCGAGCTGCTCGTAGCGGGTGATGCCCTGGTCGTTGAGCATCGCGGCGAGCTTGGGCCCGACGCCCTTGAGGCGGGTGAGCAAGTCGCCATGATCGGTGGCGCGCGGCGGGAAGGCGATGCCGGCGAAATCCTCGGCCACCGGCACGGCCGGTTGGGCGACGTCGGGATCGGCGGAGGGCGGCGCGAGGTCTGCGGCAGGCGCCGCCTCCTTCATGTAGGGCCGCTCCTTGTTGGCGACATAAGGCTCGCCGGCGCGGTCCCGGGCTTCCTTGGCGACCGATACGCGCGACGCGGCGCGGAGCACCGCCCACAGCACGAGCAGGACGACGATCGCCGCGCCGACGATCAGGAAAGTGGTGGTGGAATCGAAATTCATGGTTCGCGGTCCCCCTGTGTGCGGGCGCGGAACATCCACAGCCCGGTCGCGAAGCCGATCGCCACCGTGATGGCAAGCGGCACCTGAAAATGTTGGATCAGCTCGATCACCGCCTCACTCCTCGAGGTAGCTGTTGCGCCGGCGTGTGCCGAACAGCAGCGCCGCGAGGCCGATGCCGAGCAGGTAGGCGATGACGAACAGGATCAGAGTCTCGACGATCAACGGCACGCGCGCGCCTCCCTCGTTGCCCAAAGCCTCATTGCGACGGCGGCGGGTTGGTCCACTCGACCCGGCCCATGCCGGGCACGGCGAGCACCCGCTGGTTGATCCCGGGCAGCGATCCCATCCCTTCGCGCTGGAACTGGTTGGCCGGGCCGCTGAGCAAAGCCTTGCGAGCGAGCGGCGCGCGCTGCATCGCCACCGTCACCCCGGCGACGTCGGCCCGCGCGACCATCACGTTCGCGCCCGCCTCAAGCCGGTCGACGAACGTCACGCCCATGCCGAGCGGCCAATAGGCGACCAGCGCCACCACAAGGGCGGCGGCGAGGCCGATCAGGAACTTGGACATGCGCGACATCGGCTCCTCCGGTCCCACTCTTAAGCGTCAGCCGGCCCGCCGCGCAATCTCGCGCCAGCCGATGTCGCGGCGGTAGAAGCCGGTATCGAAGTCGATCCGCTCCGCCGCGGCATAGGCGCGCGCCTGCGCCTCGCCGATGTCGCCGCCGGTCGCGGTCACATTGAGCACCCGGCCGCCATTGGCGACGAGGCGCCCGTCGGCCTCCGCCGTCCCCGCCTGGAAGACGCGCACGCCTTCCACCTCCGCCTCCGCGGCCTCGAGCCTGGCGACCGCGCCGCCCTTGCGGGGCGTCCCGGGATAGCCCTCGGCGGCCATCACCACGGTGAGCGCGACCTCGTCGCGGAAGCGCGGCGGCGCGGCCCCGGCAAGGCGCCCGGTCGCGGCGGCGAGCATCAGCTCGGCAAGGTCGCTGTCGAGCCGCGCCATCAGCACCTGGCATTCCGGGTCGCCGAAGCGGGCATTATACTCGACCAGCTTCGGGCCCTCTTCGGTCAGCATCAGCCCCGCGTAGAGCACGCCGACGAACGGCGTCCCCGCCGCGGCCATCGCGGTCACGGTCGGCTGGACGATCTCGGCAAGCACGCGCTGCTGAAGGTCCGGCGTGAAGATGCTCGCCGGACTGTAGGCGCCCATTCCGCCGGTATTGGGGCCTGTGTCGCCGTCGCCGACGCGCTTGTGGTCCTGGGCCGATCCGAACGGCACCACCGTCTTGCCGTCGGTCAACGCGAAGAAGCTCACTTCCTCGCCGTCCATAAACTCCTCGATCACCACCGACGCGCCGGCCGCGCCGAAGCCGCCGGCGAACATGTCGGCGACCGCAGCCTCGGCATCCTCGGCGCTGGTCGCGATGACCACGCCCTTGCCCGCCGCGAGCCCGTCGGCCTTGATCACCACCGGCAGGCCGAACAGGTCGAGCTCCGCCTCGGCTTCCGCGCGGGTCTCGGCGCGGGCGAAGCGCGCCGTCGGAATGCCGGCGCGGGCGCAGAGCAGCTTGGTGAAGCCCTTGGAGCCTTCCAACCGCGCCGCGTCCTTGCCTGGTCCGAACACGGGAATGCCCTCGGCGCGCAGGCTGTCGGCGAGGCCGTCCACCAGCGGCTGCTCGGGACCGATTACCACCAGCCCGATTTGCTCGGCACGGCAGAATTGGACGACCGCCGCGTGGTCGGCCGCGTCGAGCGGGACCAGCTGCGCGTGCTTGGCAATGCCCGGATTACCGGGCGCGGCGAACAGCTTTGCGCAGCTCGGCGATTGCGCCAGCTTCCATGCCAGCGCATGTTCGCGCCCGCCCGATCCCAGCAGCAGTATGTTCATGACAGATCCTCAAGGCGCCGCGAATAGTTCGACCGGCCTGTTGGCAAATGTGATGCCCGGCGACAATGCCCCCGCGCTCAGCGTTTCCGAATTGGCTGCGACCCTCAAACGCACGATCGAGGATTCGTTCGGCCAGGTGCGGGTGCGCGGCGAGATCAGCGGCTTCAAGCGCCACGCCTCCGGCCATTGCTATTTCACCCTCAAGGACCAGGACGCCTGCCTCGACGCGGTGATCTGGCGGACCAGCGCGGGCAGTCTCAAGTTCCGCCCCGAGGACGGCATCGAGGTGGTCGCTCTGGGCCGCATCACCACCTATCCGGCGCGCTCGCGCTACCAGATGGTGGTCGAGCGGCTCGAGCTGGCGGGCCAGGGCGCGCTGATGGCGCTGCTCGACAAGCGCCGCCATCAGCTCGCCGCCGAGGGGCTGTTCGACGCCGACCGCAAGCGGCCGCTGCCCTTCGCGCCCAAGGTGATCGGAGTGATCACTTCGCCGACCGGCGCGGTGATCCGCGACATCCTCCACCGCCTCGCCGACCGCTGGCCGACCGAGGTGATCCTGTGGCCGGTGCCGGTGCAGGGCGACGGCGCCGCCGAGCAGGTCGCCGCGGCGGTCAGCGGGTTCAGCGCGATCCAGCCCGGCGGGCCGGTGCCGCGCCCCGACCTCGTCATCGTCGCGCGCGGCGGCGGCTCGATCGAGGATCTGTGGGCGTTCAACGAGGAGGTGGTGGTGCGGGCGGTTGCCGCCTCGACGATCCCGACCATCTCCGCCGTCGGCCACGAGACCGACACCTCTTTGTGCGATTTCGCCGCCGACATGCGCGCGCCGACGCCGACCGCCGCCGCCGAGCTCGCGGTGCCGGTGCGCGCCGACCTGCTCGCCCAGGTGCGCCAGATGGGCCATCGCGCCGAGCGCGAGAGCGACGGCCTGGGCCAGGAAGCCGATGCAATAA
>NZ_JAANPA010000032.1 GCF_011320075.1 Sphingosinicella sp. YJ22 | reverse complement strand
GCCCCGCCGCGCCGCTCGACGGCCTGAGGCCCGCCCAGACCCCGCGCCACAGCGCCGCCGCCACCGTCGCCTGGACGCCGCGCGACGGCGCCCGCGCCTCGCTCAGCGCCCGTTATGTCGATTCGCAGTTCGAGGACGACCGCAACCGCCAGGCGCTGGATGACGCCGTCACTCTTGATGCCGTTTTGCTGTGGCCGGTGTCGCGCGGCCTGGCGCTCGAAGCGCGCGGCGAGAATGTGACTGACGCGCGGGTCGAGGCGGCAATCGGCTCCGACGGGACGATCGAACGCGCGACGCCGCGAACCTTATGGTTGGGCCTGCGCATCCGCGGCTGAGCTTAGCCCCAAAAGAAATCCGCCCGCCCGGGAGGTCCCGGACGGGCGGATGCCCTTGAAAAGGGTAGCTTGTCTTAGCTGACGTGCTTGGACAGGTGCTTGTTCATCTCGAACATCGACACCTTGTCCTTGCCGAAGATCTTCTTCAGCTTGTCGTCGGCCAGGATCTCGCGCTTGTTCTGCGGGTTCTGCAGATTGTTCGCCTTGATGTGATCCCACACCTTCTTGACCATCTGGCTGCGCGGCAGCGGCGCGCTCCCGGTGATCTCGGCAAGATCCTTAGACGGCGTGACCGGCCGCTGCAGACCGCTCTGTTGCGCATTCGCCATTTACATTCCCTCCTGTGAACCTGTGCGCTCGATTAGAACCAATACAAATCAGTTTGCAAGTGGAGTGCGTCACAGCGTGGTGAACAGAGGCCGTCTCTGAGGGCTCCCATGGGAAAGTGTGTCCTTCAGAACACGCCGAACGGCACCACTTTGTTGTCCACATCGTGACCGATATCGGCCCGGCCGAGATAGGGAATGCCGGAGCGCTCGCACCAGTAGCGCGCGATGCCCTCGCTGGTGACGCCGAAATCTGGGTCGTTTTCCGGAATGTCGGTTACCCGTCCGAGGCGGATCCCGGCGAGGCGGCGAAGCTGCGGCTGGGAGGTGATATGGAACAGTGCGCGATCGGTGCGATAGGCGTGTTCCGACACGTCCTCGACCAGAAGCACATGGCCGCCAAGGTCCGGCTCGAGCGCGGTCCCGGTCAGCAGCCCGAGCACGGTGAGGTTGAACGCCGCATAGGCCGTGCCGCGCTCCAACCCGGGCTCGAGCGAGTCCGGCGACCGCTCGGCCAGCCAGGCGAGCGCCCGAGACACCGGTGCGGCGCCACCTTCCCGCGCAACGTCGTGAACGAGAGGGCCATGTGCCACGTGCGGAAATCCCGCCTTGTAGAGCGCGGCGAGCAGGCAGCCGCTGTCGCTATAGCCAAGATAGGCCTTGTCGCGCGCCGCAGCGCCAAGCGCCGCCACCGCATCCTCGGCGATCCGGCACGCGCCGTAGCCGCCGCGCGCGAACCAGATCGCGGCGAACGCCGGGTCGTTCGCCGTCTCGACGAACGCCGCCAGACGCTCGGCGTCGGTCCCGGCGAAGTGGTTGTCCTCGCGGAAGCATTGCGGATGGAAGACCAGCTCCACGTCGGGGAAGGCCGCGGCCGCGATCGCCGCCACCCTTTGCGCGCTGTCCCGGACGAAACGCCCGCTGGGCGCGACGACGCCGATCCGCATTCACCGGTTCCCGTTTGAAGTTCCTCGCCTCTGCCAATAGGGCGGCGCGATGAACCTCGACAAACGCTATTTCTTCTGCGGGATCGGCGGCAGCGGCATGATGCCGCTGGCGCTGATCGTTCAGGGCCGCGGCGGCACGGTCGCCGGCTCCGACCGCACGCTCGACCAGGGCAAGCTCGCGGCGAAGTTCGAGTCGTTGCGTGCGCGCGGCATTCCGCTCTTTCCGCAGGACGGGTCCGGGATCACCGGCTCCGACCAGATCCTCATCGCCTCCGCCGCTGTCGAGGACAGCGTCCCCGACGTGATCAGGGCGCGCGAGGTCGGGGCCGAGCGGCTCGGCCGTGCCGAATTGCTCGCCAAGCTGTTCAACGAGGCCGAGACCGGCATCGCCGTCGGCGGCACCTCGGGCAAGTCGACCGTCACCGGCATGATCGGCTGGATCCTCCATGCCGTCGGCCGCGATCCGACCGTCATGAACGGCGCGATCATGAAGAATTTCGTGTCGCCCGAGCAACCCTTCGCAAGCGCGCTGGTCGGCCGCGGTCCCGACTTCGTCAGCGAGGTCGACGAGAGCGACGGCACGATCGTCCTCTATCATCCCCGGGTCGCGGTGCTGAACAACGTGACGCTGGACCACAAATCGCTGGAGGAGCTGAGGCACCTGTTCGGCGATTTCGCCGCCAAGGCCGAGACGGTCGTGCTCAATCTCGACGACGACGAGGTCCGCCTGCTCGCGGCGGCGCTGCCGGCCGAGAAGCTCGTCACCTACAGCCTCAACGGCGCCGAATCCCACATCAGCGGCTCGGGACTTACCGAGGAGCCGTTCGGACTCGCGCTCACCGTGACCGACCGCCGCACCGGCGAGAGCGCGCCGCTCCACCTCCAGGTCCCCGGCCGCCACAACGCCGCCAACGCGCTCGCCGCGATCGCAGCGGCCGCCGCCGCCGGGGTGCAGCTGGCCGAGGCGTGCCAGGCGATGGGCGGCTTCACCGGGCTTCGCCGCCGCTTCGAGAAAGTCGGCGAAGCGGGCGGAGTCACCGTGATCGACGATTTCGGGCACAATCCCGACAAGATCGCCGCGACCCTGCGCACGCTCCACGCCTTTCCCGGCCGGCTGCTGATCTTCTTCCAGCCGCACGGCTACGGCCCGCTCCGGACAATGGGAAAGGAGCTGGTCGACACCTTCGCCGACGAGCTCGGCGGCGACGACATCCTGATCATGCCCGACCCGGTCTATCATGGCGGCACCACCGACCGATCGGTCGGCAGCGAGACCATCGTCGAGGGCGTCAAGGCGCGCGGCCGCAATGCCGAGCATGTCGCGCAGCGCGAGGCCGCCGGGGCGCGGCTCGCCGAGCTCGCCCGCCCGGGCGACCGCATCATCGTCATGGGCGCGCGCGACGACACGCTAAGCCTGTTCGCTCAGGATCTCGTCGACCGCCTGGCGTGACTCCGGTTGCTCGACTCCGAAACAGGGCTGGCCTATCGCCGGCGCAAAGACACGAACGGGAGCCTTATGACTGACACGATGCAGGCGGCGCGCGCCGCGACGGGGACCACGGCCAGCAACGCGCTCGACCGCGTGCTTGTGCTGGAAATGGTGCGCGTGACCGAGGCCGCCGCCGTTGCCGCCTCGCACCTGATCGGCCGCGGCGACGAGAAGGCCGCCGACCATGCCGCGGTCGAGGCGATGCGCGAGGCGCTCAACCAGCTCGACTTCGACGGCACCGTGGTGATCGGCGAAGGCGAGCGCGACGAGGCGCCGATGCTGTTCATCGGCGAGCGTGTCGGCGCCGGCCGCGACAATCCGAACGCGGCGCGCATCGACATCGCGCTCGATCCGCTGGAGGGCACCACCATCACCGCCAAGGCGGGGCCGAACGCGCTCGCGGTGCTCGCCATCGCCGAGCAGGGCTGCCTCTTGAACGCGCCCGACGTCTACATGGACAAGCTGGCGATCGGCCCGGGCTATCCCGAAGGCACGATCGACCTCGGCAAGTCGGTGACCGACAACATCCGCGCCATCGCCGCCGCCAAGGGCGTTCAGCCCAACGAGATCATCGCCTGCGTGCTCGACCGGCCGCGCCATGCCGATCTGATCGCCGAGCTGCGGTCGCTCGGCTGCGGCATCCAGCTCATCCCCGACGGCGACGTCGCCGGGGTGATCGCGGTCACCGATCCGGACACCAGCGTCGACGTCTATATGGGTCAGGGCGGCGCGCCGGAGGGCGTTCTTGCCGCGGCGGCGCTGCGCTGCGTCGGCGGCCAGTTCCAGGGCCGGCTGGTGTTCCGCAACGACGACGAGCGCGCCCGCGCCGACCGCTGGGGCGTCGAGGACCTCGACCGCATCTACCATCTCAACGATCTCGCCAAGGGCGACGTGATCTTCGCCGCGACCGGAGTCACCGACGGCAGCCTGCTGGAAGGCGTCAAGCGCCGCCGCGGCTGTGTCACCACCGAGAGCGTGGTGATGCGCGCCTCGACCGGCACGGTGCGCTGGGTGAGGGGCGAGCACCGCAAGGAACCCGGCCTCCACTGCGATTAAGCTCTAGGCGGTAGCGGGCTTCCTGAACCGGCGGCTGACCGGGCGGCGGCCGCCGGCGCGGGGACCGGCCTCGATCGCCACCCGATAGGTGTCGATCACCCGGTCGAGGATGCACGACCAGCGGTAGGACTGCGATTCCTCGTGAGCGGCGCGGCCGAGCGCGATCCGCCGCGACGGATCGCAGATCAACCCCTCGACCGCATCCGCCCAGGCGCCGACGTCGCGCGGCGGCACGAGCAGGCCGGTGCGGCCATGTTCGATCATCGCCTCGGCGGCCGGAGCGATCGCGCTGACCACGGCGAGACCGCAGGCCATCGCCTCGAGGTTGACGTTGCCGAACGCCTCGGTGGTGCTCGGATTGACGAGGATGTCGGCGCTGGCGACGGCGCGGAACAGCGCGTCGCCCTCGACATGACCGGTGAACACCGCCTCGCCGATGCTCTTGGCGAGGTCGTCCTCGGCCGGCCCGGAGCCGACGATCAGGGGCCGGACCTTGTGGCCGCGCTCGCGAAGCTCGGTGACAGTGGCCTCGAAGATGTCGAGACCCTTCTCCTTCACCACGCGGCCGAAGAACAGAACCACGGTCTCGTCATCCGCAAAACCCTGGGAGCGGCGCCAGGCCATGTCGCGACGGCCGGGGTGCCACTTTTCATGGTCGACGCCGCGGCTCCAGATCCGGACATGATCCTCGAGCCCGGCGTCGCGCTGCAGTTCGCGGGCGAGGGGATCGTTGGGCACCAGCACCCAGTCGCAGCGGCCGTAATAGCGGTTGAGGCCGCGCTCCATCGCCGGCCGCATAAAACCGAGATAATAATAATCGAGATAGGTCTGGAACAGCGTGTGGAGGCTGGCGACGACCGGCACCCCGAGCTCGCGCGCGAAGCTCTGCGCCTTGTGGCCGAGCATGTCGGGCGCGGAGAGGTGAAACAGGTTCGGGTTGAAGGCGCGAATATCGTCGCGGACGCGCTTCGGAAGACCGGTCGACAGGCGGTATTCCGGACGGAACGGGATCGGGAAGGACGGCACCGACACCAGCTCGCCCGCCGGCTCGAACGCGGCATCCTTCACGGTCGGCGAATAGACGCGGACCTGCGCGCCATTGTCGATCAGGTAGCGCACGAGGCGGTTCAGCGCCTTATTGGCGCCGTCGCGGGTGATGTTGTAATTGCCGGAAAACAGCGCGATGCGGAGCCCCGCCGCTTTCCCTTTCGCCTCTTTCATTCGTCCGACGCCTCCTGCGCCGCACCTGCCAACGGCAGGGTCAAAGCAACGTTCCCCTTCATGTAGGCGACGCACGCGGCAGAAAAATGGCGGCTTAGCGGCTTGAAGCAACGCCTCGGCGGAGGCGCGTGACGATGCGGACCTCGCCGCCGGCCTCGCTGCGCTCCTCCTCGCGGACGAAGCCGCGGTCGAGCGCGAGATCTTGCCGGTGGAAGCTGTCGGCGCTGGCGACGTGACGCTTGGACGCACGCGGGGCGCGGACGAGACGGTCGGACGGCTGAAGGCCGGTGATCCGGTCGTCGATCTCCACGCCCTCAGCATCCCACGAGATGCGCCGCGTGAAGCCGAGGCCGGTGCCGCCGCGCTTGAAGATCAGCACGCGCTTGAGGAGCGCGGTGAGACGGCGGCCGAGAACGAAGCTCAGCATGCGCAGCACGATATGCTTGGGCGGCGTCGACAGGCGCTCCTTGTGCGGGAACATCTCGCCTTCGACGACGATCCCCCCTGCATCTTGCGTGAAGCGCCAGGCGTCGCTCCACCAATGGCTGACATATTGCTTGGCGCCGCGCTCGACGATCCAGCCGAAGTCGCTCGCTTCCGCCTCGCCCCGAGTGACGGTGAGGATGCCGCCCTTACGGCACGACACGACCAGGCCCGGCTCGAGATAATGGCCGCTGCCCGGGATCAGGCGCGGCTTGGGCGGCGCGGACGGCAGGCTGTCGAGCGGGCGATCGCGCAGCAGAAGGAGCGAGCGGAACACCGACTGGCCGATATAGTGGCAGATGTAACGGTCATCGACCGCGGCGAAGAAATGGTCGGGCCGGTCGGCGTTCGCGAATGCGGTGACCGCGATCAGAGCCGCATCGCGCTTCTCGGCCCCCTCGCCTTCCAGCGCCGAGCGGACGATGCCGTAGGGCACGAGGTAATCGGTGTTGCGGCTGTTGTGCTGGCCGATGCCGCGCGGCGAGGCGGCCACGAACTGGGCGGTGAAGCTCAGCGCGCTGGCGATGCTGGCGCGAAAATCCTGGTCGCCGGTGGCGTCGTAGAGGTCCCACAGGCAGTCGATGGTGACGGCGAGATAGCCGAGGTCCGGGCCGTCATATTCCCAATACCAGCCCTCCTCATGCTGCAGCGCGAGCGTCGCCGCCTTCTGACGAGCGAATGCGGCGGGATCGGCGTCGCCGGGCAGGACCTTGTCGATCCACGCCAAGGCTGCGAGGCCGGCGACCTGCTGGTTGCCTGCCTTCTCTTCCACCCGCGTGCGCAGCTGCCGCGCCGCGACGAGAAGGCCTGGGCGGATCTCTTCGACAGGCACCACGCCGGCCGCGGCGAGCTTGGCCATCGCCAGCGTCGAGAAAGCGAGCGGCGGGTAACCCTGCTCCCAAGGATAATATTCCTCGAACGCGTAATGCTTCTTCGCCCGCTCGTTCCAGAAGCGTGCGCTCGCCGCCGCGACAGCGTCCAGCGCCACCTTGTCCGCGCTCCACGCCGGATGCTGCCCGGCGAGGTGCATCGCGTAGCCCGCCTGCTGGAGGATGATCGAGGGGAAGTCGCGGATCTTGTAGTGCCACCAGTTGCGGTCGGCGCAGCCATAGAGCGGCGAGGTCGCGTCGCGGCACAGCTGCGTCAGGATGCGCGGCGCCCAGCTGCGGGCAAGGCGCTCCAGCGGCGCGTGGAGGTCGAGACCCGTCACTCGCGCTCGTCGACGATCATCTTGAAGTCGGCCAGGCCCTTGCGCTTGGTCGGCTTGCTCAGATTCTTCCACGACAGGCGCATCTTGTTGAACACCGGACCGATGACCTTCTCCGGGATCATGCGCAGCACGCCGCGCGCGAGGCCGGTGCCGCCGACGACGAACAGGCCGGAAATGGCGAGCTCCACCGCCTTGCGCGAGGCCGGCACATGCGACGGACGCATGCCGTAATCGGGCGCGGCACGGCCCCAGCGGCGGCGCCACGTATTGCGGATGTGGCCGCCGCGTTTCTTGAAGTCGATCATGTGGCCGTGCATCTCGGTCGCCTTGAGGTTGTCCTCGGGCTCCAGCGCAAGCTGACCGGCCGCCACCATCTCGGCGATCACCGCCTCCATCTTCGCGCTTCGGGTGACCACCACCGAATGGCCGCCGCCTTCCGCCTCGAACTTCGGCGACCAGGCGTCGCCTACCGACAGGTCGCAAAACTCGTTGGCGAAATCCATGCTCTGCAGGCTCGCCCGGGTGACGAAGAAGGGAATGAGGAAGTTGTAATAGACCTTCTTCGAGCGAAGCACCTTGCCGCTCTTGGTGCGGATCTCGAGATAGCCCGGCCACTCGCCGGCGCGCCATTCGAGGCTGGTGACTGGGTCGTCCTTCCTCACCCCGTGCGAGCGAAGGAAATTGTCGATCGCCGCCGGGTAGAGCGCGGTGCCGGTATAGGGCCCGAGCACGAACTCGATCTGCTGAGCCTTTGGATGGCCCGACGCCTGCAGCCGCCGAAGTGCCGCCGCCTGCTCCGGCACCAGCGTCACGGCATAGCGCTTGCCCGGCTCAAGCCGCGGCAGGATGTCGAGCACCGAAACCGGAATGTAGACCGACTGCGCGGCGGCGATGATCTCGTCGCGGCTGGTCGCGATCACCGCGCTCGCGTCGAGCGGCGCCGGCACGCCCTGGCGAACGACGATCGCGCCGTCGATTCGGCCGCTCTCGAGCAGGTGGATGAGCACCGCGGTGGTGACCCCGCCCGACGCGCCGACGGCGCGGATCGCCGGATCGGCGGCATGGCCGGTGCGGGTCGCGACGATGTTGCCGACCAGCCAGCTGTCCGGAAGCCGGCCATAATGGTCGATGTAGAGCTTGGGATAGTCGACGCCCTTGCCGGGGCACGCCTCCCAGGCGAGCTCGGGCAGGTCAGCGCCCGGCGCAAAGACGGGCTGGGGCCCGCGCGGAGTCCGCTCCATGCGCGAGGCTCCGGTCCGGTCGAGCGCGACGCAGGCGCCGCAGCCGACGCAGATGCCCGGCCGAACGACCTTGCGCTCAAGCCGCTCGGCGACCCTGTCTTGAACCTCAATGGAAATGGCGGGACTCCCTGGCTGCGGGCGCCTCTAGAGCGGCGCCGCCCCTCCCGGCAACTTTTTGATTGGACAGCGGCGCGCGGCGGGCGATAGCTCGCGCACAATTCTCAACCTCGCAAGCGAACTTTCCTCCCGTGAAGCTCATCATCCAGATCCCCTGCTACAATGAGGAGGAGTCGCTCCCCGAGGCGCTCGCCTGCCTTCCGCGCGAGGTGCCGGGCGTCGACGTGGTCGAGTGGCTGATCATCAACGACGGCAGCAAGGACCGCACCGTCGAGGTCGCCAAGGCGCACGGAGTCGATCATATCGTCGACCTGCCGGTGAACATGGGCCTCGCCCATGGCTTCATGGCCGGCCTCCACCGCGGCCTCGCGGAAGGCGCGGACATCATCGTCAACACCGACGCCGACAACCAGTATAACGCCGACGACATCCCCAAGCTGATCCAGCCGATCCTCGACCGCGAGGCGCAATATGTGATCGGCGCCCGCCCGATCCCCGACATCGAGCATTTCAGCCGCACCAAGCGCTTCCTGCAGCGCCTCGGCAGCCGCGTCGTCCAGATCGTGTCGCGGACCGACGTCGCCGACGCTCCGAGCGGTTTCCGCGCCCTCCACCGCGACGTCGCGCTGCGCATCAACGTCTTCGACAGCTACACCTACACGCTGGAATCGATCATCCAGGCGGGGCTTTCCGACTTCCGCATCGTCTCGGTGCCGATCCGGGTGAATGGCGAGACTCGGCCGTCGCGGCTGGTCAAGTCGATCCGCGACTATGTCCGCCGCTCGATCTCGTCGATCCTCAAGGCCTTCTTCGTCTACAAGCCGGGCAAGACCTTCTTCCTCCTCGGGCTGCCGCTGGCCTTGTTCGGAGCGGCGCTGATGCTGCGCTGGCTGATCCTCTATTTCGGCGGCACGGACCGGGCGCACGTGCCGAGCCTGGTCGCCGCCGCGGTGCTTCTGATCACCGCCCTGCTGTTCTGGGTCGCCGGCCTTTTGGGGGAGCTGTTCGCGATCAACCGCCGACTGCTCCAGGACATCCAGTATATGCACCGCCAGGACCGCGCCGAACGCGACACTGCGGCGCGGCTGCTGCGCGAGAGGGGCGCCGCGCACCCCGACGTCGCGCCGCCGGGCCGCATCATGGGCGGCCCGCCACGTTAGCCTCATGAAGAAAGCGATCGGGCTGCTGGTCAGCCTCGTCCTGCTCGCCATCATCTGGTGGCAGGTCAATGTCGACGCGATCCTCGCCGCCGTCGCCGCCGCTAATCCCTGGTGGCTCGCGGCCGGCCTCGCGACCGTGATCCCGCTGACCATGGTGACGGCGCAGCGCCTGCGCATGCTGTCGCGCGCGCCGCTCAGCCTCGGCGCGGCGACCCGGCTGATCCTCGGCGCCTCGACGCTCAACCTCGTCCTCCCGTCCAAGATGGGCGACGTCGCCAAGGGCGTCGTTCTGACCGGCCGCCACGGCTTCGGCACAAAGCTCGCCGTCGCGCTGGTCGTCATGGAGCGTTCGCTCGACATGGCCGCCCTGCTCTTCTGGGGCGTTCTCGCCCTGCTCTGGGTCGGCTTCGGCGAGCCGCTTTACCTGCTCGCCGCCCTCGGCACCGCCGCTTTGCTCACGATGCTGGTCGTCCTGCTCTCGCCAGGTAAGCTCGCGTCGCGAACGATCGCCCTGATCGGCCGCTGGGCGCCAGGCAAGACCGGCACCTGGATCGCCGGCTTCGCCGACGAGTGGCAGGCCGGTACGCAATGGCTGTGGGCCGAGCCCGCGCGCGCGCTCAAGGTGGTCGCGGTGTCGCTCGCCATCTGGGGCGGTCACCTCGCCCAATTCTGGCTGTTCGCCCAGGCGCTCTCGCCGGTGCCGTTCGTCGACAACATGGCGTTCGCGACGCTGGCGATCCTCGCCGGCCTTCTCCCCTTCACCATGGCCGGCATCGGCACGCGCGACGCCGCCATCCTGTTCCTCTACCGCGAGTTCCTGTCGCCAGGGCAGGCCGCGGTGCTCGGCGTTCTCGCCACCTTGCGCTACCTCCTCCCCGCCCTCGCCGGCCTCCCCTTCATGGGCGACTATCTCGACCGCAAGGGCAAGCAAGGCGCATGACGACGATGTTCCAGCTCTCCGACGAGCGGTCCTCGCGGAACCTGCTCTACGCCCTCACCGCGGTCACCGCGCTCATCTACACCTACCTCGCCTTCTTCGAGCCGGGCACGCTGACCTACGCCCCCTTCACGATCCAGGACGACGCCCGCCAGTTCCTCGCCTGGATGAGCCGTCTCGGCGATTCCGCGGCGATGCAGGGCGACCTCATCGCCGATTATTGGCAGTCGGTCTGCCCGCCCTTCTACCGCGCCATCTACGGCGCCGCCGAGGCAGTCGGCCTCACGCCGACCGTCTTCGCGCGCCTCCTGCCGCTCGCCCTTCTCGCACTCTCCGCCTGGATGGCGTGGCGGGTCGCGATGCTCATGACGAAGCGCCCGCTCGCCGCCTTCGTCGCCGCCGCCTTCGTCATCGGCTTCGTGATCCACGAGGATTCGATCTACAGCGCCACCCCGCGCGCCTTCTCGACGCCGCTGTTCCTCGTCTTTCTCGACGGCCTGCTGCGGGGTCGCGCCTGGACGATGATCCCGGCTTTGTTCGTGCTCGGCCTACTCTATCCGAGCACCGCCATCGTCGGGGTCACCATGATCGGCCTGTCGCGCATCGGTTGGCGCCCGTTCCGGATCGATTTCGACCTCAGGTCCTGGCTGCTCGGCGGCCTCGCCGCCGGCGCGGTCGTGCTCGCCGCGCTTCCGCTCGCCGATTCCGCCGACCGTTGGGAGCCCTCGCTCACCGTCAGCGAGGCTCTCGCCATGCCCAACCTCGGCACGCCCGAGGGCCGGAGCACCATCGTCGGCCTCGACGGCGACATCGACTATCTCTGCTCGGCGCGGATGGGCGTCCTTCCCGAGATCGTGCCCTGCTGGTCGACCCGCTGGGCGGTCGTCCCCAACATCCTGCTGCTGTTGCCGATGTTGCTCCTTGCCTGGGACGCGGTGCGCCGCACCCGCTACCAGCCCGACGAGGAGCCTGGCGACCTCGTCTATGTCTGGGCGATCCTTGCCGGCGTCGCCTGGTTCCTCGCCGCGCTCGCCGTCGCGTTCAGCCTTCACCTGCCGAGCCGCTTCACCCAGCGCACGCTGTCGATTCTCGAATTCCTCGCCATCGGCCAGATGCTCGGCCTGCTGCTGGACCGCTGGGCGGGCGAGGGCCGGCGCAAGGGCCTCGCCATCGTCGGCGGCCTCACCGGCTTGTTCCTGCTCGCCGCCTTCGCGACGCCCCTTCCCGGCTTCAACCGCCCGAGCGATCCGGACGCCATCCGGCGCGTCGCCGCGATGCCTCAAGGCACGATGATCGGCGGGGTCAGCGACCAGCTCGACTTCATCCCCGCGCTGACCGGCCGCGAGGCGCTCGCCACGATCGAGCATTCGATTCCGTATCACACCGGCTATTTCGGCCCGCTTCAGCAGAGGCTTGAGGTGAGCCTCGCCGCAGTCTCGGCGCCGGACCCGGCCGTTCTCGCCGATTATGTCAGCCGTTTCCGCGTCGATGTGATCGCCGTCGACCGCACGCTCGTGGAGAGCGGCGAGCTTCCGGACCGCTGGGCCACCGTCGTTCCCCGCGCGGTCGGAGAGGCCCGCGCGATGCTCGCCCGCCAGCCGTCTGTCCTCCAGCAGCGCGCCGCCGGCTGCACCCTGCACCGCGGCGAATTGGTGCTTCTCGACGCGCGCTGCCTCGTAACCGGGAGCCGCAACCCCATATAGCGGCGATGGTCCCCTTCTCCGTCCTCGATCTCGCGCCGGTTCCCGAGGGAAGCGATGTCGGGACCGCCCTCCGCAATTCGCGCGATCTCGCCGGCCACGCCGAGGCGCACGGCTACAACCGCTTCTGGATGGCCGAGCATCATTCGATGCCGGGCGTCGCCAGCGCTGCGACCGCGGTCTGCCTCGCCTATGTCGCCGAAGGCACGTCGACGATCCGCATCGGCGCCGGCGGGATCATGCTGCCCAACTGGTCGCCGCTCCAGGTCGCCGAGCAGTTCGGCACGCTCGCCGCGCTCCATCCCGGCCGCGTCGACCTCGGTCTCGGCCGCGCGCCAGGCACCGACCAGGCCGCAGCCCGCGCCTTGCGCCGCAACCTCGCCACCGACGCCAACCAGTTCCCCAACGACGTCGTCGAGCTGATGGACTATTTCCACCCGTCCGAGCCGCGCCGAGTCCGCGCCGTCCCGGGCGAAGGCCTCGACGTGCCGATCTGGATTTTGGGATCGAGCCTGTTCGGCGCGCAGCTCGCGGCGATGCTCGGCCTGCCCTACGCCTTCGCCTCCCACTTTGCGCCCGACGCGATGATGCAGGCGATCCAGGTCTACCGTTCGACCTTCCAGCCCTCGGCGCAGCTCGCCGAGCCCTATGTCATGCTCGGCTACAACGTCTTCGCCGCCGACAGCGACGAGGAGGCCGAGCTTCTCGCCACCTCGATGCAGCAGGCCTTTGTCGCCCTGCGCACCGGCAATCCCGGCAAGCTCAAGCCGCCGGTCGCCGGCTATCTCGACACCTTGGGGCCGGGGGAGCGCGCGATGATCGACAACGTCCTGTCCTGCTCGGCGATCGGAAATCCCGACAGCGTGCGCCGCCAAATCGAGGAGTTCGTCGCCCGCACCGGGGCCGACGAACTGATGATCACCAGCCAGATCTACGACCATCAGGCCCGGCTGAAATCCTACCGCCTGCTTGCGGAGTCCTTCGCTCCGGTTCCTGCCTAGGCAGCCGCCTCTGCCGGAATGTCCGGCACCGCCCCCTCCGGCAGCGCGCCGATGATGCCCTTGAGCTCGGTGAACTCCTCGATCCCATATTTGCCGAACTCGCGCCCGTTGCCGGACTGCTTGTAGCCGCCGAACGGGATGTTCGGGTCGAGATTGGCCGAGTTCACGAACACGCTTCCGGCGCGAAGCTTGCGCACCACGTCGCGCGCCTGCGCCGGATCGCCCATCACGTAGGCGGCGAGGCCGTAGACGGTGTCGTTGGCGATCCGGATCGCCTCCTCGACACTGTCGTAGACCAGCACCCCGAGCACCGGCCCGAATATCTCCTCGCGGGCGATGGTCATGTCGTTGGTGACGCCCGCGAACAGGGTCGGCTTGACGTAATAGCCGGAATCCTTGCCCTCGGCCCGGCCGGGGCCGCCGGCGACCAGCTCGGCGCCTTCCTCGATGCCCTTGGCGATCAGGCCCTGGATCTTCTCATATTGCGGCCGGTTCACGACCGGGCCGATATGCTGGCCTTCCTTGAGCGGCTCGTCGACCGCTGCCTTCTCGAAGAAGGCGCGAAGCCAGGCGACCGCCTCGTCATACTGGCTGCGGTGGACGAGCAGGCGCATCGGCGCGATGCAGCTCTGGCCCGAATTCATCAGCAGGCGCAGAGCGGCGCCTTTCAGCGCCTTGTCGAGCGGTGTGCCCGGCAGGATGATGTTGGCCGACTTGCCGCCAAGCTCCTGGTGGACCCGCTTGACCGTGTCGGCGGCATTCTTGGCGACGAGGATCCCGGCGCGGGTCGAGCCGGTGAAGCTCACCATGTCGACGTCCGGATGCTTCGCCAGCGCGGTGCCGACGCCCGGCCCGTCGCCCTGCACCAGGTTGAACACGCCCGCCGGGACACCGGCGGCATGTACCGCCTCGGCGAAAATCGCGGCGCAGCCCGGAGTCTGCTCGGACGGCTTCAGCACCACGGTGTTGCCGGCGGCGAGCGCCGGCGCGAGCTTGGCAGTGATCTGATTGAGCGGCCAGTTCCACGGCGTGATCAGCGCCACGACGCCGATCGGCTCGCGAAGCACCATGTTCGGCCCGACCTTCTCCTCGAACTCGAAGTCCCTCAGCGCCGCGATTCCGGTGACGAGGTGGCCGAGCCCCGCGCCAACCTGCGCCGTGCTCGCCATCGAGATCGGAGCGCCCATCTCCTCGCTGATCGCCCGCGCCATCTGCGGCATCCGCGCCTGATATTCCGCGACGATCCGCTCGAGCAGGGCGACCCGCTCTTCCTTGCTCGTCGTCGAGAAGGTCTCGAACGCCCGCCGCGCCGCGGCCACCGCCTTGTCAACGTCGGCTGCGCTTCCGAGCACCACCTCGGACACCGGCTGCTCGGTCGCCGGGCTGATCACCTCGTGCCGGCGGCCGCCCTCGCTCTCGACCCACTGGCCGTCGATATAATGACGCAAATAGCTGTTCACGGCGCCGCTCCATTGAGGATGTTCGGCGCCGCTCTGCTACCGCGCGGGTGACGAGTCCAGTGGCCGCCGATCCGTCAGGCCGGAAGCAGCAGCCCTGCCAGCGCGGCGCTCATCAGGTTTGCAAGGCTGCCGGCGACCAGCGCCTTGATGCCAAGCTTGGCGATCATCGGGCGCTGGTTGGGGGCGAGGCTCCCGGTCACCGCCATCTGGATCGCGATCGAGCTGAAATTGGCGAAGCCGCACAACGCGAAGGTGACGATGGCGCGGCTGCGCTCGCTGATCTGCGCCGCCTGGAGCTGGCCGAGGTCGATGAATGCGACGAACTCGTTGAGCACCACCTTGGTGCCGAACAGGCCGCCGGCCATGCCCGCCTCGTTCCACGGGATCCCGATCAGGAACATGACCGGCTGGAAGACGAGGCCGACGATGCGCTGGAAGCTCAAATCGGGGTAGCCGAACTGGGCGCCAATGCCTCCGAGCAGGCCGTTGGCCAGAGCGACCAGGGCGACGAAGGCGAGCACCATCGCGCCGACCATCACCGCGAGCCGGACGCCGACCTGAGCGCCTTGGGCTGCGGCCATGATCACGTTGGCGGGCCGCTCGCCCTCCTCGAAGGTCTCGGCAACCTCGACCTTTTCCTCGACCACTCCGCCGGCGCCGGCCTCGGCCGTCCCGGCGAGCGGAAGCTCCTCCTGGGTGGGCGGCACGTCGGGCATCATGATCTTGGCCATCAGGATGCCGCCCGGGGCCGACATGAAGGCGGCGGCGAGCAGATAGGGAAGCGCGGCGGGGCCGAGCAGGCTGGCATAAGCGGCGAGGATGGTGCCGGCGACTCCGGCCATGCCGACGGTCATCACCGTGAACAGCTGCGGCGGGGTGAGTGCGGCGAGATAGGGGCGGATGACGAGCGGGGATTCGCTCTGGCCGACGAAGATGTTGGCCGCCGACCCCAGCGATTCGACACGGCTGATTCCGGTCACCCAGCCGATCGCGCCGCCGACCCAGCGCACCACCCGCTGCATGATGCCGAGATAATAGAGGATCGCGACCAGCGAGGCGAAGAAGATGATGACCGGCAGGGCGGCGATCGCGAAGGTGTTGGCGAGCGGGTTCGACGCCGACGGCCCGAACAGGAATTCGGTGCCCTTACCGGCATAGCCGAGCAGGTTGGAGACGCCGGTCGAGAGGGTGTCGAGCGTCCGCTGGCCCCACGGAGTCTGGAGCACGAGCACTGCGATTCCGGCCTGCAGGGCGAAGGCCGCGCCGACCACCCGAAGCCTGATCGCGCGTCGATTGCTGGAGAGCAGGAAGGCGATGCCGAGAATGACGAGGATGCCGGCAATGCCGATCAACGGATGCGTGCTCAGGGTGGGTGCCTTCCTGGCTGGAACGAGCGCGGCTGCGCGGGACGGCGCGGAGATTGGCGCGGCCTTGGCGCGAAGGCAAGCGGGCGCGTCTCACGCCGCGACACAGGGCGACACAAGCCCTTGCCACTGTGGCTTTCCTGCCCCTAGTCAGGGACGATGACCACCGAGACCACCGCCCCCGCCGCGCCGGGTATCTCCCGCTCCCTGTTCGTCCTGTCGATCTTCTACGGCGGCATGGTGTGCATCGCCGGCGTGCTCGCCAACAAGCAGGTGACCCTCGGGCCGATTTCCGAGCTGGGCACCGTGCTGGGAGTCGGCTCGCTCGCCGTCGAGGCCGGGATCTTCGCCTTCCTGTTCCTCGTCGCCGTATCGAGCGCGGTCGCCGAGCTGTTCGGGCGGCGGACCGCCAATCAGCTGGTGCTTCTCGGCTTCATTCCGTTGATCGTCTCGACCTTGCTGGCGCTGCTGGTGCTGAGCCTGCCCGCCGCGCCGTTCATGACCCCGGAATCGCAGGCGGCATTCGAGCGGATGATGGCGCAGACGCCGCGCATCTGGATCGGCGGAATCACCGCCTACGGCATCTCGCAGATCCTGAACGTCTACGTGTTCAGCGTCCTCAAGCGCGATGGCGGAGGCCTGCTGTGGCTGCGCGCCGCGGTCGCCGCCATGCTCAGCCAGGCGGTCGACACCCTCATCTTCATCACCGTCGCCTTCTACGATCCGCAGGCGGGCTTCGCGGCGCTCGAGCCGCTCCTCGTCGGCCAGATGCTCGCCAAGGTGGTGCTGTCGGCGGTCGCGGTGCCGCCGCTGATCGTCCTCGCGGTGAAGCTCGGCCGGTCGCTGGATCGCACGCCGACCACCTAGCACCCGCTCGTCCCGAGCGATGAATTCGGGCGCTTCTGACCTACTCCGTGGTTTCGCCCTTCCACTCGTCATTGTCGTGGTCGCGCTCGGCCTGGGCCTTGTCCTTGTGGACGGTGCCGTCGCGATGCTCGGGCGGGCCGTAGATGGTGTAGAGCTTGAGCGGCGCGTCGCCGTCGTTGATCACATTGTGGCGCGCGCCGGCCGGAACGATCACGGCGAAGTCGTCCTCGACCTCGTTGGCCTTGCCGTCGATGACGATTGAGCCGCGGCCTTCCTCGATGCGGAAGAACTGGTCGCGGTCCTCGTGCACTTCCTCGCCGATGTCGCAGCCCGGCGGCAGCGTCATCAGTACAAGCTGGAGGTGCTTGCCGGTGTAGAGGACTCGCCGGAAATCCTCATTCTCCAGCGTGCGCGCCTGGATGTCGTCGACATAGCCCTTCATTGTCCGCTCTCCTTGGTCCCTCGGCCGGTCAATGCCGCGCCGCCGGGAAGGGTTCCGAAGCGCCTAGTTGCTGTTCTGCGCTCCCGGCACGGCCGGCGGCGGAGCGGCGAGGTTGGTGTCGCTCAGATTGGCCGCGGCATCGTCCTCGGCCTCGGGGATCGGCGACAGCTCGTCGCCGCCGATCGCACTGTTGAGGTCGCCGGTCACCGCCACGTTGGACGTGGCATTGTTGCTGATGTTGGTCTCTGCATCGCCGCAGGCGGCAAGGGCGAGGGCGCCGAGCGCGGCGGCGAGGATACGGATCGTCATGACGTCGCCCTTACCGCGCCGCCGCCGCCGCGTCACGCCGGTCTGTTGGCTCAGCCGACCCGCACCCAGGTCTGCGACTTGCACAGGAAGCGGCCGATCAGGCAGCCGCGCGCGACCACCGCATTGGGACCGGACAGGCGCAGGGTGCCGGAGAAGGTCCGGCCCATGTCGGGCACGAACACGCGCCCGCCCCAATAGCCCTCGCTCTCGCGGCGGAACTCGCGGAACAGCTGGGTGCCGAGCAGGTTGGGAGTCCCCGATTCGCGCGCCGCCGCGATCGCCTGCCGGCTCGCCCAGGCGACCGTGCCGCAGACGTTGGATCCGCACGGCTGGATGCGGACGTGGACGGTGTTCTTGGGATTGCGCCACACGCCGGCCAGCTGCCGCGTGTCGCTGGTCTGCGCCGAAGCCTCCATTCCGGACGTGGCAAGCAAGGCGGCCGCGGCCACCGCGGTCACGGCAAACTTACGCATACGAAACTCCCAACCCGCTCTCGAACAAGCGCCCCGCGGCTCAGCTAGGTGCGCGGCCAAGCGATATCAACAGCCGAAGATATGCTGCGACAACAGGCGGTTAGGAGCGGGATGCGGCGCAAATGCGGCGATCGTTCGCCTCCCGCGTGGCGCCCTGGAGTGAGGACAGGGCCTGCTAGGCCGCGCTTCGCGCGCCGCCCAGAAAGGCGCCGCCCTCGCCGCGGTGGAACTGGATGCCGAGCATCAGGCTCTCGGCGATGCGCTCGGCTTTCTCCTGCATCGCCGCGGCGCTCTCCGCGTCGAGCAGCGCGTTCGTCGTCTCGCGCCACAGGCCGAGCCAACGCTCGAAGCTCGCCGGGTTGATCGCGTCGCCATGCTTGATGTGCGCGGGCAGCGGCCGGCCCTTGTAGCGTCCGCTGGTCAGCATGACCGACGACCAGAAGGCCTGCAGCCGGTCGAGATGCTCCGGCCAGTCGTCGATCGCGCCGTTGAACACCGGGCCGATCAGATCGTCCTGCCGCACCCGCGCGTAGAAGGTGTCGACGAGCCGCTTCAGGGAGCCTTCGGTGATCGGGGAAGTCATGGCTTGGTCTCGTATCGTCAGATTGCGGCGCGATTGGGCGCGATGACGGACCGGATCGCGGCGACGAGGCCGTCGCACAGCAACGGCTTCTCGATCAGCCGCGCCCCGGCCGCGGAAATCGCCCTCGACATGGCCCGCGTCGGGTTGCTCGCCAGGATGATGGCCGGCGACGACAGCCCCTCTTTCTTGAGCGCGGCGAGCAATTCGAGGCCGGTGCCGCTGTCCATGCGGTTGTCGAGCACCAGGCAATCCGCCGCCGGCGCGACGATGCCGGCGCCGCTCTCATGATCCTCGACCGCGAAGCCTTCGAGCTCGAGCGAGAACTTGAGAGCGGCGCGCAGGGCGGGGTCGCTTTCGACGAGGAGGATTCGAGGGCGGTGGGTCACGTCGGTCTCGATGGAGTGACGAGGCGGCGGGTTGCCCCGCCGCCCCGGATGGTCTCGCTCAGGCGGCCTGCTTCCAGTTCGGCTGGAGCTCGGCGTGCGGCGGGCAGGGCGCGATATTGCCCTGCGGCAGCCCGGCGATCTCATTGGCGAAGCTGTGGTTGACGTCGCGGTGATGGGCTTCGTCGGCCCGGACCACGAGAACCACGTCGCGCAGCGTCGCGTCGTCGGCCAGGCCCCAATAATCCTTGGCGATCTGCGGCGCCGGCACGTTCTCGGAACGGCCTTCGTCGATCTCGGCGAGATAGTGGGTATAGCTGATCACCGCCTCCTCCTCGAAATAGCCGACGACGCGGTGGGCGGTCTTCGAGCTGGCCAGGTAGAGCAGGAAGAAGAAGCAGTAGAACACCCACTGCACGCCGATGATCACCGCGCGCTCGAACAGGGTCGGCTTGGAGATCTCGATGAAGGTCATCAGGTGCATGCGCTCATTCTCGGCCTCGTCCATGAGCGTCTTGATCCAGCCCTTGTCGTGGCACATGCGGCGAAGGCAGGCGAGGTGGTTGATGGTCGCGCCGACCATTCCGGGGACCGCGGCGACGGTCTCGAGGACGACGGCGCGGTGGCCGTAGCGCTCGGCGAAGAAAGTGTCGGCGGTCCACCGCAGCAGCTTGGTGAAGCCGAACGCGATACGGTCGGACACGCCCTTGGGCTGGTGGTGGACGGAGAGGTCGATGAACGGAGCGGTCACTGGACTTCCTTTCGAAACAAATGCTTGGTCACTGGCGCTTGGTCACTGGGTCGTTGCGGAGCTCCTTCTATTGGCGGTAGCGAGGGCCCGAAATTCGGGTCTTGCCCCTAAGTAGTTTCGCGGAGGCGCGGCGGCGGGCCTCCTTCGCCTAGAGGAGAAGGATGAAGCGGCTGTCAGCCCAGCGTGCGCGCCCGCAGGTGGCGAACGGCCGGTTCGGTCCCGCGGCGGCGTGCGCGCTCGCGGTTGCTGCCGTCGGCGCCGGCCTCGCCGCCCGCTGGGGCCTCGATCCGCTGCTCGGCCAGCGCGCGACCTTCATCTTCTTCGTGCCCGCGGTCGTCCTCGCCGCCGCCCTCGCCGGCCTGTGGCCGGGCGTGTTCGCGACCCTGCTCGGCGCCGCGGCCGGGCTCGCCGCCGATGCGCTCGGGGGGCCGCTGGGAGTCGGCAATCTGGTCGGCGCCGGCGTGTTCGTGCTGGTCGGGTTATCCGTCACCACCGGCGGCGAATGGTTCCAGCGCGCGCGCCGCCGCGCCGAGGCGATCAACCGCGACCTCCTTGAGCGCGAGGACCATCTCCGCTCGATCCTGGAGACCGTGCCCGACGCGATGGTGGTGATCGACGAGGCCGGCCTCATCCACAATTTCAGCCACGCCGCCGAGCGCCTGTTCGGCTGGAGCGCCGACGAGGTCCGCGGCCGCAACGTCAGCATGCTGATGCCCTCGCCCTATCGCGAGCAGCACGACGGCTATCTCGAGCGCTACTACCGCACCGGCGAGCGCCGCATCATCGGCATCGGCCGCCTGGTCGTCGGCGAGCGGAAGGACGGCTCGACCTTTCCGATGGAGCTCGCGGTCGGCGAGATGGGTCTCAGCGAGGGCCGCTTCTTCACCGGCTTCATTCGCGACCTCACCGAGCGCCAGCAGACCGAGACGCGCCTCCAGGAGCTTCAGACAGAGCTGGTTCGCGTGTCGCGCCTCACTGCGCTCGGCGAGATGGCGTCCGCCCTCGCCCACGAGCTCAACCAGCCGCTGTCGGCGATCGCGAATTATCTGAAGGGCAGCAGGATGCTGCTCGCCCGCGACGAGGTTCCGACCGACAAGGTCGCCGACGCCGTCGACCGCGCCGCCGACGAGGCGCTTCGCGCCGGCCAGATCATCCGTCGCCTGCGCGATTTCGTCGCCCGCGGCGAGACCGAGCGGCGCATCGAGAGCCTTCCCAAGCTGATCGAGGAAGCGAGCGCCCTCGCTCTGGTCGGCGCCAAGGAGCATGGCATCCGCGTCCGCTTCGACTTCAGCCCCGACATCGACCTGGTCCTCGCCGACAAGGTCCAGGTCCAGCAGGTCGCGCTGAACCTCATCCGCAACGCCGTCGACGCGATGGCGGACAGCGAGGACGGCCGCCGCGACCTCGTCGTCACCGTCGCGCCGGACGAGGACGACATGGTCCGGATCAGCGTCGCCGATACCGGTCCGGGCATCGACCCCGAGGTCTCCAATCAACTGTTCCAGCCGTTCATCACGACCAAGGTCACCGGCATGGGCGTCGGCCTGTCCATCTCGCGCACCATCGTCGAGGCGCATGGTGGCCGCATCTGGGCCGAGCCCAATCCGGGCGGCGGCGCGGTTTTCAACTTCACGCTGCAGAAGGTCCGCAAGGAGGAATTGTTCGATGAGTGAGCCGGTGATCCACGTGATCGACGACGACGATTCGGCGCGCCACTCGCTCGCATTCCTCATCGACTGCGCCGGCATGAAGGTGCGCAGCTACGCCGCGGCGACCGAGTTCCTCAAGGCGGTTCCGGGGATCGAGCCGGGCTGCATCGTCACCGACGTGCGCATGCCGGAGATGAGCGGGCTCCAGCTGATCGAACGGCTGAAGGCGCGGGGCGTCGCTCACCCGGTCATCGTCATCACCGGCCACGCCGACGTGCCGATGGCGATCGAGGCGATGAAGCAGGGCGTCGCCGACTTCATCGAGAAGCCGTTCAGCGACGACGCCATTCTCGGCGCGATCCGCTCCGCCCTCGCCCGCGCCGACGGCCGAAGCCAGCGCGACGCCGAGAAGGCCGAGGTCTCATCGAAGATGGCGACCCTGTCCCAGCGCGAGCGCGAAGTGCTTCACGGCCTCGTCCAGGGCCATGCCAACAAGGTCATCGCCCACGATCTCGACATCAGCCCCCGCACGGTCGAGGTCTATCGCGCCAACGTGATGACCAAGATGGCCGCCGGAAGCCTGTCCGAGCTGGTGCGGATGGTGACGATCGCCGAACTGGCCGGCTGAATCGCGGCGCCTATTCGGCCATCGTCTCGCCCGAGCCGCCGACGTCCGCCGGGAAGTCGCGGTATTTGGGCAGGCCGTCCTTCATCGGCAGCACCGTCTCCTGATAGTGGAGATGCACCGCCGGCTGGAAGTCGAGGTCCGGTATGGTCGCCGCGTGGACGTCGATCAGGCCGAGGCTGGGATGGTCGACCATGACATGGCCGCCGCAATCCGCGCAGTAGCGCCGCCCGCTGAAGTCGGTCTTGTTGTACGTGGCGAGCCTGTCCTCGCCGCGGGTCACCCGAACGTCGTCGGACTTCCACAAGGTGAAGGCGTTGACCGGCGACGCCGAATGCGCGCGGCACGACCCGCAATGGCAATAGCCCATGGCCGCCGGCGCGCCCGTCGCCTCGATCTCGACATTCCCGCAGAAACAGCTGCCCTTGTACGTCTCCGTCATGCGATCCCCTCCATCGCTGCCGGCCCGGACTCGGCCGGAGCCCCGATCATGCAACAGCCGAGCCGCCGCTGGCAATCGACCGGGGCGTCGGTTAGCCTCCCGGCAGCGATCGGGAGGGGGCATTGCCGGACGTCTTCATCTCCTATTCGAGCAAGGATCGGGCCGTCGCCGAGCGCGTGCGCGATGCCCTCGGCGAGGCGGGCTATGACGTGTTCTGGGACCAGGAGATCCCGGCCGGCACCGACTGGGACACCTGGATCCGCGAGCGGCTGACCGGCTCGCGGCTCGCCATCGTGCTGTGGAGCAAGGCGAGCATCGCCTCGCCCAACGTCCGCCACGAGGCGATCATCGCCCGCGACGCCGGCGGCCTCCTTCCGCTGATGGTCGACGATCTCGCGCCGACCGATTTTCCGATGGGCCTGTTCCTCGTCCAGGCGCTCAAGGTCGGCCGAAGCCAGCGCGAGTTCAACGCGGCCAGGCCCAAGCTGCTCGACGAGGTGCGCGAGCGGATTGGCGAGCCCGGCGCCGGCGCCGGCGCCACCGCCGCGCCGCGGCCCAAAGCCCGGTCGAAGCGGGCCAAACGAGTCGCGATCGGGGCGGTCCTCGCGATCCTGCTTCTGGCCGCGCTGGCGGCCTTCTTCTGGCCGACGCTCAGATACAGGATCGACCCGGATGCGCCGCCGGTCGCCGCCGAGCAGCTGAGCGCATCGGTGGAGCGCGAGGGACTGGCGCGCGAGCGGGTGGCCCGAAGCGCCGAGACGGCGCTGAGCGGAGACCGGGAGGCGATCGGCACGAGCTGGGCATGGTTCGCCGGCCAGCTGATCAGCGCCGCGCCCGAGGAGAGCCGAAGCTTCGCCGACGGCTATTTCCGCTACCTCGCCACCGTCGAGCAGCCCGACTGCGGCTGCTTCGTCATGGAGGACATCCCCAACAGCATCGGCAACGGCTGGGTGATCGTCACCGCCGCGCAATATCGGCGCCCGGCGCCGCCGCGCCTGCTCGAGACCATCCTCGCCGCCCAGCATGCCGAGGGCTGGTGGACGATCAGCCTCAACGGCGTTCGCCAGCAGGCCAATGCCGCCGTCCACGCCACCGCGATGCTGACCATTGCCCTGGCCGAGGCGCGCCGCGCCGGCATCGTCCCGCCGGCCGCCCGTCCGCGGGTCGACGCTGCTATCCGGCGCGCCACCAACTGGCTCAACCGCGGCCCCGAGGCGGGCGCCAACTGGGCCGACTATCCCAATGACGAGCGCCGCTCCGAGCATCTCGTGTTCGCGGCGATGGCGACGGTGGCGACCGAGGTCGCGGGCGGCACCCAGAGCGACCAGGCGGCCCGCGCCTTCCTCCGCTCGGTCGACACGCTCCCGCCCGCGATCGAGCATTTCCCGTCCGGAGCCTATGTCGAGCTCGAAAATGGCGAGCGCTACATCGACAATTACCGCCATCCGGTGTCGCCCTGGATCGGCGCCGCGTCGGTGCTCGCCTATCGCCGGGCGAACGCGTCCAACCGCGCCAGGCTTCGCCCGGTGATCCGCGCCTGGCTGGACGTCGATCTCGGCGACGAGAATCTGCTGCGCCAGGATTGGATCACCGGCGAGACCCTGTTCCTGCGCGCGCTCGCCTTCCGCCACTACAGCCCGGACCAGCCCGCGACACGCTGAGCCGCGGGTCGTATCGGCCCCGAAACATTAACGAAATCAAAGGCTTGCGTGACGCCCGCATTCCAATAGGCTGCACTCCCCCAACAACGGCAATCGGCGGTGTACCGGTTGTGACCAGGGAGAGTAGTAATGCCGAAGAAGCGGTTTGAGTTACTCGACTACGACAGCGACAATGGTTTTTCGGGCTTCGGGCTCGATCACCCCCGCGGCATCGACCTGAGGCCGGAAATCCCGCTCAGCACCCGCGACCTGGTCGGCATCGACCTCACCCACACCCGCTATGCCGACGAGGTCGCCTACGCCAAGGGCGGCGGCGGTGGTCCCGGCGGCGGCGGCGGCGGTGGCGGTGGCGGCGGCACGTCCGGCTTCGCGCCCTATACCAGCGGCCCGGCCGACGGCACCGCCGGCTACAACATCACCATCGAGTTCAACGGCAACTGGACTCAGGCCTATTACGACATCTTCGTCAGCGCGGCCAATTTCCTGTCGACGCTGATCATCGGCGACCTTCAGGACGTCAGCGTGCGGTCGCGGGGCGTCACGACGGTGATCGACGACATCAAGATCACCGCCGAATTGGGCGCGATCGACGGCCTGTACGGCATCCTCGGCCAGGCCGGGCCGACCGCGGTCCGCACCTCCAACTCGCTGCCCGCCACCGCGCAGATGAAGTTCGACATCGCCGACGTCGACGCGATGGGCCTCGACGCCTTCGCCGACGTGGTGCTCCACGAAATGGCGCACAGCCTCGGCTTCGGCTCGATCTGGGACCGGCTCGGCCTCGTCACCAACGGCCTGTTCACCGGCCAGAACGCGCTCGCCGAATTTCTCGAGATGGGCGGCTCGGGCTCCGGCATTCCGGTCGAGCAGGACGGCGGTTCCGGCACCGCCGGCGCGCACTGGGACGAGGAGACGTTCAACAACGAACTGATGACCGGCTATATCAACGAAGGCGTCAATCCGTTCAGCGCGATGAGCGCGGCCGCCTTCGCCGACATGGGCTACGTCATCAACCCGAACTACGAGTCGCTCGCCGACCCCTACATGCTCGCCTGATCGGGGCGGAGCGTTCTCGTCAAAATCGGGGAGCGGCCGCTAGGCTGCTCCCCTTTTTGCTCCCCGCGCATGGGGTTGGGCCGGCGGCCGGGTGATGCTAGGGGGCCGCCATGCTCAATTTGAAGGACATCACCGTCCGCCTTGGCGGGCGCACGATCCTTGACGGCGCGAGCGCCGCTCTGCCGCCGCGTGGCCGCATCGGCCTGATCGGACGCAACGGCGCCGGCAAGTCGACTCTCGTGCGCGTGATCGCCGGCCTGCTCGATCCCGACAGCGGCAGCGCCGAGATGCCGCGCGCCGCGCGGCTGGGCTATATCGCCCAGGAGGCGCCGGGCGGGACCGCGACTCCGTTCGAGGCCGTGCTCGCCGCCGACACCGAGCGCGCCGCGCTTCTCGAAGAGGCCGAGCACAGCCACGACCCCGATCGTCTGGGCGAGATCCACGAGCGCCTCAATGCGATCGACGCCCATTCGGCGCCGGCGCGGGCGGCGCGGATTCTCGTCGGCCTCGGCTTCGACGAGGACATGCAGCACCGCGCGCTTGAGAGCTTCTCCGGCGGCTGGCGGATGCGGGTCGCGCTGGCCTCCCTATTGTTCTCCGAGCCCGACCTTCTGCTACTCGACGAGCCGTCCAACCACCTCGATCTCGAGGCGGTGCTGTGGCTCGAGGATTTCCTTCGCTCCTACCCGGCGACGATCGTCATCGTCAGCCACGAGCGCGACTTCCTCAACAATGTCGTCGACCACATCCTCCATCTCTCGTCCGGCAAGCTGACCCTCTATCCGGGCGGCTATGACGCGTTCGAGCGCCAGCGCGCGGAGCGCCAGGCCCAGCAGGCCTCGGCCCGCGAGAAGCAGCTCGCCGAGCGCGCCAAGCTCCAGGATTATGTCGCCCGCAACAGCGCCCGGGCGTCGACCGCCAAGCAGGCGCAGTCGCGCGCCAAGGCGCTGGCGAAGATGCAGCCGATCGCCGCGGTGCTTGACGACCCCACGCTCTCGTTCGATTTTCCGAAGCCCGACGAGCTGCGGCCGCCGCTGATCACGCTCGACATGGCGAGCGTCGGCTATGGCGACACGCCGATCCTCGAGCGGCTCAACCTCCGGCTGGACCCCGACGACCGAGTCGCCCTGCTCGGCCGCAACGGCAACGGCAAGACGACCCTGGCCCGCCTGCTCGCCGCGCAGCTGAAGCCGATGGACGGCGACATGGCCGCGACATCCAAGATGCGGGTCGGCTATTTCACCCAATATCAGGTCGAGGAGCTGCGCAGCGACGACACCCCGCTCGACCACATGACCCGGCTGATGGCGGGCGAGAAGCCGGCGGCGGTGCGCGGTCAGCTCGGCCGGTTCGGCTTCTCCGGCGAGAAGGCGACGACCAAGGTCGGCAAGCTTTCGGGCGGCGAGCGCGCCCGGCTCGCGCTCGCTCTGATCACACGCGATGCGCCCCACATGCTGATCCTCGATGAGCCGACCAACCACCTCGACGTCGACGCGCGCGAGGCGCTGATCCAGGCTTTGAACGCCTATACCGGCGCGGTGGTGATCGTCAGCCACGACCGCCACATGCTGGAGATGACCGCCGACCGCCTCGTGCTGGTCCATGACGGCACCGCGCAGGACTATGACGGCAGCATCGACGATTATATCCGCTTCGTCCTCACCGGCGACGCCAAGCCCGCAACGAAAAGCGACAAGGGCAACAAGAAGGAAGCGCGCCGGCTCGCGGCCGAGGCCCGCGAGAAAGGGGCGACCCTGCGCAAGCAGGCGAAGAAGTCCGAGGCGGAAGTCGCCCGGCTGACCGATCTGCGCGGATCTATCGAGCGCGCGATGTTCGACCCCTCCGGCGCCGACGCCTCGCTCGCCAGCCTCAAGATGAGCGACCTGATGAAGCGCCGCGCCGAGATCGAGGCGAAGATCGCCGAGGCCGAGCGCGAGTGGCTCGCCGCCAGCGAGGCCCTCGAGGCGATCGCCGCCTAGCGGGGCGTCGTTCGCGACCTTCTTGCGCACATCCATCGGCCAGCGGCCCGCCGATTTTCGGCGGGTGCGGGTTTGCGCGCGCCGTGGCGTCTTGCCACGGTCAGGAGTCTGAAAACCCTTCTCCCCAGGGCCGCTCCGAGTCAGCCGCACCCCGCTTCTCCACGAGGCGGGATGCTCTCTCGTGCCTTGGATGGAGAATGATTGAATGAACCCTGTTGCCCGTTTCCCTCGCCGCGCCCCGAAGGCCGCGTCCCTCGGCCTCGTCAGCATGATCGCTCTGGCGCACGCTTCTCCCGCGGCGGCGCAGGACGAATGCGGCCCTGCCTCGGACGGCGGCACCGTGGTCTGCGAAGCCACCGATCCGCCCTACACGAGCATCCGCTACACCGGCGCGACCGATTACGGCGTGGTCCTGAGGTCGGGCGTGATCGTCGACGGCTCGCTTTCCACGGATTTCGATCCGACGGTCCAGGTCGCCGGCGACGGCGCGATCTCCTTCTTCGCGGAGGATGGGACCTTCATCTTCGGCGGAACCGGGCCGGCGCTGGAGGTCCAGTCCGCCTCGGGTTCGGTCAACGTCCGGGCTGACCAGGTCATCGGCAGCGGCGTCGCCATCAGCGCCGGCGCCCAGGGCGACGTCACCGTCGCGGCCAATTACGTCGAAGGAATCAACGGCATCGACACGAGCAGCGCCGAGGGCGCGATCACCATCGACGTCGGCCTTGCCGCCGGCGTCGGCGGCCGCGGCGTCTCGGCGATCACCTTCGGCTCCGGCGACATCGCCATCACCGCCGGCCAGGCCTACGGCGTCGGCGAAAGCGCGATGGCGATCAACGCGACCGCGGTCGGCGACGGCGATGTCGGAATCATCGCCGGCGAGGTCTACGGAATCGGCGACCTGACCACCGCGATCTGGGCGCAGAGCATGACGGGGAACGTCAGCATCGATGCCGTCAGGACCATCGGCGAGGGCTTCGGAGCGCAGGGCATCATCGGCCTCTCCGACACCGGCAATGTCGACATCAACGCCAACACCGTCTTCGTCTCCGGCGACTATGGCCTCGGCATCGGCGGAGTCAGCCGCGGCGACGTCAACATCAACGCCGGCTATGTCTTCGCCGACGGGCTCGAAGGGCGCGGAATCGTCGCCGCGAGCGAGTTCGGCGCGATCACGATCGACGTCGACGGAGTCGGCGCCGGCGGCGCCGGCGGCCGGGCGATCCTGGTCGAGAGCTTCGGCGACGTGTCGATCGTCGTCCGCGAATATGCCGGCACGTTCGGCGACTATGCGGAGGCGATCTCCGTCATCACCAACGGCGACATCGCGATCGATGCCAACCGCATCTACACCTATGGCATCGGCGCGAACGGCATCCTCGCCATCGGCGGCACCGCGACGATCGAAGCGGACGTCATGGAGACGGTGGGGACCGCCATCAACGCCTCGACCATCGGCGACCTCGATGTCGCCGTCGGCAGCGTCGTCTCGACGAGCACCGACCCCGAATATTATGCGATGGGGCTCTATTCCGACCAGGGCGACGTCTCGCTCACCGTTCGGGACGGCGTGACCTCCCAGAACAGCCGCGCCATCGTCGCCTATGCCAGGCTCGGCGACGTCAACATCGACATCGAGGAGGGGGCCGTCGTGTCCGGCGCGGCCAGCGCGATCCAGGCCGGATCGTCGCAGACGACGCGCATCGACATCGCCGGCACCGTGACCAGCGGAAGCGGCCTGGTCCTCGACATCCGCGACAATGACTTCGGGGTCGAGGGCGACAGCGACATCCGAATCGCCGCCACCGGCACCGTCCTGGGCCGCATGTCCTTCGTCGGCGGCGACGACGTCGTCACCAATGCCGGCCGCTTCCTCACCGCCGGCACCAGCCAGTTCGGCGGCGGCGCCGACCGGCTGGTCAACAGCGGCCTCCTCGCCCTTCGCGACGGCGCCGCCACCAGCATCACCCTCGCCGGGCTGGAGCGCCTGGAGAACAGCGGCACGGTCAGCCTGGCCAACGGCCGCACCGGCGACAGCCTGACGCTGAGCGGCACCTTGGCCGGGGCCGCGGGCTCGACGCTCGCCGTCGACCTCGACATCGTCGCCGGCGCCTCCGACCTCGTCGAGGTCGGCGACCTCGAGGGCACCAGCGCTCTTCGCCTCAACATCGTCGGCAACGGCAGCGGGCTCGGCCTCGACGGCCTCCGCGTGGTCAGCTCGGCCGGCACCGACAGCGGCGCCGAGCTCACTCTCGCCGAGGCCAGCCGGAGGCGCGGATTCGTCCAGTTCTCGCTCGACTATGACGGGCAGGACAGCTGGTGGCTGCAAAGCGACCTCAGCGACACCGCCTATCTCGCCGGCGCGATGGCGTCCGGAGTCCGCGACCTGTGGCACTTCGGCGCCGACGCCCTCTCCACCCATCTCCTCGTCACCCGCGGCGGCGGCGAAGCCGGCGGCGTGTGGATGCAGGCGGTCGGAAGCGACGTCGACGCCACCACCGGCCTGTCCCACGCCGGCGGCTCGCGCGACCTCCAGTGGAGCGGTTCGCACGAGGGCGTCCAGTTCGGCGCCGAGAAGGGCTTCGGCCCATGGCAGGTCGGAGTCACCGCCGGCTACGGCACCGCCCGGATCGACCTCGGCCAGGACGAAAACAGCCGCTTCGACGTCGTCAATGCCGGCCTCTACGCCGGCTTCGCCTCGAACGGCTGGTTCGCCAGCGCGATGCTCCGCGCCGATCTCATCGACGTCCAGTCCAACTGGGCCTCGGTCGGGCTCGAAGGCAGCGGCGACGGCACCAGCCTCGGCGTCGATCTCGAAGCCGGCTACCGAGCCGACGTCGGCGGGATCTGGATCGAGCCCGCGGCCGGCCTGTCCTGGGTCCATGTCAGCCTGCCCGACCAGGAGAGCGTCAACGGCGACATCGCCTGGGAGGACGGCGCCGTCGCGACCGGCGAGGTCGGCCTCCGCATGGGCGTCGCCGACGGAGTCCTCGGCCTTCCGGTCCGCCCCTTCCTCGCCATGTCGCTCGCCCGCGAGTTCGGCGGCCGCGATCGGACCGTGTTCGACCTCGGCAGCGAGGAGGTGGTCGTCACCGCCGACGGCGGCCGCACCTACGGCCAGCTCGGCGGCGGCCTCGCGGTCACCGCCGGCCGAGTCGACCTCTATGCCGAGGCCGACGGCCGCTTCGGCGACATCGAGGGCGTCAGCGGCCGCGTCGGCGCGCGCCTGCGCTTCTAAGGCGGCAGGCTCGGGAGGAGGCCGGACCTCCTCCCGAGCCGCGTCCCTCGCGGATGAGCGGCCCTTTGGTGGCCGGCGTCGATTTGCTTACGCAACCGATACGGCTTCAAAACGCTAACAGGGGATGGTCAACGACATCTCCTCGGAACCCTGCTGGACCGTGCAGCGCGGCTCCGGCCCGATCATCGCCACCGCGATCCACGACGGTCACGACCTGCGGCCCGAGGTGGCGCGGGTCATGGCGCTGGACGAAGCCGACCGCCTGCGCGAGGAAGACCCGTTCACCGGGCAGTCGGTCCGCGACGTCGGCACCCATATCGTGGTCCATCGCTCGCGCTTCGAATTCGACCTCAACCGCGCCGCCGCCGACGCGGTCTATGTGAAGCCGGAGCAATCCTGGGGCCTGGAGGTGTGGCAGCCCGGCGCGCCCGACGAAGGGCTGGTGCAGCGCTCGCTCGCGCTGCACGCGGACTATTACCGGATGCTCGGGGCCCTGCTCGGCGAGGTCGCCGAGCGGCATCCCCGCTTCGTTCTGATCGACGTCCACAGCTACAACCATCGCCGTGACGGCCCCGGCGGCGCCGCGACACCGCAGGCCGACGCGCCCGACATCAACATCGGCACCTTCTCGATGCCGCGCGAGCAATGGGCCTTCCTGCTCGACCCGCTGATCGAGGCGATGCGCGGCTTCGACTTCAACGGCCGCCGCCTCGACGTGCGCGAGAATGTCGCCTTCCAGGGCAAGGGCGAGCAGACGCGCTTCGTCCACGCCAATTTCCCGGGCCAGGGCTGCGCGATCGCGCTCGAGTTCAAGAAGTTCTTCATGGACGAGTGGACCGGCGCGCCCGATCCCGCCGAGCTGGACGACATGCGCGCGTTCGTCAGCCACATCTCCGCCACGGCCGAGGAGCTGCTCCAGGCATGACCGATAGCGCGACTCTCTCCGACGCCCCGGCCTTTGCCGCAAAGCTCGGGCAGCGCGGCGAGCTGCGCCAGGCGGTCGGCACGAGCGGCCGCGTGCATTTCGACCGCTACCTCCCGTTCATCGTGCTTCACCGCTCGGCCAGCCCAGGCCGAAGCATCGCCCGGCGGGTCGCGGTCAACAGCCCGGCCTATCTGATCTGGTCGCCCGAGGACGACGCCCTCGCCGCGCAGGCGCTCGCGGCGATCGCCGCGGCGATGTCCCGGCGCTTCGAGCGCTTGCTCGTCCTGACCGTCGAGGACTCGGCGTGGCAGCCGGCGCGTGCCGGCTCCGAGGACCTGCCCGAGTTCCGCTTCCGGGTCGCCGCGTCGCCGGGGGAGCGCGCCCAAGGCGCGCTCGCCGCGCTCGCCAAGGCGCTCGCCGAGATCGAGATCGATCTTCGCCAGGCCTTCGTCGAGCTGGCCGGCGACGCCGGCCCGGTCGACACCGGCGCGAGCGGCGCCGACGTCGACCACCTGTCCATCGCCATTCCGCAGATCCATCGCGCCGGCGACGACACCTTCTATCCTCAAATCACCCACGAGCTCGCCGCGGCGTGCGGCGACGCGCTGCTCAAAGCCGCCTGCGCGTTCATGGCGAAGGGCAAGACCGGCGCCCCCGACCATTATCGCTCGCTCGGTCGAAGCGCCTTCCTCGCCGCCGCGCTGGACGCCGACCGCAAGCTCGACGGAGTCGCGCGAAGCTTCGATTTCCTGCTGTCGGTGTCGCCGATCAACACCCGCGAGGCGATGCAGACCTTCCTCGACGGCGGCGCGCAGCGGGCGCCGCAATTCCGTTACCGGCCGCTGACCGTCGATCCGGACATGGCCAAGCGCGAGCTCTACGCGGTCGACCTGTCGAAGCTGGAGGATCCGCTGCTGGAACGCCTGCTGTCGGAGAAACGGCAGGAGATCGATCACCAGCTGACGATGCTCGCGACGCGCAACAGCCGCGCCTTCCGGGCCGCGTCGCTGCTCCACTACGGCACCGTCACCACCAGGCTGCTCGCCGACGCCCGCGCGATCCTCGCCGCGCAGCATCCCCCGACTCCGCCCAGCCGGCGGATCGGCGCCGCCGAGGTTGCCGACACCGCCCGCGCCCTCGTCGCCAGATACCAGGCGATCGATCCGGGGTTCGCGGCCGAGGTCGAGGTGCGCGACGACGTCGGCAGCCTGATCGTGTCCGGCGGCAAGCTGATGATCGCGAGCAACACCTCGATGCTCGAAAGCCGGCTCGATCCGCTTCTGGCGCACGAGGTCAGCGTCCACCTGCTCACCTATTGCAACGGCGCGGCTCAGGGACTGACCGTGTTCCGCACCGGCCTCGCGCAATATGAAGGGGTTCAGGAAGGCCTCGGCGTGTTCGCCGAATGGGCCGTCGGCGGGCTGACCGCTGCGCGCCTGCGCCTGCTCGCCGGCCGCGTGCTCGCGGTCCACGCCATGCTCGACGGCGCCGATTTCGTCGAGGTGTTCCGGATGCTGTCCGACGACCACGGCATCGGCCGGCGCCCGGCCTTCGACATCACCGCGCGGGTGTTCCGCTCGGGCGGCTTCGTCAAGGACTTCATCTACCTGGAGGGCTTCCAGCACGTCATCGGGCTGGTCGCGTCGGGCGCCTCGCTCGACCCGTTCTGGATCGGCAAGATCGCGCCCGGCCACGTCTCCGCGATCGAGGAGCTGCTTCAGCGGAACCTCATCCGCCCGCCTTTGTTCACGCCGGAATTCCTCGGCCGCGAGGATGTCCAGCGGCGCGTCGCCCGCCTGCGCGACGGACTGGCGCTTCAGAACATACTCGATGTGGAGTGAGTGAGAGATGATGATCGGCTTCTTCGTCAACGACATCGAGCGCGAATATGAGAATTACACCACGACGACGCTGGCCCACCAGGCGGTCAGCCGCGGCCACCGGGTCTGCTATATCACCCCGTCGGACTTCGTGCTGAGCCCGGACGACAGCCTCAACGTGCACGGGCGCTTCCTGCCCAAGCGCAAGTACAAGAGCCGCCTCGATTTCTTCGAGACTCTGAAGGACGACAAGGCGTGCAAGATCGAGCGCGTCGACATGGCGGGAATCGACGTCCTGATGCTTCGCAACGACCCGTCGATCGACGCCCAGAACGCCCCCTGGGCGATGGACAGCGGAATCCTGTTCGGGCGCGAGGCGGCGCGGCGCGGCGTCATCGTCCTCAACGATCCCGACAGCCTCGGCAGGGCCACCAACAAGCTCTATTTCCAGAGCTTCCCGGCCGAGGCCCGCGCCGAGACCCTGATCACCAAGCACGCGTCGGACATCAAGGCGTTCGCCAAGGACCATGGCGGCAACATCATCCTCAAGCCGCTTCAGGGCTCGGGCGGATCCGGCGTGTTCAAGGTCGATCCGGAGAACCAGTCCAATCTCAACCAGATGATCGAAGCGATCGGCCGCGACGGCTACATCATCGCCCAGGCCTATGTCCCCGCGGCCAAGAAGGGCGACATCCGCCTGTTCATGATGAACGGCGCGCCGCTGCAGATTAAGGGCAAGTTCGCGGCGCTTCGCCGGGTCGCGGCCAAGGACGACATCCGCTCGAACATCCATGCCGGCGGCAAGGCGGAGGCGGTGGAGGTCGGCGACACCGAGCTCGCCGTCGCCGAGCTGATCCGGCCCAAGCTGGTCGCCGACGGCATGTTCCTGGTCGGAGTCGACATCGTCGGCGACAAGATCCTCGAGGTGAACGTGTTCTCGCCGGGCAACCTCGAAAGCTGCTCGCGGCTCGCCGGCGTCGACTTCAGCGTGCCGGTGCTTGAGGCGATGGAGCGCAAGGTCGAGATCGCCTCGCAATACAAGAGCGCGTTCGACAACCGCCATCTCGCGATCCTCTGACTCGGGCCTCTGACGCGCTCCCCTGGCGCCGCCGCGGCCGCTGCCGTCACGCGTCGCCCGGCGGCTCGCTCCGCACCCAGCCCGGCGGGATCATCCGGCCCGCCTCGTCCTCGGCCCAGCCCTGCGCGAGCTGCTCCCTGCGGTGCCGGGCGCCGAACGCCTTGAGCTTCTTGTCGAGCAGCGCGATCGAGTCCTCGAACGACATCCGCTTGGGCGCGCCATGGCCCTGGCGCGGCGCCCGCCCCTGCCGCTTCGCCTCCCGCCACTTGAGGAATCGGAACGCCATGTCCGCGTCGAACGGAGTCTCCCCTCCCGCTTGCGGGAGGGGCCGGGGGTGGGGATGGTCCGAAGAACCCGCGCCGTCCCGGTTCTCCGCCCCATACCGGTTCGCCGCCGCCTCCGTCGCCGCGAACGAGTCGAGCCCGGCCGCCGCGAGGTCGCTTCCCATCGCCGCCAGCCGGAACTCGATGCGGATCTCCGCCTCCTCGAGCACCTCCTCCATCGCCTGGGCGAACGCGGTGAATTTGCGCCGCCGCTGCCAGATCGCGCCCTCGGAGAAGCCGACCGACCGCGCCGCCGCCGCGACATTGCCGCACATGCCGAGCGCCGCCAGGAACCGCGCCTCCACTTTCTGCGACCAGCGCTTGGGCCCGGCGGTGACGATCTGAGTCCGCCCGTTCGGCGCCTTGCGGATGACGTTGAATTCGCGCCCGGTGTCGAGCGGCCCCGCCGCCCCGGCGAGCCGCCGCTCCGCCCGCCCCAGCGCCTCGCGCCACTGCCGGTCGAGCAGAGGATCGAACCTTCGCCTCTGGTCCATCAGCCGAGGCTCCACCCCGATCGCCTCCGCCGCCAGCCGCCGGTTCCCGGTCTCCCCCAGCACCTCCAGGAACCGCTCCCGCCGCTCCTGCGACAACCGCATCCGCGGCGCCTTCTCCGGCGCGCGTTTCGCTTGCTCCGCCATGTCCCGCTCCCGCTCTCTTGAATGGAACGGAATAGGAACATTTCCTATTTGTCAAGCAAGGCGGGCACGTCAGCTAAGCGCCCATTGCGGACGACCAATCGCTGTTATCAACACGTTGGGAACGGACATTAGCCGCGACACGCGCCACGCTTCGTGCGAGAGCAGATTTCCCTCTGCGCCGGTTTGGCCGGGGTCGCCGGGATTCGACCCATGACATTGTTCCGTTTACCGTGGGGCTCATCCCAGGATCTGGCTATCGACCTGGGCACCGTGAACACAGTCGTTCACATGCGCGGCAGAGGCATCGTCCTGAACGAGCCGTCGGTCGTGGCTCTGGAATGGGTCAACGGCATCCGGCGCGTCGCGGCCGTGGGGCAAAATGCCAAGCTGATGATGGGCAAGACCCCCGACGGCATTCAGGTCGTCCGCCCGATGCGCGACGGCGTCATCGCCGATCTCGACGTCGCCGAGCAAATGATCAAGTATTTCATCGACCAGGCTCATGGTGGACCGTCGCGCCTCCCGCGACGGCCGGCAATGGTGGTGTGCATCCCTTCAGGTGCCACGTCGGTGGACCGCCGCGCCATCCGCCAGGCTGCCGACAATGCCGGCGCGTCGAAAGTCCTGCTGATCGAGGAGCCGATGGCGGCTGCGATCGGCGCGGGATTGCCGGTGACGGAGCCGCTCGGGGCGATGGTCGTCGACATCGGAGGCGGGACCACCGAGGTCGCGGTCCTGTCGCTTCAGGGTCTCGCCTACAGCACGTCCGTCAGGATTGGCGGCGATAAGATGGACGACGCGATCACCAGCGCCGTTCGCCGAAAGCACAATCTGCTGATCGGTGAGGCGACAGCAGAGAGGATCAAGCACGAGATCGGCACTGCGCTAACGCCGGATGGCGCGCCTCGGACCTTGCTGGTGAGAGGGCGGCATCTCTCGTCCGGGATGCCTCAGGAAATCGCCATCGACCAGGTCGAGGTGGCACAGGCGCTGGCCGAACCAGTCAGCCAGATTCTTACCGCAGTGCGATCTGCGCTCGAGAACACCGCACCGGAACTGGCGGCAGATATAGTCGATCAAGGGATCGTGCTGACGGGAGGAGGAGCGCTCCTCCATCGCCTAGACGAAGCTCTGGCCCTGTCCACGGGCGTCCCGGTCATGGTGGCTGCAGATCCTCTCCTTTGCGTGGCTCGGGGAGCCGGCCAAGCGCTCGAGGATTCCCGATATGCCGGCGTGCTCACCCCCACCTGATATATTGGGGGCCGGTTAGTGCGAGTCGGCGCCGACGATTCGAAACCCTAATCTTTCGCGGTCGATGGCAATTCTGCTTCCGAGCCCCCACATTATATCTATCGCGTGCGATCTCACGAGCATGGCCGCGACTGAGAGATGATTTGCACTCCCGCTCAAGGATGGAGGCGGAAAGTGGACATCTCCTATCAACGACCATCACCGGGCCATGCCGCACCGGAATTTTTGCCCTATGTGGCCCCTGCCGATCGGCAGCGCCGCCGCCGACGGCAGGCTGCCTTGGAAAGATGGGAAAATGAGGGCGGGAACCTACTCGTCGCCCGTCTTCCGACGCCGACGGGTCATCGGTCTACTACGGAGGCTGACGCTCTTGAAGCGGCGCTCCGCGATATGACGCAGGCCCTGGCTCGCGACTTTTCCGAAGGACGGGTCGGAACACGCTACAATCGCTATGCGCACCGCTCCCGCGTGCTTCGCCAACTTACGGCCCGTCTGCTCGCCATGCGCGATCCGGACCCTGCAGCATAGCCTGAAGGGAGGCCATGGCTCGGGTCGCCACGACCTGCGTGAGTGAGGGGCCTCAGAGCAGCCAGCGATACAGGATCACCATCGTCGGCAGTGCGACGATGAATGCCGCCAAGCCATAGTTGATGGCGGCTATATGAGACGTCAGAGCTATGTTCGTGGCTATGTTCATGAAAAGGATAACGCGTTGGCGACATGATTTGCCCCAGACAAATATGCCGACCCACCTTGAATTATTCTATGGCTGTCTATTCCGGACCTAATACGCGTTGCACGAATAATCTGTTCAGGTGAGCGACATCTGACAGGGCGCCAAGTGATTTCAGACGCCCGGGGGGCGTTCTTCCAGGAGAATTCTAATGAACAAGTTCATCGCAACGATGGCAGCCGTTTCGGCATTGGCCATCGCCGCACCGGCGGTCGCGCAGCCCGGCTATGGCGGCCAGCAGCAGAACGACTATCGCGGCGGCAACGCCGATGTGAACCTGTCGGCCCGAATCGACCAGCTCCAGATGAGGCTGCAGGCCGGAGTCCAAAGCGGATCGATCACGCGCCGAGAAGCGAGGCCTCTTCGTCAGCAGCTGCGCCAGCTTACCCAGCTCGAGCGCCAATATGCCCGCAACGGCATCAGCGGTCAGGAGCGCGGCGAGCTTCAGCGCCGAATGCGCGACCTTCGCCAGGGAATCCGCCGCGCCGACGGTAACGAGCAGGCGCGCTGGGACCGCTATGACCGTGAGGACGGCTATGGCCGCGACGGCCAGTGGAGCGGCGGCTACGTCGACGAGGGCCAGTATCAGCAGCCGCGCTCGGGCCTCGGCGGAGTGATCGACAGCGTGTTCGGCGGCGGCGGCCTGAGAGTCGGACAGCGCGCATCGAGCGGGCTCTACGGTCTCCAGGGCCGCTATCGCGATCAGTATCGCGACGGCAACGGCGCCTATTACCGCACCGACGGACGGCAGATCTACCAGATCGACGCCCGTACCCAGACGGTGGTTCGCGTCTATCCGATGAACCGCTGATCTTCGTGAGAGTGAAGTAGCGTAAGCGAAGCGCCCCGGCATGTTCGCCGGGGCGTTTTGGATCAATGAGCGGTCGGCCAATGGGTCCTGCTAGGCGTCTGCGAACTCTGCCGAGTAGCAAAATGTTCAACGGGCGCATGGGTTGTAACCCCACACTCTCCCTCATCGAGCGGTGACGCCTGCTTTCGCGCACCGCCGCCCAAAGCAGACAGCCCACTTATGGCCAAAAGCAGCCGCTCTCGACCTCTCAGAAGGCTAAATATGCAGGGCCCGCCCGTACGCCCCCAGCACGCTCTCGTGCATCATCTCGCTTAGCGTGGGGTGCGGGAAGACGGTGTTCATGAAGTCCGTCTCGACCAGCTCCGCCTGCTTGCCGACCGTATAGCCCTGGATCAGCTCGGTCACTTCCGCGCCGATCATGTGCGCGCCGAGCAGCTCGCCGGTCTTGGCGTCGAATACCGTCTTGATGAAGCCTTCCGCCTCGCCGAGCGCGATCGCCTTGCCGTTGCCGATGAAGGGGAAGTTGCCGACCTTGACCTCGTGGCCCGCTTCCTTGGCCTTGGCCTCGGTCAGGCCGACCGACGCGACCTGCGGGTGGCAATAGGTGCAGCCCGGGATGTTGGCCTTGTCGAGCGGGTGCGGATGCACGTCCTTGTTGCCCAGCGCCTGGGCGATCGCCTCGGCGGCGGTGACGCCCTCGTGGCTGGCCTTGTGCGCGAGCCACGGCCCCGGCGCGCAGTCGCCGATCGCCCAGATGCCGTCGACATTGGTGCGGCCATAGGGGTCGATCTGGATGAAGCCGCGGTCGGCCTTCACGCCCAGCGTCTCGAGGCCGATCGTCTCGGTGTTGGGGACGATGCCGATGGCGACGATGACGTGGCTGAAATCGCCGGTCACGACCTTGCCGTCCTTGCCCTTGATGCTCGCCTTGACGCCCGACGCGCCCGCCTCGATCTTCTCGACTCCGGCGCCGGTCATGATCGTCATGCCCTGCTTCTTCAGCGCCTTCTCGAGGAAGGCGGAGACGTCGGAATCCTCCACCGGCACGATCCGGTCGAGCATCTCGACCACCGTCACCTCGGCGCCCATGTCGTTGTAGAAGCTGGCGAACTCGATGCCGATCGCGCCGGAGCCGATGACCAGCAGCTTCGATGGCATCTCCGGCGGCACCATCGCATGGCGATAGGTCCAGATGCGCTTGCCGTCGGTCTTGGCGAAGGGCAGGTCGCGGGCGCGGGCGCCGGTGGCGACGATGATGTGCTTGGCGCTGAGCTCGCTGGTCTTGCCGTCCTTGTCGGTGACCGACAGCTTGCCCTTCCCGGTCAGCTTGCCCTCGCCCATGTGGACGGCGATCTTGTTCTTCTTCATCAGCCCGGTGACGCCCTTGTTGAGCTGGGCCGCGACGCCGCGCGAGCGCTTCACCACCGCGTCGAGATCCGCGCTGATCCCTTGAGCCGCGAGGCCGTAGGCCGAGGCGTGCTGCATATAATGATAGATCTCGGCCGAGCGCAGCAGCGCCTTGGTCGGGATGCAGCCCCAGTTGAGGCAGATGCCGCCGAGCAGCTCGCGCTCGACGATCGCCGTCTTGAGCCCGAGCTGCGCCCCCCGGATCGCCGCGACATAGCCGCCAGGCCCCGAGCCGAGGACGATGAGGTCATATTGGTCAGCCATTACGCGATCATCCCGAGCGGGCTTTCGACGAGTTCCTTGAACAGCTTCATCAGTCGGGCGCCGTCGGCGCCGTCGATGGCGCGGTGGTCGAAGCTTCCGGTGGCGCTCATCACCGTCGCGATCTGCAGGCTGTCGTCGATGACGTAGGGCCTTTTCTCGCCCGCGCCGATTGCCATGATCATCCCCTGGGGCGGGTTGATGACGGCATCGAAAGACTTGATGCCGAACATCCCCATGTTCGAAATCGACGCGGTTCCCCCTTGATATTCATGGGGTTGCAGCTTGCCTTCCTTGGCCCGGCCGGCGAGCTCGGCCATCTCCCTGGAGATCGCGCTGAGGCTCTTGCCGTCGGCGCCGGCGACGATCGGGGTGATGAGGCCGCCCGGGATCGACACCGCCACGGAAATGTCGGCGCGGCTGTACTTGATGAGCTGGTCCGCCGTGAAGCTGACGTTGCACTCCGGCACCTCGACGAGGGCGACGGCGAGCGCCTTGATCAGCATGTCGTTGACGCTGAGCTTCACCCCGCGGCTCGACAGGCCCGCGTTCAATTCGCCGCGTAGCTTTAGGAGCGCGTCGAGGCGGATGTCGACGGTGAGATAGATGTGCGGGATCGTCTGCTTGGCCTCGGTGAGGCGGCGGGCGATCGTCTTGCGCATGTTCGAGAGCTTGACCGCCTCGTGCGGGATGTCGGTCTCGAGCGGCGCGGCCGGCGCGGCGGCCGGTGCGGGAGCAGCGGCGGCAGCGGCGGGGGCCGCCTTCGGCTTGCCGGCGGCAGCGTCGACGTCGGCCTTGACGATGCGGCCGCTCGGGCCCGAGCCGGTCAGGCCGGAAAGATCGATGCCCTGCTGTTCGGCAAGGCGGCGCGCGAGCGGCGACGCCTTGACTCGGTCACCCGTGGCGGCAGCCGGAGCGGGCGCAGGAGCCGGCGCGGGCGCAGGGATCGCGGGCTGGCCGGCGCCGGTCTCGCCGCCATCCTT
>NZ_JAANPA010000031.1 GCF_011320075.1 Sphingosinicella sp. YJ22 | reverse complement strand
CCGGTGGCTCGGGCGCGGGCGGCAGCGGCGGCGGCGCCAGCCGGGCGCGGCACATGTCCGGGCAGATCGTCCGCCGCGACTATCCCCGCGCCGCGGTCGAGGCGCGCGCCGAGGGACGGGTGGAGACCCGCTTCACCGTCGGCACCGATGGGCGGGTCAGCAATTGCCGGGTCACGCGAAGCAGCGGCAACGCGGCGCTCGATCAGACCACCTGCCGGCTGATCGAGCAGCGCTTCCGCTGGACTCCGGCGCGTGACGCCCAGGGCCGGCCCGTCGCCGAGGAGCGCGGCTGGCAGCAGACCTGGTGGCTCGAGCGCCGCACCCCCGCCCCGGCGCGGCCGGCCGAGCCGGCGGACAAGGCCGAACCGCGCAGCGAGACTCCGCGGGACGTCGAATGATCCCGTTCATTGACAGGTCAGCCGGTCGCCCGCATCTTTAGGGCAATGGCGCACGATCTCACTCGCCAGGCCTCAGCCGCTCTGCCGCGCGTCGCCGCGGCCGCCCTCTATTACGCCTATGGCACCGCACGGGCGGGACCGGGCTGACGCGTCTTTAACAAGACCGTTTTCACCGACCCCGTCCGGACCCCGGGCGGGGTTTTTCTTTGCGCGAAAGGAAGACCCGATGTTCACCGAGTTCGAAGCAGCCCCGCCGCCGGACGGGCCGCAGCTCCCGCCGCACGTCCATCTCGTCCGCCCGCCGGGCACCGCCGAGGACTGGACGATGCCGCAGGACTGGGAGCGATTTACCGACGAGGAGCACCGCGTCTGGGACCTCCTGTTCGCGCGCCAGCAGGAGCGGCTCGCCGGCCGCGTGGTGCGGGCGTTCGCGGAAGGGCTCGAAATGCTGCGCCTGTCGCGGCCCGGCATCCCGGAGCTCGGCGAGCTCAACGACCGGCTGCACAGGCGGACGGGGTGGGAGGTCGTCGCGGTGCCCGGCCTGCTTCCGGACGACGTCTTCTTCGCTCATCTCGCAGCGCGGCGCTTCCCCGCCGGCAATTTCATCCGCCGCGCCGACCAGCTGGATTACATCGAGGAGCCGGACGTGTTCCACGACGTGTTCGGCCACGTGCCGATGCTCGCCAACGCGGCGGTCGCGGACTTCATGCAGGCGCTCGGCGGGGCGGGGCTGAGCGCGCTCGCCAGCGGCGACATCCACCGCCTGTCACGGCTTTACTGGTACAGTGTCGAGTTCGGCCTCGCCCGCGAGGACGGCGCGCTGAAGATCTACGGCGCCGGCCTCGCGTCCAGCTTCGAGGAAGCGGGCTATGCGCTCGACAGCCCGCTGCCGCGCCGCAAGCCGTTCGACCTGCGCACTGTGCTGCGCACCCGCTACCGCTCCGACGCGCTCCAGCAGGGCTATTTCATCGTCGACAGCTTCGACGGCCTGCTCGCCGAGATCGAAGCGGCGGATCTCGACGGGCTTTACGAAGAAGCGGAAGGCCAGCCGGACCTGTCGCCGGCCGACTGAGCCCAAACGAAAACGCCCCGCCGGTCTGCCGGCGGGGCGCTTCGTTGTCAGGACAAGGCCAGGCCTTACTCCTGGTTCAGATACTCGCCGGCATCCTCGTCGGTGCCGTGGCCCGAGGGGACCACGTCGCTCAGAGGATCGGCCTGGATCGCGGCTTCCGGACCCTGGGCGAGCTCCGCCTTGTGCTCCTCCTCGGCCGTGTTGGCGGCGATGAGGGCCTCCTGCATGCGACGCTGGGTCGCGCGCAGAGCGGCGTCGCGGCTCGAGGCGGCGATGCGCATGCGGTTCATGCCCGCGCCGGTGCCCGCCGGGATGAGGCGGCCGACGATGACGTTCTCCTTGAGACCGTCCAGCGTGTCGATCTTGCCCTGCACCGAAGCCTCGGTGAGGACCCGGGTCGTCTCCTGGAACGAGGCGGCCGAGATGAACGAGCGGGTCTGCAGGCTCGCCTTGGTGATTCCAAGGAGGACCGGCTTGCCCTGCGCCGGCTGCTTCTTCGCGGCGACGAGCTTGGCATTGGCCTCGCGCATCTCCGCGAGGTCGACCTGCTCGCCCTTGAGGAAGGTGGAATCGCCGTCCTCAGTGATCTCGACCTTCTGCAGCATCTGGCGAACGATCACCTCGATGTGCTTGTCGTTGATCTTCACGCCCTGCAGTCGATAGACCTCCTGGATCTCCGACACGAGATACTCGGCCAGCGCCTTGACGCCGAGCACTTCGAGGATGTCGTGCGGATCCGGGCTGCCGCCGATCAGATTGTCGCCGCGCTTGACGAAGTCGCCTTCCTGCACGTCGATGACCTTGGACTTGGGCACCAGATACTCGACCGGCTCGCCCCCGTCCTCGGGGATGATCGCGATCTTGCGCTTGGCCTTATAGTCCTTGCCGAAGGCGATTCGGCCGGAGACCTTCGCGATGATCGCGTTCTCCTTCGGCTTGCGCGCCTCGAACAGCTCCGCGACGCGCGGCAGACCGCCGGTGATGTCGCGGGTCTTGGCGGACTCGCGGCTGACACGGGCGATGACTTCACCCGCGGCCACCGTCTGGCCCTCCTCGACCGAGAGCATCGCGCCCGGAGCGAGCATGTAGCGCGCGGCCTCACCCGAGCCCTCGTCGAGCAGGGTGATGCGCGGACGCAGATCCTCCTTGCTCCGGCCGGTGGCGCGGAACTCGGTGACGACGCGCTGGGCGATGCCGGTGGCCTCGTCCGTCTGCTCCGCCAGGGTCTTGCCCTCGATCAGGTCCTGGAACGCGACCTTGCCGCCCTTTTCGGTGATCACCGGCATCATGAACGGATCCCACTCGGCCAGGCGATCGCCCTTGTTCACGATGTGACCATGCTCGACGATCAGGTGCGCGCCGTAGGGGATGCGGTGCGACGACAATTCGCGCCCGTCCATATCCTCGATCACCAGCTCGCCGTTGCGCGCCATCGCGACGTGACGGCCGCGCGGATCGGTGATGACCGGCAGGTCCTTCAGCTTGATCGTGCCGTCGACCGGGGCTTCAAGGCTCGACGTCTCGTTGAGCTGAGCGGCGCCGCCGATGTGGAAGGTCCGCATCGTCAGCTGGGTGCCCGGCTCGCCGATCGACTGCGCCGCGATGACGCCGACCGCCTCGCCGATGTTGACCGGCGTGCCGCGGGCGAGGTCACGCCCGTAGCACTTGGCGCAGACGCCGTTCTCGCTCTCGCAGACCAGCGGCGACCGGATGTGCACCGCCTGGACTCCGAGCTCGTCGATCATCCGCGCGCCGTTCTCGTCAATGAGCTCGCCTTCCTTGGCGATGACGGTGCCGGTCTTGCTGTCGACCACGTCCTCGATCGGCGTGCGGCCGAGGATGCGCTCGCCGAGCGAGGCGATGGTGGCGCCGCCCTGGACGATGGCGCGCATCTCCAGGTTGTTCTCGGTGCCGCAATCCGGCTCCACGACGACGCAGTCCTGCGACACGTCGACGAGACGGCGGGTCAGGTAGCCGGAATTCGCCGTCTTGAGCGCGGTGTCGGCGAGACCCTTGCGGGCGCCGTGGGTCGAGTTGAAGTACTCAAGGACGGTCAGGCCTTCCTTGAAGTTGGAGATGATCGGGGTCTCGATGATCTCGCCCGAGGGCTTGGCCATGAGGCCGCGCATGCCGGCGAGCTGCTTCATCTGGGCCTGCGAACCACGGGCGCCGGAGTGAGCCATCATGTAGATGGAGTTGATCGGGGCCATGCGCCCGGACTTGTCCTTCGGCTGCGCCTTGATCTTATCCATCATGGCGTTCGCGACCTGGTCGCCGCAACGGCTCCAGGCGTCGATCACCTTGTTGTACTTCTCCTGCTGCGTGATCAGGCCATCCTGATACTGCTGCTCGTAATCCTTCACGAGGCTACGGGTTTCGTCGACGAGGCCTTCCTTCTCGTGCGGGATGACCATGTCATCCTTGCCGAACGAGATGCCGGCGCGGAACGCGTGGCGGAAGCCGAGCTGCATGATCGCGTCGGCGAACAGCACCGTGTCCTTCTGGCCGGTGTGGCGATAGACCTCGTCGATGACGTCGCCGATGTCCTTCTTGGTGAGCAGTCGGTTGACGGTCTCGAACGGGACCTTGTGGCTCTTCGGCAGAGTCTCGGCGAGCAGCATTCGGCCCGGCGTCGTCTCGAAGCGCTTCATGTAGGTCTTGCCGCTCTCGTCCGTCTGCGGGACTCGGCTGACGATCTTCGAGTGCAGAGTCACCGCGCCGACGTGGAGGGCCTGGTGGACCTCCTGCATGTCGGCAAGCAGCATGCCCTCGCCGGGCTCGCCCTCACGCTCCATCGACAGATAGTAGAGGCCCAGCACCATATCCTGCGACGGCACGATGATCGGCTTGCCGTTGGCGGGCGACAGGATGTTGTTGGTCGACATCATCAGGACGCGCGCTTCCAGCTGCGCCTCGAGGCTCAGCGGGACGTGCACGGCCATCTGGTCGCCGTCGAAGTCGGCGTTGAACGCGGCGCAGACCAGCGGGTGAAGCTGGATCGCCTTGCCCTCGATCAGCACCGGCTCGAACGCCTGGATGCCGAGACGGTGGAGCGTCGGCGCGCGGTTGAGAAGGACCGGGTGCTCGCGAATGACTTCGTCGAGGATGTCCCAGACTTCCTTGCGCTCCTTCTCGACCCACTTCTTCGCCTGCTTGAGGGTCATCGACAGACCCTTGGCGTCGAGGCGCGAGTAGATGAACGGCTTGAACAGCTCGAGCGCCATCTTCTTCGGAAGGCCGCACTGGTGGAGCTTCAGCTCCGGACCGGTGACGATGACCGAGCGGCCCGAATAGTCGACGCGCTTGCCGAGCAGGTTCTGGCGGAAGCGGCCCTGCTTGCCCTTGAGCATGTCGGACAGCGACTTCAGCGGACGCTTGTTAGCGCCGGTGATGGTGCGGCCGCGGCGGCCGTTGTCGAACAGGGCGTCGACCGCCTCCTGAAGCATGCGCTTCTCGTTGCGGACGATGATGTCCGGAGCGCGAAGCTCCATCAGCCGCTTCAGTCGGTTGTTGCGGTTGATGACCCGGCGGTAGAGGTCGTTGAGGTCCGAGGTCGCGAAGCGGCCGCCGTCCAGCGGGACGAGCGGGCGCAGCTCGGGCGGGATGACCGGCACGACGTCGAGGATCATCCACTCCGGGCGGTTGCCGGACTCGAGGAAGCTCTCGACGACTTTCAGGCGCTTGATGATCTTCTTGGGCTTCAGCTCCGACTTGGTCTCGGCCAGCTCCTTCAGCAGCTCTTCCTTCTCGCCCTCGAGGTCGAGGTCGATGAGCATCTGCTTGACCGCCTCGGCGCCGATGCCGGCGGTGAAGGCGTCCTCGCCATATTCATCCTGCGCGTCGAGCAGCTCGTCCTCGGTGAGGAGCTGGAACTTCTCGAGCGGGGTGAGGCCGGGCTCGGTGACGATGTAGCTCTCGAAGTAAAGGACACGCTCGAGCTGCTTCAGCTGCATGTCGAGCAGAAGGCCGATGCGGCTCGGAAGCGACTTCAGGAACCAGATGTGGGCGACCGGCGCGGCCAGCTCGATATGGCCCATGCGCTCGCGGCGGACCTTCGAGACAGTGACCTCGACGCCGCACTTCTCGCAGACGATGCCCTTGTACTTCATGCGCTTGTACTTCCCGCACAGGCACTCGTAATCCTTGATCGGACCGAAGATGCGCGCGCAGAACAGGCCGTCGCGCTCGGGCTTGAACGTGCGGTAGTTGATCGTCTCAGGCTTCTTGATCTCGCCGAACGACCAGGAGCGGATCCGCTCGGGCGAGGCGATGCCGATCTTGATCTGGTCGAACGTCTCCGGCTTGGCGACCGGGTTCGCGAAATTGGTCAGTTCGTTCATTTCTTTTTCCCTCTAAGGGGTCAATTTCTCTGGAGCGGAGGTGAGGGGCGCCCGAAGGCGCCCCGTCAGATCACTCCGCCGCCTCGGCCAGCCCACCGTCCTCGTCGGTATCGACAAGGCTGTTGAGCTCCACGTTGAGGCCCAGCGAGCGCATCTCCTTGACGAGCACGTTGAAGCTCTCGGGGATGCCGGCCTCGAAGGTGTCGTCGCCCTTGACGATCGCCTCATAGACCTTGGTGCGGCCGATCACGTCGTCCGACTTCACCGTCAGCATCTCCTGCAGGGTGTAGGCGGCGCCGTAAGCCTGAAGCGCCCACACCTCCATCTCACCGAAGCGCTGGCCGCCGAACTGCGCCTTGCCGCCCAGCGGCTGCTGGGTGACGAGGCTGTACGGGCCGATCGAGCGCGCGTGGATCTTGTCGTCCACGAGGTGGTGGAGCTTCAGCATGTAGATGTAGCCCACCGTCACCTTGCGGTCGAAGGCGTCGCCGGTGCGGCCGTCGAACAGGGTGACCTGGCCCGACGGGTCGAGACCCGCCTTCTCCAGCATCGCCGCGACGTCGGCTTCCTTGGCGCCGTCGAACACCGGAGTGCCCATCGGCAGGCCGCCGGTGAGGTTGGAGGCGAGCTCCATCACGTCCTCGTCGGTACGGGCGTCGATGTCCGCGTCGTAATTGGGGCCGTACATGTCCTTGAGCTTGGCGCGGACGGCTTCGACACCCTTGCCTTCGAACTCCTGGCCGTTGTCGTGCATCTGCTCGAGCATGGCCTTGATCTGCTGGCCGAGGCCGCGGGCGGCCCAACCGAGATGAGTCTCGAAGATCTGCCCGACGTTCATGCGCGACGGCACGCCCAGCGGGTTGAGCACGATGTCGGCATGGGTCCCGTCCTCGAGGAACGGCATGTCCTCGATCGGCAAGATGCGCGAGATGACGCCTTTGTTGCCGTGACGGCCGGCCATCTTGTCGCCCGGCTGAAGCTTGCGCTTCACCGCGACGAACACCTTGACCATCTTGAGCACGCCCGGCGGCAGCTCGTCGCCACGCTCCAGCTTCTCGACCCGGTCGTCGAGGCGCCGCTTGATGGCGCCTTCGGCCTCGTCATACTGAGCCTTGACCGCCTCGAGGTCGGCCTGGACGGAGTCGTCCTTCACCGCGAACTTCCACCATTCGTGCGGCTCGACGCTGTCGAGAGCGGCGGAGTCGATCTCGGCTCCCTTCTTGACGCCCTTCGGCGCCGCGGTGGCGACCTGACCGACCAGCATCTCGCGCAGGCGGGCATAGGTCGACCGCTTGAGGATCGAGCGCTCGTCGTCCGCGTCCTTGCGGAGACGATCCTTCTCCTCGGTCTGGATCGCGCGGGTACGGTCGTCGATGTCGATGCCGTGACGGTTGAACACGCGCACCTCGACCACCGTGCCGGACACGCCCGGCGGCAGGCGGAGCGAGGTGTCGCGAACGTCCGACGCCTTCTCGCCGAAGATGGCGCGGAGGAGCTTCTCCTCCGGAGTCATCGGGCTTTCGCCCTTCGGCGTGATCTTGCCGCACAGAATGTCGCCCGGCTCGACCTCGGCGCCGATGTAGACGATGCCGGCCTCGTCGAGGTTCCTGAGCGCCTCTTCACCGACGTTCGGGATGTCGCGGGTGATGTCCTCCGGACCCAGCTTGGTGTCGCGGGCCATCACCTCGAACTCCTCGATGTGGATCGAGGTGAAGACGTCGTCCTTCACGATCCGCTCGGAGATCAGGATCGAGTCCTCATAGTTGTAGCCGTTCCACGGCATGAACGCGACGAGCACGTTCCGGCCGAGGGCGAGCTCGCCCATCTCGGTCGAGGGACCGTCGGCGATGACGTCGCCCTTGCGGACCAGGTCGCCCTTCTTCACCAGCGGGCGCTGGTTGATGCAGGTGTTCTGGTTCGAGCGCTGGAACTTCATCAGCGTGTAGATGTCGACGCCCGACTTGCCGGCCTCGACGTCCTCGGTCGCGCGGATGACGATGCGGGCCGCATCGACCTGGTCGACCACGCCGGTGCGGCGCGCCGAGATGGCCGCGCCGGAATCGCGCGCCACCGTTTCTTCCATGCCGGTGCCGACGAACGGCGCCTCGGCCTGGACCAGCGGCACCGCCTGGCGCTGCATGTTCGAGCCCATCAGCGCGCGGTTGGCGTCGTCATTCTCGAGGAACGGAATGAGCGAGGCGGCAACCGAGACCAGCTGCTTCGGCGACACGTCCATCAGGGTGATCTGGTCGCGCGGCGCCATGAGGAAGTCGCCGGCCTGGCGGCTGGAGACGATTTCCTCGACGAAGCGGCCCTCGTCGTCGAGCTCAGCGTTCGCCTGGGCGACGGTGTGCTTCTGCTCCTCCATCGCGGAGAGGTAGATGACCTCGTTGGTGACCTTGCCGTCGATGATCTTGCGATACGGAGTCTCGATGAAGCCGTACTTGTTGACCCGCGCGAAGGTGGCGAGCGAGTTGATCAGGCCGATGTTCGGGCCTTCCGGAGTCTCGATCGGGCAGATTCGGCCATAGTGGGTCGGATGGACGTCGCGGACCTCGAAGCCCGCGCGCTCGCGGGTGAGGCCGCCCGGCCCGAGCGCCGAGACGCGACGCTTGTGCGTCACTTCGGAGAGCGGGTTGGTCTGGTCCATGAACTGCGACAGCTGCGACGAACCGAAGAACTCGCGCACCGCGGCGACCGCGGGCTTGGCGTTGATCAGGTCGTTCGGCATCACGGTCGACACGTCGACCGAGCTCATGCGCTCCTTCACGGCGCGCTCCATGCGGAGCAGGCCGACGCGATACTGGTTCTCGAGCAGCTCGCCGACCGAACGCACGCGGCGGTTACCGAGATTGTCGATGTCGTCGATCTCGCCCTTGCCGTCCTTCAGGTTCACCAGCTCCTGGACGACCGCGACGATGTCCTCGGTGCGCAGGGTGGTGACGGTGTCCTCGGCGTCGAGGCCGAGGCGCATGTTGAGCTTCACGCGGCCGACGGCCGAGAGGTCATAGCGCTCGGAATCGAAGAACAGGCCGTAGAAGAGCGCCTCGGCGGTCTCCTTGGTCGGCGGCTCGCCCGGACGCATGACGCGGTAGATGTCGGCGAGCGCGCTGTCGCGGTCCTCCGACTTGTCCGCCTTCAGCGTGTTGCGCATCCACGCGCCGGTGTTGACGTGATCGATGTCGAGCAGCTCGATGCGGTCGATGCCGGCCTTGTCGAGCTTCTCGAGATTCTCGGGGGAGACCTCGTCGCCGGCCTCGATGTAAATCTCGCCGGTCGACTCGTTGATGAGGTCGTAGGCCGAATAGCGGCCGAAAATCTCTTCGGTCGGGATGAGGAGGTTCTGGAGGCCGTCCTTCTCCGCCTTGTTGGCGGCGCGCGGCGTGATCTTGGTGCCGGCGGGGAAGACGACCTCGCCGGTGTCGGCATTGACCACGTCGTAGAGCGGCTTCTGGCCCCGCCAATTGTCCTTCACATAAGGAACCTGCCAGCCGTTCGGGCCGCGGACGTAGGTCACGCGGTTGTAGAAGGTGTTGAGGATTTCCTCGCTGGTGAGGCCCAGCGCGTGCAGGAGGGCGGTGACCGGCAGCTTGCGCTTGCGGTCGATTCGGACGTTGACGATGTCCTTGGCGTCGAACTCGAAGTCGAGCCACGAGCCGCGATAGGGGATGACGCGGGCGGCGAAGAGATACTTGCCCGAGGCGTGGGTCTTGCCGCGGTCATGGTCGAAGAGCACGCCCGGCGAGCGGTGCATCTGCGAAACGATTACGCGCTCGGTGCCGTTGACGATGAACGTGCCGTTCTTCGTCATCAGCGGCATGTCGCCCATGTAGACGTCCTGCTCCTTGATATCGAGCACTGAGCGGGTTTCGGTATCGGGATCGACCTCGAATACGATCAGGCGAAGGGTGACGCGCATCGGCGCGGCATAGGTCATGCCCCGCTGGCGGCACTCGTCGGTGTCGTACTTGGGATCCTCGAGCTCGTAATTGACGAAGTCGAGCTCGGCGGTGCCGGCGAAGTCGCGGATCGGGAAGACCGAGCGAAGGGTCTTCTCGAGGCCGGACACATAGCCGTCCGCGGGCCGCGAACGGAGGAATTGCTCATAGCTTTCGCGCTGAACCTCGATGAGGTTCGGCATCTCGCTGACTTCGTGGATGTTGCCGAAAATCTTGCGGATGCGCTTGGACGCGGAAGAGCGCGTCTCGGTCGCCGGAGCTGCAGTCGCCATAAATGTGTATCTCGCCTTCCCAGAACAGGAGCGCTCCAGACGCAAAAAGCCGCGGCTCCGAGGGGTGTGGAGACGCAGCTGATAGCGGCCTGGCAATCCCTTCCAGCCAATGCGTGCGATGCGCTGCGCGACGGCGCATCCTGTTCCGGCGGGAAAGGGTGAGAGCGCCATGTAGGTAAAGAGGGTGGCGATGTCAAACCGCGTGGCAAAAGAAAATGGGCTTTTCGCCGCGCCCCGCGTCTCGTCCCGAAATGGGCTCTTGCCGCTGAATTGTCACGGAAACTTCTTGCACGCCGGCTAGTGCGGCGGGCGCGGCTTGCTTACGGATAGCAACAACTCGGATTGGGCCGATTCGCGGGAATCGGCCTTGCCGACCTGACCGACGGGGGGACGGGTTCGCGGATGGGCGCGAGACGGCTTCCTGCAACTCTTGCCGGAGACGCCTCGATGACCTGGACTCCTCACGCCCTTCGCAACAGCAAGTTCATGCAGAACTGGACCGGGACCGCGGGCCAGCTCACGACCGACAATTGGGGCGTTCCGAGCATCGTCGGCTATCGCGGCGACGGCCTCAGCAGCAGCACGTCGACCGACCCGCAGAACGTCCGCGCCGACGGCAGCGCCACTCCGGTCAACCTGATCAACGGCAGCAGCGCGACGAGCTCCACGGGCGGCGTCCACGAGATCAGCGACGACGTGGTCGCGCTGCAGGGCTCCGGCACCGCCGATGCGCCGCACCTGGTCATCTATCTCGACACGACCGACGTCCAGAACGTGCGCTTCACAGCGATTCTGCGCGAGCTCGACAATTCCACCACCGACCAGAAGTTCGCGGTCCAGTATCGGATCGGCGGCACCGGCGACTTCATCAACCTGCCGGGCGGGGCGGTCAGCGGCGTGTTCAACGCCGCGGGCAACCAGACCGTCGACCTCGACGTGCTGCTGCCGGCCGCAGCCAACAACCAGTCGCTGGTCGAGATCCGAATCATCACCAACGACGCGCCGGGCAGCGACGCGATGGTCGGAATCGACGACATCGTCGTGTCCAGCGAGCCGCTGGCCGGCGACACGCCGGGCGTATTGGCGATCGCCGACGCTCAGGTCGTCGAGGGCGATGCCGGCTTCACCACGATGAGCTTCGAGGTCAGCCGCCAGGGCGGCACGGACGGCGCCGTCTCGGCGACCTGGACGGTGACGTTCCCGGGCAGCGCCAATTCGGCCGACCTCGCCGGGCCGCTGACCGGGACGGTCAGCTTCGCCGACGGCGACTCGACGACCCAGATCGTCACCATCCAGGTCGCCGGCGACCTCGACTTCGAGGCCGACGAGACCTTTACCGTCACCCTGTCGGCGCCGACCGGCGGCGCCGCGCTGACCGACGCGGTCGCGACCGGCACGATCGTCAACGACGACGTGCCACCGCCCGCCCAGGGCGGCGTGTTCGTCAACGAGATCCATTACGACAATCAGGGCAATCCGGACGTCGGCGAGCGCATCGAAGTCGCCGCGGCCGCGGGGACGAACCTCAGCGGCTGGACCATCGTCCTCTACAACGGCAGCAATGGCGCCTCCTACGCGCCGCTCATCGCCCTGAGTGGCGTCGTGCCCGACCAGGACGACGGCTACGGCACGCTCTCCTTCAACGTCGGCGGCAACGGCATCCAGAACGGCTCGCCCGACGGCTTCGCGCTCGTCGATCCGTTCGGCCGCGTCGTCCAGTTCCTGTCCTACGAGGGCACCATCACCGCGACCAACGGCCCGGCGGCGGGCATGACCAGCACCGACATCGGCGTGTCCGAAGCCGGCGGCGATCAGCCCGGCCTGTCGCTTCAGCTGACCGGCACCGGCGCGAGCTACGAGGATTTCAGCTGGACCAGCGTCCGCGCCGACAATTTCGGCGCGGTCAACACAGGCCAGGACTTCATCGGCGGCGACGCCACCGGCCTCATCAGCATCGTCGACGCGCGAGTCGTCGAGGGCAATGACGGCGAGCGCGACATGGTGTTCACCGTGCGCCGCGCCGGCGGCCTCAACCAGAGTGCCACCGCCGATTACGAGATCGGCCACGGCACCACCGATACGGCCGACCTCGGCGCCGGCCAGGCGCTGACCGGAAGCGTGTCGTTCGCGGTCGGAGTCGCAAGCGTCGAAATCCGGGTCCGGATCAGCGGCGATACCGCGCCCGAGTTCAACGAGAGCCTGACCGTCACCTTGACCGGCACCACCGGCAACGTCGCCATCGCCGACGGCAGCGCGACCGGCGTCATCGTCAACGACGACCCGCTCAACCTGCGCATCTACGAGATCCAGGGCGAGCAGCACCGTTCGCCGTTCGAGGGCCAGCCGGTGACCACCACCGGAATCGTCACCGCGCTCGCGTCCAACGGCTTCTACCTCCAGGACGCCGCCGGCGACGGCAATTCACGCACCTCCGACGCGATCTTCGTCTTCACCCGCACCGCCCCGACCGTCGCGATCGGCGACGGCGTCCTGGTCAGCGGCACGGTGACCGAGTTCGGCGGCGGCGCCGGCCTCACCACCACCGAGATCGAGGCGTCGACCGTGACCGTCCAGTCGAGCGGCAATGCGCTGCCCGACGCGGTGGTGATCGGCACCGGCGGAATCCTGCCCCCGTCCGAGATCATCGACGACGACGGCTTCAGCGTGTTCGATCCCGAGAATGACGGGATCGATTTCTACGAAGCGCTGGAAGGCATGCGCGTCACCGTCGAGGCGCCGCTCGTGGTCGCCAACGGCCGCGACGGCGGAGTCCATGTCGTCGCGTCGGGCGGGGAGGGCGCCACCGGCACCAACAGCCGCGGCGGAATCACCATTTCCGACGGCGACTTCAATCCCGAGCGGATCCGCCTGACCGGCGACGCGCAGCTCGAGAATCTGACTCAAGGCGACCGCCTCGGCGACGTCACCGGCGTCGTTTCCTATGGCGACGGCAATTTCCGCGTCGTGCTCGGCGAGACCGCGACCGTCACCCATGACGAGGGCCCGCTGGAGCGCGAGACGACCGACCTCGTCGGCGGCCGCAACCATCTCACCGTCGCAAGCTTCAACGTCGAGAATCTGAGCCTCGCCGACGAGGATGCGAAGTTCGAGATCCTCGCCGACAATATCCGGCTCAACCTGCAGGCGCCCGACATCATCGGCCTCCAGGAGATGCAGGACGCCAATGGCGCCAACGGCAGCCATCCCTTGTCCGCCGCCGAGACGGCCCAGCGCCTGATCGACGAAATCCTCGAGGATGGCGGGCCGCAATATATCTATGTCGAGATCGCGCCGGCGACCGCGAACAGCACTGGCGGCGAGGCCGGCGGCAACATCCGCAACGGCTTCCTCTACCGCGCCGACCGGGTCGACTATGTCGAAGGCAGCGCTCAGCTGCTCACCGGCGGGCCGGGCAGCACCGTCTTCGCCAATAGCCGCAATCCGCTGGTCGCCGACTTCATCTTCAACGGCGAGACGGTGCGGGTGGTCAACGTCCACGCTCCGGCTCGAATCAACAGCGACCCGTTGATGGGCGCCAACCAGCCGCCGTTCAACGCCGGCGAGGCCGGCCGCAACGCGCAGAGCGCGGTGGTGCGCCAGTTCCTCGAGGAATCGCTGGCGACCAACCCGAACTTGCGCCTGGGCGTGCTCGGCGACTTCAACGGTTTCTGGTTCGAGGAATCGCTGACCAGCCTCGAGGCGGGCGGGGTCGTCACCAATCTCCACCGGCTCAATCCGGAGGAGGAGCGCTACGGCTACATCTTCGACGGCAATAGCCAGGCCATCGACCATCTGCTGGTCAGCGGCAACATGATGCCAGGCGCTCTGTTCGACATCGTCCACCTCAACAGCGAGCAGCCGCGCACCGTGTTCCGCGGCACCGACCATGACGCGATCGTCGGCCGCCTGTTCATTGAGCATCCCAACGAGGCGCCGACCGACCTCGCGATCGACGATTCCGTGGTGGTCGAGAACGCGCCGGCGGGCACCCTCGTCGGAACGCTCAGCGCCGAGGATCCGGACGAGGACATGCTGTCCTTCCAGCTGGTCGACGACGCCGGCGGCCTGTTCGATCTCGACTCCGCGACTGGCGCGCTGACCACGACCGCGCCGCTCGATTTCGAGGCGCAGTCGAGCTACACGATCGTCGCCGAGGCGGTCGATCCCGACGGCCTTCGCGTGGCCCGCGAGTTCGTCATCACCGTCGCCGACATCAACGAGGCGCCGGTCGCCGAGGGCGACGCGGTCGCGGTCGACGAGGACGCCACGACCGCCAACCTGTGGGCCACCCTGCTCGCCAACGACAGCGATCCGGATGCCGGTACGACGCTGACGATCCAGTCGGTCGACACCTCCGCCACCAACGGCAGCGTCATCTTCGACGCCGCGACTCAGACCCTGCGCTACGTCGCCGACGCCGACTCCTACGACCTGCTGTTGCCGGGCCAGACCGCGACGGATCGCTTCACCTACACGGTGACCGACGGCAGCGGCCTGACCAGCACCGCGACGGTCGAAGTAACCGTCACCGGCCGCTTCGACACCGAGGTCCGCTTCGGTGGCAACGGCAATGACGTGATCGCCACCGGCGCCGGCGAGGACTTCCTCTACGGCGGCAACGGCAACGACGCGCTGTCGGGCGGCGACGGCCACGACCTGCTGGCCGGCGACAACGGCAATGACAGCCTGTCCGGCGGCTCCGGCAACGATGTCCTGCTCGGCGGCAACGGCAACGACCTGCTCGACGGCGGCGCCGGCCGCGACAATCTCCACGGCGGCAACGGCAACGACCGGATGTCGGGCGGGGAGGGGCCGGATTCCTTCTGGTTCGCGCGGGGCGGGGGCAACGACACGATCCTCGATTTCGACGTCGCCGAGGACCGCCTCGTGCTGAACGGCGTGGGCGTGCAAAGCCACCGCGTCGGCGACGTCGACGGGGACGGCATCGCCGACCTCTCGATCGCGTTCAGCCACGGCGGCGGCTCGGTGGTGCTGCTCGGCGTCGACGATTTCGCGGCGGTCGAGATCGAAGACGGCCCGTCGGCCTCGCTCGGCGGCATCCTGCAACCGGCGCCCTACGGACTCGGCGTCGCGCCGCTCGAATTCCAGTTCTGACGGTCTGGAGGGGAGAGCCACTCCCCTCCGATCGCTGCCGCGCGGCCAAAGAAAAAGGGCGGCCCGTCTCCGGACCGCCCTCTCCCTCCACGGGCGCTTCAAGACACCCGCAAAGCTCGTTCGAGAAGCTTACTTAAGCTCGACGGTGCCGCCGGCTTCCTCGATCTGCTTCTTGATCTTCTCGGCTTCGTCCTTGGCGACGCCTTCCTTGATCGGCTTCGGCGCGCCTTCGACCAGCGCCTTGGCTTCGCCGAGGCCCAGGCCGGTGATCGCACGGACTTCCTTGATCACGTTGATCTTCTTGCCACCGTCGCCGGTGAGGATCACGTCGAACTCGGTCTGCTCTTCAGCAGCCGGGGCGCCAGCGCCGCCACCGGCGGCCGGACCGGCAACCGCGACAGCCGCGGCGGCCGAAACGCCCCACTTCTCTTCGAGGGCCTTGGCGAGGTCAGCCGCTTCGAGGACGGTCAGTTCGGAAAGCTGGTCAACCAGCGCGTTGATGTCTGCCATTTTCAATTCTCCAGTTCATTTCGTCATGCCAGCGCAGGCTGGCATCTACGGTGGGCCCCAGCTTGCGCTGGGGTGACGGGTAATCAGGCCTCTTCTTTGGCCGCATAGGCGCCGAACACGCGGGCGAGCTTGGCCGCAGGCGCATTGGCGAGCTGGGCGAGCTTGGTCGCGGGCGCCTGGACGAGGCCCACGATCTTGGCACGCAGTTCGTCAAGCGACGGCAGCTCGGCGAGCGCCTTCACTCCGTTCGCATCGAGGAGCGTATCGCCCATCGCGCCGCCGACGATCTCGAACTTGTCGGTCGTCTTGGCGAAATCCACGGCGACCTTGGCGGCCGCGACGGGATCGGACGATGTGGCGAGCGCCGTCGGGCCGGTCAGCATGTCGCTGATCGGCGCGTAAGGCGTTCCCTCGACGGCGATGAGAGCGAGCGTGTTCTTGGACACCTTGTAGCTGGCGCCAGCGTCGCGCATCCGGATCCGCAGGGCGGTGGACTGGGCCACCGACATGCCGAGATTGCGGGTGATGACCACCACGCCGGTCTCGTTGAACGTCTGCTTCAGCTGTGCGACCTGCTCTCTCTTTTGAGCTCGATCCATGCCTCTTCCTTTCGCGCTCCCGCTGGGCGGGAACGCACACGAAACCCGACGGGACATCCGCCGGGGTAGTTGTCCGAGGGGATTGGTCGCGCGTCCGCGGGCACTTGAGGCCGTGGCAGACTCAGCCGCGGCTTAGCCGGGCTGGTGAAACTCTTCCCCGTCTAGGCTGGAGATTAAGGGCCTGGGCCCACCAGCTGTCTCGGACGGCGACCGGCGGGCGAACCCACGGTCAGGGGCGGCCCCATAACAGATCGGGCAGCGCGGTCAAGGGGAGGACGTGCGGCTTCGCGCCGATTCGAATTGGTTAATTTCTTCGCGCGCGCACAGAAGCGGAGACTCCAGGCAAAGAAAAAGCCCCGCCGAAACGGGGCTTTATGGTTGTGCTGAGATCAGCGGATCAGCGGTAGCTTCCACCGCCCCAAAGCCATGCCCAGATACTCATGCCGACCTCCCTTAGGTTTTTGGCTACGGAGGTATTAACCTTAATTGGTATCCTTAACAAGTAAAAAGCCAGCACAGTATGAGCACGGTCTCCTGTTTCGAGACAGCGCGTCGCAAAAGAGCGAAATTCTGCTTGTTAGGATTGCCGCAAGGGCGGCAGGTCAGGCGGCTTGCCGGCCAGCCTTTACGTTGAGACGACTGAGGAAGGCCTCGAACGCAACCGGGCGGCCGGTGTGGTAGCCCTGCACGAAATCGCACCGCATGTGCCGGAGATGATCGAGGATCTCCTGGCTTTCGACGCCTTCGGCGACAACCTTGCGGCCGAGCGAATGGGCGAGCTGGATGGTCGAGTTGACCATGATGCGGTCGCTTTGCGAGGTGTGCAGCATGGTGACGAAGCTGCGGTCGATCTTGATCTCCGACGCCGGAATCCGACGCAGATATTCCAGCGTCGAGAAGCCGGTGCCGTAATCGTCGATCGACAGCTCGATGCCGATGTCGTTGAGGCGGCGCAGGTTGGCGATCGCCCGCGCCTCGCTGCCCATGGTCGAGGTCTCGGTCACTTCGAGGGTGAGCAGGTTGGGCCGCAGCTTGTGCTTGCGCAGCAGCCCCTCGACGAGCGGCACGAGGCTGTCATTGCCGAGCAGCACCGCCGAGAGGTTGACCGCGATGCTCAACGGGCGTCCGCGTGCGTTGATGCTGGCCACGTCGCCGATGGCGGTGTCGAGCACGAATTCGGTCAGCCGCTCGATCCGGCCGCCTTGCTCGGCGGCACCGATAAATTGGTCGGGATAGACCTGGCCCTTTTCCGGATGAGTCCAGCGCACCAGCGCCTCGGCGCCCAGGATTTCGCCGGTCCGGCAATCGAGCTTGGGCTGGTAGGCGACCCACAGCTCGCCATTGTCGATGGCATGGTCGAGGCGGGCGAGGAGCGACATGCTCCATTCGGCGTCCTCGAGGCTGGCCGGATTGAAGCTCGCCCAGCGCCTGCCGTCGCGCGCCGCCTCGTCGGCCGCGACCAGCGAGCTCGACACGCGCTGGAGGATGGTCCGGTTCTCGTCGGCGTCCAGGCCGAAGGTGACCGCGAGGTCGATAATCCGCGTGGCGATGACAATCGGGCTGCGGAAGAGGGCGTGGAGGCCCTCGATCTGCTGGATGACGCTTTCCTCGCCGGCGTGGTGGGATAGCCAGACGAACACGCCTTCGTCGGCCTGGTAGATGACCGAGCTTCCGGTGCCGAATTTCAGCCGCGCGACGATCTGTTCGACCAGGTCCTTCTCGTGCTGGGGCGGCAGCGTCGTCGCGATGTGGGCGTAATTCTTCACCCGGGCGGTGACGACGATCGCATCGGATTCGTCGGTCGTGTTCCTCAGCGCCTGGAGGTTCGGCATCCCGGTGACGATGTTGATCGTGCCGCGGGTCTGATAGGAGCGCCGCAGGCTGCGGATCAACCGGGCCGTCGCGGCGACGCAGACTGCGGCGAGCGCTGCGGTCACCTCGATATGGATGTGCCGGGTCTCGAGCAGGAGCGGCCCGACGAGGAACGCGACCGCGGCAAAGGCGAGCGCGCCCAGGGCGACGGAGCGCCTTCGCGAGCCCAGGATGAGGCAGGCGAGGATCATCGCCAGGACGAGCGGCGGGAACCAGCCGGCGTTGGTCGGCGCCCCCTCGATCAGGGTCTCGGCGGCCAGGATGTGGATCATGGCCGCGGGCACATGGCCGCTGCCCGGCGCGACGAAATGATCCGCGCCGATATCGGTCCGTGCTATGACGACCGACTTGCCCGCGAGCAGGGTCGCACGCGCGCGGTTGCCGAGGAGGTCGCCTGCGCTCACCACGGGGATGGTGCGCACGTTGAGCGCGTGGTCGATCGGGAAATGCCTCGACGACCGGTCGTCGCGCCCGGCCAGGAACGCCGCGAGCGAAGGCAAATATCGCTCTCCCACGACGGCGCCATTGAGGTGGGCCCAGATGCGCCCGTCCCATTCCTCGTAGAGGTTGGTGTTGACCAGCCGCGCATGGCGCGTGAAGCGCGCGGGCGGCTCGATCGCGCGCCGCTCCGACAGCCGGTCGATCGAGAAGCGCGCCGGCAATGTGACCGGCGTCCGGAAGGCGGCGAGCGACGCCTCGAGGCGCGTGGCGTCGAGCGACGGCCCTTGCCCGGGAAGCGCGGCGTCGAGATGGACGCTGTCGGGGTTGGCGGCCCGGACGCGATCGAGCAGCTCCGCGATTCGGCTGCCGCTCCACGGCGCCGAGCCGAATTCGGCAAGGCTTCTGTCGTCGATGGCGACGAGCACGACCTGCCCGCTTACCGCATGGTCGCGCAGCTTGTTGCGCGCGAGTTTCATTGCGTTTTCAAGCGGCTCGGCGACGATGAACTGACCGAAGACAAGCCCGATCAGCAGCGCCGCGAGCAGCGCTTTCAGCGGGAATGATCCGGATCGGATGCGGGTCAAAGTCAACGGCCGGGCTCAATTCGGTTGATCGCCCGGAAACGCTATCGCCAAAACGTTAATTATCTTGCAGCAAGCATGGCCCAATCGAGCTCGTTACGGTGAGCGTCGGATCGGCCCATTCATTAACTCCTTCCGATTTCCTCCATTTCGGACTCGCGCCCATATCCTCTTCCGGAAAATCGCCCGGGGCCGGGGGCTCCGACGCGAGGTCAGCCGCGCTCGCCGATCGGTGCGGCGGGGCGGACGCTGCGGACCTGGCGAACCATGCCGCGGACGTCGGCGTCGCCGCTCGAGAAACGGGCGCAGCGGCCTTGGTAATTGGCCTGCTCGCACAGCTCCCAGGCGCCGCCGGCGACGCGGATCGAGCGGAGCTGCACAGTGCGGCCGAGATCGGGCTGGGCGCCCGTGACGACGATCGGAGTCCCGGCATAGCTGCGCTGCTCGTAGATGCTGACCTGGGCGGGCGCGTCCTGCGCAAGAGCGGCGCCGGCGGGCACGGCCAGGGTGGCAACGGCGGCAACCAGTGAAACGAACCTCATCGCGATCTCCATTCGGGCCAAGCGGCGCAGGCGACCCTAGCGCCGCCGCCACGAACCAAGTCTGAACGGAGTGGCAAGCTCCGTCTGAGACCCAGATGGGGACTCCGCCGCCCTTTCGAAAGGGGCGAAAGGCCGAACGGAGTCAGGCGCTTAGCTGCCTCGGCTGCCGCCCCAGCTGCTCGCTCCGCCGGAGCGTCCCCCAAAGCCGCCGCGCGAGGCGACGTCGCTTCGGCTGTAGGTTCGCGGCGCGCCGACCGGCCGGTCGAAGCCCGAGCGGCTGAATCCGTAGCCGCCCCCGCTGCGCCGGGTCAGTGGCCCGTAGCCGGCGCCGCCATGGTACCAGGTGCCGCCCGCGCTTCGGTAGAGCGGCGCGTAACGGCGGCGTCTGCGGTCAATGTCGACGTCGCCGATGACGTTGCCGATCACGAAGCCGGCGAGAAGCGGGACCCAGAAGCTGTTGCCGCCGCTGGTGCGCTGCTCGCACTGGTTGGCGCCGAACTCCTGCTCGCACACGTCGCGGCTGTCGAAGCGCGGCGCGCTGTCGCTGTCGTCGATGCGCGCCTGGGAATAGGCGTTCTCGCATTCGGCGCGGGTCTCGCCGGCGGCGACGCATTCGGAGACGCTGGCATAGACCTGCCCCTCGGCGTCGGCGTCGGACCAGTCGGAGCTGCCGCAGCCGCTCACCGCGACCGCGCCGGCCGCGGTAAGGGTGGTCAGAACCACCCGCCGCGAGCGCTTGGATTTGCGAAACTCGGTCATTTGGCCTCGCTCCTCACTCGGTCATGCTGGCGGCGTTGAGCAGGCCGACCGCGATGGAGATGGAAGCGAGATAGATCGCGACCGAGAATTCGCCGCGCTCGATGCGGGCGGCGAGGTCCTTCACCACCAGCGTACGGACGATGATGAAGGTGATGATCTGGATGATTCCGGCGAGCACCGCCCAAGCGACGAACTCGGCGAGGCTGTGCGCCTGGCTGAGCGACATCGACACAGGGATGGCGAAGCCGATCAGCGCGCCGCCCAGAGTCACCGCGGCGCACTGATTGCCGTCGCGGATGAGCTTCAGCTCATTGTAGGGCGTCGCCAGCTGGTAGAGATATTTGAACGCGATGAGGACCAGCCCCGCCGAGCCGAAGGCGAGCAGGAAGGCGAGCGCGCCTTGCTGGAAAGCCTGGATGTCGAAATTCATGCGTGTTCCCCTTTATCCTGTCACGCGTTGAACTGCGCCGGCGTCAGCGGGACGCCGATCATGATTTCCTGCGAGCTATATCCCAGCGTTCCACCCTGAATGTCGAGCGCGAGCAGAAGCTCGGCGCCGTCGGGCGGAAGCGGCCGGCTGTAGAGCATGCAGACCTGGCTGACCTGGCGCACCGGCCGGCCGCCATGGTCCTCGAAGACGTCCTCGATCAGCCTGAGCGGCGGCTGGTCGAGATCGTTGCCCTCGAACCAGAAGCGGCGATAGGCGGGCATCCCGGTGTCCTGCCACCAGGCGCGGCGCATCCGGTCGATGAACGCCTCGCTCTGCCGGCCGTCCAGCGGTTGAGTGCTCGACCACGGCTGGAACAGTGTGAAGTCATAGGCGTCGCGACCGTCCGGGCTGCGCGACAGCGCCTGAAGCATGATCTCTTCGTCAGTGTAGAAGCGGTGGACCGAGGTGCCGTCGTCGAGGCGGATCAGGCCCTGCGCGGTGATCGGCAGCTCGTAACGGTCCAGCGCGAAATAGGTCTCCTCGCCGTAGCGCTGCCAGGCGCGCGGATCGAGCGACACGGTGCGGCCGATGGTCATGCCTTCGACGCCGGGGAGGGAATAGCCGGCCATCAGGCTGCGGCGCCGATCGTCTCGGGCCGAAGTCGTTGTCCGGCCACGTAGAAGAAGCGGTCGCCCGGTGTCACCTCGCCGGCGTAGCGAAACGCGCCCCGGCCGCCGGACCGATATGCGACCAGCACGGCATCGCGGTCGAGCAAGCGTGCGGACAGGTCGCGGAAGGGCAGGCCGGCGGCACGCCAGTCCATGCTGAACAGGGTCATGCCCTCATCGGTCGCGCTGACCAGGTCGGCGAGCAGGTGGCTCGCGCCCGGATCCTTCACCGCCTTCACGACCAGCTCGACCGCCGGCGCCAGCACCGCGTCGACATTGGGGCAATGCGAGGTGAGCAGCCGAGCCACCGCCTCGTCCCCGAAATAGGCGACGATGTGACCACGCTCGTTGAGGTCGGCGATGGCGAGGCCGGCGGCGAGCGTGTCGTTGTCGCTTCCGGCGAAGATGATCACCCGGTCGGCGTCCGCCACCCCGGCGCGCTCGAGGTCGGAGCGCGAGGTCAGGCTCGCCGCCCGCACGTAGCGCACCCGGATGTCGGCATTCTCGAACGCATCGGTGGTGAGCAGGATCAGCTCCTGTCCCGGCTCGGCATCGGCGCACAATTCCTCGATCATCCGCGGCGTGCGGGCCGGGTCGTGGCCGACCAGGACGATGGCGTGCGTCATCTCGCTATAATCGCCCATGCCCGTCCGCGCGCGTCGCAGCCGGTCCGAACCGCTGGCGATCGCCTTGGTGATGATGCCGGTGAAGATGGCGATGGCGCCGGGGTAGACGATGAAGGCGTTGATCAGGCGGCCCGCGTCGGTCTTGGGCGAGAGGTCGCCATAGCCGATCGTCGAGGCGGTCGTCGCATACCAGTAGACGAAGGTCGGCAGCCGCTGGAGCTCGCGCTCCTCGCCGACGAAGTACATCATCAGCCAGACCAGCACCATGTGGCCGACGAGCAAGGCGAGCAGCACCGGCCACCGCAGATCGGTGATCGCGTGGTAGACCCGGAGCAGCCATTGCTTGAGATGAATTGCGCATGCCCCCCTTCACGCTTCCCCGGCCGAAATGCTGCGGCTAAGCCTGAGGCGAGTCAAGCAGGGGAGGGCGGATGCGCCGCATCGCGATCGGCGAACGGCCGGACTGGCGTGAGATTGCACAGGCCGAGGGGTTCACCTTCCACTATCTCGACGGCGAGCAATATTGGGACGAGAGGGCCTGCTACGCCTTCACCCTGAACGAGATCGAGCGGGGCATCGAGGAGCCGACCGAGGAGCTCCACCAGATGTGCCTCGCGCTCGTCGACGATGTGGTGCGCAGCGAGGAGCTGATGGAGCGCATCGCGATCCCGGCCGAGCAGCGCAACTTCATCGCCGAGACCTGGCGGTGGAAGTCGCCCTCGCTCTACGGCCGCTTCGATTTCGCCTATGACGGCAGCGGGTCGGCCAAGCTGCTGGAATATAACGCCGACACGCCGACCAGCATCTACGAGACCGGCTATTATCAATGGTCGTGGCTCGAAGCGCGGATCCGCGACGGCGCGCTGCCCAGCGACGCCGACCAGTTCAACTCGCTCCACGAAAAGCTGATCGACCGCCTCGCCGCGATCTTCCAGCGCGGCAGCTTCGTCCACTTCGCCAGCATCGAGGACCATGTCGAGGACCGGCAGACCGTCCGCTACCTCGAGGACCTCGCCTCCCAGGCGGGGCTCCAGCCCAAATTCGTCGCGATCGACAAGCTCGGCGTCGACGGCAATGGCCGCTTCGTCGACGACGACCGGGCGATCGTCACCGCGATCTTCAAGCTCTACCCCTGGGAGGACATGTTCCGCGAGCCCTATGCGGACGCCCTGATGCGCAGCGGCGCCCTGTTCATCGAGCCGCCGTGGAAGGCGATCCTGTCCAACAAGGCGATGTTGCCGCTACTTTGGGAACGCCACCCCGGCCACCCCAATCTGCTGCCGGCCTGGTTCGACGGCGACCCCCGCGCCGCGGGGCTTGGCGACCGCTACGTCCGCAAGCCTTTCTTCTCGCGCGAGGGCTGGGACATCGAGCTGGTCGACGGCGCCGATCGGCAGGAGGGGCCCAAAGGTGGCTATGGCGAGGAAGGCCATATCCGCCAGGGCCTCGCCACCCTATCGCGCCTCGACGGCCATTATGCGGTGATCGGCAGCTGGATCGTCGGCGAAGAAGCGGCCGGCCTGTCGGTGCGCGAGGACCGGAGCCGCATCACCCGCAACGTGTCGCGCTTTCTCCCCCATTATATCGAGGGCTAGCGCAGCAGCAGCGACAGCGCGTCATTGCGGCCGATATTGGCCTGGGCGAGCATCGCGGCGAGGGCGTCTTTCATGATCGCCGCGGCGGTCAGCGCAGGTTCGGCGCTGTCCGCGGCCGGCGCATGCTCCGCGGCGGCGTCGTCCACCACATTCCAGCCGGCCGGGACGGCCTGTTGCTGGCGGATGCTGTTGAACAGGGTGCCGGCCGGATAGCTCGACCCGGACCCCACCTCCGGCTCGAGACGCGTTGCGGTGGGCGCGGGGCTGGGGCCCCAGATGGGCGAAAACTCGATCGGACCGATCGCCATGGGCGGGCCTCCCGGGATGCAATCTCCCGCGCCTATGTCGGCAAAAAGCTTAACCGTCAGAACAACGGCTCGGTTTGCGGGGAATTAAGCATCGAACAAGCCGGTGGTCGTCGATTTGCCGGGCGCGGGGCTGCCTTGGGAGCGGCACTGCGCTATACTTCTAACCCATGTAAGAGGTGAGTTGCGGCGCGCACGGTAACGTCCAGGCATTGAAGGACCTTTCCGGTGGTGGCCCCTCTGGCGATACGGTTGCAGAATTATGCGCGGCTTTCCAGCGAAGACCGTGCCGCCCTTGAATCCGCCAGCCGCGCCTCCGTTCACGAAGCGCCGCCGCGCCGGGACATCGTCCGCGAAGGGGACGATCCCAAGGTCGTGCGCCTGATCCTGAGCGGCTGGGCGTGTCGCTACAAGGGACTGCCGGACGGCCGCCGCCAGATCGTCGGTTTCTTCATTCCCGGCGACTTCTGCGATCTGAACGTCTACATCCTCAAGGAAATGGACCACACGATCGGCGCGATCACGCGCGTCCAATATGCGGCGATCACTCCCGAGGAGATGGACCGCCTGACGGAGAAGCGCCCGCGCATTACGCAGGCCCTGTGGTGGCACGAGCTGGTCGACTCCGCCGTCCAGCGCGAATGGCTGCTCAACATCGGCCAGCGCAGCGCATATGAACGGATCGCCCACCTGCTCGTCGAGCTCTATCTGCGCTTGCGCTCGGTCGGCCTTGCCAAGAACAGCTGCTGCGATTTCCCGATTACCCAGAACGACCTTGCCGAGGCGACCGGGCTCACGCCCGTTCACGTCAACCGGACGCTGCAGGAGCTGCGCCGCGACGGCCTTATCGAGCTGTCCCACAAGCGCCTCACCTTTCCCAACCTCGACAAGCTGATGAGCGCGGCGATGTTCAATCCGAACTATCTCCACCTGAGTCACGAGGGCGCCCACCTGGACGCGAATGAGTGATCAGCCTCCCTGGCCGCAGGGAGGGGGAGAGATGGGAGCGCGAATCCGCGCCCACGATTGGGCGGCGACTCCGCTGGGACCGATCGAGGGATGGCCGCCGGAGCTGAGGCTGGCGACGTCGCTGGTGCTGGAAAGCGGCTTTCCGGCCGTCCTCGTCTGGGGTCCGGAGCTCGTCACCCTTTACAATGACGCGTTCCGGCCGATTCTCGGGGCAAAGCCGGAGGCGCTCGGCCGCTCCTTCGCCGACATCTGGAGCGAGGTCTGGGAAGAGGTCAGCCCCATCGTCGAGCGCGCCTTCGCCGGCAAATCGACGTTCAACAAGGATTATCCCGTCGTCGTCGAACGCTCGGGCGGGACCGAGCAGGCCTATTTCAGCTTTTCCTACAGCCCGGTCCGCGCGGCCGACGGGTCGGTCGCCGGGATGATCGGCATGGTCGTCGAGACGACCGAGCGCCTGATCACCGAATCCAGGATCGGAGTCAGCGAGGAGCGGCAGGCCTTCCTGCTCAAGCTCAGCGACGCGCTGAGGCCGCTGAGCGACCCATTGGAGATCAAGGCGACCGCCTGCCGGGTGGTCGGCGAGCATCTCAACGCCGACAGGAGCTACTATGTCGAGTTCGATGCCGCCCGAGAGGTCTTCGTCGTCGAGCAGGACTATCACCGGGCCGGCGACACGCCGCTGGCCGGCGTGTATCCGTTCGCGGACTACGGTCAGCCGCTCGAGATCTTCAATGCGGGCAATCCGCTCCTCGTCGAGGACGTGGCGACCTTGCCTGTCATGCAGGGCGAGATCAGCGCTCATTACGAGTGCCTCGGGATAAAGTCCTTCGTAAGCGTGCCGCTCCACAAGGAAGGCGGCCTCGTGGCGGCGGTCGCGGCAACGAGCGCCCGGCCGCGCCTGTGGACTCCCGCCGAGGCGAGTCTGCTCGTGGCGGTCGCCGAGCGCATTTGGGAAGCGGTCGAACGCGCTCGCGCCGAGGAAGCGCTGGAGGCGAGCGAGCGGCGCATGCGCAGCCTCGCCACGGGCATTCCCCAACTCGTCTTCCGCTCCCTGGGCGACGGCTGCCGGATCTGGGGCAGTCCGCAGTGGATCGAGTTCACCGGCCTGTCCTTTGAGGAGAGCCTCGGCCACGGCTGGCTTGACGCGGTCCATCCCGACGAGCGCGCGGAGACGCTCGCCGCCTGGGACGGCGTCGAGGAACGCGGCGAATATCATGTCGAGCACCGCATTCTTCGCGCGGCGAGCGCGGAATATCGCTGGCACCAGACCCGCGCGTCGCCGCTGCGCGACGATGACGGGCGGATTGTCGAATGGCTGGGGACCTCGACCGACGTCGAGGAGCTGCGCGCGCTGCAGCGCCGCCAGGAGCTGCTCGTCGCCGAGCTCCAGCATCGGGTGCGCAACCTGTTGGCGATGATCCGGTCGATCGGCCGGCGGACCGCCGCGAGCGCGGGCAGCGTCGACGACTATGCCCAGCATCTCGAAGGGCGGATCAGCGCGCTGGCGCGGACCCAGGCGCTGCTCACCCGCGAGATCGGCCGCGGCGTCGATCTCCAGAATCTCGTCCTTGACGAGCTGGAGGCGCAGGCGGCGCCGCCCGGACGCTATCTGGTAAGGGGCGACGACGTGTCGCTGCCCCCCAAGGCCGCGGAAGTGCTGACGCTCGCCGTCCACGAGCTTGCCACCAACGCGGTCAAATATGGCGCGCTCGCGCAGGGCGACGGGCGCATCGAGATCGGCTGGTCGCTCGACAAGGGCGATGGCGAGGGACCGCCCTGGTTGTGTTTCACCTGGACCGAGTTCGGCGTGACGATGGACAGCGGGCCTCGCCGCGAGGGGTTCGGCACCGAGCTCGTCACCGGCCGCGTGCCCTACGAGCTCAAGGGGGAGGGACGGCTGGACTTCCGCAACACCGGCGTGGCGGCGACGATCCGCTTCCCGCTCGTCGCCGGCGCGAGCGTCCTCCAGACCGACGCGCACGCCGGGCCAAGCGGTCCATGACCGCGGCGATGCCCCTTGACGGCCTCTGCGTGCTGGTCGTCGAGGACGATTTCTACCTCGCCTCGGACGCGAAAGCGGCGCTGGAAAGCGCCGGAGCGCGGGTGCTCGGCCCGTGCCGCGACGCCGACGAAGCCGCGGGCCTGGCCGCCGCCGAGCGGATCGATTGCGCGGTTGTCGACGTCAATCTCGGTGACGGGCCGAACTTCGGCTTTGCGCGGGCCCTGCGGCAACGGAACGTGCCGTTCGTGTTTGTGACCGGCTACGACCAGGCGCTGATCCCGGCCGAGCTGGAGCCGGCGCAGCGGCTGGAGAAGCCGATCCGCGACCGCGACCTCGTCGCCGCGGTGGCGCGGGCCTGCCGCTAGCCGGGACGGTCTTACGCCGCCATATGAAAAGGGCCGAGGCATTGCTGCCCCGGCCCCTCTCAATTTCGTCCTGAAGCTCAGGCTCAGACGGCCGCGACTTCCGCAACGTCGAGCTTGAGGCCCGGGCCCATGGTCGAGCTCAGCGCCGCCTTCTTGACGTATTTGCCTTTGGCGCCGGTGGGCTTGGCCTTGACGATGGCGTCGACGAAGGCGTCGAAGTTCTTCCTGAGGTCGGCGTTCGAGAAGCTCGCCTTGCCGATGCCGGAGTGGATGATTCCGGCCTTTTCGACGCGGAACTCGACCTGGCCGCCCTTCGCGGCCTTGACCGCCTCGGCGACGTTCGGGGTGACGGTGCCGAGCTTCGGGTTCGGCATCAGGCCCTTGGGGCCCAGAACCTTACCGAGGCGGCCGACGATGCCCATCATGTCGGGCGTCGCGATGACGCGGTCGAAATCGATCTGACCGTTCTGGATCTGCTCCATCAAATCCTCGGCGCCGACGACCTCGGCCCCCGCCTCGCGGGCCTCGTCGGCCTTGCCGGCGCGGGCGAAGACGGCGACGCGGACGTCCTTGCCGGTGCCCGCGGGCAGCGACACGACTCCGCGGACCATCTGGTCGGCGTGGCGCGGATCGACGCCCAGGTTGAGCGCGATCTCGATCGTCTCGTCGAACTTCTTCGACACGTTGGCCTTCAACGTCTCGATCGCCTCGTCGATCGCGTAGAAGCGCTCGGTATCGACCTTGTCGGCGAGCGCCTTCTGCTTCTTGGTCAGCTTAGCCATTGCGCTTACCCCACCACCTGGAGGCCCATGGCGCGAGCCGAGCCTTCGATAATCTTCGCCGCGGACTGAACGTCGTTCGCGTTCAAATCCTTCATCTTCGCCGTCGCGATCTCCTCGAGCTGGGCCCGGGTGACCTTGCCCGCGGTCACCTTGCCCGGCTCCTTGGAGCCCGAGTTAATCTTGGCGGCCTTCTTGAGATAGTAGGAGGCCGGCGGGGTCTTGGTCTCGAACGAGAAGGACCGGTCGGCATAGACGGTGATGACGGTGGGCAGCGGAGTGCCCTTGTCCTCGCCGGAGGTCTGGGCGTTGAACGCCTTGCAGAACTCCATGATGTTGACTCCGCGCTGACCCAGCGCGGGGCCGATCGGCGGCGCAGGCTTGGCGTCGCCCGCCGGCACCTGCAGCTTGATATAGCCGGTAATTTTCTTGGCCATGTGTCTCACTCTGTAATGGGCCTGGCGCCCCCGCGAGGGAGCGTTTCGGCCCGTTCAAGTTTAGCGGTTCAGACGGCGCGCCGAAGCGTGCCTCCCGCAGGTTTTCCATTGCTGGTGCTTTGGAAGGGGGCGCACATAGCGCCGGGTGTTGGATTTGGCAAGGCGGACGGCGCTCATCCCAAGCTACGTAACCAGGTCTTGCACCGAAAATGGCCGATCCGGCTGAATTCGATTCAGGCCTTCGTTCAGCCGCAACCACTCCATCCCCCCGTCTCCCTCGGAGGTCCACTTCACGTCGAGATAGAGCCGGTGGCGCGACCTTATTTTGATCAGATTCAGGTCCGCGTGCAGCCGCCCATCAGTGCCATCGTCCTTCACCTCGATAAGGCCGATGTGGTCCTCGGTCCGTCGCCCGTGAATGCCCACCACGAAGTCGGGAAAGAACTGCCTGCCATTAGGCAGAATGATGCGCGTTGCCCAGGTCATGTTCTCGACATTGCGCAGCCACCACAGCACCGTGCCGCTCTCGTCTCCGTCGAGCAGTTCAGCTACCTTGCGCTCGGGCCCGTTCATGCGGGAGGGGAACACGCCGTAGGCCGATCTCCGGGCCGTCGGCAGATCGCTCAGGTCCGGGAAAGCCAGCGGCAGCGGCTCGTCGTTCGTCGTGGTCACCCGTCGACCCTGCGCTTCCTTGACCGCATCCTTAAGGGCATCCGGACTCAACATTGCCTCAAGATCGATGGCCCGACGCAAGTCACGATCGATTGCCTCTATGCCGTTCGCAGTCGCCACGCGGCGAAGCTCTCGGACCAACGCCGCCTTAAGCTTACGAGGATCGATGGAGTCGTTAAACTGGAACGCATGCTGAGCCTGTTCGGCAACGCGCGCGTCGGAAAGCCGCACATTCACGCCTTCCTCGCCTCTGGTTTCCAAGAACAGGTCGCGTAACGAAACGGTCGCCCGTCGCAGTGTCTGGTTGATCCGCACCAATATCTGGCGGTCCGCGCAGAAGCTGCGCGCTACGTCGTCTAGGAATGCATCCGAATCCAGCTCGTGGGGTAATAGCGGTCGCTCCCGCCAGAGGGCTTCCGGTAGTCCCAGCGCCCTGTTGAGTGGATAGCCGCGATAGGCCCTCGGCTGGGCTGGAGCTTGGTGCACCGGCAGGCCTTCGAATAGCGAGCCGCCCAGCAGTTGTTCGCCCACGGCTACCGGGCATCGCTTCATCGGCTAGTAATTCCAGCCTTGCTCGCTGCTCATCGTTGATAGAAATCAGCAGCACGCCGTCATTCGACAATAAGTCACGGGCCAGCGTCAAGCGACGATATAGAAACTCCAACCAAGTTGAGTGACGCCACCGGTTATTCTTGTCGATATAATGATCGTTATAGACCCAGTCCTTATTGCCGGTGTTGTAAGGCGGATCTATATAGACGCATTTGATGCGTTTCGCGTGCGTCATCCTCAGCCAGCGAAGCGCGTCGAAATTATCACCCTCGATGAGCATGTTGGGCCAAGGTGCTGCCTTGTCCGAGAGCATCGGGTCGATCACGCAAGCGACGAAATTGGCGTCAGTCGCGCGGTCCGCCTCGATCTCGTCGCGTTCCCATACAAGTCCGAGCTTCTTCTGGCCGTCCCGCTTCCGCAGCAGGGCAATCAAGTTCTCTTTGCTCAGACCCTCGTATTGATCGCTCACGCGTGAACCGTCCCTTTTGAACCGAAGTGCTCTCCTAGCAATCCAGTCGCAGGCCGCCACCCCCGCGGATACCAGAAAATCATCCTGAAGGCGGGAGGAGCCGTCACGAGAGTAAATCCCGTGACGTCAGTCCTGTCGCCCGGCTCAAGGCCGGGCGCAGGCTGGCCGGCCCCTTCGACAGGCTCAGGACAGGCTTGCGTGCCTTCGGCACCGGCGCGCTACTCCGGCGGCGGCTTTGCCGCCGGCGTCGCTACGCGCCTCGCTCCTTGCAAAATAGGATTTCGCCTGCGCTAAGATCGGCATGGCACGCCCCTTCAATCGCCGCCAGGCGCGCGAGAATGCCGCATTCCTCCGCCTGCTGGCCGAGACCGGGAATGTCATGCTCGCCGCTCGCGAATGTGGGCTGCGCACCCAGACGCTCTATGCGCGGCGGACGACTCATGCCGCATTCGCCGCCGAGTGGGATGCGGCGCTGACCGCTGCCCAGGCGGCGATGCGGGCGGATCCGGCTCGGGCGGCCCGGGCGGGGAAGGGGCGGTGGCCGGACAGTCCCAATGCGCCGGCCCGGTTCAAGACCGGCGGCGGGGAGCCGGCGGTGACTCGGCTCAAGGACGGGCGGCTTCAGCTTCGGCGGGCGAAGGCGGGCGGGATCGGCTTTCGCGGCGAGCAGGCGTTCCTCCGCGCGCTGGCGACGTGCGGCAACATCTCGATGGCGGCCCAGGCGGTCGGGGTGGCGGCGACCAACATCTATGCGCGGCGGGGGCGCAATCCCGTGTTCAAGGCGGAGATGGACAAGGCGCTGGAGGTCGCCACCGAGCGGCTGGAGGCGGCGCTGATGGAGCGCGCGCTCGCGTCCCAGTGCTCCGACGGGGCCGACGACCTGTGGCTCGAGGAGGCGCTCGGGCCGCTGCCGGCGATGACGTTCGAGCAGGCGATCATGCTCCTGGAGCTTCACGGCCGGCGCCAGGCGCTGGGCGACGAGTTCGGCCGCTACGCCACGCGCAAGCGGCGCGGGCCGCTGAGCAGCGCCGAGATCCAGACGGAGCGGCGCATCTGGTTCACCCTCGAAAAGGAGCGGCGCGCGCTGGACCTGGTCCGGCGCGAGCGGGCGGCGCTTCGGGCCGACGAATATGAGGCGACGGGCAACTGGTTCCTGCCGGGGGAGGAGGTGCCGGACGCGCTTCGGGTGAGGGGGAAGGGGAGGAAGCGTGGGTGAGGGGTTCGGGTGGCCGTCACGGAAGTGAATTCCGTGACGTCAGTCCTGTCGCCTTTCAGGCGCAGGCTGGCCGGCCCTTCGACAAGCTCAGGACAGGCCCTGCGCGCTCTCTCCGCGCTGCTCGGCGATCGCTGCGCGATTGCCTCCCTGCGCTCGGGCATTCGGGCGCTCCGGCAGGGTCGGCAGCTGACCCTGACGGTTTCGGCGAGCCGCTCACCGCGCGGCGCGGACCACCAGCGACGCGGCGGCGAGGCGGTTGGGATTGCCATGGCCGGCGATCGCCGCGGCGACCTGGTCGCGGGCGCCCGCGATGGCGCCGTCGCGGCAGGTGAGGCCGGCCTGGCGCAACTCCAGCGGCTGCGGGTTGGGATCGACGCAGATCCGGGTCGCCGCGCGATGGACCCGCCGGTGCAGCGAGTCGATTCCGGCCGCGCTTGCCAGGTTGAGATCGGAATAGCGCACGACGGTGCTGACCAGCTCCGCGTCGTCGCGAAGCGGCGCCTGCTCGATCTCGCCGGTGACGACGGTCTCCGGCACCGGCTGGGCCGCGGCGGCGGTGCCCCACAATGCGGCCAGGCACGCGGCCGCGGACATCATCTTGCTTCTCATGTGAACCTCCAAAGGTGGACGGGAAAGCGTCACTCGCCCCGCGCGGCTCGCGGGACAGGGGGAGGTTACGGCGCGCGCGGAGTCGGGCGGAGGCGATTTCGGCGAAGCGGAGCGCGGTTTCGACCAGGCGCGCCCGGCCTCGCGGCGAGAAGGGGTTTCGCTTTTTTAAGCCGCTCGGGCTAGCAAGGCGGGAGAGGAGAGAGCAGCCCGCCGTGAAGCCGACCGAGCCCTTGCCGTTGCACCACAGCTGGCCGCTGTTCGAGCGCGAGCGGCGGTTCGCGCTCGGCCATGCCTTCGCCTGGCCGGACTCGGCGGCGATGCTGTCGGTCGGGCCGCTGCCGCGCGAGCTTGCGGCGCAGGGCGTCGGCCTGTGGTCGTGCAACCTTGCCGACAACAAGCTGACCTGGTCGGCGGGGGTGTACGACATCTTCGGCCTGCCGCGCGGCGCGCGGGTGCGCCGCGACGAGGCGGTCGCGCTCTACGCCGAGGAGTCGCGCGCGGCGATGGAGAGCCTGCGCGCCTACGCGATCAAGCACCGCCGCGGCTTCACCTTGGACGCCGAGCTGCGCCCGGCCCAGGGCGGCGCGCGCTGGATGCGGCTGGTCGCGGTGCCGGTGTGCGACGGCCGCCGGGTGGTCGGCCTGCACGGGGTCAAGAAGCTGATCTGAGCCGCCCGGAGGGGGGCGGCCGGCCGGGCGCGCCGGCTTACTTCATCCGTTCGACCTGCTCGAACTCGAGCTCGACCGGGGTGGCGCGGCCGAAGATCGACACGCTGACCTTGACCCGGCTGCGGTCGAAATCGAGCTCCTCGACGACTCCGTTGAAGCTCGCGAACGGGCCCTCGAGCACCTTGATCTGGTCGCCGATCTCATAGTCGACGTTGATCCTGGTCTTCGGCGCGGCGGCGGCTTCCTCCTTGGTGTTGAGGATTCGGTTGGCCTCGGCGTCGCTGATCGGCTGCGGCTTGCCGCTGGCGCCGAGGAAGCCGGTCACCTTCGGCGTGTTCTTGATGAGGTGGTAGACGTCGTCGGTCATGCTGAGCTTGGCCAGCACATAGCCGGGGAAGAACTTGCGGTCGGAGGTGACCTTCTTGCCGCGGCGGACCTCGGTGATCTTCTCGGTCGGGACCTCGACCGCCTCGACGAGCGGAGTCAGCCCGAGCCGGGTCGCCTCGGCCTGGATCGCGTCGCGGACCTTGTTCTCGAAGCCCGAATAAGCGTGGATGATGTACCAGCGGGACATGGGGGGCTCTTGTGCTCCGATTAGCTGATGAGGGCGATGAGATTGCGCACGATCGCGCTGAACGCCGAATCGACCCCGAAGAAGAACAGGCCGAGGATCGTGGTCATGATCACCACCAGGACCGCGGTCATCATCACTTCCTTGCGCGTCGGCCACACCACCTTCGCGGTCTCGGCCCGGACCTGCCGGAAGAATTCGCCTGGGGAGGTTTTCGCCACCTGTGCCTGTTCCTTGTGAAAATCTGCCGTCTTCGGACAGCCGCCCGGGACCGGTGGGCCGGTCAGCCAGGGGATTTCCGATGCACGGGAGATAGGCCGAATAACGGCGGGGTAAAGGGAAAGCAAGGTGGGTACTTTGCTTGAAGCGGGCGTCACGGGAGTAAATCCCGCGACGTCAGTCCTTGCTCGGCAAGACTGACCGGCGGTGCGCTCCGGCCTTGCAGACCGGCGCTACGCGCCTCGCTTCGGCTTGGCAGGAGTGGAGGGACTCGAACCCACGGCCCTCGGTTTTGGAGACCGATGCTCTACCAGCTGAGCTACACTCCTGTGCCGGACGGGCCAGATAGCGGGACTATCCGGCCTCCGCAAGGCGGACTAGGCAGCGATGTCGTAAGTCGGGATCTCGCCGCTGAGATAAAGATTGCGGGCTTTGGCGCGGGACAGCTTGCCCGAGCTGGTGCGCGGCAGCGAGCGGGGCGGGACCAGCTCGATCACGCAGTTGATGCCGGTGATCGCGCGGACCCGCTCGCGGATCAGCTCGCGGAGCTTGGCGCGCTCGTCGAGGTCCGAGGTGCGGCACTGGACGAGCACCGCGGGGGTTTCCTCGCCGCCCTGGGTGGTGACCGAGAAAGCGGCGATGTCGCCAGCCTTGAAGCCCGGCAGCTGCTCCACCGCCCATTCGATGTCCTGGGGCCAGTGGTTCTTGCCGTTGATGATGATCATGTCCTTGGCGCGGCCGACGATGTAGATGTAGCCGTCGCTGAGATAGCCCATGTCGCCGGTGTCGAGCCAGCCGTCCTCGGAGAGACAGGCCTGGGTCGCTTCCTCGTCGCGGAAATAGCCGGTCATGACCGACGAGCCGCGGCACCAGACCTTGCCGACCTCGCGCTCGGAGAGCGGGTTGCCGCTCTCGTCGCGAATCTCGATCTCCATGCCGAGCGCGGGCTTGCCGCAATTGACCACCGACCGATAGCGCTGCGGGCGGTCGCGCTCGCCGGTGGTGCCGCCGGCGAGCAGGGTCTCCTCGACCAGCTCGACGACGATTCCTTCGCCCGGGGGCATGATCGACACCGCGAGGGTGGCTTCGGCGAGTCCGTAGCTGGGTAGGAACGCCTTGGCGTTGAAGCCGGCCGGCGCGAAGGCGTCGACGAAGGCCTGCATCACGTCCGGGCGGATCATGTCGGCGCCGTTGCCGGCGACCCGCCAGCGCGAAAGGTCGAAGCGCTCGGCGACGTTGACCTGGCTCGACACGCGGCGCGCGCAGATGTCGTAGCCGAAGCTCGGCGAATAGCTCATCGTCGTGCCCTTGTGGCGGCTGATGAGGTCGAGCCAGGCGAGCGGACGGCGCGCGAAATCCTCGGTCTTCAGATAGTCGGCCGACATCTGGTTGGCGACCGGCGACAGGAGGCAGCCGACCAGGCCCATGTCATGGTAGAAAGGCAGCCAGGCGACGCCGCGGTCGCCGTCGCCCAGCTTCATTCCGTGGCTGTGGGCGGCGAGATTGCTCATCAGCGCGCGGTGGGTGATGATGACGCCGTGCGGGAAGCGGGTCGAGCCGCTCGAATATTGCAGATAGGCGATATCGTCGGGGCTGGCGGGCGGAAGATCGACCGCGGGCGCGTCCTCGGCGCCGAAGCTGGCCCAGTCGAGGCCGGGAACTCCGGCCGCCTCGGCGGCGGCGCCGGCGAGGTTGGCCAGCATCGGCGGATAGACCAGCATCAGCGGGTCCGCGCTCTTCAGCTGGACTCCGAGCTGATCGATATAGGATTGCGCGCCGCCGAACGAGGTCGGCAGCGGCAGCGGGATCGGCCAGGCGCCGGCATAGACGGTGCCGAAGAAGAGCGAGCAGAATTCAGGCGCGGTCTCGGCGATCAGGGCGATGCGGTCGCCCGGCTTGACGCCGCGCGCGATCAGGCGGTGCGCCCAGGCCAGGGCGTCGCTGCGCAGGTCGCTGAACGGATAGACCCGCTCGAGGCGCGCTCGGGCATCGTGGAAATTGAGGCCGCGCTGGCCGAGCGCCGCATAATCGAGGGCCTCGCCGAGCGTCGCAAAGTCCGCCAGGCGGCGGACCGTGCCATCGTCGGTGGGGGTCGGCTCGGCAGTGCCGGCGCCTGCACCATTCTCAATCACGTCTGGCTGAATCCTCATTGCTAAGCTTGCCTGGTCGCCGCGCCTCGGCAGCACAGGGCACCGAGCCTGCCCTAAGGCGGCGAGCGCGTTCATAATCCGGCTCCACTGTGGCACAATCATGGCCGTGCAACAGGAACGTCACAAACGCGCGGTGCCGCCGCTCGACGGCGAGGGGCTCGAACGGCTCGCCGTCAACTATGCGGGCCGCTACGCCGTTACGCGGGCGAAACTCAAGGCCTATCTGGCGCGCAAGCTGCGCGAGCGGGGCTGGGGCGGCGAGGGCGAGGCCCCAGTGGACGGCCTGGTCGAGCGCTGTGCCAGGCTCGGCTATGTCGACGACGCCGCCTTCGCGACGGCGCGGGCGGAGTCGCTGTCGCGGCGCGGCTACGGCGCTCGGCGGGTCGACACCGCGCTGAAGGTCGCCGGCGTCGACGAAGCCGACGGCGCCGCGGCGCGCGCCCATGCCGAGTCCGAAGCGTGGAATGCGGCGCTGCGCTTCGCCGAGCGGCGGCGGATCGGGCCCTATGCCGATGCCTGGCCGGAGCGTCCGGAACGGGAGAAAAAGCTGGCGGCGATGCTGCGCGCCGGCCACCCGCTCGGTGTCGCCCGCAAGATCGTCGCCGCCCGGCCCGGCGAATTCCCGGAAGCGGACGATTAATCGCCTGCGACAGTTCACAAAATGCAAAACCATGGTACTTCTACGGTGCCGTGGTTGATAGGCCGTTGATGATGTCGCGCAGCGAGAGTGGGGAAGGCGGGGCCGTCAGCGGCACCGGAGGCGGTCATCCCGCGGCGGCGGATGGCGACGCCCTGCAGCGGGTCACCGGCTCGGTCAAATGGTTCGACGCCACGCGCGGCTTCGGCTTCGTCGTCAGCGAGGAGGTCGAGGGCGACGTCCTCATCCATTTCACCGTGCTTCGCGAGCATGACCGGCGCAGCCTGCCCGAGGGCGCGATCGTCGAATGCCTGGTCGCCCATCAGGAGCGCGGGCTGCAGGCGCGCAAGGTGATCAGCATCGACCTCAGCCAGGCGCTGGTGCCGGAATTGAACCGCACCCAGGCGGAACAGAGTGAGCGGGTCAACCCCGCCGCCTTGCTCGACTCCGCCGGCGCGTTCGAGGCGGTCAAGGTCAAATGGTTCAATCGCCTGCGCGGCTACGGCTTCCTGGTCCGCGACGAGGGCGACGACGAGGACATCTTCGTGCACATGGAGACGGTGCGCCGCGGCGGCCTCACCGACCTGTTCCCCGACCAGCCGCTGCGGGCGCGCATCGCGACCGGCAAGAAGGGCCCGCTCGCGGTCGAGGTCGAAGCGCGCTGAAGGGATTGCGCCGGAGCCGCGAACGAGGCTAGGCGCGACCCATGGGTTTCCTCGGCAAGATCTTCACCTGGTGGAACGGCGCTACGATCGGCGCCGGCCTGCACATCCGCGGCTCGGGCCGCGAGGTGGGCCGCGATGCCGCCGGCAACATCTATTACCAGTCCAAGAAGGCCGACCGCCGCTACGTCATCTACAACGGCGAGAATGACGCGAGCCGAATCCCGCCCGAGTGGTATTCGTGGATGCACAAGCAGATCGACGACGTGCCGGACAAGGCGCTTCCGCCGGCGCCCAAATTCCTCAGGGACCCGACTCCGAACCTGACCGGGACTCCCCATGCCTACCGTCCGACCGGCGCGCTCGCCAGCGGCGGCCATCGCCAAGCGGCGAGCGGCGACTACCAGGCGTGGACTCCGGAATAGGCATCGGCCGCTTTCCCATGCGCCGCACTTTCCTCACCGCCGCCGCCCTTGCCGGCCTGACCGCGCTCGCCGCCTGCGGCGACGGTGCGGACAACCAGGCGACCAACGGCCAGGTCGAGTCGGAGCCGGTGCGCGCGTCGGCCGACACGCTGGCGCCGGGAACCACGCCGATGGCCGAGCGAGTCGCGGTGATCGGCCTGGTCAACAAGCGCAACGGCATCGCCCGCGACCTCACCCTGCGGCCGGGCCAGGCGGTGCGCGACAACGACATCATCATCCGCCTGCGCGCCTGCGAGACGACCGCGCCGCACGAGCCGCAACAGCTCACCGGGGCCTTCATCCAGGTCGACACGGCTGACCGCCAGGGCCAGTTTCGCAGGATCTTCTCGGGCTGGGTCTACAAGGAAAGCCCGTCGCTCAACGTCGTCGAGCACCCGGTCTACGACGTCTGGGTCAAGAGCTGCGCGATGACGCATCCCGGCGCGCCGGCCGCCCCGGAAGCGCCCGCCGCGTCCTCGAGCAACCGGTCGAGCTTGCCGAAGTCGGCCTCCTCGACGCCGCCGCGGCGGACCGAGGACACCGGCGGCGAGTCGAACGAGCCGGCGGCCTCCAACTCGGCGGTCAACATCTCCAGGTAGCGCTGCTGGGTGACCTCGATCGCCCCGAGGCTCTTGAGGTGATCGGTCATGAACTGGCAGTCGAGCAGGCGGTAGCCGCCGGCGATCAGCCGAGCAACCAGCCAGGCGAGCGCGACCTTGGAGGCGTCGGTGGCGCGGCTGAACATGCTCTCGCCGAAGAAAGCAGGGCCGAGGCGCACTCCGTAGAGGCCGCCGACCAGCTCCCCATCGAACCATGTCTCGATCGAATGCGCCTGCCCCAATGCGTGGAGCGTCGTGTAGCTCTGCTCGATGGCGGGGTTGATCCACGTCTCGTCGCGTTCGGCGCAGGCGCGGATGACCTCGGCGAAGGCGGTGTCGCGGGTGACGGTGAAGCGGTCCGAACGGATCGTCTTCTTGAGCGACCTCGACAGATGGAAACCGTCGAGCGGCAGGATGGCGCGGCGCCGCGGCTCGACCCAGTAGACGTCCTTGGCCTCGCGGCCATCGGACATTGGGAACACGCCGATCGCATAGGCGCGAAGCAACAGGTCGGGATCGATCGCCGCCATGGCGGGCAGGTTAGAACAAGTTCGGCCGATCTGGAATTACCTGGATCGTGTCGTCGCCGACTCCCGGCGAACGCTCTTGCCTAGAGGATGTCCTTGACCGTCTCCGACGGGCGGGCGAGGCGGACGCCTTTGTCGGTCTCGACGAGCGGGCGGTTGATGAGGATCGGGTCGCGCATCATCGCGTCGAGGATCTCGTCGTCGCTGGCGTCGGCGAGGCCGGCCGCGGCCTCCTCCTTGGCGCGAAGGCCCTCGCGCGGCGTGATTCCGGCGCGCTCGTAGAGGCGCTTCAGCTCGTCGCGGCTCGGCGGGGCCTTAAGATATTCGATCACGGTGACGTCGGCGCCGGCCTCCTCGATCATGGCGAGAGCGTTGCGCGACGTGCCGCAGCGCGGATTGTGGTAGATCGTCGCCTTCATGCCGCCGGTCCTCATTGCTGCTTCTGCAGCCACTCCTCGAGCCACTTGATCGTATAGTCGCCCGAAAGGAATTCGGGATCCTCGATCACCGCCTGGTGGAGCGGGATGGTGGTCCTGATGCCTTCGATGACGAACTCCTCCAGCGCGCGGCGGAGACGGCGCATCGCGCCGTCGCGGGTGGTGCCGTAGACGATCAGCTTGGCGACCATCGAGTCGTAATAAGGCGGCACTCGGTAGCCCGAATAGAGGCCGCTATCGACCCGGACGTTCATTCCGCCCGGCGCGTGGAAATTCTTCACCAGGCCGGGGGAGGGGGCGAAGGTCGCCGGGTCCTCGGCGTTGATTCGCACCTCGATGGCGTGGCCGCGAAACTGAACGTCATCCTGGCGGAGAGTCAGGCCCTTGCCCTCGGCGATCCGGATCTGCTCGCGGACGAGGTCGAGGCCGGTGATCATCTCGGTCACCGGATGCTCGACCTGGAGCCGGGTGTTCATCTCGATGAAGTAGAACTCGCCGTTCTCGTAGAGGAACTCGATCGTGCCGGCGCCGCGATAGCCCATCTCGGCCATCGCCTTGGCGACGATCCCGCCCATCTCGGCGCGCTGCTCGGCGCTGATGACCGGGGAGGGGGCTTCCTCGAGCACCTTCTGGTGGCGACGCTGGAGCGAGCAGTCGCGCTCGCCGAGATGGATGGCGTTGCCCTCGCCGTCCCCGAACACCTGGAACTCGATGTGGCGCGGGTCGCCGAGATATTTCTCCATGTAGACGGTGGCGTCGCCGAAGGCGGCCTTCGCCTCGCTGCCGGCCTGGGCCATCAGGGTCTTGAGCTGGTCCTCGCTCGCGCACACCTTCATGCCACGGCCGCCGCCGCCCGACGCGGCCTTGATGATCACCGGATAGCCGATGTCGCGGGCGAGACGCTTGGCTTCGGCGACGTCCTCGATCGCCCCGTCGGAGCCGGGCACGAGCGGCAGGCCGAGCGCGCCGGCGGTGCGCTTCGCCTCGACCTTGTCGCCCATCGTTCGGATATGCTCGGGCTTCGGGCCGATCCAGATGAGGTTGTGGGCCTCGACGATCTCGGCGAACTGCGCGTTCTCGGATAGGAAGCCGTAGCCGGGATGGATCGCGTCGGCATGGGCGATCTCGGCGGCCGAGATGATGTTGGGGATGTTGAGGTAGGAGTCGGTCGCGCTCGGCGGGCCGATGCACACCGCCTCGTCGGCGAGGCGGACGTGCATCGCGTCGGCGTCGGCGGTCGAATGGACCGCGACCGTGCGGATGCCCATCTCGTGGCAGGCGCGGTGGATTCGGAGCGCGATCTCGCCGCGATTGGCGATCAGGACTTTCTGGATATCCGGCATCTTACTCGATCACGACCAGCGGCTGGCCGAACTCGACGGGCTCGGCATTCTGGACGCAGATTCGGGTGACCGTGCCGGCGCGCGGCGCCTGGATCTGGTTCATCACTTTCATCGCCTCGATGATCAGAAGGGTCTGGCCCTCCGACACCGAGTCGCCGACGGCGACGAACGGCTTCGAGCCGGGTTCGGCCGAGAGATAAACGGTGCCGACCATCGGCGAGGGCACCGAGCCCGGATGCGGGCCGGAGTCGGCAGATCGGTGGACCACACGCCTGATCTCCAGCCACGTGAAACGATCCCGCTTGCGTTCTCCTTCTCCAGGGAGGGGGGGGG
>NZ_JAANPA010000030.1 GCF_011320075.1 Sphingosinicella sp. YJ22 | reverse complement strand
GCAAGACCGGCCCGGAGGGGCACGGCCGCCTCGTCGCCCGCCTGTTCGACTTCCTCAATCAGGGCGACCACCGAATCCCGCAATCCTGGTATGCCGAGCAGCTCGCCCGCCTCGACAATGTCCAGGGCGACATCGACACGCTTGCCGACCGCCTCGCGGGGGTGCGCACCTGGGCCTATATCGCCCACCGCCACGACTGGCTTCACGCGCCCGCCGAGATGGCCGAGCGCGCCCGCGGCATCGAGGAGAAGCTGTCCGACGCGCTGCACGAGCGGCTGACCCAACGCTTCGTCGATCGACGCACCTCGGTCCTTCTGAAGGATCTCGGCCGCAAGGGCGGCGTCGACGAGCATCCGGTGATCGTCGACGAGCAGGGCGAGGTCACCGTCGGAAGCTATGCGATCGGCAAGCTCCAGGGCTTCCGCTTCGAGGTCGACCCGGCGGCCAAGCATGCCGACCGCAAAATGCTCCTCGCCACCGCCGAGCGCCGCCTCGCCGGCGAATATGAGAAGCGTGCCGCCGCGCTCGTCGCCGACACCGACGACCATTTCTCGCTGCGCAGCGAGGCGCCGCTGCCGCCGGCCATCCTGTGGCGCGGTCATGAGGTCGCCAGGCTGGTGCCTGGCAAGAACCTGCTCAGCCCGCGGGTCCAGCTCGACCGCCGGATCGACAGCGTCTCGGAGCGCGGCCGCGAAGCGGTGATCGACCGCCTCAAGGACTGGGTCGCGCATCAGGTCGAGCGCAGCCTCGCGCCGCTTCGCCAGGCCGGCATGGCGGGGCACGACCCCACCGCTCCGCCGGCTTTCCGCGCTGTGCTGGCGATGCTCGTCGACGACGGCGGCATCATCGACCGGGAGACGGTCGCCAAGCCACTGGAGTCGCTCGACCGCGATCATCGCCGCAAGCTCCACGCCCTCGGCATCCGCATCGGCGCGCTCGACCTGTTCATGCCCGCGGTTCTGAAGCCCGAGGCGATGCGCTGGCGCGCCGCCCTGCGCGCCGCCGCGGCCGGAGCGCCAATGCCGTGGCTGCCGCCGCCCGGCTCGGTGGTGCTGCCGGCCAATGGCGACGTCGCCGCCACCGGCCGCCTCGGCTTCCGCCGGGTGGGGCCGCAGCTGCTCCGAGTCGACATGGCCGAGCGCATGGCCGCCCACGCCCACGAGGCGCGCGCCGGCAAGCAGGAAGCGGTGGTCAACGTCGCCCTCGTCACCTCGCTCGGCCTCACCCCCGACGCGGTCACCAGGCTGATGCGCGACGTCGGCTTCCGCGCCGAGGGCGAGGAGCGCGGCTGGGTGTGGCGCGGCCGCGCCCGCCGCCGCAAGGAACATGTCGGGCCGATCTCGCCCGCCTTCGCCGCGCTCGCCGGGCTGGCGCGTGGCTGATCCCGCCGCCGCCCGCCTCAGGCTCGACAAGTTCCTGTGGTTCGCGCGGATCGTGAAGACTCGCTCGGCGGCTCAGGCCGTGGCGGAGCAGGGCCGGCTGCGCGTCAATGGCCGCGTCGTCGACCGCAGCCACGCCCCGGTCGGCGTCGGCGACGTGCTGAGCTTCGCCATCCACGGCAAGGTCCGAGTCCTGAGGATTGAAGCGCTCCCCGCCCGCCGGGGCCCGCCCGCGGAGGCGCGCCTCCTCTACAGCGAGATCGAGGGCTAGGCCGCGGCCTGGCTCCGAGTGACCTCCCCAAAGGCCTGGCTCACCGACGCGAAGCCGTAAGGCTTCGAGATCATCCGGAACTTGTTGGCGGCGCCGCGCACCACCTCCTCGCTATAGCCGCTGGCAAGCAGGATCGGCAGGTCGGGGAAGTCCTTCCTCACGTGGTTGGCGAGCTCGACTCCGCTCATTCCCGGCATCACCACGTCGGTGAACAGGAGATCGAAGCTCTCCTTGTCGAGCACGGCCAGCGCCGCCTCGCCCGATTCCGCGCTGGTCACCGCACAATGCATTTCTTCGAGGAGATGCTCGGCAAAGCGGCGGACCTGCTCATTATCCTCGACCAGCAGCACGCGAAGACCGGCGAACGGCAGGCTCGGCGCCTCGGTGGAGTCGTCCTCTTCCGCGGCCTTGTCGCTGCGCGGCAGGACGATGCACAGCCGCGTTCCCTCGCCGGGCCGGGAGGAGATTTCCGCGCGGCCGCCGGTCTGGGCGGCGAAGCCGTGGATCTGGGACAGGCCGAGGCCGGTTCCCTTGCCGACCGGCTTGGTCGTGAAGAACGGTTCGAAGACTCGCTCGACGACCTCGGGCGGCATGCCCTCGCCAGTGTCCTCGACCTCGACCGAGACCTCGTTGCTCGCCGGCCGGTTGCGCGTCCTGAGCACCAGCGTGCCGCCGTCGGGCATCGCGTCGCGGCCGTTGATCGCGGCGTTGAGCAGGGCGGTCTCGAGCTGCGTCACGTCGACCTCAACCAGCCACAGCTCGGGGTCGAGGTCGATGCTCACCTCATATTTGCTTCCGAAGGTGCGCTGGACCATCTCCGCGAAGGCGTCGAGCCGAACGTTGAGCTGCAGCACTTCCGGCTTCAGCGCCTGGCGCCGGCCGAAGGCGAGGAGGTGGCTGGTGAGCGCCGTGGCACGATCCGCCGTCTCGATGATCGAGCCGAGATAGCGCTCGCGCTTATCGATGCTGAGGCCCGGCCGCAGCAGAAGCTCGGCGGAGCCGCGGATCACCGTCAGCAGATTGTTGAAGTCGTGGGCGATGCCGCCGGTGAGCTCGCCCAATGCCTGCAGCTTCTGCGACTGGTAGAGCGCCGCCCGCGCTTCCTCCAGCTCCTCCTCGGCCTTCTTGCGCTCCGTGATGTCGCGCGTGATCTTGGCGTAGCCGCTCAGTTCGCCGGCCTCGTCATAGATCGGGTCGAGCAGCACGCTGGCCCAGAACCGCGTGCCGTCCTTGCGGACCCGCCACGCCTCCTTCTCATATTTGCCCTTGGCGCGCGCCGTTTCCAGCGCCCGCTCCGGCTCGCCCGCGGCCCGATCCTCGTCGGTGTAGAAGCGGGAGAAATGCTCGCCGACGATCTCCTCGGCGCGATAGCCCTTGATGAGCTGGGCGCCTGCATTCCAGTTGGTCACCCGGCCATCGGCGTCGAGCATGTAGATGGCGTAATCCTTGACGCCCTGGACGAGGATGCGGAACCGTTCCTCGCTCTCTCGCAGAGCCTGGTCGGCGCTTCGCCTCTCGGTGAGGTCGCGGGTAATCTTGGCGAAGCCGACGACGTCGCGGTCGGCATTATAGATCGCGTCGACGACGACATGGGCCCAGAAGCGCGTGCCGTCCTTGCGCAGCCGCCAGCCCTCGCCCTCGAACCGGCCCTCGCTGGCGGCGGTGGCGAGGATTCGCTGCGGCAGGCCGGCGTCGCGGTCCTCGGGCAGGAAGAAGGTGGCGTAGGGCTTGCCGACGATTTCCTCGGCCTCATAGCCCTTGAAGCGCTTGGCGCCCGGGTTCCAGGTGGCGATCGTGCCGTCGGCCTCGATCATGTAGATGGCGTAGTCGACCACCGAATTGACGAGCAGCTGGAAGCGCTGCTCCTGGAGGTCGGCGGAAGATCGAGCCATCATGTATCCCGTGCTCGGCGCCGCGGCCCCCGCGCGCCATCAACGTTCCCCGCCCGGTTCGCGGTCCTAGCGGCCTCGGCGTTGAAATCCAACGCTTGTTGGCGCTGTCGGGGTCCCGGTCCGAACCATGGCGCACAAGGTGCGTTGACGAGGCGCGGCGGCCACGCCTAGGGATTGCGCCGTCCCCTCGGGAGAGAAGCGAGAAACCATGACCTACGTCGTCACCGATGCCTGCATCCGCTGCAAATATATGGACTGCGTGGAAGTGTGCCCGGTCGATTGCTTCTACGAGGGCGAGAACATGCTGGTGATCAATCCCAGCGAGTGCATCGACTGCGGCGTGTGCGAGCCCGAATGCCCCGCCGAGGCGATCCTTCCCGACACCGAGAACGGCCTCGAAAAGTGGCTGGAGCTCAACGCGACCTATTCGGCGGAGTGGCCCAACATCACCCGCAAGAAGGACAGCCCCGCCGACGCCGACGAGTTCAAGGGCCAGGACGGCAAGTTCGAGAAGTTCTTCTCCGCCGAGCCCGGCGAAGGCGACTGATCCGGCGCGATTGCGCCTGACGCCGAAGCACAATCCCGTCGCGCCCGGATGCGTTCCGGGCGTGCGCCCCTAGCTTTTTGACGAAGGCGGTGCTATATAGCCCCCGCCGGCGCGTGCAGCCGCCGGTTTCGCATCTGGGCAGACAGAGGTGCGCCGCGATAACCCGGGCAGGACGCGGCGCCGTCCAATTTAACGGAAGGCTGGATTGATGGCAGCGAAGGCGTTGAGCTTCGACGTTGGCGATTTTGTTGTTTACCCCAAGCACGGCGTCGGCCGTGTCATCGAGCTGCAAAGCACCGAGATTTCCGGCATGCGCCTGGAGCTGTACGTGCTCCGCTTCGAGAAGGAGCGCATGACTCTGCGCGTCCCGACCAACAAGGCCGAGAGCGTCGGCATGCGCAAGCTGTCGTCCGACAAGACCATGCAGGAAGCCCTCACCACCCTGAAGGGCAAGCCCAAGGTGAAGCGCACCATGTGGTCGCGCCGCGCCCAGGAATATGAGGCGAAGATCAACTCGGGCGACCTCGCGTCGATCGCCGAGGTGGTCCGCGACCTGTTCCGTCCCGAGGACGCGCCCGAGCAGAGCTATTCCGAGCGCCAGATCTTCGAGGCTGCCTCCACCCGCCTCGCCCGCGAGCTGGGCGCGATGGAGCAGATCGACGAGAAGGCCGCGCTTGAGAAGCTGCTCGACATCCTCAACAAGGCGTGGCTGGTCCACAACAAGGCGAAGATGGCCGAAGCCGCCGAATAAGCGGCTCTTCCATTCTGGACCTGCCAAGAGGGCGGCCCCTGACCGGGCCGCCCTTTTCGCATCTTGCCTCTGCCGCCGCACAGGTGTATTGCGTCAGCAACACAGCAGGGAGGCGATCATGCGGGCGATCTTGGCGGCTTTGGCGGGAGCGGCGGTGCTTGCCGCCTGCAACGTGACCGGCACCGATGCGCGGGTGATCGAGGCGAGCGGAGTTCAGGGCGCGCGCGATTTCCAAGTCGGCCAGTTCGAAACGGTCGAGCTCGCCGGCTCGCACAACGTCATCGTCACGGTCGGAGGAGCGCCGTCGGTCCGCGCCGAAGGCGACACCGCGGCGCTCGAGCGCCTCGACATCCGGGTCGAGGGCGGCCGGCTGCACATCGGCACCCAGCGCGGCACCACCTTCCGCGGCCCCGGCCTGGTCACCGTCCACGTCACCACGCCGAGCCTTCGCGGCGCCGAGATCGCCGGATCCGGCGACATGCAGGTGAGCGCGCTTCAGGCGGAGCGCTTCGAGGGCGGGATCGCCGGCTCGGGCAACCTCATTCTCCAGCAGATCGAGGCGCAGGCGGCCGAGTTCGAGATTGCCGGCTCCGGCAACGTCCGCGCCTCCGGCCGAGTCCGCGAGGCCAAGATCGAGGTGATGGGCTCGGGCAATGCCGAGCTGCCCGGCCTCCAGGCGCAGGACGCCGAGGTATCGATCGCCGGCAGCGGCAATGCCAACATGCACGCGAGCGGCACCGCGCGGGTCTCGATCATGGGCTCGGGCAACGTCACCGTCGCCGGCGGCGCCCGCTGCGACGTCAGGAAGATGGGCAGCGGCGAGGTGCGGTGCGGCTAGGCGCGTCAGCGATACCCGGGCCTAGTGCAGCTCGATGTGGGGATAGTCCTTCTTCTTCCAGTCCCCGCCCCATTCGATGTTGACGCCGAGCTCGCCCGCGACTCGCTTGAACACGTCGCCCATCTTGCGAAAGCTCTTCGTGTCGTCCCAGTTGACCGGGAACGGACATGCATCGAACGCATGCCCGAAGCCGTCCCCGTGCACGCGATGGTTGGAGTTGAACGGGTTGGACAGCCAAGTCACTTTCGCTTCGGCGGGCTTTGCATATTTGGCCGGTATGCCGAAGACGGCCAGCTGCTTTGCGCTGCGACCCTTGCCGTAGTTGATCATCATCTGCTCACGCGTGCGCACCGATCCTTCCAGCACGACAAAGTCGACTTCCTCGATCGCGGCCTCGATGAGCTTGATCAAATCAGGGTGAAGGCCCTTCATATTATTGCGGGAACGATTGCTTAGACTCGGCATGGCATTACTCCCCCTCTTTGAGTCTTGCTAAGGCAAGGTCGCAGGCTTCCGCTGACACTTCAAGCCGATTGATCGACGCCCGAATTTATTTGAATCTGGCCGGCGAGGCGCCCAAGCGCAATTAGATCAGCGCCAGGGCCGCCAGCATCTGGGCCAGGGCCGGCGGCAATGCCGCCGTCACGTCGCCGTCCGCCAGGTCGGCCGGCGCGTCCTCATGCGCCAGGTAGCGCCAGCCCTGGTGGGCGCGCTTGGGATGGGGCCGCACCGGCACCAGCTCGGCGTCCAGCCGGATGATCGTGCGCCGGTCCGCCTCGCGCTCCTCGAAGCCGAGGATGGTCTGGCGCGCGGTGATCCGGTGCTGGAGGATCCAGAAGATCGATCCGCCGACCAGCTCGTCGGCGCGCTTGGGCCGGAAGCGCGTGACGATCGGCACGATTCCGTTCGCGGCCCGCGCGGCCTGCCGCTTGCGCAGCGCGTCGAGGCTCGCGCAGCCGACCGCGACCTTGCTGATGTTGAGGCTGGGCACGCCGCTCACATGCCGAATTTGCCGCTGTCTATCAATGGCTTGCCAGCACCATTGACGGTTAACCATTGCACGGCATGATGGCCGCCATGGTTCGCCTGTCCGCCGCCCTCTTCGCTCTTCTCGCCATGACGCTTGGCGCCGGCGCCGCGGCCGCGGCCGAGCGTCGCTATGCCATCCAGGATTTCGACCGCATCGTCGTCGAGGGGCCGTTCCTCGTCCGCCTCGTCACCGGCCGCTCGACCTCGGCGGCGGCGCAAGGCTCGCAGCAGGCGCTCGACGGAGTCGTCGTCGACGTCCAGGGCACCACCTTGCGGGTGCGCCGCAACCGCACCGCCTGGACCGGCGCCCCGACCCGCGCCGTCGCGCCCGCCACCGTCACGCTCGTCACCCGCAACCTGCGCTCGGCGCGAGTCGTCGGCAGCGGCCAGCTCGACATAACCGGCCTCACCGGCCAGCGCGTCGACCTCGTCGTCCAGGGCAGCGGCCGCCTCAGCGCGACCGGAATCGACGCCGACAATCTCTCGGCCGGCCTCAGCGGCTCGGGGAGCATGGAGCTCGCCGGCACCGCCGAGACCTTCGCCGCCGACCTCCAGGGCTCCGGCTCGCTGCTCGCGCCCGGGCTCAGCGTCGAGACCGCGACGATCTCGGCGGTGACCACCGGCGACGTCGCGCTCCACGCCCGCCGCGCGGTCACGGTCAACGCCAACGGCCTCGGCGCGGTCGTTGTCGCCGGCCGCCCCGCCTGCACCGTGCGCGGCCCCGGCGCCAGCGAAGTGCGCTGCGGCACCGGGCGCTGAGCTAGCCCGCCCGCACCGGAAATCTCTGAGCGCACTGGTCGAGCAACGACGACGGCGTCCCGGCGAGGAACGCCCGCACCCGGTAACGCTCGCCCAGCCGCTCGGCCTCGTCGTTGGTCCGCGCCTGCCGGGTCAGCTCCGGCGCGGCGGCGGCGAGCGCGCGCTCGGCGAGGTCCGACGCCGCCACCGCCTCGCGCGGGAAGTCGGCGGCGGTGCGGGCGACGAAGTCGGCAAGGCCGAAGCAGATCATTCCCGCCTCGAACGGCGCTTCCGGCAGCCGCCCCGCCGGCCGCCGCGCCTCGGGGAAGGCGGCGGCGCAGTCGGCCACCCGCGCCTGCCAGTCCTGCTCGCGAAGCTCGACCTGGGCGACTCCGGCGCGGCGGCTGACCGAGTCGAGCGCGCGCAGCTCGATGCGCTCGCGCCCTCGCGCGCTGGCGATCATCGCATAGTGGAGGATCTGCAGGAATGCGTCGAAGCTGCCCGGCGGAGTGGCGCTGTCGCGCTCGCGCAGCCGAATCACATGGACGGCGCTGCACAGGCCGGCCTGGGCCTCGAGCTCGCTGGGCCAGGCCGGCGCGGGCGGCTGGCACCCGGCGAGAGCGAGGCCGGCCAGCCCGAGCGCGGTGCGTCTCACCCCACCAGCCCCGACGCCACCGCGAGGCCGAGGAAGGCGAGGAAGCCCATCGAATCGGTGATCATGGTGAGGAACACCGACGAGGCCACCGCCGGGTCCTGGCCCCAGCGGTCGAGCGCGAGCGGCACGACCACTCCGGCGAGGCCGGCAATCAGGATGTTGATCAGCATCGCCGCCGCGATCACGCCGCCGAGCATCGGGTTGGCGAAGACCAGCGCCGCGCCGATTCCGATCAGCACGGCGATGGTGACTCCGTTCAGCAGCGCGACCCTGATCTCGCGCCAGATCGTGCGCAGGCTGTTGGATCGGGTGAGCTGGTTCATGGCCAGAGCGCGCACCGCCACCGCCATGGTCTGGGTGCCGGCATTGCCGCCGATCGAGGCGACGAGCGGCATCAGCACCGCGAGCGCCACCATCTGTTCGATCGCCCCGCCGAACAGGGCGATGATGAACGAGGCGACCAGGGCGGTGCCGAGATTGGCGATCAGCCAGCGGACGCGGGCGCGGTAGCTGTCGCGGATCGGCTGGTTGATGTCGCCCTCGTCGCCCGCGCCCGACATGAGCAGGACGTCCTCGCTCGCCTCCTCCTGGATGATGTGGACGACGTCGTCGACGGTGATCATGCCGACCAGCCGGCCCGACTGGTCGACCACCGCAGCGGATATGAGCGCATATTTCTGGAAGCGCAGCGCGACTTCCTCCTGGTCCATGTCGACCGGGATCAGGGTCTGCTCGCGCTGCATCAGGTCGCCGACCAGGATCGACCGCGGCGCGCGCAGGATCCAGGACAGGATGATGGTGCCGACCGGATGGTGCTGCGGGTCGACGACGAAGATTTCCCAGAAGTCGGTCGGCAAATCGTCCTGGCCGCGCAGGAAGTCGATGACGTCGCCGACCCGCCAATGCTCGGGCACCGCGACGACGTCGCGCCGCATCAGTCGGCCGGCCGATTCCTCCGGGAAGGACAGCGCTTCCTCGATCGCGGCGCGGTCGTCGGGATCCAATGCGCGCAGCACCGCGCGCTGCTCGTCTTCCTCGAGGTCCTCGATGATCGCGACCGCGTCGTCGGTCTCGAGCTCGCCGGCGATCTCGGCGACCTGGATCGGCGAGAGCGCGTCGATCAGCTCCTCGCGCACCCAGTCGTTCATCTCGGCGAGGACTTCGCCGTCCAGCTTCTCGGCGAGCGCCGCGGCGAGCCGGCGCCGGTCGTCGCTGTCGACCAGCTCGAACAGGTCGGCGATGTCGGCCGGATGGAGCCGGTCGACGAGCGCGCGCGCGCCTTCGTCGTCGCCTTCCGCGACGCGGGCGAGCACCGCGCTCACGAATTCCGGCTTCAGGCGGTCGTCGGCGTCGTGGCTGGGTTCGCGGGGAGCCTCGTGATGGCTCTCCCCCACAAGCTCGCCCGGCGGCGTTTCGAGTTCTTCGCTCACACGCCTCCTCCCGCCGCTTGAGGTCCGGGGGGTTCCTAGGCGCGCCAAATGCCCGCCGCAACCCGCCCTGTTCCATTGCGTTCGGGAAGCGCCTAAGCCGCCGGCAAACCTGCCAGGAGTAAGAAATGTCCGACGAACTCAACACTCTCGTGCTCAACCTCGACAGCGGCGGCGATGTCGTCATTCGCCTTCGCCCCGACCTCGCGCCCGGCCATGTCGAGCGCATCAAGGAGCTGACCCAGGAAGGCTTCTACGACGGCGTCGTCTTCCACCGGGTGATCGACGGCTTCATGGCCCAGGGCGGCGACCCGACCGGCACCGGCATGGGCGGCTCCGACAGGCCCGACCTCAAGGCCGAGTTCAGCCGCGAGCCGCACGTCCGCGGAGTCGCGTCGATGGCGCGCGCGCAGAACCCCAATTCCGCCAACAGCCAGTTCTTCATCTGCCTTGATGACGCCCGCTTCCTCGACGGCCAGTACACCGTTTGGGGCGAAGTGACCGAGGGCATGGAGCATGTCGACGCGCTGCCCAAGGGCGAGCCGCCGCGCACCCCCGGCAAGATCGTCAAGGCGTCGCTGAGGGCGTGATCGAATGACTCGGCCCGTCACCCTGGTCACCGGCGCATCGGCCGGCCTGGGTGCCGAATTCGCGAGGCAGTGCGCGCGGCGGGGCGAAAGGCTCGCTCTTGCCGCGCGCCGCCGCGACCGTCTCGAGGCGCTCCAGCGCACGCTCGGCGGCGACATCCACATCTTCGAGGCCGACCTCGCCCGTCCCGGCGCGGCGACGAGCCTGATCGAGCAACTCGCCGCCGAAGGCCTCGAGGTGGCGACCCTCGTCAACAATGCCGGCTTTGGCCTCTCCGGCCGCTTCGAGGCGCAGCACCCGGCGCGCCAGGCCGAGATGATCGACCTCAACGTCCGCGCTCTGACCGAGCTGTGCCGCGCGGTGCTTCCGGCCATGCGCGCCCGCGGCTCGGGCGCGATCCTCAACGTCGCCTCGACCGCCGCCTTCCAGCCCGGCCCCAACATGGCGGTCTATTACGCGACCAAGGCCTATGTGCTGTCGCTGACCGAGGCGCTGCACGAGGAGTTGAAGGGCAGCGGCATCCGGGTCACCGTGCTCTGCCCGGGGCCCACCGAGACCGAATTCTTCGACGTCGCCCAAGTGCGCGGCGGGCCGCTGCGCCGGATGGCCGGCGACGCCGCCAGCGTCGTTCGCGAAGGGCTCGCCGGCCTCGATCGGGGCAGGGCGATCGTCATCCCCGGCCGCCGCAACAAGGTCGGCGCCCAGGCTCACCGCTTCGTGCCCCGCGCCGCGATGCGCCGCTTCATGGCGCGGCTCAAGGCGGACTGAGCCGCAACGCGGGCCGAATGGCTGGAACAGCGGTCCGGCCGATACGTTTTTGCACCACCAAGGCAGCGATCAGATCGACCGGCCGCGAGGCCGGGTTCCGGGGCAGGATCGCCGACGACGTCTCGCGACGCGCGGCGATCCTGCCCCTTCGCTTTACCTCAGCCGCTCAAGCGCCCAGACCGCCGCTTCCGCCACCACGGGGTCCTCGTCCTCGACCAGCTTCTGAAGCGGCGGGATGAGGTCGGGAAGGCCGCTATTGCCGGCGGCGATGGCGGCGTTGCGGACCATCCGGCCCCGGCCGATCCGCTTGATCGGCGATCCCGAGAAGACCTGGCGGAAGCCGGCATCGTCGAGCGCGAGCAGGTCGGCGAGGGCAGGGGCGGTCAATTCGGCGCGCGGCGCGAAGGCGGCGTTGGCGCGGGCGGCCTGGGCGAAGCGATTCCACGGGCACACCGCCAGGCAGTCGTCGCAGCCATAGATCCGGTTGCCGATCGCCGTCCGCAGCTCGTTCGGGATCGGGCCCTTATGCTCGATGGTGAGATAGGAGATGCAGCGCCGCGCATCGATCTGGAACGGCGCCGGGAAGGCGTTGGTGGGACAGGCGTCGAGGCAGCGCGTGCACGAGCCGCAACGCGGGGCGTGGGGCGAGTCCGGCTCCAGCTCGAGCGTGGTGAAGATCGCGCCGAGGAACAGCCAGGAACCGTCCTCGCGGCTGACCAGATTGGTGTGCTTGCCCTGCCAGCCGAGGCCTGCGGCCTCGGCAAGCGGCTTCTCCATCACCGGCGCGGTGTCGACGAACACCTTCAAGCTGTGTCCTGAGCCTGTCGAAGGGTCGCTCGGCACCTGCGCGACCATCCAGCGGGCGAGGTGCTTCAGCGCCTTCTTGACCGTGTCGTGATAGTCGCCGCCCTGGGCATAGACCGAGATCCGGCCGCGGTCGGGATGCTCCGCCAGCGCCAGCGGGTCGGCGGCGGGGGCGTAGCTCATGCCCAGCGCGATCACGCTCCTGACGTCCGGCCACAGCGACGTCGGCCGGGCGCGGCGCTCGGCGGTCTCCTCCATCCAGATCATGCTGCCATGGGCGCCGCGGTCGAGCCACTCGCGCAGCCGAGCGGCGCTCGCGGGCGCGGCGTCGGCCGGCGCGATGCCGAACGCGCAGAAGCCGAGCTCGCGTGCTTTGTCCTCGAGAAGGCGGCGGTCCATAGGCTTGCCATGTGGCATCGCCGGGCGATAGCACAAGCCATATCGGCGGGGAGTTTGGTGGGCGTGTCTGGCGGTTTAGCGATTGAGGCCAAAGGCCTTTTCAAGGCCTTCGACGGCAAGCCCGCGGTCAACGGCATCGATCTTCAGGTGCCGCGGGGCAGCATCTACGGAATCCTCGGCCCCAACGGCGCCGGCAAGACCACGACTCTGCGCATGCTTCTCGGCATCATCGAGCCCGACCGCGGCAGCCGCACCCTGCTCGGCCGCGACCGCCCGCTCGATGCCGCCCGCGAGGTCGGCTATCTGCCCGAGGAGCGCGGACTCTACCCCTCGATGCACTGCCGCGAGGCGATCGCCTTCATGGGCGCGCTTCGCGGCCTGCCGCTCGACGTCGGCCGCAAGCGCGGCGACGCGCTGCTTCGCGACAACGGCCTCGGCGATTATGCCGCCAAGCCGATCAAGAGCCTGTCCAAGGGCATGGCCCAGACCGTCCAGCTGTTCGGCACCATCGTCCACCAGCCCAAGCTGGTCGTCCTCGACGAGCCTTTCTCCGGCCTCGACGCGATCAACCAGGGCCGGCTCGAGCAGCTGATCCGCGACGAGGCGGCGGCCGGCACCACCGTCATCTTCTCGACCCATGTCATCCACCATGCCGAGCGGCTGTGCGAGCGGATCGCGATCATCGCCGACGGCTCGGTCCGCTTCGAGGGCGAGGTAGCCGCGGCGCGCGACCGGTTGCGGCCGCAGGTGCGCCTCAGGACCCGCCAGAAGGACGGCGCTTGGCGCGCCGCCTTGCCTGCCGAGGCGGTCCAGAAGGGCGAGGTCTGGCACTTCGAGCTCCCGCTCCAGGGCGTCGAGCCGCTGCTCAAGGCGCTGATGGACGGCGGCGCGGGCATCGAGGAACTGTCGATCGAGCGGCCCGGCCTTCACGACGCCTTCGTCCAGATCGCCGGTGAGAGCGCCGCCCGGCAGATCGAACGCGACCAGCTGGCGGACCTGGAGGCGGCGCAATGAGCAGCATCATGGAAGCCGCCTGGGTCATCGCTCGGCGCGACTTCATCGCCAGCGTCTACACGCGCAGCTTCATTTTCTTCATGCTGACCCCGTTGCTGGTCGTCGGCTTCTCGATCCTGATCGGCTTCGTCAGCGCCAGGTCCGACATGGAGGACATTCCCGTCGTCGCGGTCATCGCCGACAGCGAGACCGCCAACGCGCTCGACCAGGCGCGCGCCCATCTCACGTCGCTGACCAGCGAGCGGGCCTTCCCGTTGCTTCGCCGAATCGACGCGGCCGACAATGTCGGGGCGCAGGCGCGAATCCTCCTCGCCGACGAGGACGCCGGCCTGTCGGGCGTGTTCAGCGGCACCCTCGAGCGCCCGGTCCTGTCCGGCCCCGAGCGCATCGACGAGTTCGTCGGCGAGCGCATGACCCTGCTCGTCGAGCAGGCCCAGCGCAGCGCCGCGCTCGCCACGGCGTCGCCGGACTTCCGCCCGGCGGCGATCCAGCGCGACATCACCGGCGAGGCGGTCGGCAACCTCCGCGAGATCCGCACCGGGGTGGCGCGGTTCGGCCAGTTCATCATCTTCTTCTTCACGCTTCTCTTGGCGACGATGCTTCTGTCGAACCTCATCGAGGAGAAATCCAACAAGGTGATCGAGGTGCTCGCCGCCGCGGTGCCGCTCGACGCCATCTTCCTCGGCAAGCTCATGGCCATGCTCGCCGTGTCGCTGGTCGGTATCGCCTTGTGGGGCGGCGTGTTCGCGCTCACCGCCGCCTTCTCGCTGCAGCTGCTGCCGGAGGGCGTCGAGCTCCCGGCCATCTCGCCGGCGGTCGGCTGGGGCGTCTACGCCATCCTGCTGCCAATCTATTACACGATGAACTACATGCTGCTCGGCTCGCTGTTCCTCGGCATCGGCGCCCAGGCCAACAGCGTGCGCGAGGTGCAGACCCTCAATATGCCGGTCACCTTCCTCCAGATGGGCGTGTTCGTGCTGGCGATGCTGGTGGTCGGCAACAAGGGCGGGATCCTGCCGATGATCGCCTACATCTTCCCGTTCACCTCGCCGCTGGCGATGATCGCCGAGGCCGGCCAGTCGCCGGCTTTGTGGCCGCATCTCCTCGCCATCGCCTGGCAGGCCCTGTGGGTCTTCCTGATCATCCGGATCTCGGCCGGCATGTTCCGCAGGACGGTTCTGAAATCGGGCGGCGAGCTGCGCATCATGCCGCGGCTGTCGCTGGGCCGGCGCCGGGGCTGATCCCGGCGCGGCGATTGGCGGAGACGGAGGGATTCGAACCCTCGGTAGGAGTAATCCCCCTACGGCGGTTTAGCAAACCGCTGGTTTCAGCCACTCACCCACGTCTCCGCGAACGGCCGGAGCGATGCCTATAGTGAGGCATTCCTGCCTCTTCAACTGGGCAATCGGCTTCGGTCCGGCGCAATTCCGACTCGCCTCGCCGCCCATTCATGGACGCGAAAGCCCAGGCATGATCATGGTCTTAGCAGGCGTGTAATGCGTAACCTGCGGGGGTTTTCGCCATGAAGAGGGCGTTCGTACATCTGGCCGCGTTGGCGGCTTTCGTCTCACTGCCCGGCACCCTGTCGGCGCAGGTCCAGAATGTCGATCCGGACACCGGCGCCGGCTGGCAGCAACCGGCCGAGGATCCGTACGCGCAGCAGCCGGCCGAGACGCCGCCGGCGGGCGACGAGTGGACCCCGCTCGGCACCGCCGAGGACGAGGCTGCGGCCGCCGACTCGACGCCGGTCGAGACCGCGCCCGCGACGCCGCCCGTCCAGACCACCACGGCCGCGCCCGGCCAGACGGTCCCGCGCGACGATATCTTCCAGGCCGCCGAGGGCCTGTTCGGCCGCGGCGCCGAGGGTCTCGCCGGGATCCTCGAGGACATCCTTCGCGATCAGGGCGAGCCGATCGCCTATATTTCCGGCCAGGAGGCCAGCGGCGCCTTCATCGTCGGAGCGCGCTGGGGCTCGGGCGTGATGCGCCACCAGATCGAGGGCGACCGGGTCGTCTACTGGACCGGCCCGTCGGTCGGTCTCGATGCCGGCGCCGACGCCAGCAAGGTCTTCATCCTGGTCTACAACCTCTATGACGGCCAGCAGCTGTTCCGCCGCTATCCGGGCGGCGAGGGCCGCGCCTATTTCGTCGGCGGGTTCAGCGCCAACTATCTGCGCCGCGGCGACGTCGTGCTGATCCCGATCCGCCTCGGAGTCGGCGCCCGGCTGGGCGTCAATGTCGGCTATATGCGCTTTTCCGAGCGCAACCGCTGGCTGCCCTTCTGACCGACTAGCCCCGGCTCCGGCCGGGGCGCGTCATCCGGCGAACCGCCAGCGCAGCGTCTCGCCGGCGTGGAAGGGGACGACGCTCGTCCCCGCCGCCGGCAGGCTGTCCGGCACCGCCTGCTCCTCGCGCACCAGCGTCACCCGCGCCTGGTTGAGCGGCAGGCCGTAGAATAGCGGGCCATTCTCCGACGCGAACGCCTCGAGCTTGTCGAGCGCGCCTTCCTCCTCGAACACGGTGGCGTAGCTTTCGAGCGCATAGGGCGCGTTGAAGATTCCGGCGCAGCCGCAGCCGCTCTCCTTGGCCTCCAGCGCGTGCGGCGCGCTATCGGTGCCGAGGAAGAGTTTGGGCGAGCCCGACGTCGCCGCCCTGCGCACCGCGAGCCGATGCTTCTCCCGCTTCGCGACCGGCAGGCAGTAGGCGTGCGGCCTCAGCCCGCCGGCGAAGATCGCGTTGCGGTTGATGATGAGATGCTGGGGAGTCACCGTTGCGGCGATGTTCGGCCCCGCCGCCATGACGAAATCGACGCCTTCCGCAGTGGTGATATGCTCGAACACGATCTTGAGCTCGGGCAGGTCGCGCACCACCCGCGACAGCACCCGCTCGATGAACACCGCCTCGCGGTCGAACACGTCCACGTCGGGATCGGTCACCTCGCCATGGACGAGCAGAGGCATCCCGATCGCCTGCATCCTCTCCAGCACCGGATAGATGTTGGCGATGTCGGTGACGCCATGGGCGCTGTTGGTGGTGGCGTTGGCCGGATAGAGCTTGCACGCGGTGAACACGCCGGCGCTATGGCCGCGCGCGATCTCGTCGGCATCGGCGTCGTCGGTCAGATAGCAGGTCATCAGCGGCGTGAAGTCCGCCACTTCCGGAAGCGCAGCGAGAATTCGCCCGCGATACGCCTCGGCCGCGGCCACGGTGGTCACCGGCGGCGCCAGGTTGGGCATCACGATCGCCCGGGCGAACTGCCGCGCGGTATGGCCCGCGACCGCCTTCAGCATCGCCCCGTCGCGAAGGTGGACATGCCAGTCGTCGGGGCGGCGGATGGTGATGCTGTCGGTCATGCAGGCGCTGTGCCCTTCTTCGCCCCTCCCTTTCAAGGGAGGGGTTGGGGTGGGTGCGCGCGTCTGCGCGCCAATAGACTCGATCACGGTGAATTGCAGCGCTTCGGAGGCATCGAGCCTCCTCACCGCTACCCACCCCCGACCCCTCCCTTGAAAGGGAGGGGTGAGAAGGCGCATCTCCCCACCATGCCCACCACCACGCTTACCGACCGAGCCCTCGTCCGCCTCTCCGGGGAGGACGTGCGCGGTTTCCTCCAGGGGCTCGTCACCAACGACGTGACCCTGCTCGCGCCCGACAAGCCACTCTGGGCGGGGCTTCTCAGCGCACAGGGGAAGGCGCTGTTCGACTTCATCCTGTGGGCGGACGGCGACGACGTGCTGGTCGACTGCGAGGCGGACCAGGCCGAGGCCCTGGCTAAGCGCCTCAAGCTCTATCGCCTGCGCCGCCCGATCGCGATCGAGCTTGAGCCGGCACTCGCGGTTCACTGGGCGCCCGGCGGCGACCAGGGCAGTCCCGACCCCCGCCTTCCGGCGCTCGGCCGCCGCTGGCTTGCGTCCGCCACGGATCCTGCCACTGGCTGGCGCGAGCACCGCCTTCGCCTCGGAGTCACCGAAGGCGCCGCAGAACTAGGCCAGGACAAGACGCTCTGGCTCGAATGCAACGCCGCCGAGCTCAACGGAGTCGCCTTCGACAAGGGCTGCTATGTCGGCCAGGAGAATACCGCGCGGATGAACTGGCGGCAGAAGGTCAACCGCCGCCTCGTCGTCGTGCCCGCCGCCGAGCCCGGCCCGCGCACCCGGATCCACTATCCCGATCTCGCCCTCGCCGTCGATCATCGCCGCGTCGATGACTTGGGCGGCGCGATCATTCCGGACTGGTTAAGCTCCGCTCTGGCTTCCTCCTGACTCGGGCGAGACGCGGCGGCGGGCCGTCTCTTGCTTGCGGGCATGTTATGACATAACATGCTGTCCCGGGGCGATGGTTCAGGAGGAGGACCTATGCGCAAGCTCGGACGCATCGCGGCACGCCGCAATCTCATCGTCACCGCCAGCCTCGCCGCCGTCGCCGTCGCCGGCCTCGCCGCGCTCGGGCCGCTGCCCGGCCCGGCCAATGCGAACCTTCAGCAGGGCCAGAGCGGCGGCCTCGTCGCCTTCCGTTCCGACGACGAGCTTCGCAGCTTCCTTCGCCAGCGGCAGCAACAGCGCCGGCGCGGGGCAAGCGTCGCTTACGATATGGCGGTTCCCGCGCCGGCCGCGCCCGCCGCGACGGCGCAAGAATCGGCGGGCCTCGTCGCCGCCGAGCCGGGCATCACCAACACCCAGGAAGCCGGCGTCGACGAAGGCGGCATCGTCAAGACGTACCGCGACATGCTCGTCATCCTTCGCCGCGGCCGCATCTTCACCGTCTCGCTGGCCGACGGATCGATGCGTCCGATCGACTCGATCGACGCCTTCCCGCCCGGCGTGAATGCGGGCAGCGACTGGTATGACGAGATGCTGGTCGCCGGCGACCGGGTCATCGTCATCGGCTACAGCTACGGCCGCGGCGGCACCGAGGTGAACCGCTTCCGGATCTCGCCCGACGGGCGGCTGCGCTTCGAGGACGCCTATCACCTGCGCTCCAACGATTATTATTCGTCGCGCAACTACGCCTCGCGGCTGATCGGCAACCGGCTCGTCTATTATACGCCGCTCTACCTCGGTTACGGCAGCGGCGATCCGCTCGACGCCCTGCCGGCGGTGCGCCGCTGGCGCGGCGACAACGACCGCGCCGCCTTCCGCCGGATCGCCGATTCCCGCCGCGTCTATATCGCGCCCCGCCTGCGCGACGACCGCGACGCGAATCTCGACGCGTTGCACAGCGTGATCAGCTGCGATCTCACCGCGCCGGAGCTCGATTGCGACGCCACCGCGGTGCTGGGTCCGTCGTCGCGCACCTTCTACGTGTCCGGCAACGCGGTCTATCTGTGGATCGCCGACTGGCGCCAAGACCCGAAGCAGCGCCGACCCGGCTCCTATCTCTACCGCCTGCCGTTCGACGAGGAGGCGCGGCCGGCGGCGATCGCCGCGCGCGGCGCACCGACCGATCAATTCTCCTTCCGCGAGGACGCGCGCGAAGGCCGCGTCGACGTTCTGGTCCGCTCCGAAGGCGGCGGCGACGCGATGTGGCGGCCCGAGTTCAGCGCCGGCCGAGTCGCCTTGCTGCAGGTGCCGTTCGGCGCGTTCGGCGACGGCTCCGACGAAGCGCCGGCGCGCTTCTACCGCGATCTGCCGCCGCCGCGCGGAGCCGGCTACGAATTCCACAACCGGTTCGTCGGCGACTATGTCCTCTACGGCACCGGCGGCTCCTACGGACGGCCGCGCGACGGCGCCGGCTGGGTCACCGCCGCGTCGGTAAGCGGCGGGCCGGCGCACGAGCTTGCCCTGGCCCATGACGTCGAGCGGATCGAGGTGCTCGGCCGCGACGCCCTCGTGGTCGGGGGCGGAGGCCGGGATCTCGGCTTCACCGAGATCGACCTGTCCGGCCGCGATCCGGGCGTCGGCAGCCGCTACGTCCACCAATCCGCCGGCCAGGGCGAATCGCGCAGCCACGCCTTCTTCTACAGCCCCGATCCGGGCAGCCGCGACGGCGCCTCGGGAACCCTCGGCCTGCCGATCGCCAAGGCGGTGGAGGAGCGCTACCGCCGCTTCTTCGGAAGCGCCGCGACGATGCTGTTCCTGCGCCGCGACTCGCACCGCTTCAGCCCGGCCGGCGAGCTCGACGCCCAGCTCGCCCACATCGCCGACGACGGCTGCCGGGCGTCCTGCGTCGACTGGTACGGCAACGCCCGGCCGATCTTCTGGCGCGGCCGCATCTTCGCCCTGCTCGGCTACGAGCTGGTCGAAGGGCAGATGACGGGCGGCCGAATCCGCGAGACGGCCCGAACCAACTTCGCCCCGCGCGTCGCGGTGTCGCAGCGCCGGGAGGAGTAGGCCGGCTCAGTCTCCGGTCTTGGCGAGCGCCAGCATGTGGCGGGCGATCTCGCGCTCGCCCATCACCACATGGGCCGCGCCGAGGCGGCGGAGATGCTCGACCTCCTCGTCGCTATGGGCGCGGGCGATGACCTCGATGCCGGGATTGATGCGCCGCGCCCGCTCGGCGATCGCGCCCGCCTCGAACCCTTCCGGGATGGCAATCAGCAGGCCGGTGGCGCGCTCGATGCCGGCCTCGCGCAGCACGTCCTCGCGGGCCGCGTTGCCGTGCACCGCGCTCATGCCGTCCGCGGCCGCCCGTGCCGCCATGTCGGACTGATCCTCAACGATGACGAACCCGCGCGACGCCTCGCGCAGGCCGGCGGCGATGAGGCTGCCGACGCGGCCGTAGCCGATCAGGATCAGGTGATCCTCGCGCCGTTCTTCCTTCTGCTCCTCGACCGCCGCGGCGAACTCGGCGGCGGTCCCGCCGGCGCGGACGCCGCGCTGCCCGCGCGACGCGACCGCGGTGAAGATGAACGGGTTCAACAGGATCGACAGGATCGCGCCGGCCAGGATCAGGTCGCGGCCCTCGTCGGGCAGGATTCCGAGGCCGGTCCCCAGCCCCGCAAGGATGAACGAGAATTCGCCGATCTGCGCGAGGCTGGCTGAGACGGTCAACGCAGTCTGGTTGTCGTGCCCGAACAGCCGCACCAGCGCGTAGGCGGCGAGCGACTTGCCGACCACGATGATGGCGACCGTGGCGAGAAGCGGCAGCGGCTGCTCGACGATCACGGCCGGGTCGAACAGCATTCCGACCGACACGAAGAACAGCACCGCGAAGGCGTCGCGAAGCGGCAGAGTCTCCTCGGTGGCGCGGCGGCTGAGCTGGGTCTCGCCCAGGATCATTCCGGCGAAGAAGGCGCCCAATGCGAACGACACGCTGAACACGAAGGCCGCGCCGAACGCGACTCCGAGCGCGATCGCAAGCACGGCGAGGCGGAACAGCTCGCGCGAGCCGGTATGGACGACCCAGTGGAGCGCGGCCGGAATGAGGCGGCGCCCGACGATCAGCATCAGTGCGACGAAGCCGGTGACCTTGAGCACGGTGCCGAGCAGCGAGGCGGCGATCGCGCTGCCGCCGCCCTCGGGCTGGTTCATCGCCGCGGCGATGCCGGGCAGGACGACCAGCGCCAGCACCATGGCGAGGTCCTCGACGATCAGCCAGCCGACCGCGATCCGGCCGCGCTCGGTCTGGACGAGGTTGCGGCTCTCCAGCGCACGCAGCAGCACCACCGTGCTCGCCACCGACAGAGCGAGGCCGAACACGAAGCCGGCGAGCAGCCCCCAGCCGAGCGCCCAGGCCAGCGCCATGCCCATCAGGGTGGCGACGGCGATCTGGGCGACCGCGCCCGGAACCGCGATCCGCCGCACCGACAGCAGGTCGCGCAGCGAGAAATGGAGACCAACTCCGAACATGAGCAGGATCACGCCGATCTCGGCGAGCTCCTGGGCGAGGCCGACGTCGGCGACCACGCCCGGCGTGAACGGGCCGACGATGACTCCGGCGAGCAGGTAGCCCGCGATCGGCGACACTTTGAGGCGCTGGGCGATCGCGCCCATCAGGAAGGCGGCGACGAGGGCGGCGACGATGGTGCCGATCAGCGGCGTGTGATGAGGCATCGCTCCCCCTCCTCAGTTGGTGCGGTCAAGCGGCGCATGCACCGGCAGTGCACGCGCTTCGGGTCTTATGGTCATGTCGAAGTCCTTCACCTCGGCGGCGCAATCGCGTTGCGCCCGGACGACGGAGCATCGGCGCTCCGCCGGATGACGGGGATCAGGAAATCGGGGGCGCCCGGGGCTGGGCCGCCGTGCGCCGAGGGCCGCCGCCTAGGTTGTGGCCGCGGTCGACGACGGCCGGCGCTGCCGCGGGTGCAAGGACCGGCATGAGCGCGGCGCGCGGCGGATCGGCGCGTCGGGTGAGCCCGGCCTTGGCCTGCTGGCGGGCGCGGGCGGGGGCGGTGCTCACCTCGACGGTGCTCGCGCTGAACGCGGAACCGCTCGTCCGAGTCCATGGCGCGCCCAATGGCAGCAGGGCATGGGTGAGGACGGTCAGCAGCAGCAGCCAGGCGGCAAGCATGCCGGCCGGCGGCGCTTTCCCGGGGGCGCGCGCTGCAGAGGAAACGCCGTTCGGCATCGTCCCTACCTAGGGGCTGATCCGCGTCGCGCAACGCATCTTCGTCAGCGCATTGCCCGACCGCCGCCGGAAAAAGGGCTTGGATCGGGGCCGGAACGAGCTGCCGCGATGATGTTGGAAACCCGTCCCGAAGTTGATCGTTACGGGGTAAAACCGAAATCCATCGAGGAATCGATGCCCGCGAATGACAATGAGCCGGCGGCGGGGCTGATCAGGAAGCTGCGCCGCCTCGCTCCACTGGACCCCGACGACCGGCAGCTGCTGGCCGCCTTGCCCTATCGCCCGGAGGCGGTGCCGGCCGGCCGGGTTCTGGTCAGCGAGGGCAGCATCGTCGCCCAATGCTGCCTGCTGGTGGACGGCTATGCCTGCCGCCACAAGACGAGCGCGGACGGCAAGCGCCAGATCGTCTCCTTCCATGTCGCCGGCGACCTGCTCGACGTCCAGCACCTGATGCTCGAGCGCGCCGACCACGATGTCGAGACGGTCACCGCCGCCGATATCGCCTGGGTGCCGGCCGACAGGTTGCGCGCCCTGGCCCTCGACCGGCCCAATATCGGCCAGGCGCTGTGGCGCGACGCGCTGATCGACGCGTCGGTGTTCCGCGAATGGGTGCTCAATGTCGGCCGCCGCGACGCCAGGACCCGCATCGCGCACATGCTGAGCGAGCTCGCCGCGCGAGTCCTCGCGGCCGGAGCGGCCAGCGAGGACCATCTGCTGCTGCCGCTGACCCAGGAGCAGATTGCCGACGCCACCGGCCTCACCGCGGTTCACGTCAACCGCATGCTTCGCCAGCTGCGCGAGGCCGGGGCGCTGTCCGTCGTCGCGAGAGGCGTGTGCATCGAGGATTTCGGCCGGCTGCGGGCGATCAGCAGCTTCGACCCGGCCTACCTCCACGCCGCGGCGTGAGGCTCCGCTTCACCCCGGTGCGCTGGCGAAGACCCCCGGGCCTCAGGTGACTTTTCGGTAGACGGTGTATCCGAGCACGAACAACGCGATTGCGATGATCAGCGCGATCCAGAACAGGATCTTCGCCAGGTCCCACGCCAGCCCGGCAATGGCGCCGAAACCGAGAATGCCGAGAACCAGCGCGACGACAGCAAAAACAGCGGCCCATTTGAGCATCGAGAATCTTCCTGTTGTGAGGGTTCGCTTTGTGAACGATGCAGCAGGTCGAAAGGTTCTCACTGGAGCCGCCTGATCTACAGCGGCCGCGGATCGCCCACCATGGGTGGAAAGCGGACATTGGCCACGCTTGCGCAATCGTGCCCCTTGGGTTCTACTCAGTGCGTGAGAATGGCGGCTGCCACATTCCTGGCGCTCTTGGCGGCGCCAATGCCGGCACTGGGGCAAGACTTTTCCTGCAGCAACAGGGCTGCGGAAATCCAGTGCGACGGCGCTCACTGTCGCGTGGAAACCGAAAGCTTCACCCCCATGCGCCTCACGCGCGTTGGCGATTCGATCTCCCTGTGCGCTTATTCAGCTTGCTGGGAAGGCCGGATCGACTTCGATCACGAACGTTCGGGCGTGCGATTCCTGCAAAGCCTGGTGCAGCGGAACGGCCCGGCTCATGAAGCGGAGGCCTCGACGCTCTCCATCATGGTCGGTCGCCGCAGCGAGACGGCGCAGATACACTGGAACGGAATCCTCAGCGTCCTCGAATGCGGTCCGCCACCCGCAGGGTGACCTTCTTCCGAGCCCGGATCACCGAAGTCCGCAATGGTCCAAAAGCCGTCGCTCAGGCTGAATGTCCGCTTCGGGTGGAAAGCGGGCGAGGACACAACTTGCGGGGACCGGCTTTGGCTTAGCTGACTATTCTTCCCCCAGGTACTGCCATCCCTCCCCCTCGCCTTCCGGCGGAACGATGAAGATGCGGTCCTGAATGCCCGGCGGATGCGGCCCTCCACTCAAGTCCGGCTTGCCCGGCGGTGGTTGCAATCTCAGGAACGTCTCTCGGGCTGCGGCAACTGCCTCATGGCGTGTCTGAAAGCGGCCGATTGCGTACCATTCGTTGGCAAAGACGTCCTTGCCTTCGACAAGCCACTTTTTCTGCATGGCACACGGCCCACCATTCTCGCGACATGCCCAAAGATGACTGGTAAACCGGACGTCCGCAATGGGTCGAAAGCGGATATTGCGCTCCTGGCGGCCCACTCCCCGCCCGTCACCCCGGGCTTGACCCGGGGTCCCGCTTCCTTCCCTGCTCGCGCGATGGACGAACGGCGTGGCGGCTGGGTGTACATCATGGCGGATCGCTACCGCGGCGCGATCTATGTCGGCGTGACCTCGAACCTTGCCGCCCGTATCCATAGGCACAAGGAGGGCACCGGCTCCGCGGGTGACCCTCACATGCGCTTGCGACTGAAGCGTCAGTCCAGCGTCTGCTGTAGCTTCACGTGGATCGGTCGCTTCGCGCGCCACCTCCTGCGCTCTCGGGCTCGACGCGCTTTGAAGAATGCCCCCACACCTGAAACCCCAGCAAGAAGCAGTGCGCCCCAGATCAGCAGTTCCTCGGGCAATATCACTCGGAGTTCTCCGCCCACTCGTGTTTCACCGTAAGCCTCAGCCGTTCGTTGACCGGCTTCGGATCATGGTCGGTTACAAGCTCGCGGCCGGCCTCTTGTAAACTGAATAATCGCCTGCGCGGACCCCGGCTCAGGATTCGCGTTACTCCTTCACCCGCACGGCTATCCGATTCTTGGCGGTGACATTGGCGAAAGCGGACCTTCCATCCGATCCCTGATCGAGCGTCCGCTTACGACCCATTGCGGACATTGAATGCGCCGTTACCCTCTTGTCCTATGGCATATACAGACAAGACTTCCCGCTGGTGGGCAGCCGTCGCGACGATAGGCGCGATCGCCATGCTGCTCGTTGCGTCTTTGGCCTACATCGCTTGGCTCTTACGCGACTGGTGAGCGTCCACTCTCCACCCGTAACGGACACTCCGGCCGCTGAAGCCGTAGGTCACCGGCAATCCTGCTGGAGGCCATCATGCTGCAACGACGCACGGGTTCTAAGCTCGCCCTAAAGCCGGTTCACGTGTGGGGCATCCGCATCCGACTTCAGGTCGCGAAGCGGCTCAGGGACCTCGCGCTGTTCGACCTTGCCTTGGACAGCAAGCTGCGGGCGTGTGACCTGGTGGCGCTCCGGGTGTCGGACCTGGTCTCAAACGGTAGGGTGCGGACGCGGGTGATGATCCTCCAGCGCAAAACCGGGCGGCCGGTTCAGTTCGAGGTGACCGAGCAGACGCGCCGCTCGTTGTCCGATTGGCTCGCCTGCCGCTCGCTCCTGGAGGAATGGATCTTCCCCAGTCGCCAGGGTCGCGGCCGGCATCTGAGCACGCGGCAATACGCGCGTAGGCTCAAGCACTGGGTCGCCCTGCTTGGCCTCGATCCGGCCGCCTACGGCACCCACAGCATGCGACGAACGAAGGTGTCCCTCCTGTACAAGAAAACTGGCAACCTACGCGCCTGCCAGCTGCTCCTGGGGCATACCAAGCTGGAGAGCACGGTCCGATACCTTGGGGTGGAGGTCGACGATGCTCTGGAGCTATCTGAGGCGCTGGAGCTGTGAGTGTCCACAATGGATGGAAATCGGACATCAGCGCCGGTGACGAATAACGGCGCGTACGGCGATGATGTAGACGATTGCGACCACAGCTAAGGTGCCGACGACCGCCCACCGCTTTTCCTGGGCACATGCCGCTAAGCCGGCGTCACTCTGCTCCAATCCACAGTCGCCCCCGACGACCCAGCTCATGAACAGCACGAGGAACAGCGCAACAGCCCAATAGGCAGCCGATCCAAGCACCCAAGCAGCGTAAAGAGCGACGGGTTTCATGCAAACAATCTACGCAGATCAGCAATGTCCGCAATGGGTCGAAAGCGGACATTGGCGGCCGCTTCCCGCCTCAGCCGATCTCCGCGAAAGCGCGGACCGGGAAGGTGCCCATCCCTTCGATCTTCGGCGGGGCGGCGGTGAAGCGGAAGCCGCTCGCCGGCAGCGCACCCAGATTGGTCATGTGCTCGACGATCAGCACGCCGGCGCCGAGCAGGGCGGTGTGGACCGGGCGCCGCCGTGTGCGCGTGTCGTCGATATTATAGCTGTCGATGCCGACCAGGGCGGCGCCGCGCTCGGCGAGCAGGCGGGCGGCCGCCTCGGTGAGGAAGGGGTGGCCCTCGAAATAGGAGTCGCTGCCCCAGTGGCGCGACCAGCCGGTATGGACCAGAACCGCCTTGCCGCGCACGTCGAGGGCTTCGAACAGGCCGGCGTCGGCGGCCATGCCCGGCGCGTGGACGGCTAGCCCGTCGAGCGCGGCGCAGCGCTCGATTGCGACCTTCGCCAGATCGTCGCCGTCGGCATAGCGGTGGAACGGCGCGTCGAGATAGGTGCCGGTGTTGGCGACCATGTCGATCCGGCCGATCTGGAAGCTCGAGCCGTCGTCATAATGCTGCGCCGAGCCTTCCCGCGTCCAGAAGTCGCAGATACTCGGCGCGGGTAGGCCCTTGTAGGTGACCGTGCCGTCGGCGACGCTATGGCTGAGGTCGACGAACCGGCTCATTCCGCCTGCCGCCGGCGGATTCGGTAGAGCCGGACCAGGGCGTAGAGCGCGATCGCCATCCACACGACGTTGAGCGACGCGGACGGGATGGCGCCGTGCCACGCGCCGTTGATCACGAAGCCGGCGGCGCCGAGCAGGTTCATCCACTGGAAGGCGAGCGAGCGGCCGGTCAGCTTGTCGGCGGTGACGAGCACATAGCCGAGCAGGATCAGGCCGGCGCCCATCCAGCCCGCGATCTCGACCAGGATCTCGACGGCGGTGGCGCTCAGCAGGCGGTCAGCTCCCGCGGGGCGGCGATGCGCGGCGCGCAATACCAGGCGTCGGTCGCGCCGATCGCGTGATCGACGAGGCCCCAGCGGCCGTTCTGGTAGCGCAGGATCGCGGTGACGGTGAGGCCATCCATCTCGTCGTAATTCGGGAAGATGCGGCGCCCGTCAATCCGTCCGCCGCCGCGCCGGCGCGGATCGGCATGGACGATCGCCCAGCCGCGGCGCACGCGGATGTCGCCGACCATGAACTCGACGTTCGGGCCGAGCCGCGACTCCACCGCCGGGCGAAGAGCGGCGAGGATGGCGCGGCGCTGGGCGCTGTTGGGTAGCGCCGGCGAGACGGCGTTGACGTTGCGCTGCGCCGTGGCCGGCGGGGCGCCCGCGACAGGGAGCGAAGCCGCCGAGGCGATTGCGATGCACATCAATCTGATGCTGCGGGGAACCATGTCGTCCTCCCCAATGCCGTTAAAAATGGCATTGGGGAGAATGCGCTCATCCCCACAATAATCAAGCTTTTCAGGCGGCGAGGCTCCTCAGCACATAATGGAGGATTCCGCCGTGGCGGAAATATTCGAGCTCGTTGGCGGTATCGATCCGCACCCGCGCCGGGAAGGACGAGGTCGAGCCGTCCGCCTTGGTCACCTGGACCTGGATCTCCTGGCGCGGCTGGAGGTCGGCGATCCCGGTCACGGTGAAGGTCTCGCTGCCGTCGAACTCGGGCGGCGTGCCGGTGAACTGGAGCGGCAGCACGCCCATGCCGACCAGGTTGGAGCGGTGGATGCGCTCATAGGTCTCGGCGATCACCGCGCGCACGCCGAGCAGGTTGGTGCCCTTCGCCGCCCAGTCGCGCGACGATCCGGTGCCATATTCCTTGCCCGCGATCACCACGAGCGGCACGCCCGCGGTCTTGTAGCGCATCGCGGCGTCGTAGATCGCCATCTGGTCGCCGCTGGGGATGTGGCGGGTCACGCCGCCCTCGACGCCCGGCACCATCTTGTTCTTGATTCGGATGTTGGCGAAGGTGCCGCGCATCATCACTTCGTGGTTGCCGCGGCGCGCGCCGTAGCTGTTGAAGTCCGAGCGGGTCACGCCGTGCTCGGTCAGGTAGATGCCCGCCGGGCTGTCCGCCTTGATCGATCCCGCCGGCGAGATGTGGTCGGTGGTGATGGAATCGCCGAGGATCGCCAGCGGCCGCGCCCCGACGATGTCGGTCGGCGGGGTCGGGGTCATTGTCATCCCGTCGAAATAGGGCGGATTGGCGATGTAGGTCGACGCGGCCGGCCAGTCATAGGTGGCGCCACCGGTCACCGGGATGCCCTGCCAGCGCTCGTCGCCCTTGTAGACGTCGGCGTAGCGCGCCTTGAACATGTCCGCGTTGACGAACTGGTCGATCATCGACCGGACCTCTTCGTTCGAGGGCCAGATGTCCTTGAGGTACACGTCGGCGCCGTCCTTGCCCTTGCCGATCGGCGTGGCGACCATGTCCTCGATCACCGTGCCCTTGAGCGCATAGGCGACGACCAGCGGCGGCGAGGCGAGATAGTTGGCGCGCACGTCCGGGCTGACCCGGCCCTCGAAATTGCGGTTGCCCGACAGCACCGACGCGGCGACCAGGTCGTTCTTGTGGATCGCCCTGCTGATCGGCTCCGGCAGCGGCCCCGAATTGCCGATGCAGGTCGTGCAGCCATAGCCCGTCAGGTTGAAGCCCAATGCGTCGAGGTCCTCGCTGAGGCCGGCGCGGTCGAGATAATCCGTCACCACCTGCGAGCCGGGCGCGAGGCTCGACTTCACCCATGGCTTGCGCTCCAGCCCCTTCTCGCGCGCCTTGCGGGCGACGAGGCCGGCGGCGACCAGCACCGACGGGTTGGAGGTGTTGGTGCAGCTCGTGATCGCCGCGATCACCACGTCGCCATGGCCGAGATCGTGGCCGTTGTCGTCGGTGGCGTAGCGCGACGGAAGCTCCTCGGCCGGGTGGCCGTATTCGCCGGTGAAGTTGGTGCGGAACTCCTCGTCGACCTGGCTGAGCACGACCTTGTCCTGCGGCCGCTTCGGCCCCGCCAGGCTCGGCTCGACCGTGCCCATGTCGAGGGTCAGCGTGTCGGTGAACACCGGCTCGACGCTGGGATCGAGCCACAGGCCCTGCGCCTTCGAATAGGCCTCGGTCAGCGCGATCTGCTCGTCGCTCCGCCCGGTGAGGCGCATATAGTCGAGCGTCTTGTCGTCGATCGGGAAGAAGCCGCAGGTGGCGCCATATTCCGGCGCCATGTTGGCGATCGTCGCGCGGTCGGCGAGCGACAGCGCGCCGACGCCCGGGCCGTAGAATTCGACGAACCGCCCGACCACGCCCTTCTTGCGCAGCATCTGGGTGACGGTCAGCACCAGGTCGGTCGCGGTGATGCCCTCGCGGAGCGCGCCCGACAGGTGGAAGCCGACCACCTCGGGGATCAGCATGGAGACCGGCTGGCCGAGCATCGCGGCCTCCGCCTCGATCCCGCCGACGCCCCAGCCGAGCACGCCCAGCCCGTTGACCATCGTCGTGTGGCTGTCGGTGCCGACGCAGGTGTCGGGATAGGCGATCTCGGCCGGCCCGCGATCGCCGCCGCGGCGCTCGTCGTCGCCGTCCCGGCGGTCGCGGTCGGTGCGGCGGTCGAAGGCGACGAACTCGTCGTCGCTCCGCCGGTCGTCGTCCCCGCGGCGCCCGGCGCCCGCCGACGCGACCTCGGTCGACGACCACACGCCGCGCGCGATATTCTCGAGATTGACCTGGTGGCAGATGCCGGTCCCCGGCGGCACCACCTTGAAATTGTCGAACGCGGTCTGGCCCCACTTCAGGAACTCGTAGCGCTCCATGTTGCGCTGATATTCGAGCTCGACATTCTTCTCGAACGCCTTGGGCGTTCCGAACTCGTCGACCATCACGCTATGGTCGATGACGAGGTGGACCGGCACCTGCGGGTTGATCTTCTTGGCGTCGCCGCCGAGCTTCGTGATCGCGTCGCGCATCGCCGCGAGGTCGACGACGCAGGGCACGCCGGTGAAGTCCTGCATCAGCACGCGCGCCGGCCGGTACTGGATCTCCGCGGTCGAGCTGCGCGTCTTCTGCCAGTCGACCACCGCCTGGATGTCGTCGCGGGTGACGGTGTCGCCGTCCTCGAAGCGAAGCAGATTCTCGAGCAGCACCTTCATCGAGAAGGGCAGCCGCGACACGTCGCCCAGCTTCTCGGCCGCCTTGGCCAGCGAATAATAAGCGTAGGACTTGTTCCCGACCTGCAGGGTGGAGCGGGTGTTCAGGCTGTCCTGGCCGGTGGCGGTCATCGGAGGTGTCCTCGTCGCAAAGTGGAAACTCTACGCCGGGTCAGATGCGCGTCCCCCGGCGCCGTTGCGGTCGCACTAGCAGGAGGTCGGCGACGGGGGAAGGGAGGGGCCCCGAAGGCGCTCGCGCTTGTAGTCCCGCCGCCGCCCCCCACATAGGAGTCATCACCGGACACCGGCCCGCGAGCCTCTAGTGACAGGGAGACCAAGCGCTCTCGCCCGCGACGAAGAGGTGACCTTCATGAAATTCGTGCCATCCCCAGGCGACGGCCGTCCGGCCACCTTCGTGCCCGATGCGGCGCCGTCGCCGCAACCGCCGCAGCCTCGCGACAGATCCTACATCCGCAGGGGCGCCCGCCAGCCGCACGACACGCCCGCGGGCTGCCGCGACCAGGCGCGCGAGTCCGCCGTCCAGGCGGAGGCCAGCGCCAACCCCAACGTCAGGGCCAAGTTCGCGCAGAGCGCTGCGACGTGGACCGCGCGCGCCGACATGCTTCAGCGACTCGACGACAGCCACGGCGCCCGCCTCGCATTGGCCGCGGCCCGGGTCTAGCGCCCCCGGCCGTTGCCCTGCGCGGCGCCGGCCGAGTCCTCCTCTGCCCTGCATTCGTCGCGGTGGCGCCTGATCATCGCCTCGGCCTCGCCGGCGAGGCGCTGGCTCGTCGCGATGCTTGCGCGGAGCTGGCGCTGGTTTTCCTCGGCTTCCTTCGTCTGACGGTCTCGCCGCGCCGCTCGGTCTGGTTCGGTGGGGATGAGCTGTTCCTTCCGCACCCCCCAACGCGCCTCGGGCGGGATCGGTCCGGGCTATTCCACGGCTTCGGCCGGTTCAGCTGATCGAGCCGACCTTGTTGCCGGCATGCCACACGTCGCACACCGGGCAATCGTCGTCGGCCTTCGCCGTCGCCATCGCGTCCTTGGTGTCGGCGGCGAGGATGTCCCGCTTCTTGACGACCGCCCCGCCGGGCTCGTCCAGCTTGTTCACCCGATAATGCTTCATTCACGCCTCTCCCGCCGGCCGGGCTTGGACGGATGGGAAGGAATGCGCAAGGAAAGTTCGCCCGCCGCCCGCTGCGAGGCGCACCGGCGGTGGGGGGGGGGCAGGGGGACGCGTCCCGGGCCCGGTCAGCCCTCCCCGTCCGGCCCCCAGTCGCGCGGCCCGTGAAGCAGCTCCCAGGCGGCCCGTTTGGCCGGGTCTGCGGCGATCGCCCGCATCTCGTGGCGCTGGATCGCGTCCACCCGCTTCAATATCTCCTCGCGCACCTCCTCGATCGGCGGCTCCTCCGGGGCGGCATAGCCCCACCCGCGGCGATGCGTCGTCGCGCCGCCGGGATAGAGGTCCGGCAGATGGTGCTGGAGCACCCACATCATCGACCGGTGGTTGAAGCGCCGCCGCTCGACGACGACGTCCTTGCCGATCACCACCTTCTCGGGAATGCCGTGGATGTTCTGGTCGATGAACACGTCGCGCACCCGCCGGGCGCCGATCCCGACCGCCTCGTCCCACGCCCGCGCGAAGTCCTCCGCGCCCGGCGCGTGGCGCAATTTGTAGACGCCCTCATAGCCCATGCCGACGGCCTCGGTCGCCATCCGCACCGATCCGCTCTCGCGCAGCGCCGCGATGAAGCCGCGCTGCTTCTTCACCGTCCAGCCGCGCGTGAGCACGTTCCTGCGCGGCACCGGCGCAAACTCGAGCAGCCAGTCGCGCCCTTCCAATTCCGTCCCTGAGTCGTCGCCCATCGGGGATCTATAACCCATTTGGTTATCTGTAGGAAAGCGGCGAGAACCGATTTTCTCGGCTGCCAGACGCCGGGATTGTAATCCTGGTGCGCTGTCACCGTAATCCGGGCTCATGGTTCGCCGCTTCGACGGCGCGGAGGTTTCGGCGAGCCGCCCCATCGCGAGGATAGATCAGCCGAAATCCTATTTTTCAGTGACATAGGATTCCTGTGCGCCGGCGCGCCGGGATGATAGTATCGGCGCGCATTTCTGCAGGACCTTGAGCGGGGGAGTCGGGCGGCCATGCAGTTCACGACGATCGAGATCGAAGTCGAGGCGGACGGCGAGCAAAAGATCGACGTCGTCGTGCCGCGGTTCGGCGACGGGGACACGCGCACCGTTCTCATCCTGATCGAGCAGCTCGACGGCGACAAGGTGGACTTCGACTCCTGGGTCGAGGCCGACGGGGTTCCGCCAACCACCCTGTTCGGGCGGATCAGGGCGTTCGGCGGAAGGCTCGCCGACCGGGCCACGGACATGACCGTGTGGCTCCAGTCGCGGGCGCGCGCGCGGTTCCGGGTCTTCATCGGCTGGGTCAGCCGGAAGATGCGCGAGATGGCCGACAGGCTGCCCTGCACCGGCTGCAAGGCGGTGATCCGGGCCGGCCTGAAGGCCGGGCTCGCGGCGGTCGGAGTGCCGGCCCCGGACGGGGCTGAGGCGAAGATCGCCGCGGAGGCGTTCGAGAAGCTCTTCGACGCCAATATCTGCGGCTATGTGGCGGAGTTCGTGGACGAGGCCCTTGGCAAGGGCGCGTGGGACCGGATCTGGCGCGAGGCCGCGAAGATGATCGACCCGATCCACCACGCCTACAAGATGATTGACGGCGCCTTCGAGACGACCTGCCGCTGGCTGGGCTTCTGCCCGTAGGCCGGGGCGGGGCGCGGGTGGGTAACAGACGCCGTGCGCCGCCGCCCTGATCCGATGCGCGGCTTGGACATGCCCGGCTGGCTGGCCGGCGCCCGCCCCAGCGACCACGAGCCCCGCCCGAAGGCCCGGGCGGAGTCCCGCCCTGCCCGAAGGGGGTGAACGCGACGCGCTGGGCCTATGCGGACGAGCGGGAGCGCAAGCGGATGGTGCGGGAGGTGCGGGGATGAGAACCGCCGCGCCTCGCCCGAAGCGGCTACTCGCCCACGGCGATCCACGAGGCAGTCACGCTCGCGATGCCTGTGCCGCCCCAGGTGGAAATGTGAAGGTCAAAGCTGCTCTTGGTGACGTTCCTGGCCTCCACGTTGATCCGAACGTTATCACGCTTCGACACGTCGAGCAGCGAGAGCGCGGCCATGACAGCTGGCGGTTCCCTGAACGGTGGTTTGAAATCGACGTGCTTGGTGCGCTCGCGCGACCCCGAACCCGTCCACCAGTCGCCATTTGGATACTCGCTGATATTCTCCGTCCCCGACCTCGTTTTCATGAAGACCCCCTCTTCGGATTGGGACCGGTATTCTGGCCGGAGTGAGCGCAACGCCTCAAGCGGAGATGGGTCCGCATTGAAGTCACTGCGGAGCTTGCAAAAGTTGGTGGCGGTGACGACCCCGGCTCCACCGTTCCTGTGCCTCAGCGGGAGGGAGATGCCGCGCTGGCTGACCGGCGCCCGCCCCAGCGACCAGAGCCCCCGCCCGAGGGCCCGGGCGGAGTCCCGCCCTGCCCGAAGGGGGTGAACGCGACGCGCTGGGCCTATGCGGACGAGCGGGAGCGGAAGCGGATGGTGCGGGAGGTTAACATTTACCTTGATGCTGATCCAGCGACCGCTCCAGCAGAATTGTTAGCCGATATTAGAATCGAAGAAGAAGAGGACGACGACGAAGGGGTCCCAGTATTCACTGGTCGCCACGTATTTAGTCTGAATAGCCTCAATGAAAGTTACATATTTAGGACGGGGTTTCCAGCAATATTGGATAATCTCCTAGTAAGCCTGAAGAAGGCGCAGGCGGCCGTGGAGAGGCGCCTCGAATCAACCGATGATTTCGCCAAACACGTGGGCTCTCTCTTTGGCTCGAACAGGGGGTAGTCGGCAGCGCAATCTAGAAGGCGGCGGTCAAGGCCTATTCAGCGGCCTCTCGGTGGCGCATCGACGAGCGCCGGGCTTTGACCTTGGGCTCTGACACGACTGGGAGTGCCTTCCCTTGGAGGAGTGGCGCCAGGTAATGGCCCGTGTACGAGCGCGGCTCTCGTGAGACTTGTTCGGGCGTTCCCTCCGCGACGATCTCGCCGCCCTTGTCGCCGCCCTCCGGCCCAAGATCGATGATCCAGTCGGCGGTCTTGATGACTTCGAGGTTGTGCTCGATCACCACCACCGTGTTGCCCTGCTCGACCAGCGCGTGGAGGACCTCGAGGAGCTTGCGGACGTCCTCGAAGTGCAAGCCCGTGGTGGGCTCGTCGAGGATGTAGAGGGTCTGGCCCGTGGCGCGGCGCGACAGCTCCTTGGCGAGCTTGACGCGCTGGGCCTCGCCGCCGCTCAGGGTCGTCGCCTGCTGGCCGACATGGACGTAGCCGAGGCCGACCTCCTCCAGCATGCGCATCTTGTCGCGGATCGGCGGGACGGCCTTGAAGAACTCGGCGGCGTCCTCGACCGTCATGTCGAGAACGTCGGCGATGCTCTTGCCCTTGAACTTCACCTCCAGCGTCTCGCGGTTGTAGCGGGCGCCGTGGCAGACGTCGCAGGTGACGTAGACGTCGGGGAGGAAGTGCATCTCGATCTTGATGAGGCCGTCGCCGGTGCACGCCTCGCAGCGGCCGCCCTTGACGTTGAACGAGAAACGGCCGGGCTTGTAGCCGCGCGCCTGCGCCTCGGGCAGGCCGGCGAACCAGTCGCGGATCTGGGTGAAGGCGCCCGTGTAAGTCGCGGGGTTGGAGCGCGGGGTGCGGCCGATCGGCGACTGGTCGATGTCGATGACCTTGTCGAGATATTGCAGCCCCTCGATCTTGTCGTGGGGGCCGGCGACGATGCGGGCGCCGTTCAGGTGGCGCGCGGCGCCGGCATAGAGGGTGTCGATGGTGAAGCTCGACTTGCCCGAGCCCGACACGCCGGTGATGCACGTAAAAGTGCCGAGCGGGATCGAGGCGGTGACGTCCTTCAAATTGTTGGCGCGGGCGCCCTTGAGGGTGAGCTTCTTGCCGTTGCCCTTGCGGCGCTGGGCCGGGAGCGGGACCGAGCGGCGGCCGGCGAGATAGTCGGCGGTGAGGCTGTTCTCGTTGGCGAGCACGTCGGCGAGGCTGCCCTGGGCGACGATCTCGCCGCCATGGGCGCCGGCGCCGGGGCCCATGTCGATGACATAGTCGGCGGTTCGGATCGAATCCTCGTCATGCTCGACGACGAGCACGGTGTTGCCGAGGTCGCGGAGGCGCTTCAGCGTCACCAGCAGGCGGTCATTGTCCTTCTGGTGGAGGCCGATCGACGGCTCGTCGAGGACGTAGAGGACGCCCGAGAGGCCTGAGCCGATCTGCGAGGCGAGGCGGATTCGCTGGCTCTCGCCGCCGGACAGGGTGCCGGAGGTGCGGTCGAGGTTGAGATAATCGAGGCCGACATTGTTGAGGAAGCCGAGCCGCTCGTTGATCTCCTTGAGGATCGCGCGGGCGATCTCCTGCTGCTGCGGGTTCAGCTTCTCCTCGAGCGTCGAGAACCAGTCGAGCGCGTGGCGGACCGAGCGGCGGGTGGACATGGAGATGTCCTCGCCGGCGATCTTGACCGCGAGCGGCTCGGGGCGGAGGCGGGCGCCGCCGCAGGTCTCGCAGGGGGCCGCGGACTGGTACTTGCTCAATTCCTCGCGCATCCAGGCACTCTCGGTCTGGAGCATTCGGCGGTTCAAATTGCCGATGACGCCCTCGAACGGCTTCTTGACGTCATAGGATTTGCGGCCGTCGATGAAGGTCAGAGTGACCGGCTTGCCGTCGGTGCCGTAGAGGATGACCCGCTGCTGCTCCTCGCTGAGGTCCTTCCACGGCGTGTCGAGGCTGAAGCCGTAGGCGCGGGCGAGGCTGGCCAGCACCTGCATGTAATAGGGGCTGGGCGGGTTGGACTTGGCCCAAGGGACGATTGCGCCCTTCTTGAGCGTCAGATTCTCGTTGGGGACGACCAGCTCGGGATCGAACAGCAGCTTCTCGCCGAGGCCGTCGCAGGCCGGGCAGGCGCCCTGCGGCGCGTTGAACGAGAACAGCCGCGGCTCGATCTCGGCGATGGTGAAGCCGCTGACCGGGCAGGCGAATTTCTCGCTGAAGGTGATCCGGCCCGCGGGCGCGTTGGTGGCGAGCACCTGGCGCTCGGCGGCCTGCTCCAGCGCCGCGGCGACCCCGGTGCGCTCGGCGCCCTCCTGCTCGGGCGGCGCGGGCGGGTCCGCGGGGTCGAGATAGACCAGCCCCTCGGCGAGCTTCAGCGCCGTCTCGAGGCTGTCCGCCAACCGGGTCTCGATCCCCTCCCGAACCACGATCCGGTCGACCACCACCTCGATGTCATGCTTGTATTTCTTGTCGAGGGCCGGCGCCTCCTCGATGTCGTAGAAGACGCCGTCGACGCGCACTCGGGTAAAGCCGTCCTTCTGCCACTGCGCCAGCTCCTTGCGATACTCGCCCTTGCGGCCGCGGACGACCGGCGCGAGCAGATAGAGGCGGGTGCCCTCGGGGAGCTGCATGACGCGGTCGACCATCTGGCTGACCGTCTGGGCGCTGATCGGCTCGCCGGTGACCGGCGAATAGGGAACGCCGACGCGCGCCCACAGCAGGCGCATGTAATCGTAGATCTCGGTGACCGTCGCGACGGTGGAGCGCGGGTTGCGGCTCGTCGTCTTCTGCTCGATCGAGATGGCCGGCGACAGGCCCTCGATATGGTCGACGTCGGGCTTCTGCATCATCTCGAGGAACTGGCGCGCATAGGCGCTCAGGGACTCGACGTAGCGGCGCTGCCCCTCAGCATAGATGGTGTCGAAGGCGAGGCTGGATTTGCCCGAGCCGCTGAGGCCGGTGATGACCGTCAGCGTGTCGCGCGGGATGTCGACGTCGACGCCCTTGAGATTGTGCTCGCGGGCGCCGCGGACCGAAATATGAGTGAGCATCGGACGACCGACCTGTTCCAGCTATGTTCTTGTCTAATGGGGGACGCGCCGGGGGTCAACGCGAGACGGCTCAAGTGGGTACCCGCTGCCCCAAAGACAAGCCGGAGCGGCACCGTTGCGGAGTCATTCGAGCGACAGTTTTCCCGCGTTGCGAAGACTATGGCAGGTGGAGGGGGGAGCATGCCTGTCCGCCGCCGAGCGAAAAGCCGCGCTGGATTCCGGGCCGCTGCGGGTCGTCCGCCGGCCGAATCCACCGCGACGGCACCCTCGGCGAGCCCGCAACGCGCCCTCAGCGGCCGATACGCAGATCATCGACGGCTAGGCCGGCCCTCCTCAACGGGAAGGAACCGCCATGGCCATCAATCTCAAAGTGTCCGCTCGGCAAGTCGACTTGGGCAGTGGCGACTACCCGGCGATGCTCGACAATCTGCAAGCCAACATATTGGCATCGCACGGGCGTAACCACGCGCGCCACCTTTTCATCCGCTTCACCGGCGACCGCGCAGCGGTTCGGGCCTGGATCAGGACGAAGGTGGCGCCCGACGTGACCTCGGCGGGCGATCAGCGGCGGCAGAGCGAGCAACGGGCCGAAGCGAAAGGAGCGGGGACCACCTTCGACGGCGGCCTCGTGACGGGTTTCTTCCTGTCCGCCGCCGGCTACACCTATCTCGGTCTCGATCCCAAGCGCCTGCCCAGCACGGCCTTCCTGAAAGGCATGAAGAACCGCGACAAGTTCATCGGCCCCGAGCTCGCGCTGGGAGTCCACCTCAAGCTGCGCAATCGCGACCCGGCACCCGCGCAATGGGAGGCGGGTTTCCAGGGAGTGATCCACGCCCTGCTCACGCTCGCAGACGACGAAGTGGATGGCGACCTGTCGCGCCTGCTGAACAAGGTCGAGCAGCATAGGGAAGAGCTGGCCGGGATCGGCACGATCACCCACGTCCAGGACGGCCGGGTCCTGCGCCGGCCGATTCCCGGACAGCCCGGCCGGTTCGAGCCGATCGAGCATTTCGGCTATTTCGACGGCATCAGCCAGCCGCTGTTCACCCGCAAGGATCTCGAGGATTATGACAAGGACCAGGGCCGGGTGCCGCCGCAGGCGGGCGATTGGGACCCGGCGGCGAGCCTCGATCTCATCCTCACGGCCGATCCGTTCGCGACCGCGCCGGACGCCTATGGAAGCTTCTTCGTCTACCGCAAGCTGGAGCAGGACTATGACTTGTTCCACCAACGGGTGGCGGCGCTCGCCGATGAGGTCGACATCCCTCCGTACCTGGCCGGCGCCTATGTCGTCGGACGCTTCGTGGATGGAACGCCGCTGACGGCGGGCCAGGTGCCGAGCATCGGCCTGGAGGTGGAAAACCACTTCATGCACAGCAGCGACAAGAAGGGCCTCAAATGCCCGATGCACGCCCACATCCGCAAGGCGAACCCGCGCGGGACGACCCCGCAGACCACGCTTCAGGAAGAGGCGGCGCGGCGGATCGCGCGCCGCGGCATTCCCTATGGCAAGCCGCATCCCGACATCAAATGCGACCCGGACGAATATGACTCACAGGAAGCCGGTCCGCGCGGCCTCGTGTTCATGTGTTTCCAATCAAACATCGAGGACCAATTCGAGTTCATTCAACGCGTATGGATCGACAACAACGAGTTTCCCTCCGGCCTGATTCCGTTCTTCCAGCGCAACACGGGCGACGATCCGTTGATCGGCCAGGACGAGGACGAGGCGCAGCACTGGCCCAGATATTGGAACAACCCCAACGGCGGCACGGTCGAGTTCGACTTCGACTCGGCGGTGACACTGAAGGGCGGGGAATATTTCTACGCGCCCAGCAAGCCGTTCCTTTCGTCCGTGTAGACGCTGGCCGGCTTGGCGGCGAAAGCTGATCGCTTCTGACCTTCAAGCGTGCTGGCCGGGAGGAAACACGCCGCCAGGCGAGCTTCATCTGATTGCGAGCGGGCGGCGCAGGAAAGCCGCGAGCACTGGGCCAACCTCGTGTGGCCGCTCCACGACCAGATTGTGCCCGAGGTCGGCGAACACATGCGCCTCCGCGCGCGGATAGGCCTGCACCAATGCGCGGTGGTGCTCCGCCGGGAAGATCGGGTCGCGGCCACCCGACAGGATGAGCACGTCGGCGCCGATGTCCGGGGCGTAGCGGCCGATCGGCACGTCGAGCAATTGGCGCGGGACGGCGCGCCAGACGTGGAACGGCACGGCCGCCATTTCGCGGTCGAAATAGCGCACGAAGGTCGCGTCGACCGGAGTCGGGCTCGCGCCCGGGCTGAACTCGCGAAGGAAGTCCGCGTTGGACGCAATCGGATCGCGCAAGGCCATGATCGAGGTCCAGAAGGCGTCGCCGCGGCGAACCGGAACGAGCGCGGTCGAGCCGGCCAGGGCGATGCGGTCGACCCGGCCGGGATATTCGGCGGCGAAGACCTGCGCCACCATCGAGCCCATCGACGAGCCGACGATGGCGGTGCGTTCGATGCCAAGCGCGTCGAGGAACAGGCGCGCGTCGTTGGCGAATTCGGACATCGCATAACAGCAGTCCGGCGCCGACGAGGCGCCGTGGCCGCGCTGGTCGGGGATTAGCAGCCGGTAGTCGGCGAGCCAGGGCGCGACGATCGACCAGACGCGGCTGGTGTCGGTGTAGCCGTGGAGGAGCAGGACCGGCCGCCCTGCGGGGTTGCCGAGCTCGACATAAGCGAGCTCGATCCCGTTGGGCAGCCGCACCCGCTGCTTGCGCGCCGCCCAGCCGGCCTGGTCGACCGGGGCGGGGCGGGCCTGCTCCGGCTGGGCCGCGGCGATCTCGGCTCCACCCAGGCTCAGCCCAATCGGCGCCCACGAACCCGCCGGCCGCGGCGGCGCGGCGGAGGCGTAGGAAATGCCGGCGGCGCTGACCATGCCGAGCGTTGCGGCAAGGGCGAATGCGGGAAGCAGCGACCGGATCATGCGATCACCCTCCCCGCAAGCATCGCGCCGAGGCGCTTCGAGCCGCCGTCGTAGAAGCCGACCTCGCCGTCGAAGCTGCGCGGATTTTCGAACGTGCCGAAGATCATGTCGAACCAGGGCACGTCGGCATAATTGCGGCCGTGGACCCCGCGCTCGTGGTGGAGCGCATGGCTTTCCGGGCGCGCGACGATGTAGCCGAGCCAGCGCGGCGTCTTGATGTTCGCATGGGTGAACATCGACAGGAAGGTCGCCGCGACGTTGATCCAGATCGCCGCCTCGGCGCTGATCCCGAAGCCAAGCACGAGCGCAAGGCTTCCGAGCAGCGACCAGCCGATCATGTCGAACGGGTGGAAGTAGAAGGCGCCCCAGATGTCGATGCGCTCGGCGCTGTGGTGCATCTGGTGGAACCAGCGCCACAGGAACGGCGCATTGTGCATCGTCCGGTGCCAGATATAGATTCCGAACTCGAGCGCGACGAAGCCGCCGGCAACCTGGAGCCAGAACGGCAGGGCGGTGGCGTCGACGAGACGATGCTCGCCGAGCCAGCCGTCCCACATCAGCGGCGCGAAGGTCGCGACCGTGAAGTAGAGCGCGAAGAAGGCCAGCCCCTTCAATGGCCACAAGGCCACCTCCGGGAAGGCCCGTGCGCGGACGATCAGGTCCGCCGCGACGAAGGCGGCGAACAGGCCGAACGCGATGAAATGGTACAATCCCAACACTGCATCTCTCCCTCAAAATCCCCGACAGCAGGTGAGCCGGAGATACGGGCAGAGGCGGCGGCGCCTCTAGCGAGCGCGCGGTCTTTTATCAGATGCTAGGGAAAAGCGCGCCTGCGTGGTAACTTGGCGCGGTCTTCGAAAGGCTCAGGCGGCAATGCCCGAGAGAGTCGGCGAGAAAACTGCACCATCGGTACAGCTTGACCCCGAGGTCCTGACCAAGGGCGAGCGCACGCGCCAGCGAATCCTCGACATCGCCTATGACTCGATCGTCCACAAAGGCTTCGCTGCGACCTCGATCGAGGAACTGGTCGAGGCGGCCGGGATCACCAAGAGCGGCTTCTTCTACCATTTCCGCGACAAGAACGACCTCGCGCGGCAGCTCCTCCACCGCTTCATCAGCGAGGACAACGAGCTGATCGACGGGCTGACCGAGCGGGCGCGGTCGCTGTGCGACGACCCGCTCCAGAGCTTCCTCCTGTTCCTCAACCTCTATGCCGAGGCGATGGACGATATGCCGGAGCTTCATCCCGGCTGCCTGATCGCGACGATCACCTACCAGGCCGCCTTGTTCGACCGGGTGGTGCTGCAGATGAACCGCGACAGCGTGATGGCGCTGCGCCGCCGCTTCGCGAGCTGGATCGAGGAGATCGCCGAGCGCTACCCGCCGCGAAGCGAGGCGGACCTCGAGGCGCTCGCCGACATGCTGACGGTGATCGTGGAGGGCGCCATCGTTCTGTCCAAGGCGCTCGACGACAAATATCTGATGGGCCGCCAGACGCGTATCTACCGCGAGCATGTCAAGGCGGTGTTCGGAGCCTGACCTCTCGCCTAGTCGCGCCGGTCTCCGGCAAGGCTTGGGCGTTGGCGGTCCTCGGAAAATTCCTCGGGGCTCTTCTCGCGCGGCTTCACGGTCGAGCGGATGACCATGATCTTGTTCAGCGTGTCGAACCAGAAAGGCGCGCCGAAGGTAACCGCGACGGCGGTGAGCAGCCAGCCGAACAACGAGTTGAGCAGGATCGGGAAGGCGAGCCCCCAGCCGGCCGAATAGTCGATGTCGCGCAGCGGATGCTCTTCCCAGCCCATCGGGAAATTGAGGTCCTCGAGGCGCTGCTGGGCGCAGCTCGCCTGGCGCTTCGCCCCGCCCGCCGGCGCCGCTTCTCCCGCCCCCGCGCAGCCGAGCGCGGCGAGCAGGGCGCTGTCGGTCGCCTCGCTGCCGCCGACGCGCTGGGCGGTCGCCTCGGCCTCGGCGACGATCGCCGAGCGCACCGATTCATCGACATAGAGATGCTTGGCGATGGTGATCGTGTCGATGTTGAGGGCGATGGCGAGTGCGAGGCCGATCGCGAACAAGATGCGCTGGGTGCGCTTTTTGTACCAACCGGCGACCCGGTCCATCGCGCTGTCGTACCAGTCCTCGAGATTGCGTCGGGTCTGCTCGCAATCGCCCTGGGCCTGGTCGACCGCCGCGAGCACGGCGCTGCGCAGGCGCGGGGGGAGCTGCGCAGCGCCGGCTCGCACCCCTTTCATGACCTGATCGGCGGGAAGGCCGGCGCGCCGTTCGGCGGGAAGCGAGAGATCGAGCACCGCGACGGCGAAATTGCGCCGCGGGATGTAATTGGGGAGATGGGTGCGAAGCGGCATCAGGCCCCAGCGCTGGCGCCCGCGCTGCTGCTTGCCGGCGCCGCGAATTTGGCCGGGCACATATTCGCCGCGGAACAGGGCCGCGACCAGCGGGTGGTTGTAGATCTTGGCGGCCTCGTGGCCGCTCTCGTCGCCGAGCAGTTCGCGGATGCCGCGCTCGAGATGGATTGCGCGGTGCTGGAGGAAGCTCTCGATGAATTCCTGCACCGCCGAGGCGACGATGCTCATGACGATGAACAGGAAAACGACCGAAATCGCGACTTCGAGCGCAGTCGATCCAAGCATGCCGCCTTCCCCCGACGCCGCCTGATCTCCCGCGGACTCAGGCGCGCGGGCGGATCGACTTGGATCCTAGCACAGGAAGGCGCCGAGGTCTTGGGCTTCGTAAAGCCAAGACCTCGCCGGGATTTTAGCTTCGGACGGCCGTTTTAGACGCGGGCCTCGCTCGAACGGCGGACGCGGCCGCTGTGGCGGCCGACCTCGCCCTTGCGCACGCCGCCATTGGCGGTGCGGTGGTTGGGGCCGCTGCCGCCGTTGCGGCGCGGGCGCCGCTCGCCATGGGGGCGCTGCTCGTGACGCGGGCGCTCGCGGCGCTCGCCGCGTTCCTGCGCGGGA
>NZ_JAANPA010000003.1 GCF_011320075.1 Sphingosinicella sp. YJ22 | reverse complement strand
CTTCCGATCTCGCAGGCGCGGCGCTCCCGTCGCCGGCTGGCGAGGTCATGGCGGGCGGGGTCGCAGCCGTCGGTGCGGCGGTCGACACCGGCGCGGGCGCGCTTCGCGACGGGTCGATCCGAGTCGCCGGGGCAGGGCGCTGCTGGGTCGGCTGCGTCGGAGCCGCCGTCGTGGCGGTCGGCCGTTCGGCCGGCTGCGTCCGCATCGGCGCCGGCTGCGCAGGCTGGGCCGGTTGGGTGACGATGCGCTGCTTGGGCTCGATCTGGAAATCGCGCAGCTGCGGCGCGCCGATCGACACGTTGCCTTCCTGAGCGGTCGCGGTCGCGGTCGCGGTCGCGAAAGCCCCGGAAACAAGTACCGCGGTGCCCACGATCGTGCGCAGTGAAACCAGACTGTCCTTGATCATTAAAACCTTGCCCAACCCCGCCGCGCCGAATTCACCGATTCAAGGCGCGCGTCCCTATCGGTCAGAGACAGGAAATCGCCGCCGCGTCAATGGTTAAGGTGCCGAGTCGAGGGCAAGGTGCGGCGGTCAGCGACGATGCGTGTCTTCCGCGCCGCCATGGGCTTCCTGCGTCTGCGCGCCGTCGACGTGGCGGCGGCGCGTGCAGCTGGCGAGCTCGGTCTCGTCGCCTTGCTCCTCCGCCGCCGACAGGATCCGCGCCTCCTCGCCGTCGGCCGCCCAGATGACGGTGCGGCCTTGCTCGGGCGCGACCGAATGGTAGCGCATGCCGAGATAGGTCCACCCGGCCTTCAGCGCATGCTCGCGGTTCGCGAACCACAAGGTTGCGGTCGATCGCGGCGCCGGCGCCGTGCCCGCCACGATCACGCTGCCGGCCGGCTGATAGCCTTGGCCGTTGAACAGGATTCGCGCCAGGCCGGCGTTGGCGCCGTCCGGCGCCCGGCAATCGTAGACGAGGCCTTCGACCGGCTCGGGCCCGGCATGGTGAGTCGCGCAGCCGCCGAGCAGGGCCAGCGGCAGCAGTCCGGTCGCGATAGGCAGGTGCAGGCGCATTCATCCCCCCGGACGAACTGACTGGACGCGGTCATCATGCGATGCCGCGCCACCGGGGGCAAGGCAGCAGCTTGGGTTTAGGCGAGCGCGCGCTCGACGAGGTCTTCGGGCTGTAGCCCGAGCCGGCGCATGTGCGCACAGATCTCCGGCCAGCGCTCCTTGAGGAAAGTGTCGCGCTCGTTGGTGCGCAGCTTGTCGGCGGCGCCGATCGCGACGAACATGCCGACTCCGCGCCGGACCACGACCAGCCCTTCCTCCTGGAAGGTCTGATAAGCCTTGGCGACGGTGAGCGGGTTGGCGCCGCATTCGGCCGCGAGGCTCCGCACGGAAGGGAGCGGATCGCCGTCGCCAACCGTCCCGTCGAGGATCATTGCGGCAATGCGGTCCCGCAGCCGCAGATAGACGGGCCGTTCTTCGCTCATGGCGTGATGCTGTACTAACACACCGGGCAAGGTCAAGCGTCTTCTTTGCTGAACGCCAGATTAATCGCCCATAGATGGGTCACCAGCGCGAAATGACCTCGTCCGGCTCGGGCCGGGCCCGTTCCTCGAGCGGCATTCCGGGCGTCCCGATGTAAATGAACCCGGCGATCTTTTCCGAGTCGCCGCCGAAGGCATCGCGGATCTGCTCCGAATAAGCCGGCCAGCCGGTGATCCAGCCGGCGGCATAGCCGAGCGCGTGGGCGGCATGCTCCAGGTTCATCGCCGCCGCGCCGCACGACAGTTGCTGCTCCCACAGCGGGATCTTCGCGCTTTCCTTCGGGCTGAACAGCACCACCACCAGCTCGGGCGCCTGGGAGGCGAGGCGGGCGATCGCTTCCGCGGTGGCCTCGCTCGGCTCGCCCTGCTCGGCGCGGTAGGCCGCGAAGAGCAGGTCGGAAAAGGCGGCGCGCCGCTCCCGCGCGACATGGACGAAGCGCCACGGATGGAGCTTGCCATGATCCGGCGTGCGCGCGGCGATCCCCAGGATTCGCGCCAGCTCTTCGGGGTTCGGCCCCGGCTCGACCAGGTCGCGAGGTCTTCCGGATCGACGGGTCTCGAGAAGGGACAGGGGGGTGGAGCGGTCGTTGAGCATGGGTCGTCCGCCTATCAGGCACCCCGCCCTGCAACAATCCTGCTTGGCAAGGCTGATTCTCGCACTAGTGTGCGCCGCCTGAATGCCGCGGGAAGCGGCCTGTGATAGGATTGAGGAGGCCAGCCCCATGGCGACCAACCCACAATATGCAGCCGAGGAACAACGGACCATCCTCGGTCACCCGCGCGGCCTGTTCGTGCTGTTCTTCGCCGAGATGTGGGAGCGCTTCTCCTACTACGGCATGCGCGCCCTGCTGATTTTCTACCTCACCCAGCACTGGCTGTTCTCGGACGAGCGCTCGGGCGTCATCTACGGCGCCTATACCGCGCTCGTGTACATCACCCCGGTGCTCGGCGGCTATCTCGCCGACCGCTATATCGGGCAGCGAAAGGCGGTGCTGTTCGGCGCCGTATTGCTGACCTTCGGCCACTTCCTGATGGGCTTCGAAGGAAGCGGGGGGCAGGATGCCGCTTCGCTCAGCCTGTTCTGGCTGGCGCTAAGCTTCATCATCGTCGGCTCGGGCTTCCTCAAGGCCAACATCTCGGTCATCGTCGGCCAGCTCTATCCGCGCACCGACGTCCGCCGCGACGGCGCCTACACCATCTTCTACATGGGCATTAACCTGGGTGCCGCGATCGGTTCGCTGCTGTGCGGCTATCTCGGCCAGACCTATGGCTGGTCCTACGGCTTCGGCGCCGCCGGCGTCGGCATGCTCCTCGGCCTCGTCGTGTTCGTCTGGGGCAAGCCGCTCCTCATGGGCCGCGGCGAGGCGCCGGATCCGGTCGCGCTCACCAGGTCGGTCGCCGGCATCAAGCTGGAATGGCTGATCTATCTGGTCGGCGTCGCTGCCGTCGTCGGCATCTGGCAGCTCATCCAGTATCAGGAAGTCATCGGCTGGCTGCTGCTGGTCGCCGGCATCATCCTGGTCGGCTATGTGATCATGACCGCGGTGGTGAAGCTCGATCGTGAGGATCGCGACCGCATCTTCGCGGCGATGTTCCTGATCCTCGGGTCGATCCTGTTCTGGGCCTTGTTCGAGCAGGCTGGCTCGTCGCTCAACCTGTTCACCGACCGCTCGGTCGACCGCACCATGTTGGGCTGGGACGTGCCGGCCTCCATGTTCCAGTCTATCAACGCCATCTACATCGTGCTTTTGGCGCCGCTGTTTGCGGGTCTCTGGATCTGGCTCGGACGGCGTGGGATGGAGCCGTCGGCTCCGGCCAAGTTCGGCCTCGGCCTGCTCCAGCTCGGCCTCGGCTTCCTCGTCCTCGTGTGGGGCAGCCAGGCCGCGGGTATGGAGAATCTGACCCCGGTCATCTTCATCTTCCTTATCTACCTGCTGCACACGACTGGTGAGCTCTGCCTGTCGCCGGTGGGTCTCAGCGCGATGAATCGTCTGGCTCCGGCGCACATGGCGTCGCTGATCATGGGCACCTGGTTCTTCGCCTCGGCGACCGGCAATTTCGCCGCCGGCCTGATCGCGGCGGCGACCGGTTCGGAAGCGGCCTCCGGCGAAGGCGCGGGCAAGGAAGTCGTGCTTGACGTCTACAGCACCGTCGGATGGGTCGCGATCGGCGTCGGTGTTGCGGTCATCGCGGTGTCGCCGTTCATCAGGAAGCTGATGCACCTCGACACGCTGAGCGATGCCGAGGAGCTCGCCGGCTACAAGGAAGTCGGCGGCGATCATGGCCAGGACGCCGGTCTCTACCCGCACCGTGAGACCAAGCTCGGAAAGGATCCCGCCTGATGAAGTCATTGCTGCTGGCCGTGGCGGCCACTGCGTTGCTCGCAGGGTGCGCCACGGCCGGGGGGCAGCAGCAGTCGGCGCAGTCCGCGCAGGCGCAGCAGCCTTCGTCGCCGCGGGCCGCGGATCCCTATCCGTCGACCTACCGCGCCTATCCTGGCGTCGTCACCGCGATCACCAACGCCACCATCTTCGACGGTGAGGGCGGCCGAATCGACAACGGCACCATCGTCCTCGCCGAGGGCCGAATCCTCGCGGTCGGCGGCGCCGACACCGCGATTCCCGAGGGCGCGACTCGGATCGACGGCAATGGCCGCTGGGTGACTCCGGGCGTCATCGACATCCACAGCCACCTCGGCAACTATCCGAGCCCCGGCGTCGAGGCGCATTCGGACGGCAACGAAGTGACCGGCCCGGTCCGTCCGGAAGTCTGGGCCGAGCACAGCATCTGGCCGCAGGATCCCGGCTTCAGCCGGGCGCTTGCCAATGGCGGCATCACCACGCTGCACGTCCTGCCCGGCTCCGCCAACCTGTTCGGCGGTCGCGGCGTGACGTTGCGCAACGTATCGGCGCGCACTTACCAGCAGATGCGTTTCCCGGGCGCTCCGCGCAGCCTCAAAATGGCGTGCGGCGAGAACCCGAAGCGGGTCTATGGCAACCGCAACCAGATGCCCGGCTCGCGCATGGCCAACGTCGCTCTGATGCGCCAGACCTGGCAGCGCGCGGTCGAGTATCGCGACCGCGTTGGCCGCGATCCCAATACGCCGCGCGACCTGGCGCTCGAGACATTGGTCGAGGTGCTGAACGGCGACGTCCTCGTCCAGAACCACTGCTACCGCGCCGACGAGATGGCGATCATGCTCGACATGGCCCAGGAGTTCGGCTTCCGCATCGCCAGCTTCCACCACGCGGTCGAGGCCTACAAGATCGCCGATCTGCTGCGCGAGCGCGGCACCTGCGCTTCCGTGTGGGCGGACTGGTGGGGCTTCAAGATGGAAGCCTATGACGCGGTCAACGAGAATGCGCCGCTGATCCACAATGCCGGCGCCTGCGCGATCATCCATTCCGACGACGCCAACGGCATCCAGCGGCTGAACCAGGAAGCGGCCAAGACGCTCGCCGACGGCCGCCGGATGGGCATCCAGATCAGCGACGAGACCGCCTGGCGCTGGCTCGCGATCAACCCGGCCACCGCGCTCGGGATCGCCGACCAGACCGGTTCGCTCCGCGTTGGCAAGCGCGCCGACGTCGTGTTGTGGAATGGCCATCCGTTCAGCGTCTACACCCGCCCGCAGCAGGTGTGGATCGACGGAGCGCTGCTTTACGACATGAACAACCCGCAACTCCGGCCGGTCTCCGACTTCGAACTTGGCCAGCCCGGCGAAGGGGACACGAAATGAGGGCCCTGACCCTGCTCAAGGCGGCCGCTGCCGCCGGCGCGCTTCTCGTCGGCACGGCGCCCGCGCTCGCCCAGACCATCGCCATCACCAACGGCCGAGTCGTCATCGGCGACGGCAGCGAGCCGATCGACGGCGGCACCGTCGTCATCCGCAACGGCCGAGTCGTCGCGGCCGGCGCGGGCGTGTCGGTCCCGGCCGACGCCCAGGTTGTCGACGCCAACGGCCGCTGGGTCACCCCCGGCCTGGTCTCCGGCTTCTCGCGGATCGGCCTTGCCGAGGTCGACGCCGCCAGCGCCAGCAACGACACCGGCGCCAACAGCAGCCCGTTCAGCGCGGCGATCGACGTCGCCCCGGCGGTCAATCCCCAGGCCTCGGCGATCGCCGTCAACCGTGCCGCGGGAGTCACCCGCGCGGTGGTCGCGCCGCAGGCGTCGTCCAGCATGTTCGGTGGCCAGGGCGCGGTCATCGACCTTGGCTCCGACATGGACCCGATCATGCGCCGCCGCGCCTTCCAATATGTCGAGCTCGGCGAGACCGGCGGCCAGCGCGCCGGCGGCAGCCGCGCCTCGGCCCACGCGCTGCTCCGCAATGCGCTGCGCGAGGCCGGCCAGCTCCGGGTCACCATCCCCGGAGGCACCGGCAGGCGGCAGCCCGACGCTTCGGCTGAGCAGCCGATGCTCGAGGACCAGCCCGACTTCCGCATGTTCGAGCCGACCCGCGAGCGCGCCAGCGACGTCCTTCTGACCCGTTTCGACGCCGCCGCTCTCGTGCCGGTGGTGCGCGGCCAGCAGGCCTTGCTCGTCCATGTCGAGCGTGCCAGCGACATCCTCCAGACGCTGGCGCTGAAGCGCGAATTCCCCAACCTGCGCATCGTGCTGGTCGGCGCGACCGAGGGCTGGCGCGTGGCGGACGACATCCGCGCCGCCGGCGTGCCGGTCATCGCCAACGCGCTCAACGATTTGCCCGCCTCGTTCGAGCAGCTCGCCGCGACCCAGTCGAACGTCGGCCGCCTGCGCGCCGCCGGAGTCACCGTTGGCATCGGCCACATCAATGACGACGAGACCCGCCAGATCCGGCTCATGCCGCAATATGCCGGCAACCTCGTCGCCCTGAACCGCATCCCCGGCGCCACCGGCCTGAGCTGGGCCGAGGCGTTCGCCGCGATCAGCGCGCGCCCGGCCGAAGCGATGGGCCTGGGCGGCGAGATCGGCTCGCTTCGCCCCGGCCGCCGCGCCGACGTGGTGATCTGGGACGGCGACCCGCTCGAGCTGTCGACCGGAGTCGAGGCGGTGTGGATCGACGGCGTCCAGCAGAGCCTGGAGAACCGCCAGACGCGCTTGCGCGACCGCTACCGCACCCCGACCGAGGGCGCCCTCCCGCACGCCTATACGCCGCGGCAATAGGGCTTAGCACGACCGCCATTGCGAGGAGCGTCAGCGACGAAGCAATCCAGACACTGTAGCTGGAGTGCTTCGCTGCGCTCGCAATGACGAATAATCTCTTGGACGTTACTCCCCGCCCGCCAGCAGCTGGTCCTGTTCGCTCGTCGCTTCCTCCGCCCGGAAACCGCTGACGCGCGCAGCGGTCGAGCTTGCCGCGACGTCCATACTGACGTTGCCGACCGTGCGGACGATGTCGGGCAGCACTTCGACCGCGATCAGCAAGGCCAATGGCTCGATCGGCAGCCCCATGGCGATGCAGATCGGCGCGATCGCCGTGACGAAGCTGGCCTGGCCCGGGATGCCCGGGGAGCCCATCGTCGTGGTCGCCGCCGCGGCGACGCCGATCGCCATCATGCTCCACGTGATTTCGACGCCGAACCAGTAAGCTATGTAGATGGCGACGGCGAGGTTCATCGCCGGCCCGGTCGCGCGGAACACCGCGACCGCCATCGGCAAAGCGACGCCCGCTGCCGCGACCGGCACGTCGAGCCGCTCCGCCGATTTCAGCATCGCCGGCAGGCTGGCGACCGAGGATTGCGTGCTGAACGCCACCGCCTGCGCCGGCGTGATCACCTTGGCGAAACGGCCTAGCGGGATGCGCGCCCCGAACATCGCCAGCGGGTAGGCGGCGAGCAGGATCACGATGCCCACCGCCGACACCATCAGCACATAATGGAGAAGAGCCCCGAACGCGCCGCCGCCGGCTCGCGCGCCGACCACATAGGCGAGCGCGAACACGCCGACCGGCGCGATCCACAACACCCAGTTGATGACGATCAGCATGGCGTCGGCGAGCGCCTGGAACAGGCCGATCAGCCGCTCGCGCGGCTCCTCGGGCAGCCGCACCACCGCGAATGCGAAGGCGAGGGTGAACAGGATGAGCGGCAGGATCGCGTCCTCGGCGGCCGCCGCGACGACGTTGCTCGGCACGATCGATTGCAGGAAGTCGCCGAAACTCGGTGCTCCTCCGACGCTCTCGGTGCTGCTGCTGAGCGCGCCGCGCAGCGCCGCGGCCGATTCCGTCGGCAGCGGGAACAGGTTGAGGAACAGTGGCGTCAGCAGCGCGGCGGTGATCGCCGAGATCCACAGCAGGGACACGAACAGGACCAGCGCCCGCCACGCCAGCTTGCTCGCCCGCGCCGCCGCCGCGGAGGCCGCGATGCCGGTCACCAGCAGCGACACGACCAGCGGCACGATCGTCATCCTGAGCGCGTTGAGCCACATACCGCCGATCGGCTCGGCCAGCGTCACGGAACGGTCGACCCAGGCGCCGCCGCTCGCCACCGCGGCGATGCCGGCGGCGAGGCCGAGGACGAGGGCAAGCAGGATACGGGTGGGCTGGGACAAAGGTGGCTCCCCTAGGCAACCAGATTTGCGGCTCGGGCAAGCCGGGTGAGAGACCTAGCGAAACGCGGGAATGCCGCAACCCGCCCGGTCCGGATCGCCAAGCTGGTTCATCTCCGCCCGAATTGGAAGACGATTGTTGTGCGACCCCACCCCCTGGAAGGAAAGGCTATCCGGCCTCGTTGCGCACCCACTGCGCGTAGGCGGGCAGCGCGTCGGCGATCGGCCACACCACGGCTGCCGGAACGTCGTAGCTGTGCAGCTCGGCCAGCCGTGCGATCAGCTTGTCCGCCATGTCCGCGCGGGTCTTGAACAAGGCGGCCACCTCGTCGCCCTCCTCGATCCCGCCCCGCCAGCGATAGATGGCGCGGCACGGCCCGAGGATGTTGGCGCAGGCGGCGAGCCGTTCCTCGACCAGCAGCCGCGCGATGCGCTCGGCCTCGTCCGCGTCGGCGAAGGTCGAATAGACGGTGACGATCGCCGCTTCGCTCACGGCGCGACCGTCTCCCGGCGTTGCCCGAGCTTGTGGCCGGTGACGAGTAGCGCGCCGAGCAGCAGCGCCGCCATGCCCTGGTGGGCGACGCCGATCCACAGCTCGACGCCGGTGAGGATGGTGAGGATGCCGAGTTGGATCTGGAGCAGCACCGCCACGGCCAGCACGCCGCCGTTGAGCTTGTCGCCCTGCTGCCACGCCCGCAGCGCGAGCAGCCCGATCACCGCCGCGGCGACGAAGGCGAGCCAGCGATGGACGAACTGCACCGTCACCGGATTATCCACGAAGTTCCTCAGCATCGGCTGCATCCACTCCGCCGCGCGCGGATAGAATTCGTCCCCCATCAGCGGCCAGGAGTTGAACGCATAGCCCGCCTCCAGCCCCGCGACATAGGCGCCGAACAGCATCTGCAGGAACAGCAGGCACAGCGCCCAGATTCCGGTCAGCGTCAGCCGCGCCGGCGGTGCGCCCGGCGACCTGGCGAGCGCGCGCAGGTCCAGCGCGACCCAAATCAGGGCGCCGAAGATCGCAAGCGCGGTGAGCAGGTGGACGGCGAGGCGGATGTGGCTCACCTCGGGAACGTCAACGAGGCCCGACGCCACCATCCACCAGCCGATCGCGCCCTGCAGGCCGCCGAGCGCGAGCAGCCCGACGAGCTTCCAGCCATAGCCGCCTGGGATCGCCCGCTTCACCGCGAACCAGAGGAGCGGAAGCGCGAAGGCGAGGCCGATCACGCGCCCGAGCAGCCGATGGATATATTCCCAGAAGAAGATGAACTTGAAGTCGGCAAGGGTCATGCCGCGGTTGACCAGCTGATATTGCGGGCTCTCGCGATAGAGGTTGAACTCGCGCTGCCAGTCCGCCTCGTTCAGCGGCGGGATGGTGCCGCTCACCGGTTCCCAGCGGGTGATCGACAGGCCGGATTCGGTGAGCCGCGTGATCCCGCCGACCACGATCATGAGGAAGACGAGGGCGGCGACGACAAGCAGCCAATTGGCGATGGCGCGGGGGCGGGACACGGCGGGATTCGGCGGGGCGTGCATGGCCTCGGTCCTATGGCCGTTCCCGCCGCACCTGCCAATCACGGAACTTTAAGGCCAATGTTATATTGTCACGGCGGCCCCGATATCTTATAACAGCTCCGGGAAGGACGGACACGAACGTGATTGCAGGCGTAAGCAGGGATGGTCTCATCGACCGGCTGGCCATTGGCCTGTCGGGCCTTTGCTTCGTCCACTGCATCGCCAGCGCCGTCGCCATCGCGGTGCTCGCCTCGGCCGGCACCTTCCTGCTCGATCCGATCTTCCACGAAGTCGGCATGAGCATCGCCTTCGTGCTCGGCGTGCTCGGCCTTGGCCGCGGCATCCGCGCCCACGGCTTCATGCTGCCGGCATCGGTCGGCGGCCTCGGCCTCGGCGTGATGGCCGGCTCGCTCTATATCGGCCACGAAAATGGCGGCACGCTCTACTCGATCCTCGGCGTGCTCATCGTCGCGCTGGGCCACGATCTCAACCGCCGCGCGGTGCTTTGACGCGAGGCCGCGGCGCTTGCCCGTGTCGCCCCCGCATCTTACATTCCCGTCATGACCGCGCACGTTCACCACAGCCATCATGGCGAGGCTCTCAACCAGGCCGCGCGCGACGCGATGACGCGCTCGGGCGAGCAGTGGACGACGATGCGCGAGGCGGTGTTCAGTGCGCTGGCCAGCTTCGACCGTCCGGCCTCGGCCTATGACATCGCCGACAAGGTCTCGGCGGACCAGGGCCGCCGCGTCGCCGCCAACAGCGTCTACCGCATCCTCGACCTGTTCGTCGGCGCCAACCTCGCCCGCAAGGTCGAGAGCGCCAACGCCTATATCGCCAACGACCATCCGGACTGCCTGCACGACTGCATCTTCCTGATCTGCGACAGCTGCGGAGCGACCCGGCATATCGACGACGACCGCCTGTCCGGCGGAGTCCGCGCCGCGGCCAAGGCCGCCGGCTTCGCACCCGAGCGCCCGGTCATCGAAGTCCGCGGCAAATGCGGCGAGTGCGAAGGGCAGTAATCTTCGTCTAGGCCGTATTGCAGGCGGCTCCCTATGTGTTTGGCGCCCAACTGCTCAGCCTGGGCTCATGCTTTCCTCATGACTTCCCACCGCGCCGCGCCTATGTCGGGGCCGCAAAAGGACCTGAGATGAGCGATCGCCCCAACACCCCGCTGCTCGACACCGTCGACACGCCCGCCCACCTGCGCAAGCTGAAGCCCGAGCAGCTCCGGCAGCTGTCGGACGAGCTTCGCGAGGAGATGATCTCCGCGGTCGGCGTGACTGGCGGTCATCTCGGCTCGGGGCTCGGCGTCGTCGAGCTCACCGTCGCCATCCATTATGTGTTCGAGACCCCGCGCGACCGACTGATCTGGGACGTCGGTCACCAATGCTACCCGCACAAGATCATCACCGGCCGCCGCGATCGGATCCGTACGCTGCGCACCGGCGGCGGGCTCAGCGGCTTCACCAAGCGGTCCGAGAGCGAATATGATCCGTTCGGCGCCGCCCACAGCTCGACCTCGATCTCGGCCGCTCTGGGCTTCGCCACCGCCAACAAGCTGAAGAACCAGCCCGGACGAGCCATCGCGGTGATCGGCGACGGCGCGATGTCGGCGGGCATGGCCTATGAGGCGATGAACAACGCCGAGGCCGCCGGCAACCGCCTCATCGTCATCCTCAACGACAATGACATGTCGATCGCTCCGCCGGTCGGCGGCCTGTCGGCCTATCTCGCCCGGGTCGTGTCCTCGAGCGAATATCTCGGTCTCCGCAACATCGCCAGGAAGATCGTCCGCCGAATCTCCAGCCGGCTGACCAGCGCGGCGTCCAAGGCCGAGGAATATGCCCGCGGCATGGCCACCGGCGGCACCCTCTTCGAGGAATTGGGCTTCTATTATGTCGGCCCGATCGACGGCCACAATCTCGACCATTTGATCCCGGTGCTCGAGAATGTCCGTGATACCGAGGAAGGGCCGATCCTCGTCCATGTCGTCACCAAGAAGGGCAAGGGCTACGCGCCCGCCGAGGCGGCGGCCGACAAATATCATGGCGTCCAGAAGTTCGACGTCATCACCGGCACCCAGGCCAAGGCGCCTCCGGGGCCGCCCGCCTATCAGAATGTGTTCGGCGAGACTCTGGCCAGGCTTGCCGACACCGACGACCGCATCGTCGCGATCACTGCGGCGATGCCGTCCGGCACCGGCGTCGACAAGTTCGCCAAGGCGCACCCGGACCGCGCCTTCGACGTCGGAATCGCGGAGCAGCATGCGGTGACCTTCGCCGCCGGCCTCGCCGCACAGGGCATGCGGCCCTTCTGCGCGATCTACTCGACCTTCCTCCAGCGTGCCTACGACCAGGTCGTCCACGACGTCGCCATCCAGAACCTGCCGGTCCGCTTCGCCATCGACCGCGCCGGCTTGGTCGGCGCCGACGGCGCGACCCATGCCGGCAGCTTCGACGTCACCTATCTCGCGACATTGCCCAATTTCGTGGTGATGGCCGCAGCCGACGAGGCCGAGCTGGTCCACATGACCTACACCGCCGCCGAGCATGACAGCGGCCCTATTGCGGTCCGCTATCCGCGCGGCAACGGCGTCGGCGTGCCGCTGCCCGAGGTTCCGCAGTTACTGGAGATCGGTAAGGGCCGCGTCGTTCGCGAGGGCAAGAAGGTCGCCATCCTCTCGCTCGGCACCCGTCTCGCTGAAGCGCTCAAGGCCGCCGACACGCTCGACGCCCGAGGCCTGTCGACCACCGTCGCGGACCTTCGTTTCGCCAAGCCGCTCGACGAGGAGCTCATCCGCCGCCTGCTCGCCACCCACGAGGTTGCGGTGACCATCGAGGAAGGCGCGATCGGCGGCCTCGGCGCCCACGTCCTCACCTTGGCAAGCGACGAGGGCCTGATCGACAGCGGCCTCAAGCTGCGCACCATGCGGCTGCCCGACACCTTCCAGGACCAGGACAAGCCCGAGAAGCAATATGACGAGGCCGGCCTCAACGCCGAGCATATCGTCGAGACGGCGCTGAAGGCGCTCCGCCACAACAGCGCCGGCGTCGTCGAGGGCGCGAGGGCCTAGTCGCTCGCGGCAGGGCTCGGCTGGCGATGGCGAAGACGCGCGCCGATCAGTTGCTGGTGGAGCGAGGACTCGCGGAGAGCCGGGCGCGGGCGCAGGCGCTCATCCTCGCCGGCACGGTGTTCTCGGGCGAGCGTAAGATCGACAAGGCCGGCCAGCCGCTCGCGAATGACGCGGTGCTGGAAGTGCGCGGCCGCGACCATCCCTGGGTGTCGCGCGGCGGCATCAAGCTCGCCCATGGCCTTGATCATTTCGGCTGGGACGTGACCGGCGCGGTCGCCCTCGATGTCGGCAGCTCGACCGGCGGCTTCACCGACGTTCTGCTGACCAGGGGAGCGGCGAAGGTCTATGCGGTCGACGTCGGCACCAACCAGCTCGCCTGGAAGCTGCGCCAGGACCCGCGGGTGATCGTCCACGAGCAGACCAACGCCCGCAATCTCACGCCGGAAATCATTCCCGAGCCGGTCGATATCGTGGTGTGCGACGCGAGCTTCATCGGCTTGTCGAAAGTGCTCGACAGGGCGCTCGACTTCGTCCGCCCCGGCGGCCGCCTCCTCGCGCTCGTCAAACCGCAGTTCGAGGCGGAGCGCGGCGAAGTGGGCAAGGGCGGGGTGGTCCGCGATCCCGCCGTTCACGAGCGGGTCGTGCAGTCGGCGAAGGGCTGGGTCGAGAGCCGCGGCTGGCGCGTCGAGGGCGTGACGCAGAGCCCGATCACCGGGCCTGAAGGAAATATCGAGTTCCTTCTTGGAGCCACTCGATCACTCTGACACAGAAATGCGACAATTCTGCCGGTTGCGAATGACAACGGGGTCGGTAAGGACGGTCGCGACGTCCGGTGGGGGCTCGGCGTCGCTGGGCAAATGGAAGTTGGATGCGGACCCCATCGAGCCTGATCATTGTCGCGCTTCTCGCGCTCACCGCCGCCTGCGACAATGCGGACGGCGAGGGTAAGGCCAAGGGCGAGCGTCCCGCGCCGGTGGTGCGCGTCGAGGCGGCGACTCCGGCGACCTTCACCGACGGCATCCAGGCCGTCGGCACCGCCGTCGCCAACGAGCAGGTCGTCGTCGCCGCGCCGGTCACCGAGCGCATCACCCGCCTCAATTTCGACGACGGCGCCTTCGTCCAGCGCGGCCAGGTCCTCGCCGTTCTCCAGCAGGCCGAGCAGACTGCCCAGCTGCGCGAGGTCCAGGCCCGCCAGCGCGAGGCGCAGCAGCAGCTGGAGCGGGTCGAGGCGCTCAAGAATCGCGGCTTCGCCACCCGCGCCGACTATGATTCCCGCGTCGCCGCCGCAGCCGCGGCGCGCGCCCAGGCGCAGCAGATGCAGGCGCAGATCGGCGAGCGCGTGATCCGCGCGCCTTTCTCCGGCTGGGTGTCGCTGCGCAACATCTCGGCCGGCGCAATCGTCAACCAGGGCACCGAGATCGCCACGATCAGCGACATCTCGACGATCAAGCTCGACTTTACCGTGCCCGAGACGATGCTCGCGTCGCTGCGCACCGGACTGCCGATCGAGGCGCGCTCCGCCGCCTATGGCGATCGCATCTTCCGCGGCACGATCGCGACGATCGATCCGGTCATCGATCCGGTCAGCCGCGCGGTTCGAGTCCGCGCCCTCATCCGCAACCCCGACCGCGCCCTGCGGCCCGGCATGGCGATGGAGGTGCAGGTCTCCGCCGCCGAGCGCAACGGCCTGTCGGTCCCAGAGCTTGCCGTAGTCGGCGAGGGCGAAGCCCGCTTCGTGTTCGTGCTCGGCGACGGCAATCGGGTCCGCCGCACCGCGGTCCGCACCGGCGTTCGTCAGGGCGGCCGAGTCGAGATCCTCGAGGGCCTCCGGCCGGGCGCCCGAGTTGTGACCGAGGGCGTCGTCAAGGTCTCGGACAATATGGTGGTTCGCCTGCCCGGCCAGGGCGGCGGGCGCCCGGCGCGGTAGCGGCATGACGATCTCCGACCTGTCGATCCGCCGGCCCGTCTTCGCGACGGTGGTGGCGCTGCTGGTCGGCATCATCGGCCTGGTCGGCTTCCTCAGTCTGTCCGTGCGCGAATATCCCGACGTCGATCCGCCGGTCGTCTCGGTCCAGACCGCCTATATCGGCGCCGCCGCCAGCGTCATCGAGACCCGGGTCACCCAGCCGATCGAGGAGCAGCTCGCCGGAATCGAGGGCCTTCAGACCATCACCTCGCGCTCCCGCGACGGCCAGAGCGACGTCACTCTGGAGTTCCAGCCCGGCCGCGAAATCGAATCCGCCGCCAACGACGTCCGCGACCGCATCGGCAGCGTCGCCGACAACCTCCCCGACGAGGCGCTCGCGCCCGAGGTGCGCAAGGTCGACGCCGACGCCTCGCCGATCATGTTCCTGGTCATGTCCAAGCCCGGCTGGTCGCAGCTCGAGCTGAGCGACTATGTCGACCGCAACCTCCTCGACCGCTTCACCTCGATCGACGGCGTCGCGCGGGTGTTCATCGGCGGCGAGGCCCGCCCCGCGATGCGCGTGTGGATGCAGCCCGACCGGCTCGCCGCCTACCGGCTGACTCCAACCGACGTCGAGAGCGCTCTCCGCAGCCAGAATGTCGAGCTTCCTGCCGGGCGCCTCGAATCCCAGCAGCAGAACACGACTCTGCGGGTGAACCGGGCGTTCAGGACCGCCCAGGACTTCGCCCAGCTGGTCGTCGGCCGCGCCCCAAGCGGCTATCTCGTCCGCCTCGGCGATGTCGCCCGCGTCGAGCAGGGCCCGGAGAATCCGTACAGCTCGTTCCGCCTCAACGGCAATCCGGCGGTCGGCCTTGGCATCGTGCGCCAGTCGGGCGCCAACACCCTGGCCGTAGCCGACGCGGTCAAGGCCCAGGTCGAGGAGCTTCGCGCCACTCTTCCGGAAGGGATGGAGATCACCGTCGGCTCCGACGAATCCCTGTTCATCAGCCGCGCCATCGACGGGGTGTGGACCACGCTTGCCGAGGCCGCGGTGCTGGTCGTTCTGGTCATCTTCCTGTTCCTCGGCAGCTGGCGCGCGACCCTGATCCCGGCCGTCACCGTGCCGCTGTGCATCCTCGCCTCGTTCGCGGTGCTGTGGTTGCTCGGCTTCTCGATCAACCTTCTCACCCTGCTCGCCTTGGTCCTGTCGATCGGCATCGTCGTCGACGACGCCATCGTCGTGCTGGAGAATGTCTATCACCGCATCGAGCAGGGCGATCCGCCGCTCAAGGCGGCGTTCGAAGGCACGCGCGAGGTCGGCTTCGCCGTCCTCACCACGACGATCGTGATCTGCGCGGTGTTCGTGCCGATCATGTTCATCGCCGGCCAGACCGGCCTGCTGTTCCGCGAGCTCGCCGCGGCGATGATCGGCGCCGTCGCCTTCTCGGGCTTCTTCGCCTTGAGCCTGACGCCGATGCTCTGCTCCAAGCTGCTCAAGCACCAGGAGCGCAAGGGCTTCACCGCCTGGGTCGACCGCCGTTTCCGAGCGCTCGAGCAGCGTTACGCTCGAGCGCTCGACTGGACCCTGCGCCGCCCGCTCGTCCCGGTGCTCGCCACCATCGCCTTCGTCGTCGGCGCCGGCCTGCTCTTCCCGCAGCTGCAATCGGAGCTCGCGCCGGCCGAGGACACCGGCGTCATGTCGCTCAGCGCCAGCGCCCCCGAAGGCACCGGCTATGATGAGATGAACCGCTACATGAGCGAGGTCGAGGGCCAGCTCCTGCCGCTGGTCGGCGAGGGGCCCGTGCGCTCGGTCATCATCCGTACGCCCGGCGGCTTCGGCGCCAGCGACGACTTCAACAGCGGCACCGCGATCGTGTTCCTGCAACCTTGGGAGGAGCGCGAAGCGAGCACCCAGGAGGTCGCCGCCGACGTCAACCGCCGGCTCGGCCAGGTCGCGGCGGTGCGCGGCAACGCCCAGCCGCGCTCGTCCCTGAGCCGCGGCCGCGGCCAGCCGATCAGCTTCGTCATCGCCGGCTCGACCTATGAGAGCCTCGCCATCGCGCGCGACCGCATCATTGCCGCCGCCAACGACAATCCGGGCATCATCAACCTCGACAGCGACTATAAGGAAACCAAGCCGCAGCTGAGGATCGACGTCGACACGACCCGCGCCGGCGATCTCGGGGTCTCCGTGCAGCAGGTCAGCGAGGCGCTTCAGAGCTTGCTCGGTTCGCGCCGCGTGTCGACCTATACCGATCGCGGCGAGGAATATCGCGTCATCGTCCAGGCCGAGCGCTCCGCCCGCTCGACCCAGGCCGACCTCGCCAACATCTATGTGCGGAGCAGCCAAGGCCAGCTTGTGCCGCTCTCCAACCTCGTCCGGGTGACCGAGAGCGCCGGCGCCCGCGACCTCGGCCGCTTCAACAAGCTTCGCGCTATCACCCTCTCCGGAGCGCTCGCCCCGGGCTATTCGCTGGGCGAGGCGCTCGATTATCTCGAGGCTGCAGCCGCCCAGTCGGAGGAGATCGCCGCCGTCGGCTATCGCGGCGAGAGCCAGGCGTTCCGCGAGAGCGGCGGCTCGGTCTATCTCGTCTTCCTGCTCACCATCGTGATCGTCTACCTGCTCCTCGCCGCCCAGTTCGAAAGCTTCGTCCATCCGGCGGTGATCATCATGACGGTGCCGCTCGCCATCGCCGGCGGAATCATCGGACTCGTTGTGATGGGCCAGACGATGAACCTCTTCAGTCAGGTCGGCCTGGTCATGCTCGTCGGCCTCGCCGCCAAGAACGGCATCCTCATCGTCGAGTTCGCCAACCAGCTGCGCGACCGCGGCCGCGGCATCGGCGACGCCATCCGCGAGGCCTCGGAGCGCCGCCTCCGCCCGATCCTGATGACCTCGATCGCCATCGTCGCCGGCGCGGTGCCGTTGATGATCGCGACAGGCGCCGGCGCCGGCGCCCGTTCGGCGATCGGCACGGTGATCGTGTGGGGCGTGTCGCTGTCGACGCTGATCACCCTGTTCCTGATCCCGCTGCTCTATTCGAAGCTCGCCCGCTTCACCGGCTCGCCGCTGGCGGTGACTCGCAAGCTGGAGGCCCAGCTGGCCGAGCCCAAGCCGCACCCCGCCGAGTGACGGCACAAGATCAAGGGGAGCGCGTTGACATGGTTCGTCTCTAAGGGGGCCCCGAAGCGCATGTCTTTCCCGCGTATCGCCTTGTTGACGGTCCCGGCGACGGTTCTGCTCGGCACGCTGTCCGGCATGCTGTCCAATTCCGGCAACGAGAATCCCTGGTTCCGAGCGCTCGAGATGCCGAGCTTCATGCCGCCTGGCTGGGCCTTCCCGGTCGCCTGGACGGCGCTCTACATCTGCCTCGGCCTGTCGCTCGCTCTGCTGATCGATGCGCGCGGCGCCCGGCGCCGCGGCGCCGCGATCGCGCTGTTCCTCGTCCAGCTCGCGGTCAACTACAGCTGGTCGCCTGCATTCTTCGGTCTCCACCAGGTCGAGATCGGTCTGGCGCTGATCGGCGCAATGATCCTCATGACCCTGGTCCTGATCCCGCTCGCAGGCCGGATCCGCCGGGTCGCGGCGCTGCTGCTGATCCCCTATCTCGGTTGGCTGTGCTTCGCCTTCGCGCTCAATTACCAGGTGATGGTCCTGAACCCGGACGCGTCTGAGGTTGCGTCAGCCGCCTCCAGCACCGATATCCCGCTCGACCAGCTTTCGAGAGGAGCTACACGTGCAGTCCGAAAACCGCTTCTTTGACGATCTCGTGCGCGTGATGAACGGCGCGGCGGGCACCGTCGCCGGCATGACTCGCGAGGCCCAGGCCGGTTTTTCCGAGCGGATGAAGGAATGGGTCGGCGGCATGGACTTCGTCAGCCGCGACGAGTTCGAGGCGGTGAAGGCGATGGCGATTGCCGCGCGCGAGGAGAATGAACAGCTGCGCGCCCGCCTCGACGCGCTCGAAGCGGCCAAGCCGAAGAAGGCCAAGCCCGATCTCGGCAAGCCTGCATAAGTTAGAGGCGGCTTAACTAATCCACAGAATTATCCCGCCAAGCCTTTGCCCCTGCTTGCGGATTGATTCGTCACCGGTAGATTCACGGTGGAACAAAGCAGGGGCAGGACCGGCTTTACATGAATATTGATGAATATGACGTCGAGCGCGACGCAAGCGCGCCGATCGACATGCTGGAACATTATTTCACCGCTCTTGGCTGGGCCTGCGAGCGCACCGGCGACGACGAGATCGTGTCGAGCTTCCAGGGCAGCTGGAGCCAGTATGAGCTTCGCGGCATCTGGCGCGACGAGGACCAGGTTCTCCAGTTCCTGGCGCTGCCCGACATCCGCGTCTCCGGCGAGAAGCGCGCCGCTGTCTACGAGACGATCGGGCTGATCAACGAGCAGCTGTGGCTCGGCCACTTTGAGCTCTGGTCGAGCTCGGGCCTGGTTCTGTTCCGCCACGCCGCTCTCCTGGAAGGCGACAATGGCGGCGCTCTGAGCCTCCAGCAGGCCGAGACCCTGGTCGAGGCGGCGATCGAGGAATGCGAGCGCTTCTACCCGGTCTTCCAGTTCGTCCTGTGGGCCGACAAGACTCCCCAGGAGGCCATCGCCGCCGCCCTCATCGAGACCCAGGGCGAAGCCTAGGTTAGTCCTCCCTGTCCGCGTAGCGGATGGGGAGGGGGACCACCCGAAGGGTGGTGGAGGGGCTTGGTGGGGCCGCGCAGAGCCCTCCACCGGCTTCGCCGGTCCCCATCCTCATCGCCTTCGGCGACAGGGAGAATTGAAATGGAACTCCCCGGCCCGTTCTGGCTGATCGGCTGCGGCAACATGGCCGGGGCGATGCTTCGCGGCTGGCTCGACGCCGGCATGGATCCGGCGCAGGTCACCGTCATCCGGCCCAGCGGCGCTCCCGTCGCCGACGGTGTCCGCGTGCTGACTCATCTCCCGCTCGACGAGCGCCCCGTGGTCACGATGCTTGGCGTGAAGCCGCAGATGCTCGACGACGTCGCGACGGATCTCGCGCCGGTCCTGGACGGTAGCGAGCTCCTCATCTCTATCCTCGCCGGCGTCGAGCAGGCCTCGCTTCGCGCCCGATTTCCCGGTCCGCGCACGATCGTGCGCGCCATGCCCAACACTCCGGTGGCGCTGCGCAAGGGCGCGACCTCGCTCCATGGCGAAGGCGGGGCAGGGGAGGATCGCGCTCTCGCCGAACGGCTGATGGCGACGCTCGGCCATGTCGAATGGATCGCCGACGAAGCGCTGTTCGACGTGGTCGCCGCGCTCACCGCGAGCGGGCCCGCCTTCGTGTTCCGCTTCATCGACGCGCTCGCTGCGGCGGCCTCCGGCCTCGGCCTGTCCGATGATCAGGCGCGCCGCCTCGCTCTCGCGACCGTTGAGGGGGCTTCGGCGCTCGCCGCGGCCTCGGACGAGAGCCCGCACCAGCTCGCCGAGCGCGTCGCCAGTCCCGGCGGCATGACCCGCAAGGGCCTCGACGTCCTTGACGCCGACGAGAGTCTCAACCGTCTCGTCCATACGACGCTTGAGGCCGCCGTCCGCCGCAGCCGCGAAATGGGCGAGGCCGCGCGCCGGAATTAGCGACCGAACTGTCCGACTCCGGGTCTCGCTAAACCCCTTCAAAACTTGACCTTGGCTCCCGCCGGGGCCAATCCGAACCCTTCGTGTCGCACCCGTCCCGATCGGACGCTCCGGAGCCCGGGAAATGTTCATGCTGGCTGACGCCCCTTCCTCCGCTTTCGCTTTCGAGCCGAGCGACAGCCCGATTCCCGCCGCCGAGCGCAGCCGCCAGCTCGCCAACCCCGGCTTCGGCCGAGTCTTCACCGACCATATGGCGCTGATCCGCTTCAGCCGTGACAAGGGCTGGCACGACGCCAGGATCACCGCGCGCCGCCCGCTGCAGATGGAGGCCGCCTCCTCGGTGCTCCACTATGCCCAGGAGATCTTCGAGGGCATGAAGGCCTATTCGCGCCCGGACGGGGGCGTCTCCCTGTTCCGGCCCGACGCCAATGCCCGCCGCTTCAACCAGTCTGCGCGCCGGATGGCGATGCCGGACCTGCCCGAGGAGCTGTTTCTCGAATCGATCCGCGCGCTCGTGCGCAGCGAGAAGGACTGGATTCCGGACGGCGACGAAGGCGCGCTCTACCTGCGCCCCTTCATGTTCTCTAGCGAGGTGTTCCTCGGCGTGAAGCCGGCCGACGAATATCTCTACGCGGTCATCGCGTCGTCCGTCGGCCCCTATTTCAGGGGCGAGGCGCCGGCCATCTCGCTGTGGGTGACTCGCGATTACATCCGCGCGGCGCCCGGCGGTACCGGCGCCGCCAAGTGCGGCGGCAATTATGCCGCCAGCCTCGTCGCCCAGGCCGAGGCGATCCGCAACGGCTGCGACCAAGTCGTTTTCCTCGACGCGATCGAGCGGCGCTGGATCGAGGAATTGGGCGGAATGAACATCTTCTTCGTGTTCGACGACGGCTCGCTCCAGACCCCGCCCCTCGGTGGCACCATCCTTGCCGGAATCACCCGCGATTCGATCATCCGGCTCGCTCGCGACATGGGCGTGACGGTGCGCGAGGAGCCCTATTCGATCGAGCAGTGGCAGGCGGATGCGACAAGCGGCCGGCTCACCGAGGCCTTCGCTTGCGGCACTGCGGCCGTTGTGACCGCGATCGGCAGCGTGCGCGGCGCCGACGGCGGCTTCACCATCGGCGGCCAGTCGACCGGACCGCTCACTCAGCGCCTGCGCAATGCCCTGGTCGACATCCAGCGCGGCCGCGCCCCCGATCCCCACGGCTGGGTCGAGCAGGTCGCCTGATCCCATGACTTTCTCTTCTGCCGATGAGGCGCGTCGCCTGTTCGACCGCCTCGGCATCGCCGCGCCCGCCGAGGGCGATCTTGCCTCGCGCTCGCCGATCGACGGCCGGGAGATCGGCCGCGTCGCCACCAGCGATGTCGCCGCCGTCTCCGAAGCGATCGGCCGTGCCCACGACGCCTTCCTCGCCTGGCGAAGCGTCCCGCCGCCGCGGCGCGGCGAGCTCGTGCGCCTGTTCGGCGAGGAGCTTCGTGCGAACAAGGAACCGCTCGGCCGCCTCGTCAGCGTCGAGGCCGGCAAGATCCTCCCCGAGGGCCTCGGTGAGGTCCAGGAGATGATCGACATTTGCGACTTCGCGGTCGGCCTGTCGCGCCAGCTCTACGGTCTCACCATCGCCACCGAGCGGCCCAACCACCGCATGATGGAGACCTGGCATCCGCTCGGGGTCGTCGGGATTATCAGCGCGTTCAACTTCCCGGTCGCGGTATGGGCGTGGAACGCCTGCCTCGCCCTGGTCTGCGGCGACAGCAGTGTCTGGAAGCCCTCCGAGAAGACGCCGCTCACCGCCGTAGCGGTCGGCGCCCTTTTCGCCCGCGCCGCAGCGCGCTTCGGCGATGCGCCCGCCGGCCTTGTCGAGATCGTTCAGGGCGGCCGCGAAGTAGGCGAGGCGCTGGTCGAAGATCCCCGCGTCGCCCTGGTCTCCGCGACCGGCTCGACGCGAATGGGCCGCGAGGTCGGCCCGCGCGTCGCCGCCCGCTTCGGCCGCTCGCTGCTCGAACTCGGCGGCAACAACGCGATGATCGTCGGCCCCTCGGCCGATCTCGACCTCGCCGAGCGCGCCATCACCTTCGCCGCGGTCGGCACCGCCGGCCAGCGCTGCACGACGCTGCGCCGCCTGTTCGTCCACGACAGCGTCTACGACGCGCTCGTGCCGCGCCTGGTCGACATCTGGGGCCAGGTGAGGGTCGACAACCCGCTCGAGGACGGCACCCTGGTCGGCCCGCTGATCGACGGCGAGTCGCTCGCTGCGATGCAGCGCGCGCTCGAGGCGGAGCGTATGGTAGGCACCGTCCATGGCGGCGAGCGTCTTCACGGTCAGGATTTCCCGGATGCCTGGTACGTGCGCCCCGCCTTGGTCGAGATGCGCGAGCAGTCGGAGATCATGCTCCGCGAGACCTTCGCCCCGATCCTCTACGTCCTCCGCTACTCGGATCTCGACGAAGCGATCGCGCTTCACAACGCGGCCGCTCACGGCCTCTCGTCCTCCATCTTCACCACCGACCTGCGCGAGGCCGAGCGCTTCATGTCCGCGGCCGGCTCCGACTGCGGTATCGTCAACGTCAATATCGGCCCGTCGGGCGCCGAGATCGGCGGCGCTTTCGGCGGCGAGAAAGAGACCGGCGGCGGCCGCGAGAGCGGTTCGGACAGCTGGCGCGCCTACATGCGCCGCGCCACCAACACGATCAATTACGGCCGCGACCTGCCGCTCGCTCAAGGGATCGACTTCCAGATCGGCAAACCCGGCGCTTGAGGCGCGGCGCAAGGCCGCTATAAGGCCCGCCTTCCGGCTTCTTCGAGGTCGCGGTTGCGTCGCAACCGCTCGTGCTGCTGGGGCGTCGCCAAGTGGTAAGGCACCGGTTTTTGGTACCGGCATTCGCAGGTTCGAATCCTGCCGCCCCAGCCAGGCAGCGTTGCGATTATCGCAACAGCTCGCTGCGCCCGGGTCCACTCCCGTCGCCGCCGCCGTTCGCCTACATCGGTGCCAACGAGGCGCGGCCTTCAGCAGCGCCGATGGGAGACGACCGATGATCGAAGTCCGTCCGTTCGACAGCCTTGGCGGCGCCAATCATGGCTGGCTCGACGCCAAGCACCATTTCTCCTTCGCCGACTATCACGACCCGTCGCGCGTCCACTGGGGCTCGCTGCGGGTGTGGAACGACGACGTCATCGCGCCGCGCTCGGGCTTTCCGCCTCATCCGCACCGCGACATGGAGATCATCACCTATGTCCGCGAAGGCGCGATCACGCACGAGGACAGCCTCGGCAACAAGGGCCGCACCGAGGCAGGCGACGTCCAGGTGATGTCCGCCGGCACCGGCATCCGCCACGCCGAATATAATGTGGAGGATGAGGCGACGACCCTGTTCCAGATCTGGATCATCCCGGATCAGGCGGGCGGCGAGCCGCAATGGGGCAGCAAGCTGTTCCCCAAGGACGATCGCCACGGCGCCTTCGTCACCCTCGCGAGCGGGCTTCCCGGCGATGACGGCGCCTTGCCGATCCGCACGTCGGCGCGGGTTGCCGGCGCCACGGTCCGCGCCGGCGAGACGGTGACCTACAGGCTCGGCGAAGGCCGCCACGCTTACCTCGTGCCCGCCACCGGAGCGGTCGAGGTCAACGGGGTCGCCGCAAATGCCCGCGACGGCGTCGCCATCAAGGACGTCGCCGAGATCGCCATCACCGCTCGCGAGGACAGCGAGCTGGTCTTGGTCGACGCGGCCTGACCTTCACTCCCCTCCACGCCTTCGAGGAGGCGTGGAGGGTGGTCCCTATTGTCCCTGCAGCCTCTGCAGGCTGGTAATGGCCTGCTCGGCGCCGGACTGGGGCACGATCTCGCCGGTGCGGTCGGTGATCTGGTCCCACATCCGCGAGACCGCCTCCGGCGTGCGGTCGTCCTCGGGCAGGGCGACGCCGCGGGTCAGGGTAACGTAGGCGGCCTGGACGACGCCCGCGCCGGCGCCGACGATGGCGTTGGTGGGGGCATCCTCGCCGACCAGGAACAGCGCCGCGGGCGCGACCAGCTCGGGCTTGAACAGGCCGAGCAAGTCGGCCGGAAAGATGTCCTCGGTCATCCGCGTCGCCGCGGTCGGCGCGATGGTGTTGACCCGGACATTGTACCTGGCGCCTTCGAGGCTCAGCGTCTTGGCGAGACCGACGAGGCCCATTTTGGCCGCGCCGTAATTAGCCTGGCCGAAATTGCCGTAAAGGCCGGTCGACGAGGCGGTCATCAGGATGCGGCCATAGGCCTGGTCGCGCATCAGCGCCCACACCGCCCGGGTGCAGATGGCCGAGCCGCCCAAGTGGACGTCCACGACCGCCCGGAAGTCCGCCATGTCCATCTTGGCAAAGCTTTTGTCGCGCAGGATTCCGGCGTTGTTGATGAGGATATGGACCGAGCCGAAGGCCTCGCGGGCCTCGGCGACCATCGCTTCGACCTGCGCCTCGTCGGTGACGCTGGCGCCATTGGCGATCGCGCTGCCGCCCGCGGCGCGGATCTCCTCCACGACCGCTGCCGCGGCATCGCTCTCGCCGGAGCCGTCGCGGGCGCCGCCGAGGTCGTTGACCACCACCCTGGCGCCGCGCCGGGCGAGCTCGAGCGCATAAGCGCGGCCGAGGCCGCCACCGGCACCGGTGACGATCGCCACGCGCCCTTCGAAACTGATTGCCACTCGACCCCCCTTTGACCGTCATCCCCGCGAAAGCGGGGATCCAGCTTTCTTCTTCAGCTTCTCAGCAAAGGGAAGCTGGATTCCCGCTTCCGCGGGAATGACGGGAGGGTTGGTCAACCCTTAGTTGGGGCTGCGGCCGCGCTCGTAGGTCTGGGTGCAGCGGTCGGTCTGGCCGCGCGTGCAGGGCGGATAGGTCGCCGTCGCAGGACGGGTCTGGAAGACCTGGGCCTGGTTCGGCGAGACGACGATGGGGCCGGCGCCGGTCGGGATCGGCTGGTTGGCGCCAGCGGGGACGTTGGCAGTCTCGGAAACGACCGGGATGCCGCGCGCGTCGCGCTCCTGGGCGATCGCGGTGCCGCCGACCATCAGGGCCGCGGCGACGAACAAGAGCTTCATTCTCATGCCTCCTCGAACATGTGGCGCGCGGATGAACTCGGGGGAGGGCGCGCCGACGCTTACACAGGCCGGGACAATTCTACCGGCACCGCAACGAACGCAGCGGGAGCAAATTGTTCCCTGAAGAGCTGATTCAGATCAGGCGGCGCCTTCGGCATCCAGCGCGTAGCCGGCCGAGCGCACGGTGCGGATGATGTCGGTGCGCCCGCCGTCGTTGATCGCCTTGCGGAGGCGGCGGATGTGGACGTCGACGGTGCGCAGCTCGATGTCGCTGTCATGGCCCCAGACGTTGTCGAGCAACCGCTCGCGCGAGAACACCCGGCCGGGATGTTCGAGGAAATGCTTCAAGAGCCGGAACTCGGTCGGCCCGAGCGGCACCGTCTCGCCGCCGCGTTTCACCTTGTGGGCGACGATGTCCATCTCGATGTCGGCGTAGCTCAATTGCTCGCCGGCCAAAGCTGGCCGCACCCGGCGCAGCACGGCGCCGACCCGGGCGAGGAGCTCGCGCGGGCTGAACGGCTTGGTGACGTAATCGTCGGCGCCGGTCTCGAGGCCGCGGATGCGGTCGGCCTCCTCGCCGCGCGCGGTGAGCATGATGATCGGCACGTTGGCCGCCTCTGGCAAACGGCGAAGCCGGCGGCACAGCTCGATCCCGCTAATTCCTTCGACCATCCAGTCGAGCAGGACCAGGTCGGGCACGCGCTCGCGCACCATCATCAGCGCTTCCTCGCCGTCCGGAGTCGTCTCGACCTCGAACTCCTCGCGCTCCAGATGGTAGGTGAGGAGCTCGACGAGCGCCCGGTCGTCCTCCACGAGGAGGACGCGGCCCCTGCTAGTCATCCTGGTCGTCCGCGATCCCGAGCGGGTCGACTCCGCGCGGGCGCTCGCCCATCCGCTCGCCGGTCGCGGCGAAATAGACCATCTCGGCGATGTTGGTCGTGTGGTCGCCGATCCGCTCGAGGTTCTTGGCGACGAACAGCAGGTGCGTGGCCGCGGTGATGTTGCCCGAATCCTCCATCATGAAGGTGAGCAGCGCGCGGAAGATCGAATTGTAGAAATCGTCGACCGCGCGGTCGCGCTCGCACACCTCGATCGCCTTCTGCGCGTCGCGGGCGGCGAAGGCGTCGAGCACGTTCTTGACCATCTCCCCGACGATCCGGCCCATTTCGGGGAGGAGCGACAGGGGCTCGATCTTGGAGCCTTCGAGCCGGCCCGCGCGCTTGGCGATGTTGCGCGCATAGTCGCCGATCCGCTCAACCGCGCCGGCGATCTTGAGCGCGGCGATGACCTCGCGCAGATCGTCGGCCATAGGCGCGCGAAGCGCGATGACGTTGACCACGGCGCGCTCGACCTCGGCCTCGATCTCGTCGATCCGCTCGTCGCGGGCGATGATCGCCGCCGCGGCTTCGGTGTCGCGCCGGACCAGCGCCTGGATGGAGTCGCGGATCGCGGCCTCGGCGAGCCCGCCCATCTCCGCGATGCTGGCGCGCAGCTGGTCGAGATCTTCGTCGAACGCTTTGACGGTATGTCCGGTAGCCATGTCGAGCTCCTAAGGCCGCGGTTACCCGTAGCGGCCGGTGATATAGTCCTTGGTCCGCGTCTCGCGCGGATTGGTGAAGATGTCCGAGGTCGTGCCGTACTCGACGAGATTGCCGAGGTGGAAAAAGGCCGTCCGCTGCGAGACGCGCGCGGCCTGCTGCATGTTGTGAGTGACGATGACGATCGCATAGCGGCCGCGAAGCTCGTGGATCAGCTCCTCGATGCGCGCGGTGGCGATCGGGTCGAGCGCCGAGCACGGCTCGTCCATCAGGATCACCTCCGGATCGACCGCGATAGCGCGGGCGATGCACAGGCGCTGCTGCTGGCCGCCCGACAGCGCGGTGCCGCTCTCGGTCAGGCGGTCCTTCACTTCGTCCCATAGGCCGGCGCGCTTCAGCGAGCGCTCGACAATGACGTCCATGTCGGCCTTGCCGGCGGCGAGGCCGTGGATGCGCGGGCCGTAGGCGACATTCTCGTAGATCGACTTTGGGAAGGGGTTGGGCTTCTGGAATACCATGCCGACGCGGGCGCGCAGCTGCACGACGTCCATGTCGGGGGAGTAGATGTCCTCGCCGTCCAGCTCGATCCGCCCCTCGACGCGCGCCGACGGGATGGTGTCGTTCATGCGGTTGAGGGTGCGCAGGAAGGTCGACTTGCCGCAGCCCGACGGGCCGATGAAGGCGGTGACGTTCTCCTGCGTCACCTCGATCGACACGGAGTCGATCGCCTTCTTCGAGCCGTAGAAGACGCTGACGTCGCGCGCAGTGATCTTGGGCGTCTCCGCCGCGGCGGGAGCCGGCGCAGGTGCGGCGACGGTCGGCGCGGGGACGGTTGCGGTTGCGGTATCGGTCATAAGGGTCACCAGCGCCGTTCGAACTTGTTGCGGAGGTAGATGGCGATCGCGTTCATCGCGAGCAGGAAGACGAGCAGGACAATGATCGCCGCCGAGGTCTTCTCGACGAAGCCGCGCTCGACCTCGTCAGACCACAGGAAGATCTGCACCGGCAGGACCGAGGCCGGGTCGGTGAAGCCGCCCGGCGGGGTCGCGACGAAGGCGCGCATGCCGATCATCAGCAGCGGCGCGGTCTCGCCGAGCGCGCGGGCCATGCCGATGATCGTGCCGGTGAGGATGCCGGGCAAAGCGAGCGGCAGGACGTGGTGAAACACCACCTGGATCCGGCTCGCGCCGACGCCGAGCGCGGCGTCGCGGATCGACGGCGGCACCGCCTTGATCGCGTTGCGCGCCGAGATGACGATCACCGGCATGGTCATAAGCGCCAGCGTGAGGCCGCCGACGATCGGCGCCGAGCGCGGCAGGTGCATGAAGTTGAGGAAGATGGCGAGGCCGAGCAGGCCGAAGATGATCGACGGCACAGCGGCGAGGTTGTTGATCGAGACCTCGATCATGTCGGTCCAGCGGTTCCGCGGCGCATATTCCTCGAGATAGACGGCCGACAGCACCCCGATCGGGAAGGCGAGGGCGAGAGTCACCAGCATGGTCAGGAGCGAGCCCTTGAACGCGCCCCAGATGCCGACGACCGTCGGGTCGGTCGCGTCGGACCCGGTCAGGAAGGTCCAGTTGATGCCGGTGCGCAGGGCATCCTGTGCCGCGAGCTGGTCGTGGAGCGCGCGGATCTGCTCGTTGCCCTGTCCCTTGGCGGCCTGGTCGAGCGCGCTCGAGGCGGGCAGCCACAAGGTGGCGCGGCGGCTGAGCAAGGCGGGATCGTCGAGCAGCGCGTCGCGCAGGGCGAGGCGGGCGGCGCCCGAGAAAAGGGTGGCGCCCTGGGGGCCATATTGGGCCTGGGCGGCCCGCCCGATGACGCTGTCGAAATCGACCGAAGCGAGCGCCGCCTGCGGATTGGGGCCGCGCAGGCTCGCCTCGCTGACCATCAGTCCGCTGGCCGGGAAGTCGACGTCGAGTTTCAGCTCCGTGGCGGTGAAGCCGCGGATCCCGTTGCCCATCATGATGACGAGCAGGAGCGCCAGGAATCCGGCCGACAGCACCACCGCGCTGAGGCCGAGCAGCTTGAAGCGGCGCTCGGCGGCGTAGCGGCGGCGGATGCGCGTCTGCATCGCCTCGCCGGACCAGTCTGTTGGCGCGCGCACGGCGCCGGCGGCGTCACTCATAAGCTTCCCGATATTTCTTCACCACGCGCAGGGCGATGATGTTGAGCGCCAGAGTAACCAGGAACAGCACCAGGCCGAGCGCGAACGCGGCAAGGGTCTTGGGACTGTCGAACTCCTGATCGCCGGTGAGCAGCTGGACGATCTGGGTGGTCACCGTGGTGACGCTTTCGAACGGGTTCGCGGTGAGGTTGGCGGCGAGGCCGGCGGCCATCACCACGATCATCGTCTCGCCGATCGCGCGGCTGACCGCGAGCAGGACCCCGCCGACGACGCCCGGGAGCGCGGCGGGGACGAGCACCTTCTTGATCGTCTCGGATTTGGTCGCGCCCATCGCGAGCGAGCCGTCGCGCATCGCTTGCGGAACGGCGGCGATGCTGTCGTCTGCCATCGACGACACGAACGGGATGATCATGATGCCCATGACAAGCCCGGCGGCGAGCGCCGACTCGGTCGAGCTCGGAATCCCGACCATCGTCGCGAAGTCGCGGATGGCGGGGGCGACCGTGAGAGCGGCGAAATAGCCGTACACCACGGTCGGCACGCCGGCGAGGATCTCGAGGATCGGCTTCATCCAGCTGCGCACCGACGGCGCCGCATATTGAGTGAGGTAGATCGCGCTCATCAGCCCGAGCGGGATTGCGACGATCATGGCGATGATCGCGCCGATGAAGATGGTGCCCCAGAACAACGGCACGGCGCCGAACGCTCCGGACGAGCCGGCCTGGTCGGCGCGGATCGCGATCTGCGGGCTCCAGTTCAACCCGAACAGGAACTCGACCGGCGAGACCATGCCGAAGAAGCGGATCGATTCGAAGAGAAGCGAGACGATGATCCCGAGCGTGGTGATGATCGCGATCAGCGAGGCGAGGAGAAGAAGCGCCATGACCGAGCGCTCGACCCGGGTCCGCGCCCGGAACTTGGGCGACACCCGGCTGAACGCGAACGCACCGCCGGCGAAGGCTGCGAGCGCGGCAACGGCGAGGCCGATCCACCAGTAGAAGGAGATCGCCCGCTCGTAGACCGGGGCGAGCGCGCGCGCCTGCGGATTGAACGCGGTGGTCGAGGCGCCGGTGGCGAGGCGGTAGGCCTCGCCAAGGATCGCCTGGCGCTGCATTCCGAACGCCGGCAGGCGCTGCGCCTCCGGGCTCGCGATCACGTCGGAATAGACGAGACCGCCGGAGACGTTGCTCCACACCGCGATAAACAGAAGCGCCGGGACGACCGTCCACAAAGCGACGTACCAGCCGTGCTGGCCGGGCAGCGAGTGTGGGCGCGGCTTGCCGGGGGCCGCGAAGGCCGACGCACGCGCCCGCCCAGCGAGCCAGGCGACGATGCCGAGGCCGACAATCAGCAGTGCGATGGCCGAAACTGCCACGTTACCTCTTCACTCGAACAAACGACGACCGCTCATGCCGGATGTGCCCGGCATGAGCGGAAGTCCAACTTTCCCGCCGCTTACTGAAGCGCGGCGGCGGTGATCGGCTGCGGGTTCTGAACCGCCTGCAGCGCCGCCTGCCGCTCCGCGTCGGGAAGCGGAATCATGCCGCGCTGTACAAGATAGCCGCCGGGATTCCAGGCCTGAGAATAAGCATTGAGGAATTCACGCAGACCGGGGATCGCCTGAAGGTGCTCGCCCTTCACGTAGATGTAGAGGCGGCGGGCGCCCGGATAGGTGAAGTTCTGGATGGTCTCCGACGTCGGCGCGATGCCGGCGAGCGGGATGCCGCGGACGCGCTCGCGGTTCGCCTCAAGGAACGAATAGCCGAGAACTCCGACGGTGCCCGGATTCTCGGAGACGCGCTGGACGAGCAGGTTATCGTTCTCGCCGGCCTCGATATAGGCGCCGTCCTCGCGGATCTGGGTGCATACGGTCTTGTGGCGGTCGGAGTCGGACTCCTTGAGCGCTTCCATGGCCGGATCGGTGTTGCAGCCCTTGTCGAGGATCAGCTCGGCAAAGCTGTCGCGCGTGCCCGAGGTGGGCGGCGGGCCGTAGACGCGGATCGGGATGTTGGGCAGCGACGGGTTGACGTCGCTCCAGTTGCGCGCGGTCTGCGGGCGCCCGAACGGATTGGCGGCGAGCGCCGCATAGACGTCGCGCGCGGTCAGCTGGAATTGCGGGCCGTTGTTCGATTCGATGAGCGCGAGCCCGTCGATTCCGACCGGAACCTCGATGACTTGGCTAACGCCGTTGCGGTTGCACAGCTCGATCTCGCTCGCCTTGATGCGGCGCGAGGCGTTGACGATGTCGGGATGCTGCGGGCCGACTCCGGCGCAGAACAGGTTGATGCCGCCGCCGGTGCCGGTCGATTCGACGATGGGCGCGGCGAAGCCGGCCCCGGACTGGCCGAAGCGCTCGGCGACGGCCTGGGTGAACGGATAGACGGTCGACGAGCCGACCACTCGGATCTGGTTGCGGCTGCCGCCGGCCTCACCGCCGCCGGTCGCGCCCTCACCGCAGCCGGCGAGCGCGATGCCCGCCGCCGCGAGCGTGATGAACAGTCTCTTCATTGGGTCCCTCCGTGGGAGTGTAAAGCCGAGTCTGATCGCGGGCCTAACGCCGGTCCGCGTGCTTCATCTGACAGTTCGGTGACAGTCTCGTGACAGTCGACCGAACCGTTCAGAAGTCGAGTTGTGCCCGAACCGCGAACACGTCGACGGCATAGTCGCGGTCGCCGCCGGCGGCGGGAAGGCGGGCATCGCGATAATCGAGCCGCGCATAGTTTGCGAGGAAGCGGACATGGTCGGTCGGAATCCAGGTGAGCCCGGCCTGCCAGCCGGCCTGGCGGCCGCCGGTGACGCCGTTCGAACTGAGATCGAGATGGTCGTAGCGGACCGCGACCTGGACCGCGCCGAAGCCGCCTTCCTCGATCGCTCCGCCGCGGCGCACCCGGGTGCGGTCGAAGCGGGCGCCGCGATAGCCGCGGGTCTCGCCGGTGATGAACCAGCCCAATTCGACATAGCCGCCGAACAGCGAGGGCTCCGCGCCGGTGCGGGTGTCGGTGTCGAGCCAGTGCGCTTCGGCAACGGCATGGAAGGGGCCGTGAATGACCGCCGCCTCGAGACCGTAATTGGTTTCCGCATCGACCGGCAGCGCCGGCGTGGCGATGAAGCGCACGTCGGTGGCGTGGATCAGGGGGCGCTGGCGGTAGCGGGTGGTGGTGCCGCGGTCGACGAGGTCGCCATTGTCGCGCCAGTGGGCCGAGGCGCCGAAATGGAGCTGGGTCGCGCCGACCCTGGGGGCGTAGACGAAGCGGCCGTCGAGGCTGATCGTGTCGTCGCCGTCGTCGAGGTCGCGCAGATTGTCGACGAAGACTCCGGCCTGGGCGGTGATCGGCCCCCGCGCATAGGTCGCCGAGGCGCCGAGTCGGCGCTCGAAGTTGAACGCGTCGGTAAAGGCGGAGCGCTCGACGAAGGTGGAGAAGCGCGAGCTGGTCAGCTCCTCCAGCGACTGGAAATTGTTGTGCTGGCCGACGGTGAAGGTCAGCGGCGGCGCCGCCTTGTAGGTGACGATCGCGTCGGTGATCTCGGCGATTCCGTCGGCGAGCTCCAACTCGAACGTGTAGCCGAATCCGCCGGGCGCCGTGCCCTCGACGCCGATGCGGGCGCGGCGCAGTTCGTCCATCCAGCCGAAGTCGCCGGCGACCCCGTCGGGGGCGTCAACATGGCCGACATCATATTGGACTCGGCCGCGCGGCTTGATCGACCAGCCTTCGGTGGAGCCGATTCGGGGTGCGCCCTCGAAGCGCTGGTTCTCGTCGTCCTGGGCGTACGCCGGCGTGGCTGCGACAAGAGCGACGGCAGCGAGCAAGCAAGCCTTGGTAACCTTGGTCATGATCCCTCCGGAAATTTCGGAAGGCAATATGAAGCGCCGGTGACTCGAGGGCGTCAGTTGCGTGACACTTCTGTGACGTTCTGCGCGCGCGGGAGGTAGACGCGCACGGACGTGCCTTCGCCGACCTTCGAGCGGATGTCGAGGCGCCCGCGATGGCGACCGACGACATGCTTGACGATGGCGAGGCCGAGGCCGGTGCCGCCGACCGAGCGGCTGCGCCCCGCGTCCACCCGGTAGAAGCGCTCGGTGAGGCGGGGCAAATGCTCGGGCGCGATGCCCTCGCCCTGGTCGATCACCGCGAGGCGGATGAGCTCGGCGCCGGCATCGTCGAGGCGGACCCGGATCGGCGTTCCGGGGCGGCCGTAGCGGGCGGCGTTGGAGACGAGGTTGTTGACCAGCTGGGCGAGCTGCGCGCGGTCGCCGGCGACGACGGTCTCGCCGGCCTGGTTCTCGACGACGAGTTCCGATTTTTTCTCGTCGAGCAATTGCGCGCAGCTCAGCCGCACGTCCTCGATGAGTGGGAGGAGATCGACCGGGTCGCGCGGCACGGTGTAGCGCTCGGCCTCGATCCTGGAGAGCGACATGAGGTCGTCGACCAGGCTGCGCATCCGCCGCGCCTCGTCGTGCATGACCTTGAGGAAGCGCTGACGGGTCTTGGGATCACCGGCGGCGTCCTCGTCCTGGAGAGTCTCGAGGAAGCCGAGCAGGATGGCGAGGGGGGTGCGCAGCTCGTGGCTCGCATTGGCGACGAAGTCGACTCGCATCTGCTCGGCCGCATGGGCCGGGCTGCGGTCGGCGAGGCGGACGATTCGGCTGCCGTCGGCGAGGCGGGTTGCCGTCATCTCCCAGCGGTCGCCAGGGTCGCCGAGCCCGACCAGCTCGGTGCGGGTCTCGTGCTCGGCCGAGTCGCCGGGGCGCTCGGCGAGATGCTCGGCGGCGCCCGGATGGCGGATGGCGAGGCGGACGTCGACGCCGGCGACATGGTCGCCGAGCAGCGCCCGCGCCGCGGGATTGGCGATGACCACGCGGCGGTCGCGGACGTACAGCAGCGGATCTTCGAACCCGTCCAGCACCTCCGTCAGCCCGGGCAGCGGCGCCGCTTGCTCCTCTTCGGAAGAAGCGGGCATGGCGGTGCGCCGCGGGGCGTCTGTCAGCAGCCAGATGGCCAGCATGACGGCGGCACCCGCGCCCACTCCGAGCAGCAGGGCGAGCGGCGGCGGCGCGGTCGCCGCGCCGATCACCGCGAGGATTCCGGCTGCGGCGGCGAGAAGCGCCCGGAACGTCCTGTTTTGCGTCACTTGGCCCCTTTCGGCGCGCCTGCCGCGGCTCGATTCGGTGCGGCTTTACAACTATTAAACGACAGGCGTGCAACAGGAAGGCGGATGAGCTCGGACGACGCATCCACCCCCAAGAAATCGGTCGCGGACGCCCTTCCGACGCGGCGGACGGTGCTCGCTCTGGGCGCGGTCGCGGCGTCGACGGTAGTAACCGTTCGCCCGGCCTTCGCCCAGACCATGGGGTCGGTGATCAATTGCGAGATCCCGGTGCCGTCGCAGCAGCTTGGCGGCCAGTATATCGCCGTAGACGGATCGGTGGTGCCGCCCGGAACGCCGGGTGCCGTGCCGCCCGCGGGCCGACCGCTGACCGGCGAGGAAGTGCGCGTGATGCTTCACAGCGGCGCGACTCCGCCCGGCATGGATCCTGAGGCGGCGCAGGCCTACGCCAATTACATCCGCCGGCTTCAGTCCGGGATGAGCGGCTTCACCTGCTACGCTTCGCTGATGCAGCGTTAACCGGCTTTGCCCTATGACCGGGCGTCATGGCCGGTCCCCTCTACATCGCCGACGCCGAAGGGCTGCGCACCGTCGTTCTGGAGGGGCTCGCGGTGCTGTTCCACCCGCGATCGGGGCAGACCCATATCGTCGCTCCGCCGGCGCCGGAGATCCTCGATGCGCTCGGCGAGGGCGCGACTGACCTCGACGGCCTCGTGGCGCGGCTTAGCGAGCGGTTCGAATTCGACTCGAATGAAGGGCGACCGGCCATCGCCGCGCGGCTCGGCGAGCTCGAGACGGCGGGGCTTGTGCGGCGGTCGTGAGGCACGGCGTCAACCTGGCGGTGGGACCGCTGTCCTTTCGGGTCGGGTCGGCTTGGCCGGGGCCGGTCGCGGCGCTGCGGCACCTTTATGCCGGCTACCCGGGATGCGAGACGGCCGACTTCACGGTGCGGCTGGAGCCGGTGACGCCATGGCGCCGCTGGGTGCGGCCGTCGGTTGCGATCCAGGGCGACTATGTGCTGCCCGACGCGGCGCCGCTGCCGCTTGCTCACGGCCTCGTGGCGGCCGAGATGGGCATGAACCTGCAAATGGCGCTTGGCGAGCGGCGCTACCTTCTGCTCCACGCCGCGAGCGTCGAGAAGGACGGCCGCGCGCTGATCCTCACCGGCGAGTCCGGTGCCGGCAAGTCGACGCTTGCGGCCTGGCTCGGCGAGCATGGCTGGCGTTTCATGGGCGACGAGTTCGCGCTGCTGGAGCCGGAGACGGGCCTGCTCTTCCCGTTCCCGCGCGCGGTGAGCCTCAAGAACGAGTCGATCGCGGCGATGGCGGCGTTCGTGGCCGGAGATCGCTTCGGGCCGCGCCTGGAGGGGACCCCGAAAGGCACGATCCGGCACATCCGGCCGAACGACCAGGCGGTGGCGCGGATGACCGAGCCGGCGCGGCCGGCGCTCATCCTGTTCCCGCGTTTCGGCCACGCCGCCGAGATCCGTCCGGTCGGCCCGGCCGAGGCGTTCATGCGGCTGACCCAGGCTTCGACCAATTATGTCGCGCTCGGCCAGCGCGGGTTCGACGCCCTGACCGGCCTCGTCCAGAACTGCCGCGCGCTGGCGCTGGATTACCCGGACGGCGCCAAGGCGGCCGAGCTGATCGAGCTGATCTGGGCGGAGGCGGCGCGATGAGCGCTCGGCTGCTCGTCCAGACGCTACGCAATCCGACGTCGCTTCCGGCAGACTGCGACTGGACTGGGCTCATCGCGGCGGCTCGTGCCGAGCAACTGGTCGGCAGCCTTGCGTTCCGGCTCGAAGGGCGGAAGGTGCCGGAGCGGGTCGAGCGGCTGCTCGCCATGCACCGGGCGGACGCCGGACGAGTGCGCGTCCAGGCCCTGTGGGAAGCGGAGATGGCGCGGCGCGCGCTCGCGCCGATCGGTATTCCGGTGGTGCTCTTGAAAGGGACCGCGTTCCACGCCGCAGGCCTGGAAGCGGCCCAGGGCCGCAATGTCGGCGACCTCGACATCCTAGTGCCCCGCGACTCGCTCGGCGAGGTCGAGCGGGCGCTTATCGCGCATGGCTGGGAACGGATGAAGGAGGCGGACGGCTATGACGACCTCTATTACCGCCAGTGGATGCACGAGCTGCCGCCGCTCATCCACCGCGAGCGCGACCGCATGGCCGACGTCCATCACACCATCCTTCCTCTGACCGCGCGGCCGAAGCCGGACGCGGCGGCGTTGATCGCCGCCAGCATCGCTCTGCCCGATGGCCTTCGCATGCTCTCGCCGGAGGACATGATCGTCCACGCCGCCGCCCACCTCATCGCCGACGGCGACATGGCCGGAGGCCTCAGGAACCTGTGGGACATCGACCGCCTGCTGCGCGAATTCTCGCGTGTCGACGGTTTCTGGCCGCGCCTGCGTGAGAGAGCCGGCCGTCATGGCCTCGGCCCCGCCGTCGAGCGCGCGGTGCGTCTCGCGCATGATCTTTACGCGACCCCGATCCCGCCAAGCTGGCGTCGGTGGAGCGCCATGGACGCGCCGTTCAAGCGCCGCCTGCTGGCCCGCAACGGCTGGGGACAGCCGACGCGTCCGGTCACGCGCTTCGGCTTCTATGTCCGCGGCCACCTGATGCGCATGCCGCCGATGATGCTTGTGCGGCACCTCGTCACCAAGGCGCGGGCGAAGCCGGATCAGAGCGTTTCGAGCACTCCGATCAGCTCCGAATAATCGTCGATCACCGCGTCCGCGCCAAGCTCCTCGACCGGGCGGTCGAGGAAGCCGAAGCTGACTGCGACGAAGGGCAGGGCGGCGGCTCGAGCGGTGTCGGCGTCGACGATCGAATCGCCGACGAAGGCGGCGCGGCCGCCGCCCGCGCGGGCGATCGCCTCGCGCAGCGGCGCCGGGTCGGGCTTGCGGACCGGGAGGGTGTCGCCGCCGATCAATGCATCGAAGCGGCTTTCCCAACCGAGCGCCTCGATCAGCAGCCGGCTCAGCCGCTCGGGCTTGTTGGTGCACACTGCCGTCCGCACGCCGCGCGACCGCAGCGCGTCGAGCGCGGCATCGACGCCGGCGAAGGCGGTGGTGCCGACGCAAATGTTGGCGGCGTAGAAATCCATGAAGTGCGGGAAGCCCTGCTCGACCAGGGCTTCGTCGGATGGGCCGCTCGTCGCGAGGCCGCGGCGGAGCAAAGCGCGGGCGCCGTGGCCGACGAGGTGGCGCACGGTCTCCGGCTCAATCGTCGGTCGCGCGAGGCGCTCCAGCGCATGGTTGAGCGCGGCGGCGAGGTCGGGGGCGGTGTCGGCAAGCGTGCCGTCGAGGTCGAACGCGACAATGTCGAAAGGAAAATCGGCCATGACCGAGGCGCTTAGGTGCGAGCGTCTGGAAATCGCAAGGGCGGCATGCCAATGCGCGGGTCATGACCGATCGACCCGTCGCAGCCATCATCCTCGCCGCCGGCAAGGGCACCCGGATGAAGTCCGACCTTCACAAGGTTCTTCACTCCCTGGCCGGCCGGCCGATGCTCGAGCATCTGATTGCGAGCGTCGAGGCGCTGGGCGGCCACGAGACGGTGGTCGTCGTCGGAAGTGGCCGCGAGCAGGTCGAGCCGCTTGTCCAGAAGCATGGCGGAACGGTCGCGGTGCAGGAGCCGCAGCTCGGCACCGCCCATGCGGTGCAGCAGGCCGAAAGCGCGCTCGCCGAATTCGATGGCGACGTGCTCATCCTTTACGGCGACGTTCCGCTCGTCAGCACTGCGACGATGCGGCAGATGCTGGACCGCCTCGCCGGCGACGATTCGCCCGCTGCTGTGGTCCTGGGTTTCCGCCCGGCGGACACGCTTCGCTACGGCCGGATCATCGCAGACGGCGACGGCACCATCACCAAGATGGTCGAGCACAAGGACGCGAGCGAGGGGGAGCGGCTCGTCGACCTGTGTAACTCCGGCATGATGGCGGTTCGCGCCGCCGACCTGTGGCCGCTGCTCGCCCGCGTCGGCAACGACAATGCCGCGGGGGAATATTACCTTCCCGACATCGTCATGCTCGCCGCCGCCGCCGGGCGCCGCTCGGTGGTCGTCGAGACCAGCGAGGCGGAAGTGGCCGGGGTCAACAGCCGCGCGGAGCTGGCGGGGCTGGAGGCGGCCTGGCAGCAGCGCCGCCGCGCCGAGATGATGGACGCCGGCGTGTCGCTGGTCGCTCCGGAGACGGTGTGGTTCGCGCACGATACCAGGATCGCCCGCGACGTGACGATCGAGCCCAATGTCTTCTTCGGTCCCGGCGTGACCGTCGGCGAGCGTGTGCGGATCCGCGCGTTCAGCCATATCGAGGGCGCGACGATCGGCGCTGGGGCGGAGGTCGGTCCCTATGCGCGGCTGAGGCCCGGCACCGAGCTCGGCCCGGACAGCAAGATCGGCAATTTCGTCGAGACCAAGAAGGCGAAGCTGGGGAAGGGCGCCAAGGCCAACCACCTCACCTATCTCGGCGACGTCGAGGTCGGCGCGAAGGCCAATGTCGGCGCCGGCACCATCACCTGCAATTATGACGGCTTCTTCAAATATGGCACGTCGATCGGCGAGGGCGCTTTCATCGGCTCCAACACCGCCCTGGTGGCGCCGGTCAGCGTGGGCCCCGGCGCCATTGTTGGGGCGGGAAGCGTCGTCACCCGCGACGTCGAGGGCGACGCGCTCGCCGTCGCCCGCGGCAGGCAGGAAGCCCATTCGGGCTGGGCCAAGCGCTTCCGCGACAAGATGTTGGCGAAGAAGAACAAGGCTTGATCTGATATCATGATATGATATCAGTATATCATCATGGCTCGAATCCTGACGGACATACCTGACGAGGACGTCGAAAAGCTCGACGCCCTGGCGGCCAAGGACAAGCGCTCCCGGGCTGCGGCGATCCGTGATGCGGTCAAGCTGTATCTGGTGCAGAGAGCCGCCGACAAGGACTGGATCGAACGGGGCTACGGCTATTGGGCCGATCGGACCGATATCGGAGACGGGGTCGAATATCAGCGGGCCATTCGCGAAGATCGCACGCCTTACGAAGACCTCTGACGCGTGTCAGATCCGTTTTTTGATTCCAACATCGTCATCGATTGGCTCAGGCGTACCCCTCAAGCCAAGGAGGAGTTGTCACGCTATCCCCGCCACCGGATAAGCCGCATCGTATGGACGGAAGTCCTCGCGGGCGAACCGCTGGAGCAGCGCGATATGGTCCGCGATCTGATTGCGCCGTTCGAGATCGTCGAGTTGGACGCGCGCATCGCGACTGCGGCCGCGGATATTCGCCATCGAACGAGGATGAAGTTGCTCGACGCCTACATTCTCGCCACGGCTCAGGTTAACGGGGCGATCCTCGTCACCCGCAACACCAAGGATTTTCCGGTCAACATGCCGGGAATTCGGGTCCCCTACAGGCTCTGAAGGAAAGAACGACTGCATGTGCGGCATCATCGGAATCGTCGGCGCGGAGCCGGTTGCGGAGCGGCTTCTGGAGGGGCTCAAGCGGCTCGAATATCGCGGTTATGATTCGGCGGGCATCGCCACCATCGTCGACGGCGCGATCGAGCGGCGGCGGGCGCCGGGCAAGCTCAAGAACCTCGCCGCCAAGCTTCGCGAGGCGCCGCTCGACGGCGACACCGGCATCGCCCACACTCGTTGGGCGACTCACGGTGCGCCGACCGAGGACAATGCCCACCCGCACATCGTCGGCGACGTGAGCCTGGTCCACAACGGCATCATCGAGAATTTCAAGCCGCTCAGGGATGAACTGATCGCCACCGGAGCGACCTTCGCGAGTCAGACCGACAGCGAGGTCGTCGCCCACCTGATCGCGCGCGAGATCGACGCGGGGAAGAGTCCGCGCGAGGCGATCGCCGCGGTGCTGCCGCGCCTTCACGGGGCGTTCGCGCTCGCGGTCATGTTCCGCAGCGATCCCGACCTGCTGATCGGCGCCCGCCTTGGCGCACCGCTCACCGTCGGCTACGGCGAAGGCGAGAATTATCTCGGCTCCGATGCGCTGGCCCTGGCGCCGCTCACCCAGCGCATCGCCTATCTGGAGGAAGGCGACTGGGTCGCGGTTGGGCGGGACGGTGTCGAGATCTACGACCAGGCCAACCAGCGGGTCGAGCGGCCGATCGTCAACAGCGGCGCGTCGGGCCAGCTCATGTCCAAGGGCAATCACCGCCATTTCATGCAGAAGGAAATTTACGAGCAGCCGGTCGTGGTCGCCCAGACGCTGCAGTCGTATCTCCGCCCGCTCGAGCAATGCGTGGCGCTGCCCGACATGGATTTCGACCTCGCCACCGTCGAGCGGGTGGCGATCGTCGCCTGCGGCACCGCCTCCTATGTCGGGATGATCGGCAAATATTGGATCGAGCAGTTCGCCCGGCTTCCGGTCGAAGTCGATGTCGCGTCCGAATATCGCTACCGCGACCCGATCCTGCTTCCGAACACGCTCGGAATCGTGGTGTCGCAGTCGGGCGAGACCGCCGATACGCTCGCGGCGCTCCGGCACATGAAGGCCAACGGGGTCACCACCGCCGGGATCATCAACGTGCCGACCAGCTCGATGGCGCGCGAGGTCGACCTGCTGCTCTCGACCCACGCCGGGCCGGAGATCGGAGTCGCCTCGACCAAGGCGTTCACCTGCCAGCTGGCGGTGATGGCGGCGCTCGCCGCCAACCTGGCGCGCGCCAAGGGCAAGCTTCCGGCGGCCGACGAGCACGACATCGTCCAGCATCTGAGCGAGGCGCCGGCGGCGATGAGCGCCGCGCTCGCCCATGACGCCGAGATCGAGCGGATGGCGCACACCATCGCCTCGGCCCGCGACGTCCTCTATCTCGGCCGCGGCCCGGATTATCCGATGGCGCTCGAAGGCGCACTCAAGCTCAAGGAGATCAGCTACATCCATGCCGAGGGCTATGCCTCCGGCGAGATGAAGCACGGGCCGATCGCCCTCATTGACGAAGCGGTGCCGCTGATCGTGATCGCGCCGTCGGGGCCGCTGTTCGACAAGACCGTCAGCAACATGCAGGAGGCGCAGGCGCGCGGCGCCAAGGTCGTGCTGATCTCCGACTCCGACGGAATCGCCCAGGCCGGCGGCGACGCGATGGCGACGATCGAGATGCCCAAGGTGCATCCGTTGATCGCGCCCCTGGTCTATGCGATCCCGGTGCAGCTCCTGGCCTATCATGTGGCGGTCGCGAAGGGGACGGACGTCGACCAGCCGCGCAACCTCGCCAAGAGCGTCACTGTCGAATGAGGGGGTAGGACCGCAAATGGAAGTCGTGATCGTCGTGGCGATCTTCGCCGGCATTGCGTTGATCGTGCTGGTGTCCGCGAAGAAGGGGAAGGGTCATCGCCGCGATTCCTCATATGACGGGGACAGCAGCGACAGCTGGGACAGCGATGGCGGCTCGGACAGCGGCTGCGGGAGCGACTGCGGCGGCGGCGACTGAGCCGCTCCTCCCTCAAGAGTTGAGGCCGACAATTCCGGTTGTCGAGGCCGGGCAAAGGCGTACCCTCTCCCAATAGCCTAAGATGAGCGACTCGGGGCGCTCTTCGGAGGGGGGACGCCGTCATGACCTCTGCAAGCGAATGGGCCGAATCCGCCAAGGTCAACATCCCCACGCCGGCCCAGCGTTGCTTGCGCGTCTATGCATTTGATCCTCAGGCGTCGCTCAATCTCGACACTGCGGTGGTCAATGACGCGATGATCCAGCTTCCGTGGGAAGGAAGCTGGGAAGGGCCGCTCGATGTGGGGCCGGTCAACGACTATCTCGAAGTCGTCGATTATGACGCGGCGAGCGGCTGCTTCTATCCGCCGGTCGATCTCAACAATCCTCATCTGCTGGCGCAGAACGGCTTCGCACCGTCCGACGGCAATCCTCAATTCCATCAGCAGATGGTCTTCGCCGTGGCGATGAAGACCATTCGCGATTTCGAGCGGGCGCTCGGCAGGCCGGTCTTCTGGATGCGCGAGGGCGACCCGAAGGCGCAGGACTCCAGCGCGCGTTTCCGCGCGCACGTGAAGCGGCTGCGCGTCTATCCGCACGCGATGCGCGAGGCGAACGCCTATTACAGCCCCCGCAAGGCGGCTTTGCTGTTCGGTTACTTTCGCGGCAAGCCGGCGCGCGACGGCACCGGCGGCGACTGGGTGTTCACCTGCCTGTCGCAGGACATCGTCGCCCATGAGACCGCCCATGCCATCCTCCACGGCATGTGGCCGCGCTCGATCGAATCCTGCAACCCGGACGCGCTCGCCTTTCACGAGGCGTTCGCGGACCTTGTCGCCCTGTTCCGAAAGTTCACGGTGCGGCCGGTCATCGAGCACGAACTCGCCAAGTCGGGCGGAACGATGCGCTCGGTCAGCCTGCTCAACGGGCTGGCGCAGCAGTTCGGCCGCGCCACCGGGCGCGAGGGGCCGCTTCGCTTCGCGCTCAGGATGGTGAAGGAGGAAGAGGAGAAGCTCGCCAAGAACGAACGTCTCGAACCCGACCGCAATGCCGGGATCACCAAGCCGCACGAGCGCGGCCAGATCCTGGTCGCCGCAGTGTTCGACGCCTTCGTGACCATTTTCGAGCGGCGGACCGCCGACCTGTTCCGCATCGCCGGCCGCGCGCCGGGAGAATCGAGCCACATGCCGCCGGACCTCGTCCGCCGGATCGCCGCCGAGGCGGAGAAGGTCGCCGACCAGGTGTTGCGCATGTGCATCCGCGGGCTCGACTATCTGCCGCCGGTCGACGTGACGTTCGGCGAATATCTCCGCGCGATCATCACCGCCGACCACGACCTCGTTCCCTCGGACGACCGCCTCTACCGAGTCGCCTTCGCCGAGGCGTTCCGCAAGCGTGGCATCACCGCGCCGGGGAGCCACTTCACCTCGATCGACAGCCTGCTGTGGGATGAGCCGGAGAAGTGGGAGACCACTGACGGGGCGCCCGGTCATGAAGCGAGCGCCGACGCGTCATTCTCGTCGATCCTTTCGCAGCTCCATCTCGGCGTGACCTTCGCCAATCCGAAGGAGTGCGAGGCGGCGGACGAACAAGCGCCCGAGGGCGCCCGCGCCTATCTCGACCCTGGATCGGTCGAGGCCCGCAATCTGCGCGACCTCGCCATGCACATCGTCGAATCCAATCGGCGCAAGGTGCATTCCTGGCTCGTCGGCGAGGACGACCGCAACTGGGAGGCGACGCTCGGCATCTGCCTGCGCGGCGATCGCGCGCCGGCGACGGTCTATCGCGGATCGGATGGCGTTCCCAAGGTCGAGGTTCACACCGTCCGCGTGTCGCGGCGCCAGGGTCCGGACGGGCAGGTGCTCGCCCAATTGATCGTCCAGATCACCCAGCGGCGGCGCGCTTATTACAAGGCCGAGGACCAGCAGCGCGCGGATTCCGGCGCAATGGCGGCCGACGACCCGCGCTGGATCAAGCCCGACTTCGTCTTCCGTGGCGGGTCCACCCTGATCGTCGACCTGAAGGACGGCCGGGTCAGGCGCGTCGTTCGCAAGTCGATCCGCGACGAGCGCCGGCTTGCGCGGCAGCGCGCCTATCTCGGCGGCGATCCGGAGGTGCTGACCTTCCGCGGCCGCTGCGACCCGGTCGACGCTGAGCCCTTCGCGTTCATGCACAGGAGCGGCCAATGAGCGAGATCAGCAAGGTCGTCGTGCGCATGTACAAGAAGCTGCTCGGCGACTGCTTCCTCATCCGCATCGAACGGGATGACGGCACCAAGAGCCACGTCATGATTGACTGCGGACTGCTGCAGGGCGTGTCCGGCGCCTCGGACTATATGAAGAAGGTCGCCGCAGACATCCGCGAGACGGCGGGGGGCAGCGTCGATCTCCTCGTCGTGACGCACGAACATTGGGACCATATCAGCGGCTTTTCCCAGGCGAAGGAGATCCTTCTCGACAAGGACCGGCCGCTGTTCCGCCAGCTGTGGATGGCGTGGACCGAGGACCCGAATGACAAGCAGGCGGAGGGGCTGCGCGACGCATTCGAGGACCGCAAGGAGGCCGTCACCCATTTCGCCGTAGCGCTCGCTGCGAGCGGCCATGACATCGAAGGCACGGATGGCCTCGGCGGCTTCATCGGGCCGCACGACGACGCGGCACCGGCCGCGTTCGGCAGCGACCTCGGCGCTGCCCCGAAGGGCCGTCTCACCGGCCGGCGCGTCATGGAGGAACTCAAGGCGCAGTCGGACGAGGTCCGCTACCTCGGTCCGGGCGACGTGGTCGACGTTCCGGGCACCGGACTGCCCGCCCTCGTGCTCGCGCCGCCGCGCAGCGAATCGCGGCTGTTCAAGGACCTGCCGAGCAAGGGGGAGGGCAAGGAAACCTACCTCGCCGAAAGCTTCCTTGCCTATTCCATGCCGCTCGACGGCGGCGCCGAAGCCGCCGGCCAGACCTCCCCCTTTTCGCCGCGCTATTGCGGCTGCCTCAAGGAGATGGAGTCCGGAGAGAAGGGCCGGGATCCGGTTCGCGACTGGTTCCAGGACCATTATTTCGCGCCGCTCGACAGCGACGGCAAGGAACAGAGCTACCGGCGCATCGATTCCACCTGGCTGCAGCCGTTCGAAGCGCTCGCCCTCAAGCTCGACAGCGACACCAACAACACCAGCCTGGTGCTCGCCTTCCGCCTGCCCGACGACACCTTCATGCTGTTCGCCGCGGACGCCCAGGTCGGCAACTGGCTCTCGTGGCACGACCAGACCTACAAGGTGAACGGAGAGGAGCTGACCGCCGAGCAGGTCCTCGGCCGGACGCGCTTCTACAAGGTCGGCCATCATGGCAGTCACAATGCGACTTTGCGCGGCCGAGGCCTCGAGCTGATGACCCATAAGGAGCTGGTCGCCGCCTGCTCGACGGACCAGACGGTCGCCTCCAAGCAGGGCAAGCAGGACAAGGACCCGCCGGGCTGGGAGATGCCCTATGGCCACGTCAAGGAAGCGCTGCTCGAGCGGACCAGGGGGCGGCTGATCCGCGGCGACCGCTTGTGGAAAGAGGATCCCGATATCGATGCCCTCGGGCGCGATCCCGATTTTCGCGACAGGCTCGACGAGGACAACGACCTCTATGTCGAATATGTCGCCTACCAGGCCTAGCGCGTCTCGAAGGTGAAGACGCCGTAGCGCATCGCGCCGGTGCGGTAGGCGAGGATCAGGCGTGGCAGGCTCAGCGCGAAGCTGCGGTTGCGGGTGGCGCGGCTCGTCAGCAGGCGGCGATAGCGCGCGCTGGTGAGCACCCGGCCGGCGAGACGGCGAGTGACGATCGACCAGGTGTTGCGCACCTCACGGCTGAGGTCTTCATAGCCGATCGTTCGGAAGCCAGCTGCGGCCGCCCAGCCTTCATATTCGCCGCGCGTGCCCAGGCCGGGCAGGCGGCCCTCGCGGCAGATCGGCTCGAGCAGGCGGCGCACACGCCAGCGGCTCGGCGCATCCTCCGATAGCCAGGCGCAGACTACGAAGCGGCCGCCGGGCTTCAGCGTGCGCGCGGCCTCGCGGAAGATGGCGGGCTTGTCGATCATGTGCTCGGTGCTTTCGATCGCATAGGCGTGGTCGAAGGTCGCATCCGCCATCCCGTTGTCGAGCCAGTCGCGGACGTGGAAGGCGAGGTCGCCCGGCCGTGCCCGCGCCACGCGCGCCTGTGCCTCGGACAAGGTGAAGCCGGTGACGGTGACTCCCAGCCGCCCGGCGAAGCGCGCCGCGGTGGCGCCGTAGCCGCAGCCGATGTCGGCGAGATGGTCGCCGGGTTTGGCGCCGAGCCGATCGGCGACGAGATCGCTCAGCGCATCGGTGGCTTCGGCGACGCTTTCGCGCCCGCTGCGCCACAGCCCGTGATGGACGTGCTCGCCCCAGATCTCGCGATAGACCGCGTCGAGCTCGTCATAATGACCGGCGACGTCCGCCTCGGTCTGAAGCGTCTTCGGCTCAATCATCGGAAGGTGAGCACCCCGTCCGCGACGCGGCCGAAGCGCAGGTTCATGAGGTCGGCGGCGTAGCTCTGGCGAAGCCGCCACGGCCCGCGCTCGCCCTGCTTGGGCAGCTCCGCGGCGGCGCGACGCAGATAGGTCGACGAGAAATCGATGAAGGGCCGCTCGGGAACGCTCGGGTCGCGGCGCGGCGCCACCACCGTCTCGCCGCGGCGGCGCATGCGGTTGAGCACCCGGCAGATGAAGGCGGCGGACAGGTCGGCCTTCAGCGTCCAGCTGGCATTGGTGTAGCCGAAGATGGAGGCAAAGTTCGGCAGGTCGGAGAAGAACAGGCCCTTGTAGGCCATCGCGTCGCCGAGGCGGACGGGCTGGCCATCGACGCTCAGCGCGGCGGCGCCTGCCAACTGGACCTTGAGGCCGGTCGCGGTGACGATGATGTCTGCGGCGACCTCGCTGCCGTCGGCGAGGCGCAGTCCGTCGGGCGTGAACCGTTCGATCTCGCCGGTTACGACGGAAGCGGACCCCGCGCGGAGTGCCGCGAACAGGTCGCCGTCCGGCGCCAGGCACAGGCGCTGCTCCCACGGATTGTAGCGCGGCGTGAAGTGGTGGAGCTGATCGGCGCCGACCTGCTGCCCGGTGAGCGCCAGAAGCTTGGCCTTCACCTTGGCGGGGCGGCGGCGCGACAGGCGAAAGAAGAATTGCTGGAGCAGCACGTTCTTCCAGCGGACGAGCCCGGCGGCGGTTCGCGCCGGAAGGACCGCCTGGAGCGCCCTGGCGATGCCGTCGCGCGAGGGTCGCGCCATCACGAAGCTCGGCGAGCGCTGGACCATGGTGACGTGCGCGGCCTGTTCGGCGAGCGCGGGGATGAGGGTGACCGCGGTCGCGCCGCTGCCGATCACGGCGATACGCTTACCGCGCCAGTCGAGATCGTCTGGCCAGAATTGCGGGTGGACGATGGCACCGTCGAAGCTGTCTTCACCCGGCCAGGTCGGGCGGTGGCCTTCGTCATAACTGTAATAGCCGGCGCACATGACGAGGAAGCGGCAGGTGCGGGCGCTGCCGTCCGTGGCCTCCACCCGCCAGCGCGCTTGCTCGGACGACCAGGCGGCGCGGGCCACCTTCACGCCGAAGCTGATGTGCCGGTCGATGCCGGCCTCGGCCGCAGTGTCCTCGATATAGCGCCGGATCTTGTCGCCGCCGGCGATCGCGTCGGGGTCGCGCCACGGGCGGAAGCTGTAGCCCAAGGTGTGCATGTCGCTGTCCGAGCGGATGCCGGGATAGCGGAACAGGTCCCAGGTGCCGCCGATCGCCTGGCGCGCCTCGAGGATCGCGTAGCGGGCCCAGGGGCAGAGGCGCTGGAGATGATGGGCCATGCCGATTCCCGACAGGCCGGCGCCGACGATGATCACGTCGAAATGCTGGGGATCGGACACCATCTCTCCGACGGCTCGCACGGCGCGCCGCCGGCGGTCAACACGTTGACGCTTGTCGCCGCATCGCGGAGAAGCGGGCCATGATCCTGACCCCGATATTCCTCACCGCCGCCGCGGCGCTGATGCAACCCGCCGCCGAGCCCGCGCCCGCCGCGCCGGACCCCGCTTATCTCGCCGAGCAGCGCCAGGCGCTTGACGCGCTGAGCGAGGCCGACGGCTGGCGCACCACGCCGTCCGGCCTCAAATATCGCGTCCTCATCGGCCGTGGCACCGGCGAGCGACCGACCGTCCAGGACCGCGTGATGGTCCATTATGTCGGCCGCTTCGTGAATGGCGAAGTGTTCGACTCCTCGGTGGAGCGGCGCGAGGCGGCGACCTTCCCATTGGGCCGGCTGATCCGCGGCTGGCAGGAAGGCATTCCGATGATGAGCGTCGGCGAGCGCTGGGAGTTCGCGGTTCCCGCCGAGCTCGCCTACGGCGCCGGCCGCGGCCCGATCCCGGGCGGCGCGACCCTGTTCTTCAAGGTCGAGCTGATCGACATCGTCGACGAGGAGCCTGCGCAGCGCTAGGCGCGCCGCGGCCCGGACCATGACCGCTCCCACGCTCACGCATCTGGACGCCTTGGAAGCCGAGGCGATCCACATCATGCGCGAGGTCGTCGCCGAGTGCGAGCGGCCGGTCATGCTCTATTCGTGCGGCAAGGACAGCTCGGTGATGCTTCACCTGGCGAAGAAGGCCTTCTTCCCGGCGCGGCCGCCTTTCCCGCTCCTCCATGTCGACACGACCTGGAAGTTCCGCGCGATGTACGCCCTCAGGGACAAGGTCGCGGCGGAAAGCGGAATGGAGCTGATCGTCCACCGCAATCCGGAAGCCGAGGCGCAGGGCATCAATCCGTTCGACCATGGCAGCCGCCACACCGATGCGTGGAAGACGGAAGGGCTCAAGCAGGCGCTCGACCAGCACGGCTTCGACGCCGCGTTCGGCGGCGCCCGGCGCGACGAGGAGAAGAGCCGCGCCAAGGAGCGCATCTTGTCATTCCGCTCGGCGAGCCACCGCTGGGACCCGCGCACCCAGCGGCCCGAGCTGTGGAACCTCTACAATGCCCGCAAGGCGACGGGCGAGACGATCCGGGTCTTCCCGCTGAGCAATTGGACCGAGCTCGACGTCTGGCAGTACATCTATCGCGAGGGGATCGAGATCGTCCCGCTCTACCTCGCTGCGCCGCGGCCGACGGTCGAGCGTGACGGCATTATCGTGATGGTCGACGACGAGCGCTTTCCGCTGCGCAACGGCGAGCAGGTGATCGAGCGCACGGTCCGCTTCCGCACCATGGGCTGCTATCCCCTGACCGGCGCCACTGAGAGCAATGCGCGGACCTTGCCCGAGGTGATCGCCGAAATGCTCACCGCGACCACCTCCGAGCGCCAGGGCCGGGCGATCGACCACGACCAGCCGGCGAGCATGGAGCGCAAGAAGGCCGAGGGATATTTCTGACGTGGCCGACGCGTACGCACCCGCAGATGCCCGCGCCGCGGTCGAGGCTTTTCTCGCCGCCAACCAGGCCACGTCGCTGCTGCGCTTCATCACCTGCGGGTCGGTGGATGACGGCAAGTCGACGCTGATCGGGCGGCTGCTCTACGATGCCAAGCTGCTGTTCGAGGATCAGGTCGAGGCGCTGGAGGACGGGGGGCTCGACTTCGCCTCGCTCGTCGACGGGCTGTCGGCGGAGCGCGAGCAGGGCATCACCATCGACGTCGCCTACCGCTATTTCGCGACCGACAAGCGCAAGTTCATCGTCGCCGACGCGCCCGGCCACGAACAGTACACCCGCAACATGGCGACCGGCGCCTCGACCGCCGACGCGGCGGTGATCCTGGTCGACGCGCGCAAGGGCGTCCTGAACCAGACGCGCCGGCACAGCTATATCGCGGCCCTGCTCGGCATCCGCGAGGTGGTGCTGGTGGTCAACAAGATGGACCTGGTCTTCAACGATCAGGCCGTCTTCAATCTTATCGCGGCTGAATACCGGGCCGTGGCCGACAAACTCGGCATTGGCGCGGTCCAGGCGATCCCGGCCGCGGCGCTGCACGGCGACAATGTCAGCCGCAAGAGCGCGGCGATGCCCTGGTATGACGGGCCGACGCTGATCGAGCAGCTGGAGCGCATTCCGGTGCGGACCGCGGATGCGGCGGCGGAACCGTTCCGAATGGCGGTGCAGTGGGTGAACCGCGCCGGCCAGGACTTCCGCGGCTATGCCGGCACCATCAGCAGCGGCTGCGTGCGGCCGGGCGACACCGTGCGCATCCTTCCCGGCGAGGCGCGCTGCGTCGTCGACCGCATCGTCACCGCGGACGGCGACCTCGACGAGGCGGTGGCGGGGCAGGCGGTGACGCTGACCTTCACCGAGGAAGTGGGCTGTGCGCGCGGCGACGTCATCGCGGCGGCGTCCCAGCCGCCGAGCGTCGCCGACCGGCTCGACGCGATGCTGGTGTGGATGGCGGGCGAGCCTTTGGTGCCGGGCCGCGCTTACTGGTTGAAGATCGGGACTCAATTGGTGAGCGCCAGCGTCGCGCGGGTCGTCGACTTGGTCGACATGGCGACTCTGGAGCCGCGCCACGGCGAGGCGCTCCACCTCAACGACATCGGCCGCTGCGAGCTGGTCCTCGACCGGCCGGTGGTGGCGCTGCCTTATGCCGAGAGCCGCGACTTCGGCGGCTTCATCCTGATCGACCGGGCGAGCAACGGCACCGTCGCCGCCGGCATGGTGCAGGCGCTGCCGGATTCGGCAGGCGAGCCGGCCGCCGAGCATGGCCATGGCCGAATATTGTGGCTCAGCGGAGCGCCCGACGAGCGGATCGCCTTCGCCCGCCGTTACCAGCAGCGCATGCAGGCGCGCGGCCGCCCGACCGTGGTGCTGGACGAGGAAGGACTTCAGGTCGGGTTGAACAGCGACCTGTCGGGGCCCCACGCGGAACCCGAGCGCCAGCGCCGCATCCGCGAGCTCGCGCGGATGATGAGCGAGGCGGGGCTGGTCGTCCTGGTCGCCACCGACATGCCGGCCGACGAGCGTCACGGCACTTCGGTCGACGTCTCGAAGGGTGATCTGCCCGACGATTAAACCGGCGCGGAGCGTCCGAAGAACAGCGCGAAGGACGGCCGCGCCTGGCCGATCAGCATGACCATGCCCGTGACGGCGCGCAGGCCGGCGGCTTCGGCAGAGGCGAGCAGCGGCGTGCGTTCCGGCCGATAGACCATGTCGAGCACCGTAGCGCTGGGCGCCGCGGAGGGGAGGGCGGCGAGGATCGCGGGCGGCATCGGCATGCCTCCCCGCAGGCCGAGCGGGGTCGCGTTGATGACGACCGAGGCGCCAACGATCTCCTCTCCCGCGAACGGTGCGGCGCGAACGCGGCCGGGAGCGCGGCGGCACAGGAGAGCCGCCCGGTCGGGGTCGCGCGCGAGCAGCACGATGTCGGCGGCCCCCTGTTCCAGCAGATGGTCGACGGCCGGCGCCGCGGCCCCGCCGGGGCCGAGAATGACCGTCTTGCGGCCGGCGATTTCCGCCGAGCCGAGCGCGGCGGCAATGCCCGTGATGTCACTATTGTCGCCGACGAGGGCGTCGCCGTCGCGGAAGACGCAATTGACGGCTCCGATCCGCTCGGCGGCGGAAGTGAGGCGGTCGACCAGCTTCGCGATGGCGATCTTGTGCGGAGAAGTGACGTTGCAGCCGCGCCAGTCGGGATCGGCGCGGCGGGCGGCGAGGTAGGTGGGCAGCCCCTCCGGCGTGACCGGGGTGGCCTCGTAGCGCGCGTGCAGGCCCAGCGCCGCGATCCAGCGGGTGTGGATCGCGGGAGAGAGGGAATGGGCGACGGGATCGCCGATCACCTCCGCATAAACGTCAGGCATCGAGCGGCTGGCGCTGCCGGTCGAGGAAGGCCGCGATCTCGTCGAGCGGCACGTCGTCCACCACGAAAGCCTGGCCGATGCCGCGGGCGAGGATCAGGCGCACCTTGCCGTTGGCCGCTTTCTTGTCGTGGCGGATTCGCTCGGCGAGGCGCTCGCCGTCGGCGGCGAGCCCGGCCTCGTCGAGGGTCGTCGGGAGGGCCACCGCGCGCAGGTGCGATTCCACGCGCTCGGCGTCCTCGGCGGGGCACAGGCCGTGTTCGGCGGACAGGCGGAAGGCGAGGCACAGGCCGATCGCCACCGCCTCGCCATGAAGCAGGCGATAGCCGGTCTCCGCCTCGATCGCGTGGGCGAAGCTGTGGCCGAGGTTGAGGAGGGCGCGGCGACCCGCCTCGTCGCGCTCATCCTCCGCGACGATGGCGGCCTTCATGCCCACGCACAAAGCGATGGCCTGCTCGCGTGCGGCCTGGTCGCCGGCGAGCAGGATCGGCCCGTTGGCCTCGCACCAGGCGAAGAAGTCGGGGTCGGAAATGAGCCCGTATTTGACGATTTCGGCATAGCCGGCGCGAAGCTCGCGGACGGGGAGGCTGTCGAGGCAGTCGGGGTCGATCAACACCAGGCTCGGCTGGTGGAAGGCGCCGACCATGTTCTTGCCCGCGGTGGTGTTGATCGCGGTCTTGCCGCCGACCGCGCCGTCGACCATCGCGAGCAGGCTGGTCGGCACCTGGACCAGGCCGACGCCGCGCTTGAGGATCGAAGCGGCGAAGCCGGCGAGGTCGCCGATCATGCCGCCGCCGAACGCGACGATGTGATCGTCGCGCCCGACGCCGCGGGCGGTGAGATCGTCGATCAGGCGGGCGAGGTGCGACCAGTCCTTGCTCTCCTCGCCGGGCGCGATGACGATGCCGTCGGGCTCGAGGCCGGCGCGGTTGAGGCCCGCCGTGAGCCGGTCGCCCTGCGCGGCGAGCACGTTGCGGTCGGTGACGACGACGATTCGGCCGTCGCGGGCATAGGGCGCGAGCATCTGGCCGGCCCAGTCGAGGCCGCCGGATTCAATGCGGACCGGATAGGCGCGGTCGCCGAGCTCGACGTTCACGAGGGTCATCGACGTTCTCCGCATTGCGCGCGATCGAGCAATTTGTGGTCGGCCAGCACGAGCGCCACCATCGCCTCGATCACGGGCGCGCCGCGGATTCCGACGCAAGGATCGTGGCGTCCTTTCGTCGAGATCTCGGTGTCGCGGCCGGCTCCGTCGATCGTCGCCACGGGCCTGGCGATGGACGAGGTCGGCTTGAACGCGGCGCGAAGCACGATCGGCTGGCCGGTTGAGATCCCGCCCAAGATTCCGCCGGCATGGTTGGACTCGAAATCAGGGCCGGCCGCGCGGGATCGCATCGCATCGGCATTGTCCTCACCGCGAAGCCGGGCGGCGCCGAAGCCGTCGCCGATCTCGACGCCCTTCACCGCGTTCACCGACATGGCGGCGGCGGCGAGCTCGGCGTCAAGCTTGGCGTAGACCGGCGCCCCCCAGCCCGCCGGCACTCCGGTCGCGACGCATTCGACCACCGCGCCGAGCGAGGAGCCTTCCTCGCGCGCCGCCTCGATCGATCGCGACCAGCGAAGCGCCGCGGCGGGATCGGGGCAGAAGAAGGGGTTGGAGTCGATCTGGCCTTCGTCGAAGTAGGAGCGCTCGATTGGGTCGCCGCCCAGCTCCACGAGATATGCGCGCAAGGCCACCTCCGGAATGACCAGCCGGGCGACGGCGCCGGCGGCGACCCGCGCGGCGGTCTCGCGGGCCGAGCTGCGCCCGCCGCCGCGCCAGTCGCGCAGGCCATATTTGGCCTCGTAGGTATAGTCGGCATGGCCGGGGCGGTAGGCGCCGGCATTGGCCGCATAGTCGGCGGGGCGGGCGTCGACATTGTCGATCATCAGGCTGATCGGCGTGCCGGTGGTGCGACCCTCGAACGTGCCGGAGAGGATTCGGACGCGGTCGGGCTCCTGTCGAGCGCTGGTCACCGGGCTGCCGCCGGGGCGGCGGCGATCGAGCCAGGGCTGGATGTCGGCTTCGCTCAAAGCGAGGCCGGGCGGGCAGCCGTCGATCACCGCGCCGATGGCGGGCCCGTGGCTCTCGCCCCAGGTCGAGAAACGGAACACGCGGCCGAAGCTGTTGACCATCAGGCGTCCTCGATGCGGGCGCCGAGGCCGCGCATCAGGTCGGCGAAGCCGGGGAAGCTGGTCGCGATCATCTCGGCGCCGTCTACGCATACCGGGGCGGCGCTGGCCAGCCCCAGCACGGCGAACGCCATGGCGATGCGATGGTCGCCATGCGCCGCGACCTCGGTACCGCCGGGCGCCGCCCCGCCGCGAATGCGGAGGGTGTCGCCTTCGACCTGCACGGAAACGCCGCAGGCGGCGAGCCCGTTGGCGATGGCGGCGAGGCGATCGCTTTCCTTGTGCCTGAGCTCGCCGAGGTCGTGCATCGCCGTCCCGCCCTGGGCAAAGGCGGCGGCGACGGCCAGCAACGGATATTCGTCGATCATCGCAGGCGCGCGCGCCGCTGGAACCTCGACTCCGCGCAGGCGCGACGCGCGGGCGAGGACGTCGGCCACCGGCTCGCCACCGACCTCGCGCCGGTTCGCCAGCTCGATTTCGCCGCCCATGTCCCGAAGGGTTTCGAACAGCCCGATGCGGGTCGGATTGATGCCCACGCCGCGGACGGTGACCTGCGACCCTGGAACGAGAAGCGCCGCGACGACCAGGAAGGCGGCGGACGAGGGGTCGCCCGGCGCCGGGACGTCCGTGCCGCGCAGCCGTCCGGCTTCGTCGAGGAACAGCGGCAGCATGCGCTCGCTATGGTCGCGGCTGGGCTGCGTCTCGATCACTCGGGTCGGGCCATCGGCGCCCAGGCCGGCGAGCAGGATGGCCGACTTCACCTGCGCCGACGCCACCGGCATCGCATATTCGATCCCGCGAAGACGCCCCCCATGCACCGTGATCGGCAACGTGTCGCCGCCTTCGATGCGGGCGCCCATCTGGCGAAGCGGCTCGGTCACCCGCCGCATCGGCCGCCGCGACAGGGACGAGTCTCCCACGAAGGTCGCGCTGATTGGCCGCCCGGCGACGGCGCCCATCAGCAGGCGCGCGGTGGTGCCGCTGTTGCCGCAGTCGATCGGCGCGTCGGGCGAGCGCCACGGGCCGCCGCGCACGCGCCAGATGTCGCCGTCGCGCGCGACATCGGCACCGAGCGCGCGCACCGCCGCGACCGTGCGCATCACATCGTCCGATTCCAGCAGGCCGGTTATCCGCGTCTCGCCCTCGGCCATCGCGCCGATGATCAGCGCGCGGTGCGAGATCGACTTGTCTCCGGGAACCGCGACCTCGCCGCGAAGGGGCGCTCCCGGATGCGCGGTCAGCTTCATGGCCGGCTGATCGACCGCGGGCGCGCTGGAGGCAAGCTTTACTGGTCTTGAGCCGGGACCTAGACGCGCTGCTGCAACATTGCGGGCGTATCAGGCGCCCGAAAGCGCCGGCCGGGAGTCATGGGTTCGATGTCGGTTGAAATGAGCAGGGAAGGCGTCGCCAAGTCCTACGACCGCCTCGCGCCGGTCTATGACTGGCTGTTCGGCCCGGTGTTCCGCAAGGGCCGTGCCGAGTCCATCCGGGTCGCGGAGAAAGCGGCGGGGAAGGGCGGCCGGATCCTCGAGATCGGCGTCGGCACCGGCATTTCCCTGCCTTTCTACTCGAAGGACACGCGGCTGGTCGGCGCCGACATCTCCGAGGACATGCTGAAGCTCGCCCGAAAGCGCGTCGAGAAGCTCGGCCTCGCCAATGTCGAATCGATTGAGGCCGGTGACGCCGAGAACCTCCGCTTCGAGGATGACAGCTTCGACGTGGTCGTGGCGCAATATGTCGTCAGCGCGGTGCCGAACCCGCACAAGGCGCTCGACGAGTTCGCCCGCGTCGTGAAGCCGGGCGGCGAGATCGTCATCGCCACCCGCCAGGGCGCCGAGCGCGGCCTGCGCAAGAGCATCGAGAAGACCTTGATGCCGGTCACCACCAAGCTCGGCTGGCGCACCGATTTCCCCTTCGCCCTGTTCACCGACTGGGCGGCCGGGCGGCCCGATATCCGGCTGGTCGAGCGCAAGCCGCTGCCGCCGCTCGGGCACTTCGCCTTGCTGCGCTTCGAGAAGCTCAAGGACGGCGCTCAGGCTATCGCGGCCTCGGCGAGGCCTCTATAATCGCCGAGATAATGAAGGGGCGATGATGCCGGGCTTTCGGGAAGAATTGGCGACCCAGCGGTGGGACGACCACCGTTTCTATCACCACAGCCTGGTGAACCAGAGCCTTCACTTCCTGTCGGCCTGCACCTTCCTGCTTTGCTATGCCCTGCTCTTCGTCGATGCGGCGGTGGCGAGCCTGATCGCCTGGACGGTGGCGATGTGGAGCCGCCAGTCGGGCCATTTCTTCTTCGAGCCGAAGGGCTACGACAGCGTCAACGCCGTGACCCACGCCTATAAGGAAGAGGTCAAGGTCGGCTACAATCTGTTCCGCAAATGGGTGCTCATGGGCATCTGGGCGGGCCTGCCGCTGGCGCTCGCCATCGACCCGACCTTCCTCGGCCTGTTCGCGCCGGCCGAGAATTGGTGGCAGCTCGCGCGCCAGGTCGGGTGGCTGTGGCTCGGCCTCGGCGCCGGCGGCCTCGCTTTCCGCGTCATCCAATTGTGCTTCACCCGCGGCGTCCAGACCGGCCTCGTCTGGGGCACCAAGATCGTCACCGACCCGATCAACGACTTCAGATTGTACCGCAAGGCGCCCGCCCGCCTGCTGCGCGGCGAGAAGTACGATCACGGGCTGGTGCCCGCGGAATAAGCCGCTCTCGCGGCACGGACGTGAAGGGCGCTGCCGGCGGGGCGGCGCCCTTTTACGTCAGAAGATGATCCAGAGGATGATCAGCAGGAGGATGAGGCCGCCGAGGCTGATGCCGATGCGCATGCAATTTGCTCCCTGTCGTTACGCAGGGTGAACGACGCCGGAGCGCGCTCGTTCCGGCCGGAAATCTAACCTCCAGTTCCGTGGACCCGAAAGTGATCGGGCGCGTTTGGCAAGCCATGGAAAACACGGCATTAATAACCAAAGCGCTGACCTACGGCGTCGGCACCTTTCTCGTCGCGCTGCCCAGCATGATGGTCACCTATTGGATGATGTAGGCAGGCGCCTCACTTGTAGGCGATCGCGGCGCTTGCCGGGCCTGCCAGCGGCAGCACCTCGCAGCGCTTGAAGCCCGCCTCCAGGCACCAGCCCTCGAAATCGGCCCCGGTGAAGTCGAAGGCGTCGCCGAACTCGATCAGCATATTGAGCGACATCATCAGCCCGAAGGCGTTCTGCCGCCGCTCGTCGTCGATGATGTTCTCGATCGCCACGAACGCGCCGCCCTCCGGCAGCGCGTCATAGGCCTTGGCGATGAGCTGCTTCTTCTTGTCGAGGTTCCAGTCGTGGAGGATCATCCCCATGGTGATGAGGTCGGCCTTGGGGAAATCGTCGGCGAAGAAGTCGATCGTGCCGGTGGCGAGGCGGCCGTCGAGGCCCGCGCTCTTGATGCGCCGCTCGGCGATCGGCTGGACGACGGGCAGGTCGTAGGACACCGAGCTGATATGGCCGTGGCGCTGGGCGACGATGGTCGCGAGCTGGCCGGTGGCGCCACCGATGTCGGCATGGGTCCGGTAGGGCGTGAAATCGAACTTGTCGGCGAAGGCGTTGAAATTGGCCATCGACACGCCCGTCATCGCGTCCATGAACTGCTCGAGCCGCGCCGGATCGGCGTAAAGCTCGTCGAACATCGGTTTGCCCGAATGCTTGACCTCGTTCTGAGGCTGGCCGGTCTTCAGCGCCGGCGTGAGATCGGCCCAGAAGCGGTAGAGGCGGGCGTTCGCCATCTCGAGGATGCCGCCGATATAGGACGGCTGGTTGCGGTCGAGGAACTGGGCGGTCGCGGGCGTATTGGCGTAGCGCGCCGCCGCGCCGTCGCCGGTGCGCTCAAGCATGCCGATCGCGACCAGCGCGTCGAGGAAGTCATAGGTGCCGCGCGGGTGGAGGCCGAGCGCCTGCTCGATCTCGGCGCCGGTCAGAGGCCCTCCGGACAGCTCGGTGAACAGGCCGAGCTCGACCGCGCTCAGCAATATTTTCGACGGCCAGAAGCCCATGCCGATCTGCAGGATCTGCTCCGGCCCAACCTCATTGTGCATGACGAAATCTCCCGCGCTCTCTTGGAAAGCGCGGGAGACTAGGGGCCAGTCCGGCCGGTTCAGGTCCGCTGCGACCGGAGCGCGCGGCGGCTCGACCGAGCGACCAAAGCCGCCCGGCCTGCGATGCGCGTGCCTTAGAAGCCGAGCCTCATCGCCACCGAGGCCTGGCTGCGGTCGCCCTGGTCCTGGCCGATCGTAGTCGATCCGGCGACCTGCACGGTGAGGCCGTTGGTGATGTGCAGGTTGGCGCCGAGCGAGACGCGCCCGTAGGTCTCGTCGTTGCCGGCGACGACCCACTGGTTGACGATCTCCGGCGCCGCCGTCGCGGCATAAAGGATGGTGCGCGGATCGTCGTCGAGTTCCTTGTCGACGGTGGCCGACAGGAACGGCGCGACGCGGCTACCGCCAATGTCGAAATCGCCGTTCATCTCAACGCCGAGGCTGCCGACCAGCTGGTCGACGTCCTGATCGGACACGTTGAGCGTGAGCACCGGGTCGCCGGTCTCGGTGAAGCCGTCGATCTCGGCCTTGGCGTAGCCGATGCCCGCGACCGGGCCGACGCGGACCTGGCCAAGGTCGAACAGATAGCCGACTTGGCCGCCGGCGACGATCGTATCGGCGTCGGTTTGACCCTGGATCTCGTCGATCACCGCGTCGCGGCGGATGTCGAGATTGCCCTGGCCGATGCCGCCATAGGCCTCGACGAACAGGCCGCCGCTCGACCAGGAGCCGTAGGCGCCGATCTGGACCATGCCGCTGTCGACGCTTCCGGTTCCGCTGAGGAATTGCGTGTCGCCTTGCGACAGGCTGGCGGCTGCGCCGATCAGCCAGGGGCCGCCGTCATATTCGACGCCGCCGGTGGCGCTCCATCGCTCGGCGCGGAAGGCGAGGCTGGTCTCCGTATCGTCCATGCCGCGCTGGCCGTAATCGGCGCCGAAGAAGACGCGCAGCGGCGGGCCCTCGCCGGCTTCGTCCGCCGAGTTGAGGTCGAGCCGGTCCTGGAGCGACTGGCCGAACGAGTCCGCGGCGAGCATCACCGTCTCGCCCTGCGCCTCAAGCTGGAGCGGCGCCTCGAGCTGGCGCACCGCATAGGCGCCGACGATGGCGAAGCCGGCCGAGGTCAGGTGGACATTGTCCGCGTAGAACAGGAAGTTGTCCGCGCGTCCCGCGGCGACGTCTGCGGCCGTGGCTGCTCCGGCGCTCTGCAGACCGTAGGCGCCGGGGTTAGCCTGGACGCGGTCGCCGATCAGGTTGAGATTGAGATAGTTCACGATCACGCCCTGGTTGGCGAAGCTGGCGAGGCTCGTCCGCATCCCCTGGTTGAAGGCGCTCGAGAAAGCGGTGCCCGCCGGGGCGCTGGGTTGGCCGACGGCTTCCGGCAGCCGGCCGACATCGCCGGCGAGGAAGGTGATGTTGCGCGCTCCGGCATTGACGAGCGCGGTAAGACCGGCGGTGGCCTCGGTCACGCGCGGAGCCGCGGCTGCCGAGGCGCCTGCTACCGTGCCGCCGCCGAGCCGGTAGGCGCGAGCGTCGTTGCCGCCGATCGAGATGACGAGCAGGTCCTGCGGATTGAACGTCCCAGCTACGCGTGGGAAGGCGGCAGGACCGCCCCCGGCGAGGAACGACTGATATTCGAGCTGAAAGCCGAGACCCGGGATTCCGTTGATGTTTCCGGTCCCGGTGTACGCGCCGCCGATCGCGAAATTGTCGACTGGCCGCCCGAGCAGCAGCGACATGGTGTCGACGAAGTTGGTGCCGTTGCTGAAGCGGCCATTCGGATAGGCGGCGGGCCTCGGAATGCCGGTCAGCTCAAAGAAATTGCCGTCGTCGGCATAGGAATCGCCGAACGCGATGATGCGGTCGACCCGCTGTGCCTGGGCCGGCGCGGCGATGGATGCCCCGGCCAGCAACATGGCCGTCGTGGCGAGCAGGCGCGACGCGAACTTGGTCATTTCTTACTTTCCCCTACGTAAAGGCCGCTGTCTGACGCAGCGTGCCGAAAACTCCCGCGACACCATGGTGTGCGGCCAACAAGACCTTGGCAAGACGGGTTTATCCGCAAGCGGCGAATAGTTGTGGATTCAGCCGGCGATCTTCCTGCCGAGCGTTTCCTTGAGGATCTGGCGCTTGATCTTCTTGTCGGTGAGGCGCTCGTCGCCGCGCCACCAGCCGTCGTCCTGCATCGCCCGGGCGGCGACGACGAAGCGCTCGCTCACTGCCTCGAAGTCGGCATCGCTGTAGTTGAGGCTGAAGATCAGGCGGCCGGTGCCGACCCAGCTCAGCATCAGCCCGTGGGCGCGCAGATAATATTGGAACATCCAGTTGTAGCGCGACGGCTGCGCATAGCCGACCGTCCAGATGCTCGACAGGTTCGTGATTCGCGGAGACAGTTCTTCCGCCTCGAGCCGCGCGTTCAGCGAAGCGGCGCGCGCGTTCCAGCGCTCGTCGATGCCGTCATAGATCGCGCGCACCTCCGCGCTGTCGAGCCGGCGCAGGAAGGCGTTCATCGCGCCCATCACATAGGGGTGCGAATTGAACGTGCCGCGCGCGATCAGCGGGTCGGCCGGCTTGTCCTCCTTGAACCGCCGCATGAGGTCGGCGCGGCCGGTGAGGACGCCGACGGGAAGGCCGCCGCCGAGCGACTTGCCGTAGGTGATCATGTCGGGCTCGACTCCGAAATATTCGCGCGCGCCGCCGGGGGCGAGGCGGAAGCCGACGAACACCTCGTCGAAGATCAGCACGATGCCGGCTTCGCGGCAGGTGTCGGCGAGGCGCCGCAGCCACGCGCCATAGGCCTCGCGGTCGGCGGGCTGCGACGAGCGCCCCGCAATCAGCGCGGAATCGGCCGGCGCGGCGCTGTTGGGGTGAAGCGCCTGCAGCGGATTGACCAGCACGCAGGCGATGTCCCTGCGCGTCTTGAGCACGTGAAGCGTCTGCTCGGACATGTCGGCGAGCGTGTAGGTGCGTTCGGCGGGAACGGGGTTGCCGATGCCGGGCTGAACGTCGCCCCACCAGCCATGATAGGCGCCGGCGAAACGGACGAGATGCGACTTGCCGGTATGGTAGCGGGCGAGGCGCACCGCCTGCATCACCGCTTCGGTGCCCGACATGTGGAACGAGACTTCGTCCATCCCCGACACCGCGCGGAGGCGCGCGACATTGTCCGCGACGACCGGGTGGAACAGGCCAAGCACCGGCCCCAATTCGGCGACCATCGCGGCGCCTTCCGCGATCGTCTCCTTGTAGAAATCGTAGCCGAACAGGTTGACGCCGTAGCTGCCGGTGAGGTCGTAGAAGTCGTTGCCGTCGAGGTCGGTGACCATCACGCCGTGGGACGACTGGAGGAACACGCCGCTCGGCAGCCTGTCGCGGACGATGCGGCTGAACTGGAACGGCACCCGGTAGGTCGAGGTGAACTGGAGGTCGGACAGGCCCTCGCGCGTCTCCCTGGTCAGCGCCAGCGTCTTGGCGAAGCGGCTGTGGAAGTCCTCGGACATCCGCTCAAACGCGGCTCGGCGCCGGTCCGCGACGTCCAGCGGCGGGTCGTCGGCGGTGAAGAATTTGGCCTCGTCATATTCGTAGAAGGGGATCATGCCGGCGACGTGCTTGGCCATCTTGGCATGGCCGGCGAGGCCGGGATGCTTGGCCCGCGACAGGTCGAGGCGCTTCTTGCCCTTGGCGAAGCCGAGCGTGAGGAGCGCGGCCGCCGCCGACGCGACGGCGAGATTTCGGCGTTTCATTCGCGTGACCTGCTCTATATGGGCGCCGCCCCCGCGGCCCTCGTTCGGAAAGCGACTGCTCGTCATGCGCTCTGCCCTGCACAGACTTGTCGCTCAAGAGGATCTGAACTTTCTCCTCACCAACCGCCTGCCGCGGCGGCTGACGACGCGGTTCATGGGCTGGTTCTCGAAGATCGAGAACCCGGTGGTGCGCAGGACCTCGATCGCCGCGTGGAAGCTGTTCACCGACCTCGACCTGTCGGAGGCGGCGACGACCAAGTTCCGGTCGATGCACGACGTGTTCACCCGCCGGCTCAAGCCCGGCGCGCGGCCTGTCGATCCGCATCCGGAGATCCTCGCGAGCCCGTGCGACGGCATCGTCGGCGCCTGCGGCCGCATCGACGGCGACCATCTCTACCAGATCAAGGGCTTCCCCTACACGCTCCGCGACCTGCTCGGCGACGAGGCCGACAGCGGCACGTTCCGCAACGGCCGCTTCGCGACGATCCGGCTGACCAGCTCGGACTATCACCGCTTCCACGCGCCCCACGATCTGGTCGTGGAAGGGGTCACCTACATTTCCGGCGACACCTGGAACGTGAACCCGATCGCGCTGAAACGGGTCGAGAAACTGTTCTGCAAGAACGAGCGGGCATTGGTCCATTGCCGCCTGCAACCGTCCGGCCATCCGATCATGCTGGTGCCGGTCGCGGCGATCCTGGTGGCCAGCATCCGCTTCCATTTCTGCGACACGGTGCGGCACCTGCGCCCGCGCCACGAGATCAACCGCCGCCGCCGCACGGGCGGTTTCGGGCGCGGCCTGCGCACCAGGCGGCGGGGCGGCGGCGCCAGGCTCGGCGTCGTGCACCGCATTCCCTGCCTGGCGGATATGGCCAAGGGGGCGGAGATGGGCTGGTTCGAGCATGGCTCGACCATCATTATGTTCGCTCCGGACGGCTTCGATCTGGCCGACGGCATCGGCGAGGGCGCGCGCATCAAGGCCGGCCAGGCGCTGATGCGGGTCCCGGCGGAGGTGCGCGCCGAAATCGGCGAATAGAGGTTCGGCTCGTCGGAAGAGCGATGCGGTTCAACCGTATCGGCACCGTAAGAACCGCAACACAGGAACCAAAAAGTTAACGCGGCGTTCGGCGGGCCAATCGGCTATGTTGTTCGAATTCCGCAACGATTGTTCAGCGCCCTGTCCTGGTTTCGCCCGTTGAGGCGAAGCCTTCGGCGCATCCCCGCCTGTTCCTGCCGGGATTATTATGGGTGCGCGATTCGTTCTCCATTGGCCGGGACCAGTGGAGGAGAATGAGTCGATGTGCAGGATTTGCGCCGGCCGCGATGCCGCGACGATCGATAGCTTCTACAAGCCGCTTTACGGACTGACCCCCGACGGGGTCGGCGACCTGAAGCCGCCGGTCACGCCGGAGCTTCTCATCACCACCGACAACGTTCCCGACGCCCCCGACACCGTCGGCAACAGCAATCCGACGATCACCGTCACCGGCCCGGGCGTGACGACGCCGATCATCTCCACCATCGATACGATCGGCGACCAGGATTTCTATCAGGTCACCCTGACCGCCGGAGTCACCTACGAAATTGGCCTTTATTCCTTCAACGGAGGCCCCAACGCGGTCGGGCTCACCGATCCCTATCTCGAACTGTACGGCGCCGACGGCACTACGTTCATCGTCAGCGCGGATGGCGGCGCCAACACGCCGTACAACGAACTGAATTCGGGCTTCGACGTCCTGTTGACCTACACGCCCGAGGTGAGCGGCACCTTTTATGTCAACGCCCGCGCCTTTTCCAATTCGCCGGCGACGTCGACCGGGGACTCGGTCGGCGACTATGAGCTGTTCGTCCGCGAGCAGGACCCGAACGACCCCAACATCTACACGCCCTATTATGACGTCGACAGTCCGCTCTACGCGATCGACTGGGGGACGCAGGTCAACCGAGTCAACCAGTCGGTCCGCAATCCCGACGGTGACGAGGGCACGCGCGACACCGGCAACGACCCGGGCACGCCGACCTATACGAGTTTGATCGACATTCCCGCCCTCGCCGAGGCGCAGGGCAAGGACATCACCGGCAAGAACGTCATCACCATTTATTTCGCCAAGCCGGGCGATGTGTTCGTCTCGAACGACCCGACCAATCCCGGCTTGCCGCCCGCGACCATCACCGCGGTGGCGATCCAGGAATTCGAATATAATGCGGTGTGGACCGCTCTCGGCGAGTTCGAGAAGGTGGCCGACGTCGTCTATCTCGAGGTCCAGGACCGCAGCCAGGCGGACTTCATGTACACCAGCTACATCGGCACGCCTGGCCCCGGCGTCTCGCTGCTCGGATCGATGAGCCCGCCCGACGAGAGCGACGAGGGCCTCGCCCAGTTCAATTCCGGCGACGAGCGCTGGAACGCGCGCGACCTCGCTCAGGGCGGCTTCTCGTTCGTCACCCTGATCCACGAGTTCGGCCACGGCCACGGCCTCGCCCACCCGCACGACAATGGCGGCCGCTCGGGCATCATGAACGGAGTCGAGCAGGAAACCGCGACCTCCGTCGCCAATTACACGACCGGCGATTTCGAGCTCAACCAGGGCGTCTTCACGATGATGTCCTATGAGGACGGCTGGCAGAGCTCGCCCTACGGCAACGCGCCGACCAATGTCGGCTACGGCTATCTCGGCGGGCTGATGGCGTTCGACATCGCCGCCATCCAGGACAAATATGGAGTCAACGAGGACTGGGCGACCGGGAACGACACCTATGTGATGAAGGACGTCAACGCCGCAGGCACCTATTTCTCGTCCATCTGGGACGGCGGCGGCACCGACCAGATCGTCTATAACGGCGCCCGCAACGCGACGATCGATCTGCGCGCCGCGACCCTCCAATATGAAGTGGGCGGCGGCGGCCGCGTCTCCTTCGCCAATGGCATCCATGGCGGCTACACCATCGCCAATGGAGTCACGATCGAGAATGCGACGTCGGGTGCCGGCAACGACACGCTGATCGGCAACGATGCCGGCAACAGCCTGCGCGGCAATGGCGGCAACGACCATCTCGTCGGCAACGGCGGCAATGACTTCCTCGACGGCGGCGCCGGAATCGACCGGATGGAAGGCGGCCTCGGCAACGACCGCTACTTCGTCGACGCCGGTGACACGATCGTCGAGCTGGACGGCGAGGGCATCGACGTCGCGTCAGCCCGCACCAACTACGCGCTGGGGCTCGGCGTCTCGATCGAGCTGCTCAGCACCGCCGACTACCGGCTGACCGACAGGATCGATCTCACCGGCAACGAGCTCAACAACCAGTTGGTCGGCAATAACGGCGTCAACCACCTGCGCGGCGGCGCCGGCATGGACACGCTCAAGGGCCTCGAAGGCAACGACACGCTCGACGGCGGCACCGGCACGGATCGGCTCGAGGGCGGCCTCGGCAACGACATCTATTATGTCGATGGCGGCGACGTGGTGGTCGAGCTCGCAGGTCAGGGCCTCGATTATGTCTGGGCGCGGACCAGCTACACCCTGACCGCGGGTGCCGAGGTCGAGGTGCTTGGCACGGCCGACTATCGGCTCACCGAGGCGCTCGACCTCACCGGCAACGAGTTCACCAACTCGATGACCGGCAACAACGGCGCCAACACCCTGCGCGGCATGGGCGGCAGCGACAACATCAAAGGTCTCGACGGCAACGACGTGCTCGACGGCGGCGCCGGTCTCGACCTGCTGACCGGCGGCGCGGGCGCCGACACCTTCCGCTACGCTTCGACGAGCGACAGCGTGCTGGGGGCTGCCGACCGGATCCAGGACTTCCTGTCCGGGGTCGACAAGATCGACCTGTCCGCGATCGACGCCGTCGCCGGTACCACGGTCAACGACGCCTTCTCGTTCATCGGCAACGCGGCCTTCTCCGGCACCGCCGGACAGCTGCGCTACGAGGTCGTCGGCGGAATCGGCAATCTCTACGGCGACACCAATGGCGACGGCCTCGCCGATCTCCACATCGTCGTCACGAACGGCGCGCCGATCGTGACCAGCGATTTCATGTTGTGAGGCCCGGAGGCGGCGGGGGTCCGAACGATCAGGCCGCCGCCGCTTTTTCCGCTCCCGCGGCGGCGGTCGCGGTCATCGTCACATAGTCGAGCTTGCCGGTGCCGAGCACCGGCAGCGCGTCCACCACCCGGACGTCCCTGGGCACCGACAGCTCGGTGACTCCGTTGCCGCGGGCCCAAGCCTGGAGCGCTGCCGCGGCGGCGGTCGGCTCGGTGGTGAACAGCACGAGCTGCTCGCCCTTCTTCGGGTCCGGACGGGTGACGACGGCATGGTCGGCGTTCGGCCACACAGCGGCGGCATAGCCCTCGACCGCAGGCAGCGAGACCATCTCGCCGCCGATCTTGGCGAAGCGTTTGGCGCGGCCGCGGATCGTCACGAAGCCTTCCTCGTCGACGGTGACGATGTCGCCGGTGTCGTGCCAGCCGCCCTCGGGGGGCTGGAGCACGCCGGGCGCGTCGGCCTTGAGATAGCCGGCCATGATGTTGGGGCCGCGAATCGCGAGGCGCTTGCCATTGTCGATTCCGGGCACCTCGTCGAGCCGCGCCTCGACTCCGGGCAGCAGGCGCCCGACGGTGCCGGGGCGGAAGTGCATCGGCGTGTTGACCGCGATGACCGGCCCCGCCTCGGTCGCGCCATAGCCTTCGAGGATGCGCAGGCCGAACTTGTCCGCATAGGTCTTGCGCGTCTCGTCGCGCACCCGCTCGGCCCCGGCGAAGATGTAGCGAAGGGCGTAGAAATCGTAGCTGTGTGCCATGCGGGCATAGCCGGCGAGGAAGGTGTCGGTGCCGAACAGGATGGTGGCGTTGGCGTCGTAGGCGAGCGCCGGCACGATGCGGTAGTGGAGCGGGCTCGGATAGAGGACCGTCTTCACGCCGTTGAGGATCGGCAGGAGCGTTCCGCCGGTCAGGCCGAAGCTGTGGAAGACCGGCAGCGCGTTCAGGACGATGTCGCTCGGGTTGAAGTCGATTCGCGCGGCCAGCTGCAGGCAGTTCGACAGCAGGTTGCGGTGAGTGAGCACGACGCCCTTGGGCAGGCCCTCCGAGCCCGAGGTGAACAGGATCACCGCCGGCGCGTCGGGCGACAGCTTACGGCGCGCGAGCAGCCGTCGGGCGAAGCGGGCGCCGATCATCGCGCGCAGCTTGGCGCCGGTGCCGATCGTCGCGGCGACGTCCTCGAGATAGAGGATCGAGCGGCCGTCCGCCTCGAGGCCGGCGACGACATCCTGCAACTTGGCCTGTTCGACGAAGGCGCGGGCGGTGACGATGGTCTTCACTTCCGCGGCGATGCAGGCGGCCTTCAAATTGGTGAGACCCGCGGTGTAGTTGAGCATCGCCGGCACGCGGCCGAGGCCCTGGAGCGCGAAGAAGCTCACCACCGCGCCGTTGACGTTGGGGAGGAGCAGGCCGACCGCCTCGCCCTCAGCCGTGCGCGCCTTGAAGGCGCGGCCGAGCGCCTTGGTCCCGACGATAAGGCGTGAATAAGTGAGCGGCTCGCGCTTCACGTCCTCGACCACCTGGGCCTTGCCGCCATGGATCGCTTTGGCGTCGAGCAGTGCCTCGTAGAGGGTACGGCTGGTGTCCGACGTCTCGAAGATCATGCCGCTCATCACGTCGTAGAGCTGGCGCCCGGCGGCGGCGCGGCGCGCCCGCGCGGACATCTCGCCCGCCACCGCGAAGCGGCGCGGCGGCAGCACGGTCAGCCGGATCTTGGGGAAGCGGCGCAGGCGGACCTTGCCCTTGAGCCGCGAGAAGCGGGTGTACTGGGCGCCGTCGATGCGTACAGGGACGACCGGAGCGTCGGCCTTGTCGGCGACCATGCCGGGGCCGTCGAACACCTTCATCAGAGCGCCCGTGACCGTGATCCGTCCTTCCGGGAAGATGACCAGCGTGTTCCCTTCCTTCACCGTCTTGACCATCGCCTTGGCGGCCATGGGGTTGGTCGGGTCGAGCGGGAAGGCCTTGAACAGCTTCATCGCCAGCCGCGCCCACCATTGCCGGGCGACGGCGCTGTGGATGGCGAAGGTCGGCTTGCCGGGCAGGAAGGCGGCGAGCAGCAGACCGTCGAGGTACGAGACGTGGTTGACCACCACCACCGCGGGCTGGCCGGGCTTAGGCATATGCTCCGCGCCGGTGATTTCGACCCGGTAGAAGAGGCGCAGCAGACCTTTGACGAGCGCCTTGATCACCGTCTCCGGCAGCAGCCAGCAGGAGATGAGCGCCACAACGAGCGTGGCCGCGCCCATCGCGCCGATCACGCCGGGAACGCCGATGCCGGCCATCACCATCAGCGCGATGACGCCGATCACCACGACGCCGACCGCGGCGTTGACGATATTGTTGGCGGCGATTCGGCGGGAGCGCTCCTCGGCCGGGCCGCTGGTCTGCAGGATCGCGTAGAGCGGGACGACGAACATGCCGCCTGCGAAGGCGATGAAGAACAGGTCGACGAGGATTCGGATCGAGGCGAAGGAGCCGGCGAAGCTGCGCCAGTTGGATGCGACCTCGCCAGGCACGAAGCCGCGCGTCGCGAGCCACAGGTCGATCATGAAGGCGGCGAGGATCAGCGCCGACACCGGCACGTAGCGGCCGGAAATCTCGCCCTTGAGCAGGCGGTTGACGGTGACCGAGCCGAGCGCGACGGCGACCGAGAAGACGATCAGGAACAGGTTGGCGACGCTCGGGTCGCCGCGAAGCACGCCGTCGACCAGCGGCGTGAACTGTGACAGCATCACCGCGCCCACGGCGAAGAACCAGCTGATGCCCAGGATGCACAGCCACACGCCCGGGCCGTGCTTGGCGACCGCGATCAGGCGCTTGCTGCTGCGCCACGGATTGGGATCGATGACGAGCCCCGCCGCCGACGACGGGGCGGCCGGGATGGCGAGGGAGGCGACGAAGCCGAGCAGTGCGAGGCCCATCGCGGTCAGACCGGCATACCAGGGCGCGATGATGCCGGCCATGAGCTGCCCCGACAGAATGGCGAGGAAGGTGCCGGCCTCGATCAAGCCGGTGCCGCCCATCACCTCGTCGCGGTGAAGGTGCTGAGGGATGATCGCGTACTTGGCCGGCCCGAACAGCGTCGAATGGCAGCCCATCAGGAACAGGCCGGCAAGCAGCAGCGGGATCGACTGGAGCGCAAAGCCGGTGAGGCCGATGCCCATGATGGCGATCTCGGCCGCCTTCACCCAGCGGATGAGCCGCGCCTTGTCCCACGCGTCGGCGATCTGGCCGGCGACGGCGCCGAACAGGAAATAGGGCAGGGTGAACAAACCGGTCGCGACCAGTGCCAGCATCGCCGCCCGCTCCGGCTCGCCGGCGAAGATCGTGTAGGTCGCGAGGAACAGCATCGCGAACTTGAACAGATTGTCGTTCAGCGCGGTGAGGAACTGAACCAGGAACAACGGGCCCAGCCGGCGGGTGCCGAGCAGCGAGAATTGCGGTGCGGACATCGGTTATCCTCCCCCGGGGCCGCGCGATTCGGCGCCCTCAGCCTGCTTGTCTCATTAAATTGATCACTGTTCAATATAGAAAATAGACAGTGATCAATTTCTTCCCTAGGCTACCTCTATGGGCCGCCGATCCGATCATAGCAGGACGGAACTCGAAGCTTTATTCCTCGCTGCGGGCGAGGCGCACATGGCCGAGGCCGGCTTTGCGCGCTTCTCGGCGCGCGAGGTGGCCAAGCGCGTCGGCTATTCGGTCGGCACGCTCTACAACGTCTTCGGCAGCTACGACCGCTTCGTCCTCGCCATCAACACGCGAACGCTGCTCGGCTGGACCCAGGCGCTTGAGGACCGGCTGAGCGGGGCAGGCCCCGACCGTATCGGCGCACTGGTGAACGGCTATTTCGATTTCGCCGAGGCCAATCCCAATCGCTGGATGGCGCTCTACGACCATCGCATGCCGCCGGGCGAGGAGGTGACGGAGCGTTTCAACCAGGCGTTCGGCGGACTGATTGGCATCATCGAACGCGAGGTCGCGGCGGTTCTCGGCAGTCCTGTCGATGCGGTGACTCATGCGCTGACCGGCTCGCTGGTGGCGATCGTCCATGGCCATTGCACCTTCGCCCTCAACGGCACCTACCGCAGCTTCGGCGGCGATCCGCGCGCAGCCGCGCTCGCCCGAATCCGCGCGGCGCTAACGGTGACGCATTACTGAGCCCGAAGGTTGGGCAGCGCCCGCCCCAGCCGCGCCAAGGCCTCGTCCAGGGTCGAGTCCTGCTTGGCGAAGCATAGGCGGACGAGGTGGGTGACCGGGTCCTCCGGATAGAAAGCCGAGATGGGGATGACGGCGACTCCGGCCTTCTCGACCGCCCAGTCGCAGAAGGCCTCGTCGGTCATCGCGATTCCGGAGGCGGCGAGGTCGAGCGACAGGAACCAGGTCGCCGCGCTCGGCTGGGTAATGAGGCCGATGCGGGCGAGACCGGCGGCGAGCCGGTCGCGCGAGCGCTCGAAGCCGGCGCGGCTCTGCTCGATCCAGGCCGCCTCATGGTCCAGCCCCTGCGCCACCGCATATTGCAGGTTGGGCGGGGTGGTGAAGGTGAGGAACTGGTGGGCCCGCGCGAGCACTTTCGCGAGGGCAGGGGCGGCGCACATCCAGCCGACCTTCCATCCGGTGAGCGCGAAGATCTTTCCCGCCGAGCCGATCTTCACGGTTCGCTCGGCCATGCCGGGCTCGGCCGTCAGCGAGCGGTGGCGAGCGCCGTCGAACACGACATGCTCCCACACCTCGTCGCAGATCGCGATGAGGTCGTGCGCGATGCAGAAGCGGGCGAGGGCGGCGCGGTCCTCCGCCGACGCGATCGTCGCTGACGGGTTAAGCGGGTCGTTGAAGATGACGAGCCTGAGCTTCGGCGAAGCGGCGGCCTCGAGCGCTTCGGGCGTGATCCGCCACTCAGGCGGCTCGAGCCGGACGTAGCGGGGCACGCCGCCGGCGCGGCGCACGAGCGGGCCGTAGGCGTCGTAGAGCGGCGGGAACATCAGCACCTCGTCGCCGTCCTCGACGAGCGCGAGGATCGCCGCCGCAATCGCCTCGGTGGCGCCGGAGGTGACCACGACATCGTCGGAGGCGAGATCGAGTCCCTGCTCGCGCGCATAATGCGACGCGACCGCCTGGCGCAGTTCGGACAGGCCCATCATCGGCGGATATTGGTTCGACCGGGTCAGCAGCGCGTCGGCGGCGGCCTGAAGCACCGCCGGCGGGCCGGCGCCGTCCGGGAAGCCCTGGCCGAGATTGATCGCGCCGGTCTCGCGAGCGCGCATCGACATGCGCTCGAAGAAGGAGATCGGCATGGCGGCGTAGAGCGGGTGCATCGGGCTTCCTGGTCAGCTCACGTGCCCGTCATTGCGAGGAGCGGAGCGACGAAGCAATCCAGCAGTGGACTGGATCGCTTCGCTCGCAATGACGATTGGGGGGATCAAAGCGGCAGCTCATCCCAATTGTCGAGCAGATCGGCGGCGTCGCGGTAGATCGCCACCGCGCCCGCGGCGCGAAGCTCCTCGTCGGAGAAGCCGCCGGAGAGGAGGGCGATGCATTCGAGGCCGGCACGCTTGGCGGCGAGCACGTCGTAGGGCGTGTCCCCAACGACGATCGCTTCCTCCGGCTTCAGCCCACCTTTCTCAAGCGCCGCCTCAAAGATGTCGGGGCAGGGCTTGGACGACTCGACGTCGTCCTTGCCGGTGGTGAAGGAGATGAGGTGCTTGCCGAGCAGTTCCTCATAATGGTCGATCTCCTCGCCGCCGGCGGAGGAGGCGAGCACCACCTTGAGGCCCCCGTCCCTGGCGCGACCGAGCAGGTCGGTTGCGCGCGGGAACGGCCGCGCCGTCGGCATCAACTCCTCTTTGTAGATTTCGCCGTGGCGCTCATCGATCGCCTCCAGCTCCTCTTCGCTGGCGTCGGGAAGCAGGCTCGGCAGGAGATTGTCGCCACCCTTGCCGATCTGGCCGTGGATGCGCTCGCGGGTGAATTCGTGGCCGTGCGCTCGAAAGGCTCGGTCCCACGCCTCCACATGCAACTCGTTGGTGTCGACGAGCGTGCCGTCGAGGTCGAACAGGATCGCGCGCAGCCGGGTCATGCCGGCTTAACGCGCTACGCCGTCAGTTCAGTTCCCGACCGATCGGGTAGAGCAAATGGCGGTCGTCATAATAAGCCGAGCGCTCGTAGAATCATTGCAACCGGCGGTCGCCGTCGCGCGCAGGAGCGCCGCGGCGAGAAGACGTGCGACTATGACGGCCGATCCGGACGGGTCAGGCCCTGTTCTTGCGGACGATCGCGAACAGGATGAGGAGGAAGGCGGAGAGCCGGATGGCATAGAGCCAGCTGCGCTCCTCGACCGGGATGTTGCCGAGCGCGAGGGTCGCCTGGACCAGACCGAGCAACAGGAAGGCGATCGCGAACGCCTGGAACAGGGAATCGCGGGTGCGCTGCCAGAAGCGAAGGAAGAACAGGGCGCAGGCCAGGAAGCCGAAGGTGACCGCACCGGCAAGGAAATCGAGCAGGGTCATGCATCCTCCTCGCTGTGGCGCCAGATGAAGCCGAACAGCAGAACGGCGACCGCTGCGAGCGACAACAGCAGCCTGGTCAGGCGGAAGTCGATGGTGGGGATTAGCAACAGGTCGAGGATCACCACGAAATTGTTTCCGGCCAGGAACAGGAAGCAGAGCGAGCTCCACAGCAGCAGCGGCGCACGCGTCTTGCGGTAATTGCGCGCGAGCAGCCCCGCGCACGCCGCGCTGGTGGCGAAGCAGAGGAAATAGACGATGGCGGGGAGGATTTCGGCCATGGTCAGTCCTTCTTGAGTCTGAATGAATCGGCGAAGGCGGTGATGCCCGGATTGGTCGCCGCGACGATCATCCGCCGGACCGCGTCGGGACTGCGCGCATAGAGCTGCTCGGTGCCTTCGACGAGATCGTCGAGCGCCGGGTCGACGGGCTGGTAGCGCGCCGTTCCGCCTTCCTCGACCATGACGAGCCCGGCGACGCACAGCCGTTCAAGGCTGTTGCTGACCACCAGGTCGCTGGCCCGCAGCGATGCCACGATGTCACCACGCGTCCACCATCGCTCGGAATCGCGACGCAGCAGCAGCAGCGTCTCCAGAGACCAGGTGGAGCGAAATGTCGCCCTGATGAAGCTTTCTACCTCTTGGTCGGAGGCCATTCGTCCCAATGTTCCCGCTTGTCCTCTTTCCCGCCGCCCGTTGGGGGGTACCTAACCGCCCAGGCCGGGGAGGCAACCCCTGACCGCCGCTTTTACGATTTTGTTGGAGCGTTTCGCTAAGGCTGGGCTATGAGAACGCCCAGAGGCCGGGGGGCCTGCCAACACTTTGAGGGGGGAGGATAAAGTCTAGGAGTAGCACGTGAACGCCGAGAACCCCCGCGAATTTCTCGACCGCCGCCAGCTCGTCGCTGCTCTGCGCAGCCTCAGGCGCGGCGACTTTTCCGTGCGCTTGCCCGACGACCTCACCGGGGTCGATTCGGAAATCGCCACCCTGTTCAACGAGGTGGTCAGCCTCGAAGAGCAGATGACCAACGAGTTCGAGCGGCTGTCGCGGGTCGTCGGCAAGGAAGGCAAGATCAACCAGCGCGGATCGGTGCGGGGTGCGACCGGCGGCTGGGAATCCAAGCTGAAGGCTCTCAACGAGCTGATCGACGACATGGTCCAGCCGACCGCCGAGGTGTCGCGCGTCATCGGCGCGGTGGCCAAGGGCGACCTTAGCCAGTCGATGACCGTCGAGATCGACGGCCGCCCGCTGCGCGGCGAGTTCCTGCGCATCGGCAAGGTCGTGAACACCATGGTGGATCAGCTCGCCTCGTTCGCGTCGGAAGTGACGCGCGTGGCGCGCGAAGTGGGCACCGAGGGCAAGCTCGGCGGCCAGGCCAACGTAAAGGGCGTCGCCGGCACCTGGAAGGACCTCACCGACAACGTGAACGCGATGGCGACGAACCTGACGTCGCAGGTCCGCAACATCGCCGAGGTGACGACCGCGGTGGCCCTGGGCGATCTGTCCAAGAAGATCACCGTCGACGTGAAGGGCGAGATCCTCGAATTGAAGAACACCATCAACACGATGGTGGACCAGCTCAATTCCTTCGCGTCCGAGGTGACGCGCGTGGCGCGCGAGGTGGGTACCGAGGGCAAGCTCGGCGGCCAGGCGCAGGTGGAGGGCGTCGGCGGAACGTGGGCCGACCTCACCGACAATGTGAACCTGATGGCCGCCAACCTCACCGGCCAGGTGCGCAACATCGCCGAGGTGACCACCGCGGTGGCGCGCGGCGACCTCTCCAAGAAGATCACGGTGGACGTGAAGGGCGAGATCCTCGAGCTCAAGAACACCATCAACACCATGGTCGATCAGCTCAACGGCTTCGCCTCGGAAGTGACCCGCGTGGCGCGCGAGGTGGGTACGGAGGGCAAGCTCGGCGGCCAGGCGCAGGTGCCCGGGGTCGCCGGCACCTGGGCCGACTTGACGGACAGCGTGAACCGCATGGCCGGCAACCTCACCGGCCAGGTCCGCAACATCGCCGAGGTGACGACCGCGGTGGCCAAGGGCGACCTGTCGAAGAAGATCACCGTGGACGTGAAGGGCGAGATCCTCGAGCTCAAGAACACCATCAACACGATGGTGGACCAGCTCAACGCCTTCGCGTCCGAGGTCACCCGCGTGGCCCGCGAGGTCGGCACCGAGGGCAAGCTCGGCGGCCAGGCGCAGGTGCCCGGAGTCGCCGGCACCTGGGCCGACCTCACCGACAATGTGAACCTGATGGCGGCGAACCTCACCGGCCAGGTCCGCAACATCGCCGAGGTGACGACTGCGGTGGCGAGAGGCGATCTCTCCAAGAAGATCACCGTCGACGTGAAGGGCGAGATTCTCGAGCTGAAGAACACCATCAATGTCCTGGTGGACCAGCTCAACGGCTTCGCCTCGGAAGTGACGCGCGTGGCGCGTGAGGTGGGCTCGGAAGGCAAGCTCGGCGGCCAGGCCAAGGTGGAAGGCGTCGCCGGCACCTGGGCCGACCTCACCGACAGCGTGAACCTGATGGCCGGCAACCTGACCGCGCAGGTCCGCAACATCGCCGACGTGACCACCGCCGTGGCCCGCGGCGATCTGTCGAAGAAGATCACCGTCGACGTGAAGGGCGAGATCCTCGAGCTCAAGGACACCATCAACGTCATGGTGGACCAGCTCAACTCCTTCGCGTCCGAGGTGACCCGCGTGGCGCGCGAGGTCGGCTCGGAAGGCAAGCTCGGCGGCCAGGCCAAGGTGGAAGGCGTCGGCGGCACCTGGAAGGACCTCACCGACAACGTGAACGACCTCGCCGCCAACCTCACCGGCCAGGTCCGCAACATCGCCGAGGTGACGACCGCAGTGGCCTTGGGCGATCTGTCTAAGAAGATCACCGTCGACGTGAAGGGCGAGATCCTGGAGCTCAAGAACACCATCAACACGATGGTGGACCAGCTCAATTCCTTCGCATCCGAGGTGACCCGCGTGGCCCGCGAGGTCGGCACCGAGGGTAAGCTCGGCGGCCAGGCGCAGGTGCGCGGAGTCGCCGGCACCTGGGCGGACCTCACCGACAATGTGAACCTGATGGCCGCGAACCTCACCGGCCAGGTCCGCAACATCGCCGACGTGACCACCGCCGTGGCGCGCGGCGACCTTTCCAAGAAGATCACCGTCGACGTGAAGGGCGAGATCCTTCAGCTCAAGGACACCATCAACACCATGGTGGACCAGCTCAACGGCTTCGCGTCCGAGGTGACCCGCGTGGCGCGTGAGGTCGGCACCGAGGGCAAGCTCGGCGGCCAGGCCAACGTGCCGGGGGTCGGCGGTACCTGGAAGGACCTCACCGACAACGTGAACCTGATGGCCAACAACCTGACCAACCAGGTGCGCGGCATCGCCGATGTCGTGACCGCAGTGGCGCAAGGCAACCTCAAGCGGAAGCTGACGCTGGACGCGAAGGGCGAGATCGCGGCGCTGGCTGAGACGATCAACTTCATGATCGAGACGCTGGCGACCTTCGCCGACCAGGTGACCAACATGGCCCGCGAGGTCGGCATCGAAGGCAAGCTCGGCGGCCAGGCGCGCGTGCCGGGCGCTGCCGGCCTGTGGCGCGACCTCACCGACAATGTCAACGCGATGGCGAACAACCTGACCAGCCAAGTGCGCTCGATCGCCGACGTGGCCACCGCCGTGACCAAGGGCGATCTCACCCGCTCGGTCGCCGTCGAGGCGTCGGGCGAGATGGCCGCGCTCAAGGACAACATCAACGAGATGATCCGCAACCTCAAGGAACAGACCTTGAAGAATGCGGAGCAGGACTGGCTCAAGACCAACCTCGCCCGGTTCAGCCGAATGCTGCAGGGCGAACGCGACCTCACCACCGTGTCGAACCTGATCATGTCGGAACTGGCGCCGCTGGTGAACGCGCAATATGGCGTCTTCTACGTCACCTCGCGCGATGGCGAGGACAATGTGCTCGAGCTCGCCGCGAGCTACGGCGCCGAGAGCAAGGAAGAGCTCAAGAGCAAGTTCAAGCTGCGCGAGGGGCTGGTCGGCCAGGCCGCCGCCGACAAGCGGCCGATCCTGCTCGAGAACGTGCCGGGCGACTTCGTCCGGATCGGCTCCGGTCTCGGCCACGCGACGCCGGCCAACGTCACCATCCTGCCCGCTTTGTTCGAGGACGAGGTCAAGGCGGTGATCGAGCTCGCCTCGTTCAGCGAGTTCAACGAGACCCACCAGAGCTTCCTCGACCAGCTGATGGAATCGGTCGGCATCGTGTTGAACACGATCGCGGCGACGATGCGCACCGAGGGCCTGCTCAAGCAGTCTCAGCTGCTCACCCAGGAGCTGCAGGCGCGCCAGACCGAGCTCACCACCAAGCAGGAGGAGCTTCACAACACCAACGAGGAGCTGCAGGAGAAGGCGCAGCTGCTCGAGAACGAGAAGCGGCAGGTCGAGGCCAAGAATATCGAAATCGACATGGCCCGCCGGGCCATCGAGGAGAAAGCCGAGCAGCTCGCGCTCACTTCGAAATACAAGTCCGAGTTCCTCGCGAACATGTCGCACGAGCTCAGGACGCCGCTCAACTCGCTTCTCATCCTGTCGAAGCTGTTGGCGGACAACCCGCACGGCAACCTCAACGAGAAACAGGTCGAGTTCGCCCGCACCATAAACTCGGCGGGCTCGGACCTCCTGAGCCTGATCAACGACATCCTCGATCTGTCGAAGATCGAGTCCGGAACGGTGTCGATCGAGATCGGCGAGATGCCGATGCACGCGCTCAAGCTGCACATGGAGCGGACCTTCCGCCAGCTCGCGGCGGACAAGGACCTCGATTTCCAGGTCCGCGTCGACGAGGATCTGCCCGCGACCATCCGAACCGACGAGAAGCGCCTCCAGCAGGTCGTCCTCAATCTGCTGTCGAACGCCTTCAAGTTCACCTCGCACGGCAGCGTCACGCTCGACGTCAAGCCGGCGACGAGCGGCTGGAGCCCGCACCACCCGGTGCTTCGCGGTGCCGACAAGGCGATCGAGATCTCGGTCACCGACACCGGCATCGGCATCCCGGAGGACAAGCAGAAGCTCATCTTCGAGGCGTTCCAACAGGCCGACGGCACCACCAGCCGCAAATATGGCGGCACCGGCCTCGGCCTCTCGATCAGCCGCGAGATCGCCCGCCTGCTCGGCGGCGAGCTGCAGGTGAAGTCGAAGCCCGGGGAGGGCTCGACCTTCACCTTGTTCGTCCCGCTGAACGCCACCGCGTCGGTCAGCAGCGGCCCGCCCACCACCACCGCCCGCTACGACAATAGCGGCGCGATGGTGCCGCTGGCGCTGCCGATCGGCTTCGACGTCAACGACGACCGCGACGATCTAGGCGATTCGCCGTTCGTCCTGATCGTCGAGGACGACCCGACCTTCGCCGCGATCCTGCTCGACATGGCGCGGGGCGTCGGCCTGAAGGGCGTCATCTCGACCGCGGGCGCGGGCACGCTGGCGCTGGCGCGCAAGCTGAAGCCGCACGCGATCACGCTCGACCTCGGTCTCGCCGACATCGACGGCTTCGTTCTGCTCGACCTGCTGAAACACGACCCGAAGACCGCGCACGTGCCGATCCACGTCATTTCCGGCGCCGACAAGGTCGCCAAGGTGATGGAGATGGGCGCGTTCGGGGTTACCGAGAAGCCGGCCAACGACGCCGAGTTGACCAAGGTCTTCAAGAACCTGGCCAAGGCGATCAAGAAGGATCGCAAGGTCGTCGAGCTGCTGCCGGACAAGTCCAAGGCCCATGAGGTGCCGGAGCTCGCCGGGGCCAAGATCCTCATCGTCGACGACGACATCCGCAACATCTACTCGCTGACCAGCGTGCTGGAGAGCCACGAGGTCGAGGTGCTCCACGCCGAACGTGGCAAGGATGGCATCCTGATTCTGGAACAGACTGCCGGCATCGACATTGCGCTTATCGACATCATGATGCCGGAGATGGACGGTTACGAGACGATGCAGCAGATCCGCCAGCGGCCCCAGCTCGCCGAGCTTCCGTTGATCGCCGTGACCGCCAAGGCGATGAAGGGCGACCGCGAGAAGTGCCTCGACGCGGGCGCGTCGGACTATATCGCCAAGCCGGTCGACATCGACCTGCTGCTCGCGCTGCTCCGCGTGTGGATCGCCCGGGCGCGCGAAAACCCGGTGCGCACCGGCGCGTCGCCGCTCCAGGGTGCCGCCGAGTAACACATGGCTTCGATCAAACCTGCAGCGTCGAAGGCCGCGCCGGCGGCCGCGCCCAAGCTGGCTACGGCCGAAGCGGCCAGCGCGCGCGCCCGAGTGCTCGTGGTCGACGACGACGAGCGCAACCTGCTCGCCATCCGCACCGTGCTCGAGGAAGTCGCCGAAGTGGTCGTCGCGAGCTCGGGCGAGGAGGCGCTTCGCCACCTGCTGAAGGGCGAGTTCGCGGTCATCCTGCTCGACGTCTACATGCCCGGCATGGACGGCTACGAGACCGCCCAGATGGTCCGCTCGCGCGAGCAGACCAAGCGCATCCCGATCGTCTTTCTGTCCGCGGTCAACAAGGACATGGAGCATCTGCTGCGCGGCTATTCGATGGGCGCGGTCGACTATGTCTTCAAGCCGGTCGACGCGACCGTGCTCAGGTCCAAGGTCGCGGTGTTCGTCGACCTGTTCAACATGACCAAGGAGGTCGAGCGCAAGGCCAGGGCCGAACAGGAACTGCTGGACGCCAACCTCAAGGCCAATGCCGAGCTTCTGCGCACCGAGCAGGAGCTGAGGAGGGCGCAGCAGCGCCAGGCCGCGATCATCGAATCGCTGCCGATCATCCTTTACCTGGAGCCGCTCGAGGGCAATCCGCGCCAGCCCGGCTTCGTCAGCGGCAATTTCGAGGCGGTCACCGGGTATACCTACGGCCAGGCGCAGGAACGCGCGGGGCAATGGTCCGAACAGCTGCACCCGGAGGATCGCGAGCGGGTGATGGCGGCGCTCGACGAGCGCAAGCGCACCGGAGCGCTCGCCATCGAGTATCGCTGGCGCTGCGCGAGCGGCGAATACAAGCATTTCCTGGACCAGGCGGTCCTGCTGCGTGATCCCGCCGGCAAGCCGGTCGAATATGCCGGCACCCTGATGGATGTCACCGACCGGCGCCTGCTCGAAAGCCAGCTTGTCCAGGCGCGCAAAATGGACGCGATCGGCCAGCTCACCGGCGGCATCGCGCACGACTTCAACAATCTGCTCGCAGCGGTGCTTGGCGGCCTGTCGATCATCGAGAAACGGCTGCCGCTCGAGGACGACCACAAGAAGATCCTCGGCATGGCGCGGCACGCGGCGGAGCAGGGGTCCGAGCTGGTACGCCGGCTGCTCGCCTTCGCGCGGCGCCAGCAGCTGCAACCTGACCGCATCGAGATCAATCACCTCGCCAAGTCGGTATCGGACCTCGTCGCCCACACGCTCGGCGGCCTGGTCGAGGTCGAGTGGCAGATCGCGGAGAATCCCGGCTGCGCGTTCGCCGACGAGGCGCAGCTCGAGCTCGCGTTGATGAACCTCATCATCAACGCGCGCGACGCCATGCCCGAGGGCGGCACGATCACCGTCGCCGCCGACAATCGCAAGGTGGCGCCGGACCATGGCGAGGGCGACCTCGCGCCCGGCGACTATGTCGTCCTGTCGGTCACCGACACCGGCCACGGCATCGCGCCGGACATGATCGAGCAGGTGATGGAGCCTTTCTTCACCACCAAGGAAGTCGGCAAGGGCACCGGCCTCGGCCTGTCCATGGTCTATGGCTTCGCCAAGCAGTCGGGCGGAGCGATCCGCATCGCGAGCCACGTCGGCAAGGGCACCCGCGTGGAGATTTGGCTGCCGCGGGCGGAGGCGTCCGAAGAGCCCCATCCCGGCAAGGCGCGCGAGACGGCCGAAGAGCCCGACGGCGACCCGCTCAGGATCCTGCTGGTCGACGACCATGACGGCGTTCGCGCGATCACCGCCGGCCTGCTTGGGGACATGGGCCACCAGGTGACCACCGCTGGGGACGGACCGGAGGCCCTGGCCTTGATCCAGGCCGCGGTGGACGGCTTCGACTTGCTGGTCAGCGACTATGCGATGCCCAAGCTGTCGGGCGCCGAGCTGATCCGCCAGGCGCGCGAGCGGATGCCGGGCCTGCCGGCGATCATCATCACCGGCTATGCCGACACGGAATCGATCGGCGAGCGGCCCGCCAACGTCGCCATCCTGCCCAAGCCGTTCACGCCGGAGCAGATGCGGTCATGCCTGACCGCGACGATGGAGGGCGCCAAGGCGGCGGCCTGAGCCAGAATCTGCACCGCAGCTGACTCGCGGGTTCAGGCTCAGGCAGGACGAGTTCGGTTAAGGCGCGGGCAGATCACGCCTTTTCGAGGACCGTTCGATGTTGTTTCACGCCGCCACCCTGTTCGCGTTGTCGCTTGCCGCTTGTGATGGCGGAGCGGCCACGACCGCCGCTTCGGCAGTGCAGGCCCCGGCCGCGGGCGCGTGGACGATCGGTCCGATCATCCGCGGCCGCAATTATTCGCACGGCATGCCGCTGCATCCGACCGCGCTTCGCGGCGGCGGGTTCGCGATCGACCTGCCGCAGGCGCCGGGCAGCGTCCATTACGTCACTTTCCGTCACGGCTCGCTCGCCGGCAAGCGCCGCATCGTCATGCGCTACCGCATCGAGGCGGCGCCCGGCGTGCGCATCGTGCCGCGCACCAATCCCGCGCAGGCGTCGATGATCACGCCGTTCTTCCAGCGCAGCGGCGACAATTGGAGCGCACGCGGCCGCTACGAGGCCTATCGCTGGTACGGCACCTTCGCGACCCACTCGCCGCTACAGCCGGGCACGTTCGAGATGGTCGCGCCGCTCGACGGCAACTGGACCGCGGTCGAGCGGTCGAGCGCCCGGACCAATCCCGCCGGCTTTCGCGACGCGGTCGCCAATGCCGACCAGGTCGGCTTCGTGCTCGGCGGCGGCGACGGCTATGGCCATGGCGTCTACGCCACCGGCCGCGCCCGCCTGATCGTCACCGACTTCCGCGTCGAATAGCCCGCTCAGGCGGGCACGACTTCCTGCTCGATCGCTCCGAAGATGGAGTGGCCGGTCTCGTCCTCCATCCAGATGCGGACGCTGTCGCCATGCTTGAGGAAGGGCGTGGCCGCCTTGCCGTCGAGGATCGTCTCGACGGTGCGCACCTCGGCGAGGCAGGAATAGCCGCGCCCGCCGCGGTCGACCGGCTTGCCGGGGCCGCCGTCGGAGTCGCGGTTGGACACCGTGCCCGATCCGATGATGGAGCCGGCGCCGAGATTCCGGGTCTTAGCGAGGTGAGCGATCAAGGTGCCGAAGTCGAAGGTCATGTCGACCCCGGCGTCGGCGCGGCCGAAGGGCTGGCCGTTGAGATCGACCTTGAGAATGCCGCTGAGCTTGCCGTCCTGCCAGGCGCCGCCGAGCTTGTCGGGCGTGACCAGCACAGGCGACAGCGCGGAGGCGGGCTTTGACTGGACGAAGCCGAAGCCCTTGGCGAGCTCGGCCGGGATGAGGTTGCGCAGGCTCACGTCGTTGACGAGGCCAATGAGCTTGATGTGGCCGAGCGCCTGCTCGCGGGTGCAGCCCTGCGGCACGTCGTCCACCACGACCACCACTTCGGCCTCGAGGTCGCAGCCCCAACTTTCGTCCGCCAGCGGGATCGGGTCGCGCGGGGCCAGAAGTTCGTCGGAGCCGCCCTGGTACATCAGCGGGTCGGTCCAGAAGCTCTCCGGCATCTCGGCGCCGCGTGCTTTGCGCACCAGCTCGACATGGTTCACGTAGGCCGAGCCGTCGGCCCACTGATAGGCGCGGGGCAGGGGGGCGTCGGCCTGGCGCTCGTGGAAGCGCATCATCGGGATGACCTCGTGGGCGAGGTCGGTGGCGAGCAGCTCGAGCTGCGGCGCGACCTCGGCCCAATCGTCGAGCGCGGCCTGCAGCGTCGGCGCGATATGGGTCGCGTCGGCGCACCAAGCGAGATCGTCGCTGACCACGACGAGGCGTCCGTCGCGGCCGCCCTTCAAGGAACCAAGTTTCATTCGGGCAGCCTCGCTTTCGGAAAGCCGCCCCAGGCGGCGTCATAGTCCTTCTGGAGCGCGTCGCTCTCCAGCGCAAACCGGGTCGGGCGATAGGGCCAGCACGTTTCGACCATGAAGGCCATCGTCCCTTCGATCTTGTGCGGCTTCAGCTCCGCCTCGCTCGCCGCCTGCCAGCTCGCCACGTCGGGCCCGTGGCCGGCCATGAGGTTGTGCAGGCTGAGCCCGCCCGGCGCGAAGCCCTCGGCCTTGGCGTCATAGGCACCGTGGATCAGGCCCATGCACTCGCTCATCACGTTGCGATGGAACCAGGGCGGCCGGAACGTGTCCTCGGCGACCATCCAGCGAGGCGGAAAGATGACGAAGTCGGCATTGGCCCGGCCCTGCACGTCGCTGGGCGAAGTCAGAACGGTGAAGATGCTGGGATCGGGGTGGTCGTAGCTGATCGTGCCGATCGTGTTGAACAGGCTCAAATCGTACTTCCACGGCGCGAGATTGCCGTGCCAGGCGACAACGTCGAGCGGGCTGTGGCCGAGCTCGGTGACCCACAGGGACCCAAGCGATTTTTGCACGAGCTCGAACGGCTCGTCGCGGTCTTCGAACCAGGCGCGAGGGGTGAGGAAATCCCGTGGATTGGCTAGGCCGTTGGAGCCGATCGGGCCCAGATCGGGCAGGCGGAACAGCGCGCCCTGGTTCTCGGCGACATAGCCGCGGGCCTGGCCGTCCGGAAGCATGACCCGGAAACGCACCCCGCGCGGAACCAGCGCGACCTCGCCTGGTGAAAGGTCGACGCGGCCGAGCTCGGTCAGTAGCTCGAGCCGGCCCTGCTCGGGGATGATCAGCAATTCGCCGTCGGCGTTGAAGAAGGCGCGCCGCTCCATGTCCCTGGTGGCGCGGTAGACATGGACCGCGACGCCCTCGAGACTTTCAGGCGAGCGGTTGGCCATCATCGTCACGAGGCCGTCGACGAAGTCCGTCGGCTCGCTCGGCAGGTCGAGCGGGTTCCAGCGCAGGCGGTTGGGCGGCAGCGGCTTGTCCAAGGTGCCCGGCGCGAACAGCTTGGCGCCGTCGTAGCGGCGATAGGGTGGGTGCTCGGCCGACGGCCGCAGCCGGTACAGCCACGACCGCCGATTATGGTCGCGCGGCGCCGTGAAGGCCGTCCCGCTCAGCTGCTCGGCATAGAGCCCGAACGGCGGCCGCTGCGGCGAATTGCGCCCCTTCGGCAGCGCCCCCGGCACCGCCTCCGTCTCGAAATGCCCGCCGAAGCCGGGGAAGTAATCCGCCACGTCCTGCTCCCGCGCGACGGGTGGGCTCACGCCTCGGCTTTCGCGGGGATCACCCCGCGGCGGATCTGGTCGAGCTCGATGCTCTCGAACAAAGCCTTGAAATTGCCCTCGCCGAAGCCCTCGTTGCCCTTGCGCTGGATGATCTCGAAGAAGATCGGCCCGACCATATTCTCGGTGAAGATCTGCAGGAGCAGGCCCTCGCCGGTCTCGGGCGAGCCGTCGATCAGGATGCGGCGGTCGCGCATCGCCTGAACGTCATGCTCGTGATGCGGGATGCGCTGGTCGATCATGTCGTAATAGGTGTCGGGGCTGTCCTGGAACTTGACGCCCGCGGCGCGGAGCTGGTCGACCGTCTTGAAGATGTCGTCGGTCGCGAAGGCGAGGTGCTGGATGCCCTCACCCTTATATTCCTTCAGATATTCCGCGATCTGCGAATAATCGTCCTGGCTCTCGTTCAAGGGGATGCGGATCTTGTCGTCGGGCGCGGTCATCGCCCGCGACAGCAGGCCGGTCTGCTGGCCCTCGATGTCGAAATAGCGGATCTCGCGGAAGTTGAAGATGCGCTCGTAGAAGGACGCCCAGTGGTTCATCCGGCCGCGGTTCACATTGTGGGTGAGGTGGTCGAGCGTGTGGAGGCCGGCGCCGGGGCCGCACTCGGCGATCGTCTCGAAATCCTGCTCGTAGAGGCGCTCCTGGGCGGAGGGATCGACGAGATAGAGATAGGATCCGCCGATCCCTTCCAGCGCCGGCAGGTCGAGGTCGCCCTTGGTCTCGGTGGCGCCGCGCTCGACCGCGAGCTTGAGCGCCGTGGCGGAATCCTCGACGCGGAACGCCATCGCGCTGGCCGAGGGGCCGTGGGCGGCGCGGAACTCGGCGGCGTGGCCGGTCGGCTCCATGTTGAGGATGAAGTTGACGTCGCCCTGGCAGTAGCGGCGGATCGCCTTGCCGCGGTGGTTGCCGACATGGGTGAAGCCGAGCCTGGTGAACAGGCCGGCGAGCGCCTCCGGATCGGGGCCGGTGAACTCGACGAATTCGAAGCCGTTGAGGCCGATCGGGTTCTCGCGAACCGTTTGCTGCGTCGCCATGGCGCGCTCCTTCTCAAGCAACAGGATGGGTCGGCGCCCCTCCTACTCCGGCGTGGCGGGGCGGGGAAGTCCTAGGCGAATGCGGATCACGGCGCCGGTCGACCCACGACCGACCAATCGACGGGTTAGCGCGCGGTCTACGAACAGGGAAGGAATGGCTGGCGCACCCGACAGGATTCGAACCTGTGACCTCTGCCTTCGGAGGGCAGCGCTCTATCCAGCTGAGCTACGGGTGCATCGCGCGGGAGGAGGGGCGTCTAGCAAAAGGAAAAGCGGCGAGCCAGCCCCTATCCGCGCGGCGGGACGGTGATCTGCTGAAAGCTGCCGAGGCCGCAGCTGGCGCGGGCGCTGCCGTCGGCGCGCACCAGGGTGATGGTGTCGGTGCTGCACAGCCGGTCGGTCGCGCTGCGCTGTATGAATCGGCTCCCGCGAAGGCCCTGGCAGATTTGCGGAAGGCGGTTGCGCATGAGTCGGCCATCGTCGAGCGAGAAGTCGACCGTGCGGTCGTCGCGCACCGCGGTGCCGGCGATCCGGGCCTTCTCAACGCAGCTCACCGGCGGCGCGACCGGGTTGGCGGTGGCGAGTGCCCAGGCGTCGGTCGAGCGCACGGCGCCGTCGTCGCCGGTGCAGCCGGCGAGCCCGCCGAAGGCGATTGCCGCGACAGCGATCGGAAACCTCATGCCTTCACCCCCTTCTTGGCCAGCCGCGCCGGCACCGTGCCCGGCGGCGGCGTCTTGGGCTGGTAGCGGCACAGATGCGCGACGACGCAGCGCCAGCATTCCGGCTTGCGCGCCTTGCACACATAGCGGCCGTGCAGGATTAGCAAATGGTGGGCGTCGCGGCGATAGGGCTGGGGGGTCACCTTATCGAGCTTGGTCTCGACCGCGAGCACGGTCTTGCCGGGCGCAAGGCCGGTGCGGTTGGCGACCCGGAACACATGGGTGTCGACCGCGAACGTCTCGTGCCCGAACGCGGTGTTCATCACCACGTTGGCGGTCTTGCGGCCGACGCCGGGCAGCGCCTCGAGCGCGTCGCGGTCGGCCGGCACCTCGCCGCCATACTGGTCGACCAGGATGCGCGACAGGGCGATGACGTTCTTGGCCTTGGTGTTGAACAGGCCGATCGTCTTGATGTGCTGCTTGAGGCCCTCCTCGCTGAGCGCGACCATCGCCTGCGGAGTCCGCACCTTGGCGAACAGGTCGCGGGTGGCGAGGTTGACTCCGGCGTCGGTCGCCTGGGCCGACAGCACCACCGCGACGAGCAAGGTGTAGTCGTTGACGGATTTGAGTTCGGTCTTGGGGTTCGGCGTGCGCTCCGCGAGCAACCGGTAGAATTCCGGTATATCCTTTTTCAGCATCGGCCTTACCGCTCGGCCCGAGCCTGCCGACGACCTGTCCTCCCCCTCTCCCATACGGGCGGGATGTCGGCAGGCTCAGCTCTTCCCCCGATCATCAGAGGCCGAGCACGTCGGTCATCGCGTAGCGGCGGGCCGGGCGGCCGTGCAGCCACAAGGCCGCCTGCACCGCGCCGCGGGCGAAGATGTCGCGGCTCTCGGCGCGGTGGCCGAGCTCGATCCGCTCCCCCTCCGCGGCCAGCACGACCTGGTGGTCGCCCGCCACCGATCCGCCGCGCAGCGAGGCGAAGCCGATGGCGCCGCTCTGGCGCGCCCCGGTGATTCCATCGCGGCCGCGCTCGCTATGGGCGGCGAGGTCGATCCCGCGCCCCGCGGCAGCGGCCTCGCCGAGCAGCAAGGCGGTGCCGGATGGCGCGTCGACCTTGTGGCGGTGGTGCATCTCGACGATCTCGATGTCCCAGTCCGGCCCCAGCCGCGCCGCCGCCTCGCGCACGAGATGTGCGAGCAGGTTGACCCCGAGTGACATGTTGGCGGCCTGGAGCACCGGGATGCTCCGAGCGGCGCGGTCGATCGCGGCGTGATGCTCGTCGCCGATGCCCGTGGTGCCGATCACGACCGGTTTCCCCGCGGCCTCGGCGGCGGCGAGCGTTCCGGCCAGCGCGGCGGGCGAGGAGAAGTCGATCAGCACGTCGCAGGCCTCGGCCAGCCAGGTGGGATCGTCGCCTCGGTCCGCGCCGCCGACGAGCCGCGCGCGTTCATGCTCCTTGAGGACGGCGGCGATCGCGCGCCCCATCCGTCCCTTCGCTCCGACGATGCCGATGCCGATCATGCGGCCTCATGTCGCGGAAAGCGGCCTCCTGCGCAACCGGGACGGGGGCGGAACAGTCGGAACCAACGGGCGTTAACCCCCGCAATCCAACTTGCCGGAGTAATTCAAATGGCCGAGCGTGATCGTGAAACCGTGGTGGTGACAGACGGCGATCGTGGCGGTGGCGGCGCCGTCCTCGCGGTCGTCCTGCTCATCGCCGTGCTGGTGGTGCTGTTCCTGGTGTTCGGCGGCACCGAGATGTTCAGCGGCGGCTCGGACCCGACCGAGATCAAGGCCGACATCAACGTCAAGCCGACCACCAACTAGAGCACGCCCGAGATCGAAGGGGGCGCGAGGTTCAATCGGCCTCGCGCCCCTTTTTTGTTGTTTCGGGGCGGGCCGGATCAGGCGGCGGAACGGCTTCCCGATCGTCCATCGAGCGGCTCAGAGGCACGCCAGCGGCCTTCTTCGCTGCGTTCCAGCGGCCGCGCGCAGGATTCGCAGATGGCGGCATAGCCGCCCTGCCGGCGCGAGATGGATTGGAGGGAGGGGCGATGGTGGCCGAACAGACAAGCGATACTCATGTGCCCACAGATAAGCTCATGGGAGTCGGGCAAGAAGCTGGGAAGCGACGAGCCGATTCAGGTTCCGGGCGCCCTGTGGCCGAATTGCTTCAGCTCTGCGGCTGGTGCCCTGGCCGGTCCTAGTGGCGTGCGACCGCCATCGTCGCCCTGCTTGCGCCCGGCGCCCCGCCAGGCGCGAAATTGTCATAGATGGCGCGCGCCGCGCTGGCGATGACGGCGGGGCGGTTGGAGCCGTAGCGGGCGAAGAAGGCGACTGCGATGCGCTGGCCGTCGGGCAGGGTGAGGAACCCGACGTCGCCGGTGTAGCCGTTCAAGGTGCCGGTCTTGTTCTCGACATGGGTGCCGGGCGGCAGCAGGCCGCGGATTCGGTTGGATCCGGTGCGGCAGCGGGCCATCATGTCGAGCAGCATGGCGCGGCTGTGCGGCTGCAGCACCCTGCCGCTGTCGATCAGCCGGAGCAGGTTGAGCATCGCCACGGGCGTGCTGGAATCGCGCACGTCGCGCAGGTCGCGGCGGGCGGCGAGCAGCTGGGCGATGGTCCGGTCGACACGCATGCCGGTGACTCCGTGGCTCCGCAGCCACTCGTCCACCACCGCTGGGCCGCCAAGCATCGCGATCAACTGGTCGGTCGCGCGGTTGTCGCTGCGCGTGATCATCGCATCCATCAGCCTGCGGGCGCTGACGCCGCCGACACTGTCGTCGAGGCTGCGCCGACCGGCCTCGACGTCGTCGAGATAGGCGGCGGCGACGGCGATCTTCATCGTGCTCGCCATTGGGAAGGCTTGGTCGCCATTGAAGCTGACTGTCTCGCCGGTCGCGAGATCGAGCGCGGCGAAGCCGTAGTCGCCGGGATTCTCGGTCGCCAGCGCGGCGAGCCGTTGCTCGAGCGGCTGAAGCCGCGCCGAAGTCTGGGCCCAGGCAGGCTGAGCAACGAGAGCGAGAATCCAGACCAGCCACGCAAAACGCCGCATGTGCACACCCCACCAATAACGCGAGACCCTTGCCCGGGCCCAGGACCGTGTTCTTCCATCAGATTTCCCGATGCGGCGAGACCCTGCGGTTAATTTGATCCCGTCCCTGCGACGTGCCGAGATTTTTTTGCGCCGATCGGACGCGGCGCGACGTGATCGGGCGGCTCCCTCGCGAAGTTTCGATGCACCGGCTAAGCGGGGCGGATGGATTTCAGCGACATCCGCAACATCGTCATCCTCACCGGCGCCGGCATTTCGGCGGAATCCGGCGTTGCGACGTTCCGCGGCCCGGACGGCCTGTGGGAAGGGCACCGCGTCGAGGACGTCGCGACGCCCGAGGGCTTCGCGCGCGATCCGGCGCTGGTCCAGCGCTTCTACGACGCGCGGCGGGCGCGGCTGCACGAGGTCGAACCCAACGCCGCCCATGCGGCGCTGGCGCGGCTCGACAAGGAGTGGAAGGGCGGCCTCCTCATCGTCACCCAGAATGTCGACGACCTCCACGAGCGCGCAGGGGCCAGTCGCCTGCTCCACATGCACGGCGAGCTCAAATCCGCCTGGTGCCGCGCCTGCGACGCGCGCTCGCCGTGGCAAGGGGAATTGGCCAACGGCCCGGACTGCCCGACATGCGGCGTCGCGGGGAAGCTTCGGCCCGACATCGTGTGGTTCGGCGAGATGCCCTATGAGATGGAGCGGATCGACAGGGCGCTGATGGAGGCGGACCTGTTTGTGTCGATCGGCACGTCGGGCGCGGTCTACCCCGCCGCCGGCTACGTCCAGACCGCCCGCTATTGCGGCGCCCGCACGCTCGAGATGAACCTCGACCCGCGCCAGGGCAGCATCTTCTTCCACGAAACGCGGATCGGCAAAGCGGGCGAGCTGGTGCCGGCCTGGGTGGAGGAGGTGCTGGCGGCGAACCCCTGAGTCAGCCCGGCTCGCCGGCCACCGTCGTGTCCGCCGCCGGCTGGACGACGCCTTCCTCGCGCATGTCCTGCTTGGTCGGGCGGTGAGGGAAGCCCTCGAACACGGTGCTCAGCCGATAGGGCTCGACTCCGTCGCTGGAGATCAGTGAGACCGATGCGTTGGCCGGGTTGGGCTGGGCCTGGAACCATTCGGGCGTCAGGTGGAGCCACTGCATGATGAAGGCGCGCAACGTGACGCCGTGGCTGACGATGACGAAATTGCGGATTCGCCAGCCATTCTCGCGCTCGCGATTGTCGCGGATGAGGGTGCCGAACACGCCCTTCACACGGTCGGCGACCTGGACCCGGCTCTCGCCCAAGGGCATCGGCGCGAAGAACTCGCCCTCGAAATCGACATGCTTCTGATAATGGGCGTGCTCGCGTGGGAAGAGCTGGGGCAGTTCCTCGTCGGCGATGCCGTCGAATAGGCCGAAGCTCATTTCCCTGAGCGCCAGCTCCTCGATCCGGTCGTACGCGACGTCGTTGGCCTTCAGCCCCGCCTCGATGCCGGCGCAGGTCTCGCGCGTGCGCTGGTAGGGCGAACACAGGATGCGGGTGCCGCCCGGCTCCTGCGTCTTCAGCCAGGCCGCGACCGCGTCGCCCGCCGCGCGCGCCTGCTCGTGGCCCTGGGGCGCCAGCGGTACCTTGGGGTCGGGCAAGCGCTGATAGAGGCTGCGGTCGAGATTAGCCGCGGACACCGCGTGGCGGACGAGCAGGATGTTGATCGGACGCGGCATGGCTGGGCGATAGGCGAACGCGCGGGCGCTCTCAACGTGCCCCGGTTGCCGCAGTGCAGCAATTCGGCTATTGGCTCGATCGCTATGAACGCGACCAGCACCCTTCGTCTCGAAGTCGGTAGCCCCTGGGGCTGACCGGGCGCGTCGTTGCGCCCGTGACGAGGGCGCAGCGCCAGCTGGTCGAACTTTCCTCCATAGTCGAAAGCTCAGACGCCGGAACGGCCGTCCTCCTCGCGGGATTTCACCAAGGGGAGAGTAAGATGAGTACGAAATTTTCAGTGCACCAAAGCGGGGGAGCGCCGCTCAAGCTGTGGGACAGCCACGCGCCGTTCGAGGCGCAGGCGATGCAGCAGCTGCGCAACATCGCGTCGCTGCCGTTCATCCACAGCCATGTCGCCGGGATGCCCGACGTGCATCTCGGCAGGGGCGCCACGGTCGGCTCGGTGATCGCCACCAGGAAGGCGATCATCCCGGCCGCGGTCGGGGTAGACATCGGCTGCGGAATGTCGGCGGTGCGCACCAGCCTGATCGCGAGCGACCTGCCCGACAGCCTCGGCGCGATCCGTGCGGACATCGAGCGGGCGGTGCCCAAGGGTTTCGAGACGAGCCAGACGGCCAACCACGCCAAGGGTGGCTGGGCGTCGACTCCGAACTCGATCGGCCGCGTGTGGCACGACCGGTTCGAGGACCGCTGGCGGCGGATCAAGTCGAAGCACCCGAAGGTCGACGGCAAGACGTCCGACCAGCTTGGGTCGATGGGCGGCGGGAACCACTTCATCGAGATCTGCCTCGATGAAGAGGACCGCGTGTGGGTGATGCTCCACTCCGGGAGCCGGGGGACCGGCAACCGGATCGGGACCTACTTCATCGACACGGCCCGCGAGGCGATCGCCAAAGAGCGGCTCGACTTCCACCTCGCCGACCGGGACCTCGCGTTCCTGTCGGAAGGGACGCAGTTGTTCGACGATTATATCGAGGCGATGAGCTTCGCTCAGGATTACGCGATGGCCAATCGCGAGATCATGATGGGCCGGGTCCTCGATGCCCTTCGCGGTCATGTGCCCCCGTTCAAGACCGACAAGGCGGCGATCAACTGCCACCACAATTATGCGGTCAGGGAGCATCATTTCGGCGAGGATGTGTGGGTCACCCGCAAGGGCGCCGTGCGCGCCCGCGAGGGCGACCTTGGAATCATCCCGGGATCGATGGGAACGGGGAGCTTCATCATCGAAGGGGTCGGCAGCGCGGACAGCTTTCACAGCTGCTCGCACGGCGCCGGCCGGGTGATGTCGCGCACCCAGGCGAAGAAGCTGATCAGCCTGGAGCAGCACCAGGCGGCGGTGAAGGGCATCGAGTGCCGCACCGACGCCGGGGTGATCGACGAGAGCCCTGCGGCCTACAAGGACATCGGGGCGGTGATGGACGCGCAGACCGATCTGGTGCGGATCAAGCACCGGCTCAGGCAGATCATCAATATCAAGGGCTGACGGGTGAGGCTCGCCGCGAGGCGGGCCTCACTTGTTAGTAGAGGCGGACCAGCGCCATGTTCTGGCCGGCCTTGAGCCGGTCGACCTCGATCCCCAGCGCGGCCAGGAAGGCGCCGGCGGGCCGCCAAGGCGCGGGATAGCGCTCCATCACCGCGAACCCGGCTGCCTCGTCCGCCGGGACGAGCGCGTAGCGGGCATCGTTTCGCACATTCGACAGGCCCGCCCAGTGCAGTGGCAACTCGGCGCGCGAGACGATTTCCGGAGCGGCGGCGATCGGGCGAGACGGATCTGCGGCTGCCGCTTCGACGAGAGCCGTCGCTTCCCAACGCGGATGGTTGTTCTGCAGCGACAGCATGGCGAGGTTGGCGGCCACCGCGACGGCGAGGATTGCGGCAGCGCGCTTCGGGGCGAGACGGGCGATCCAGGCGGCGACGAGGATCGTTGCGGCGACCGCGGTCGGCGTGAAGTAGCGCGGGTTCAGCACCAGCTTGTGCGACAACAGGGCGACCAGCACGAACGAAGCGGCGCCCATCGCCAGCATTGGCGCGAAGCGGCGCCAGTCCATGCCCGCGCGGCGCATCGCCAGCGTCGCCGGGATCGCCAGCCAGAACATCAGGGCGAATTCGTTGTTCACGAACAGCACGAGCAGCGGGTCGAGCGCCGGGTGGACGAGCAGATTGCCTTCCTCGTTGGCCGCGCGGTCAAGGCGGGAATCGTGATTGAAGGCGAGGGCGTAGCGGTGAAGCGGGTCGCCGGTCATCGCCCACTGGAACGCCGCCTCACCGACCAGCACCAGCGCCGCGCCGCAGCCGACCGCGAGCAGCGCCCAGCGGGGGAGGGGACGGCCGAGGAGGAACAGGATTCCGAGGCCCGACAGCGCCAGCACCGCCGTCTCGCGGCTCAGCATCGCCAGCCCGAAGGCCGCTCCGGCGAGCAGGCAGCGGCTCACGCGTGCCCGCTCGACCTCGCCGGCGAGCAGCCAGGCGCCGAGCATCAGGAACACCGCTTCGGGATTGTCGCAATTCACGATCGAGCCGCCCGTGGCGATCAGCGGCATGCTCGCGAGAAGCACGCCTGCGATCCAGCCGGCGTGCTGACCCGCGATCCGCCGCGCGAGCAGGATGCCGACGGCGACGAACGCGGCGTACCAGGCGATGGCGGTGAGATGCAGGGCGAGCGGTTCAGCGCCCACCGCCCTGATCGCCGCGGCGAGGCTGAGGACAAGCGGGAAGCGGGTCGTCCAGTGGCTGTCGCCCGCGAACGGCCCGCTCTGCGCCCACTCCAGCGCGCCGAAATAATAGAATTGGTCGTCCGAAGCGATGAACCCGGTCCACCCGACCGCGACCGCGACGATCCCGACCAGCACCACCAGCGCCGGCCAGCCGATCGTCGACGTGCGAGCGAAGCGTGCGGGTGCCGCGTCTATGCGTTGCGCGAGGGTGGCCATGAGAGCGGCCTACGCTCTCGCGTGAGGGCCCGCGACCGCTGCTTCAGCGCCGTCCCGCAGGCGGACAGCCGCCCACGCGAACCTTACTCGACCCAGTCCAGCCCGATTTCGCGATAGAGGCCGCGGTCCTCCTCCCAGTCGGGCTTCACCTTGACGTGGAGGAAGAGGTGGACCTTGCGGCCCAGAAGCTCGGCGAGCTCGGTGCGCGCGGCCTCGCCGATCTGGCGGATCATGGTGCCGCCCTTGCCGAGCACGATCGCCTTCTGGGTCGGCCGGCCGACGAGGATCTGCTGGTGGATGGCGACCGAGCCGTCCTTGCGCTCCTCATATTTCTCGGTCTCGATCGCGCTCGCATAAGGCAGCTCGGCGTGGAGCTTGAGGTAGAGTTGCTCGCGCGTCACCTCGGCGGCCATCATCCGGTCGGTCGCGTCCGACACCTGGTCCTCAGGGAACAGCCACGGCCCCTCCGGCATCCGAGCGGCGAGTGCGGCCTTGAGGTCGGCGACCCCGTCCCCGGTCGTTGCCGAGACCATGAACGTGTCGGTGAAGTCGACGCGCTGGTTCATGCCGGCGATCAGCGCGAGCAAATCGTCCTTCTTGGTGATGTCGACCTTGTTGAGGACGAGGATCTTGGGCTCGCGGCGCTCGGCGATGCGCTGGACGATCTGCTCCAGGGCGCGGTTGAAGCCCTTGGCCGCGTCGACCACCAGGGCGATCGCGTCGGCGTCCTTGGCGCCTTCCCACACCGCGGCGTTCATCGCGCGGTCGAGGCGCCGGCGCGGCTCGAAGATTCCCGGCGTGTCGACCAGGAGGACCTGGGTCTCGCCGAGCAAGGCGATGCCCATCAGCCGAGTCCGCGTCGTCTGCGCCTTGGGCGACACGATCGCCACCTTCTGCCCGACCAGCGCATTGACCAGGGTCGACTTGCCCGCATTGGGTGCGCCAACCACGGCCACCAGGCCCGCGCGTTGTGCCATCACTTGGAATCCTTGTTCATGCGGAGAAGGTAGGGGTTATCCCAGTTTCTCCAACAGCAGGCGGGCCGCTTCGGTTTCGGCTTCCTGCTTGCTTGTGCCTTCCGCCTGGGCCTCGCCGGCGCCGCGCACCTGCACCTCGACGATGAAGCGCGGTGCATGGTGGGGGCCGGAGCGGTCGACCAGGCGGTATTCGGGGGGCTTGCGGTTGTTCGCCGCGGCCCACTCCTGGAGCCCCGACTTGGGGTGCTTGGGCGCCGAGCGCTGCTCTTCGACGAAGCTTTCCCACTGGCGCCGGACGAAGGTCTCGGCCGCGGCGACTCCGCCTTCGAGATAGAGCGCGCCGAGCAGCGCCTCGATCATGTCGCCGAGCACATTGTCGCTGTCGCCGGCGCCGTCCTCCAGCGCTTGCTTGCCAAGGCGCATGCGCGGCGCGAGGCCGATGTTGCGCGCCACCTCGGCGCAGGTCTCGCGCGACACCAGCACGTTCAAGCGGCGCGACAGCTGGCCTTCGCTCTCCTTGTCGAAACGCGCATAGAGCCACGAGGCGATGACCACGCCGAGCACGCGGTCGCCGAGGAACTCCAGCCGCTCATAATCGGCGCCGCCGCGGCTCGAATGGGTCAGCGCCCGCTCGAACAGGGAAATGTCGGCGGGGGCGTGGCCGGTCTCGGCCTTCACCCACGCGGCGAGATCGCTCACGGATAGGTCATCCCGATCCGGCTCCACCGCGCCGCGCTGAACCAGGTCCAGGGCAGCAGCCACGCGGCGGATCCGTCGGTCGACCAGAAGCTGATCAGCGCGCGCCCTTGCAGGTTTTCCAGCGGCAGCAGGCCGACGCCGCCCCGAGCCACCGGGAATCGGCCGTCCAGGCTGTCGTCGCGGTTGTCGCCCATCACGAAGACATGGCCTTCGGGGACGGTGAATTGCGCGACATTGTCGCCTTCCGACGCCGGGAACTGGTCGATCGTGTCGAAGCTTCGCCCGCCCGGCAGGGTCTCGCGCACCAGCGGATAGGAGCAGGCGGGCGTGCCGTCCGGCTGGGCGATCAGCCGCGCCGCGCTGCCCGGATAGGGACTGCACGGGCTGTTCTCGGACACCGGCACGACGAACTGGCCGGCGGCCTGGCGCTGCACCGGCTGGCCGTTGAGGATGGTGGCGCCGCCGCGCACCTCGATCGTGTCGCCGGGCAGGCCGATGACTCGCTTGACGAAATCCTCGTTGCGCGGGCCGGGGTAGCGGAATACGGCGATGTCGCCGCGCTCGGGCAGCGACGACATGATGCGGCCGTCGAACTGGGCGATTCCGAACGGGAAGGAATAGCGCGAATAGCCGTAGGGCCATTTTGACACGAAGAGATAGTCGCCGATCATCAGGTTCGGCAGCATCGATCCCGACGGGATGCTGAACGGCGCGAACAGCAGGCTGCGCACCAGCAGGGTGACGACGCCGAGGATGAGCAGGAAGCGCAGGAAGCTCCAGATCGACTCCTTCTCCTGCTTTTCCGGCGGCGTTTCGGCCGCAGACGGGACGGGAGCCTGTTCCGCGGCGGGCGCGGCCTTGTCGCTTTCGCTTGCCATTCCGGTCCCTTCGCTTGGCGACGGGGTTCGGGTCAAGCGAAGCCTTGGCCCCGGCCGGAATGCAGCAATCCACTTCAATGGGCGTTCAACTGCGCCTAGGGCGGCGGTGAAGATCAGGGAGTGTGAGATGGAAGACGCCTGGCAGGCGCTGGACGGCGCGGCCGCCGAGACGAGGACTCTGGCGGACTTGTTCGCTGCCGATCCCGACCGGCTGGACCGGCTGGTCCGGGAAGCGTGCGGAATCCGCTTTGACTTCGCCAAGACCCATCTCGACGCGCGCCTGATCGAGCGCTTCGCAGCGCTTGCCGAGGCTCAGGACCTCGCCGGCCACCGCGAGGCGCTGTTCGCCGGCGCCGTCGTCAATCCCACCGAGGGCCGCGCCGCCGAGCATACCGCCGAGCGGGGCGAGGGGGCTGCGGAGAGCGTCGAGCAGGCGCGCCAGTTCCACGCCCGCATGCGCACCCTGGTGGATGCGGTCGAGGCCGAGGCGTTTGGTCCGGTCCGCCACATCCTTCATGTCGGCATCGGCGGCTCGGCGCTGGGTCCCAAGCTGATCGTCGACGCGCTCGGCCGCGATTCCGGCCGCTACGACACCGCCATTGTCTCCAATGTCGACGGCGCCGCTCTGGCGGAGGCGATCCGCCATTTCGACCCGCATTCGACTCTGCTGGTCATCGCGTCCAAGACCTTCACCACTACCGAGACGATGCTCAACGCCGCCTCGGCGCTCCAGTGGATGGAGGAGAATGGCGTTCCCGACCCCTACGGCCGGGTCATCGCCGTTACGGCCAGCCCCGACCGAGCGCTGGAATATGGCATCGACGAGACCCGAATCCTGCCGTTCAGCGAGACCGTCGGCGGTCGCTTCTCCCTGTGGTCGTCGATCGGCTTCCCCGCCGCGCTCGCGCTCGGCTGGACCGCGTTCGAGGAGCTGCTGGAGGGCGCCGCGGAGATGGACCGCCATTTCCGCCACAGCCCGATTTCCGACAACGTCCCCGTCCTCGCCGCCTTCGTCGACCGCTATTATGCGAATGTCCGCGGCTGCGCGACGCGGGGCGTGTTCGCCTATGACGAACGGCTTCGGCTGCTGCCGCCCTATCTCCAGCAGCTCGAGATGGAATCGAACGGCAAGAGCGTCCGCCTCGACGGCTCCCCCGTCGGCCGCGCGACCGCGCCAATCACCTGGGGCGGGGTCGGCACCGACGCCCAGCATGCCGTGTTCCAGCTGCTCCACCAGGGCACGCATCTGGTCCCGGTCGAGTTCATCGCCTGCACCGAGCCGGGCCATTCGCTCTCGTTCGAGCATCATGCCCAGCTGCTCAGCAACTGCTTCGCCCAGGGCGCGGCGCTCATGGCCGGCCGCCGGTCGGACGATCCGCACCGCAATTATCCGGGTGACCGCCCCTCGACGACGATCCTGCTCGACCGCCTCGACCCGCGCAGCCTCGGCGCCCTGCTCGCTTTTTACGAGCACCGCGTCTTCGCCAACGCGGTGCTGCTGGGGATCAACCCGTTCGATCAGTTCGGGGTCGAGCTCGGCAAGGAAATGGCCAAGGCGATCGACATGCCCGGCGCCCTGGCGTTCGACCCCTCCACCCAGGCCCTCATCGAGCGCGCCTTCGGGGCGGAGGGAGAGTTCGAAGACTAACCCCGGGGCCGATTGCCGCCCCGCCCCGTCCGACCCATATCGCCCGCGTACCGATCACCCGAGGAGCCGACCCGATGCCCGCCACCTACGACTATGACCTGTTCGTGATCGGCGGTGGCTCCGGCGGGGTGCGCGCCTCGCGCGTGGCGGCGGCGCATGGTGCTCGGGTCGCTCTGGCCGAGGAATATCGCCTGGGAGGCACCTGCGTGATCCGCGGCTGCGTGCCCAAGAAGCTGCTCGTCTACGGCGCCCATTTCGCCGAGGATTTGCAGGACGCTCGCCGCTTCGGCTGGGACGTGCCGAACTGCGAGTTCAACTGGCCGACCCTTCGTGACAACGTCCTCGCCGAGGTCGACCGGCTCGAAGGCATCTATGGCGGCATCCTCGAGAACAATCACGTCGAGGTGTTCGACCAGCGCGCGACCATCACCGGCGCCAACGAGGTCACCCTCGCCGACGGCACCAAGATCAAGGCCGCGACCATTCTCGTCGCCACCGGCTCATGGCCGATGGTGCCCGATGTCGAGGGCGCCGAGCACGGCATCACCTCGAACGAGGTCTTCCACCTCGACGAGATTCCGAAGCGCGCGGTGATCGCCGGCGGCGGCTATATCGCCAACGAGTTCGCCGGCATCTTCCACGAATTCAGCTGCAAGGTGACCCTGGTCAATCGCGGTGACACGATCCTGCGCGGCTATGACGAGCAGATCCGCGACCGCCTCCTGCAGATCAGCGTGATGAAGGGCATCAACTTCGTCTTCAACGCGCCGTTCGAGCGGATCGACAAGCAGCAGGACGGCAGCCTGATGATCCACATGACGGATCACGAGCCGATCGAGGCGGACATGCTTCTATGGGCGGTGGGGCGCACGCCCAACACGGTCGGTCTCGGCCTGGAGAAAGTCGGCGTCGAGCTCGGCAAGAACGGCGCGATCCTGGTCGACGAGGACAACCAGTCGAGCGTCCCGAGCATCTACGCGATCGGCGACGTCACCGACCGAGTCCAATTGACCCCTGTCGCGATCCGCGAGGGCCAGGCCTTCGCCGACACATTGTTCGGCAACAAGCCGACCCGCGTCGACTATCACAACATCCCGAGCGCGGTGTTCAGCCACCCGCCGATCGGCGGCGTCGGCCTGACCGAGAGCCAGGCGCGCGACCAGCTCGGCAGCTACAAGACCTACACCGCCGACTTCCGGCCGATGAAGAACGTGCTGGCCGGCCGCAACGAGCGCGCGCTCTACAAGATGATCGTCGACGAAGGCACCGAGCAGGTTGTCGGCCTCCACATGATCGGCCCCGACGCGCCCGAAATCCTCCAGGCCGCCGCGATCGCGGTGAAGGCCGGCCTCACCAAGAGCCAGTTCGACGAGACCATCGCCCTCCACCCGACCATGAGCGAAGAGCTGGTGCTGATGCGGTAGACGCTAGCCCCTCCCCTGGCAGGGGAGGGGCTGGGGTGGGGGAGCTCGCCGCTAGAATCGCCGCCGGAGGCATCGAGCCTCCGTCGCCGCTCCCCACCCCCGTCCCCTCCCCTGAAGGGGAGGAGCGAACTACTGCGTCCGCTGATATGTCCCCTGCGGCGCGTCACCGATTGGGGTGATCGTGAACGCCGTCGCGCGGCTTCCGTCCGCGGCGAACTCGACCTGGAGCAGCGGGTTGTTGTCCAGCGCGAAGCGATTGGCGCCCAAGGGGATGAGCAGCTCGCGGGGCCGCTGGCCGCGCTGGTAGTAGAGCCGGTCGCCGTCGACCATGATCGAACGCTCGCCGAACGCGCCCGCATAGGCCGCGAGCGACAGGGCCGGCGCGCGGCCCTCGCCCCGCGCCGCCACCGTGTCGGCCAGGACGAGCATGCGGTCGCGGTCGCTGCCGGTGGCGGTCTCGGCGAGCTGGCGAAGCGCCGCCGCATGCGCCGCGTCGAGCGCCGCTGGGACCGGCGTGGCGATGTTCGGGGCGTGGCCGACCGCCTCCCAGTCGCGCCCGGTCGAGGCGAGCACGGCGCGGCCCACCGACACGCTGAGGATGAAATTGCCGGCGATCGGCGCCAGCTCGTTGCGGAAGCCCGCGCCGGCGGTGGTCTCGCCGACCAGCTGGCCGAGCCGGTAGCCGGCGACATGGCCGGCGAATTCCTCGGCGGCCGATGCCGTCATGTTGCTGGTCAGCACGTAGAGCGGCTTGCCGATCATGCGGCCCGCCGGCACCTCGGCCAGCGTCGCGGTGCGGTCGGGAGTCTCCGAACCGTTCATGTGGAAGGTCATCAGCGGCTGGCCCGCGGCCATGAAATGGTTGGTGATATATTGCACCGCCGCTGGGCTTCCGCCGCCGTTGCGCCTCAAGTCGATGATCACCGCGTCGCCGCCCGACAGGAAGCGCATCGCCGTCTCCAGCGCGGCGGCGGAGGTGTCGCCGGTCCAGTCGAACCCGTCATAGGCCATGTAGCGCACGTTGCCGGGGAGCACGCGAAGCTCGCGGATGCCATAGTTGCGCCGCTGCGCCTGCCGCTCATAGGCGGCCGGGTCCGGCTGGCGCCCGCCGCCGGCGAACAGGCCGACCGCCTGGGGATCGTAGCGGAAGTTGAGGTGGCGGTCGCGGCCGACCCGGGTCAGGTCCTCGTTGATCCGCTCGGCGAGAAGCCTGGGATCGTCGGTGGCGTAGCGGCCGGATGACAAGCCTTCCGCCAGCACCGCGTCCAGGGCCGGACGCCGCTCAGGAAGCACGTAGCGCTCGGCGATCACCCGCCGGACCTCGTTCACCACCTGCTGGGCGTTGACGGCCGCGGCCGCAGGCGAGGGCCGGCCGCCAGGCTGCGCTGCGGCCGGCGCGGCGAGACAGAAGGCGGCGGCAAGCAAGGCGGTCGAACGCATCATCGGAAAAGCTCCCATTCGCTGCCGCCTTTATCCCTTGGGTGGCGCGCCGGATTGCGGCAAACAGCGACGGGAGCTTGCCAGTTTCTGGCATGGGAGGGAGCGAAGCGGCGCCATGCGGCAAACACTCGACGCGCTCGACCGCCGCTTGCTCGCGGCGCTCCAGCGCGACAATCTCCAGACCGCCGACCGGCTCGCCGAGCAAGTCGGGCGCTCGCCCTCTGCCATCGCCCGCCGGGTGCGCCGCCTGCGCGCAAGCGGCGCCATCGCGGCCGACGTCGCCATCCTCTCGGACCGCGCCGCCGGCCAGCCGCTCTCCGCGATCGTCCACATCCAGCTCGAGCGTCACGCGCCGCAGGAAGGCGACCGCCTCCGCCGCCGCCTCGCCGCCAGCCCCAACGTCCAGCTGCTTCTCGACATCGCCGGCACGTTCGACATCTTGCTGCTCGTCGCCGCCCGCGACATGGGTGCGTACAACGATTTCGCGGACGCCATGCTCGCCGAGCACCCGGCAGTCCGCCGTTTCGAGACGAGCTTCGTCAAGAAGCGGGTGAAAGCGACCCTGGCCTACCCTCTTGAGGAATCCCCGAGTGAATAATCAGAGTGACGTCGTCATCATCGGCGCGGGGCATAACGGCCTCGTCTGCGCTTATTATCTCGCCCGCGCCGGGATGAAGGTGACGGTGGTCGAGGCGCGCGACGTGGTCGGCGGGGCGGCGGTGACCGAGGAGTTCGCGCCTGGCTTCCGCAACTCGACCGCCAGCTACACGGTGAGCCTGCTCCAGCCGCAGGTGATCGAGGACATGGACCTGGAGCGCCACGGCCTGCACGTCGTCCTGCGCAAGGTCGACAATTTCCTGCCGACGCTGGGCGGCGACTATCTGCTCGGCGGCCGCGGCGGCCTCACCAAGCGCGAGATCGCGCGTCACTCGCCGGCCGACGCCGCCAATTACGACGCCTATATCGCCGCGCTCGACTCGGTCGTCGCCGTTCTTCGCCAGTGGCTTCTGCGCGCGCCGCCGAATGCGGGCGGGGGCCTCGGTGATCTCATCGCGCTCGCCTCGCTGGGCCGCGGCGTCGGGCGCCTGCCGCTCGAGGAGCAGCGCCATCTCGTCGATTTCTTCACCAAGCCCGCCGCCGAGGTGCTCGAGCGCTATTTCAGCACGGAGCTCGTCCAGGCTTTGTTCGGCTTCGACGGCGTCGTCGGCAATTTCGGCAGCCCGTGGACCCCGGGCTCGGCCTATGTCCTGCTCCACCATGTCTTTGGCGAGGCCGCCGGAGTCCCCGGCGCCTGGGGCCACGCCATCGGCGGCATGGGCGCGATCACCCAGGCGATGGCCAAGGCGTGTCGCGCCCGGGGCGTCGAGATCGTCACCGGCGCCCCTGTCAGCGAAGTGATCGTCGAGAAGGGCAGGGCGGCCGGCGTCGTCGCGGGCGGCACGACCTATCGCGCCCGGGCCGTCGCGGCCGGGGTCCACCCGAAGCTGCTGTTCACCCAGCTGCTGCCCGACGGCGCTGTGCCGGAGGATGCCGCCACCCGAATGGCGCATTGGAAGAGCGAGTCTGCTACCTTCCGGATGAACGTCGCCTTGTCGGAGCTGCCGCGCTTCACCTCGCTGCCCGAGCCCGGCGACCATCTCACCGCCGGAATCATCGTCGCCCCGTCGCTCCAATATATGGACCGCGCCTATATCGACGCGCGCCAGCATGGCTGGTCGGCCGAGCCGATCGTCGAGATGCTGATCCCCTCGACCCTCGACAACAGCCTCGCGCCGGAGGGGCGCCACGTCGCCAGCCTGTTCTGCCAACATTTCCGTTACGACCTGCCAGGCGGTTGGGACGCGCACCGCGACAAGGTCGCCGACGCGATCATCGCCCATGTCGACCGCTACGCCCCGGGCTTCGCGGCATCCGTCGTCGGCCGTCTCGCTTTGTCGCCGCTCGACCTCGAGCGCCGCTTCGGACTGATCGGCGGCGACATCTTCCACGGCCGGATGAGCCTCGACCAGCTTTTCTCGGCACGTCCGATGCTCGGCCACGCCGATTATCGCATGCCGCTCAACGGCTTGTATCTGTGCGGGTCGGGCGCCCATCCCGGCGGCGGAGTCACCGGCGCGCCCGGCCACAATGCGGCCCGTGCCATATTGGCTGATCGGCGTTCATTTCTCTGGCGTAACAAGCGGAACTTCCGCTAAGCCTGAAGCGCTTCAGCTGGCAAGTTCAAGTTACGACAGGGGTGACTTATGAACGCACGTCGCTTTGCCGCGGCGATGGCGATCCCGTGCCTGTTTGTCTTGGCCAGCCCGGCCGACGCACAGAACCGCCGCGCCACCCGGGCCGCACCGCCCGCCTCCTTCGATCTCCGCCAGGCGCCCACCGGCCAGACGGACGAGAGCCTTCGCCTGCGCCCGCTCGAAGAGCCTGCCCAGCCGGCCGGATCGGGCTTGCTCGAAAGCTGGGACGTCGACGACAATGCGGTGTTCGGCATCGGCCGCTTCCGCATCGGCGATCTGCCGCGCCGGCGGAGCAACATGGAGCGGGTCCGTGACAATCTGATCGAGCGCGAGAACCGCGCCATCGCCGGCGCCGGAGTGCGGATCAGCTTCGACTGACGCGATCTTGCCGGACGGTCCTCCCGCGCTCTAGGGAGCGCGCAAAGGGAGGACACGTCCATGCAGCTCAATTCCGACATCGCCGCCGTCGTCACCGGCGGCGCTTCCGGCCTCGGCGAGGCCACCGCCCGCGCGCTCGCCGCCAAGGGCGTCAAGGTCGCCATCTTCGACCGCGATGCCGACAAGGGCGAGAAGGTCGCCGCGGAGATCGGCGGAATCTTCTGCCAGGTCGACGTGACCTCGGACGAGGCGGTCGACGCCGGCTTCGCAAAGGCGCGCGCCGCGCACGGCCAGGAGCGCATCCTGGTCAACTGCGCCGGCGTCGCCAACGCCATGAAGACGGTCGGCCGCGACAAGGAGACCGGCGCGGTCAAGCGCTACCCGATCCACCAGTTCGAGCTCGCCATCCAGATCAACCTGATCGGCACCTTCCGCTGCATCGCCGCGAGCGCGGCCGGAATGGCCGACCTCGAGCCGCTCGCCGACGGCGAGAAGGGCTGCATCATCAACACCGCGTCGGTGGCGGCGCAGGACGGCCAGATCGGCCAAGCCGCCTACACCGCCTCCAAGGCCGGCGTGCTCGGAATGGCGCTGCCGATCGCCCGCGACCTCATGGGCGAGGGCATCCGGGTCAACACCATCCTTCCCGGCGTGTTCAAGACCCCGATGGTCGCGATGATGCCGGAGAAGGTGCAGGACGCTTTGGGCGCCCAGGTGCCGTTCCCCAAGCGCCTCGGCCAGGCCGAGGAATATGCCAAGCTCGCCGTGTTCATGGCCGAGACGGTCTATCTCAATGCCGAATATGTCCGCCTCGACGGTGGCATCCGGATGGCGCCGCGCTAAGCCTTCACGCGCCGCCGCCGCGCTGGAACGCGACGGCGGCGCCGAGCAGGCCGGGTTCGGGATAGGTGCAGAGCTGGACCGGCACGCGCTCCATGCGCGGGCGGTAGCGTCCCTTCGCTCGGAACGGATCGTGGAACAGCGGCGTGGCGAGACGCGCCTTCATGCGGTTGGTGAGGCCGCCGGTGACCACCACGCGCATCGATCCGTGGGCGAGGCAGATGTCGCCCGCCGCGGCGCCGAAGCAGGCGACCAGCAGGTCCAGCGCCCGCGCCGCGACCGGATCGTCGCCGTCGATCGCTGCGCTCCACAGCGTGCCGGCGTCGAGCACGTCCCATTCGCCCCCGCCCAGCATCGCATAGATCTCGACCAGGCCGGGCCCTGACACGACCCGCTCGATCGAGCAGCGGCCATAGCGCGCCCGAACCACGCGCTCGACCGCCTCTTCCTCCAGGCTTTGCGGCGCGAAGGCCATGTGCGCCGCCTCGGTCTCGATCACTTCGACTCGGCCCTCGCGCTCGGCGAACAGGGCGACGCCGAGGCCGGTGCCGGGGCCGATCACGCTCGTGATGCCATTGCCGGCCGCCGGCGCCTCCGGGCCGCCGAGTGGCTCCAGCGCATCGGCTCCCAACGCCGACACCGCATGCGCCACCGCGCCGAAGTCGTTGAGCAGAAGCAGCTGATCGAGCCCCAGCTCGCCGGCGAGCGTCCGCCGGTCGAGCGCCCAGTCATTGTTCGGGAAGCGCAGCACGTCGCCCTCGATCGCGATGGCGACGGCGAGCGACGCGGCGGCGGGCAGCGCGCCGCCATTGTCGCTTCGGAACGCCGCCCAGGCCGAGCCGAAGTCGGCATGCTCGCGGGTGCGGTACTTGCGCATCGGCCCCAGCCGAACCGGCGCGCCGGGCGCCACCTCCGCAATCGCGAAGCGGGCATGAGTGCCGCCGATGTCGCCCGCCACGATCTTCATCTGAGGGTTTGTCCCAACAAGCCTAACCTGTCTTTAATCGTCTTTCGCCTATCGGGGTCCATGGCCAAGCGTCCCGTCGATCTTGCCCAGGCAATGGCGAAAGCCCGCGCGGCGCCGCATTCTCGTGCGGCGGTGCTGAGCCGCCTGCTTCGCCGCCGGGCTCATGCCCACCAGGTCGGCGACGTCGAGACCGAGGCGCGCCTGCGCGAGCAGATCCGCTGGAGCCTGCCGATGCAGACGCCCCACGAGCGCGACGACTAGCGGTTCCTTCGCCCCTCCACCAGATTGTCGACCAGCGCCGGCTCGGCGAGCGTGCTGGTGTCGCCGAGATTGGCGAAATCGTTCTCCGCGATCTTTCTCAGGATGCGTCGCATGATCTTGCCCGAGCGGGTCTTGGGCAGGGCCGGGGTGAAGTGGATGAGGTCCGGGCTGGCGATCGGGCTGATCTCCGTCCGCACGTGCTGGCGCAGCTCCTGCTCGAGCGCGGGTGAGCCTTCCTCGCCGGCGACCAGGGTCACGTAGCAATAGATGGCCTGGCCCTTGATTTCGTGCGGGTAGCCGACGACTGCGGCCTCGGCGACGAGCGTGTGGCTGACCAGGGCGCTCTCGATCTCGGCGGTGCCGAGGCGGTGGCCGGAGATGTTGAGCACGTCGTCGACACGGCCGGTGATCCAGTAATAGCCGTCCTCGTCGCGGCGGCAGCCGTCGCCGGTGAAATATCTGCCGCGATAGGTGCTGAAATAGGTCTGCACGAAGCGGTCGTGGTCGCCATAGACGGTGCGCATCTGCCCCGGCCATGAGCGGGCGATGCAAAGGTTGCCCGACGCCGCGCCCTCGAGCACCGCGCCGTCGCCGTCGACCAATTGCGGCTCGATTCCGAAGAAGGGCCGGCCCGCCGATCCCGGCTTCATCGCATGGGCGCCGGGCAGCGTGGTGATCATGATCCCGCCGGTCTCGGTCTGCCACCAGGTGTCGACCACCGGACAGCGCTCGTCGCCGACCACGCGCCAGTACCAGCGCCACGCCTCCGGGTTGATCGGCTCGCCGACCGTGCCGAGCAGGCGCAGCGACGAGCGGTCGTGCTTGGTCACCGGCGCTTCGCCCTCGCGCATCAGCGCCCGGATCGCGGTCGGGGCGGTGTAGAAGATGTTGACCTTGTGCCGTTCGACGACCTCCCAGAAGCGGCTGAAGTCGGGATAGTTGGGCACGCCCTCGAACATCAGCACGGTCGCCGCGTTGGCGAGCGGGCCGTAGACGACGTAGCTGTGGCCGGTGACCCAGCCGACGTCGGCGGTGCACCAGAACACCTCGCCCGGCTTGTAGTCGAACACGTAATGGAACGTGCTCGCGGTCCACACGCCATAGCCGCCGGTCGTGTGCAGGACGCCCTTGGGCTTTCCGGTCGAGCCCGACGTGTAGAGGATGAACAAAGGATCCTCGGCGTTCATCGGCTCGCACGGGCAGGTGTCGGGCACCGTCTCGCCGAGGCGGTCGTACCAATGGTCGCGGCCCTCGACCCAGTCGATGTCGTTGCCGCAATGGCCGATGACGAGGACTGCGTCGACCTCGGCCCCCTTGGCGATGGCGGCGTCGACATTGGCCTTCAGCGGGATGAGCTTGCCGCCGCGATTGCCGCCGTCGGCGGTGATCACGATCCGGCTCGCGCAATCCTCGATGCGCCCGTGAAGCGCCTCGGCCGAAAAGCCGGCGAACACCACGCTGTGCACCGCGCCGATGCGGGCGCAGGCGAGCATCGCTACGGCCGCCGCCGGGATCATCGGCAGGTGGATGGTGACTCGGTCGCCCTTCGTGGCGCCGAGCGCCTTGAGGCAATTCGCCATCCGAACGACGTCGCGGTGCAGTTGGCCATAAGTGACCGTGCGGCCTTGGCCTGGCTCGTCGCCCTCGAAGATGATGGCAACCTGGTCGGCGCGCGCCTCGAGGTGACGGTCGACGCAATTATGGCAGAGGTTGAGCACGCCATCCTCGAACCAGCGGATGTCGACCGGATCGTAGGACCAGTCGGCGATCCGGCTCGGGAAACTTGACCAGTCGAGCCGCCGTGCCTCGCGCGCCCAAAAGGTTTCCGGGCTGTCGAGCGACTCGCGGTACAGCCTCGTGTAATCTTCGCTGGTGCAGTGGGTGCCCGCGACCGCGTCCGAGGGGGGTGGGATCATCTCGTTCATGCGGCCGTCTCCACTCTTTGCGGAGGCGATTAGCGCTCTGACGCGCCCTAGGCCAGACGGATCGCCGGCCGCGGCGGAGGTGTAGGGTTGTACTAATACACTCGATGGAGTATGAAGGGCCCCCATCTCATGCGTGCGCTCACTCTGCCTCGACCCGTCATCCCGGCCGTGCCGAGCTTCCTGCGGCTCGGCTCAGTGCGGTTGCGCGCGCTGATCGCCGGCTTCGTTCTGCTGCTCGCTTTGGGCCTCTATGCGATCGCGGCCTTTTCGCTGACCGCCGGAAGCAACGACCCGTCGGTGCCGACCGCCGCGGCCCGCGCCGTTCTCGCCGGCGTGGTGCCGCCGGTCGCGCCGGAAAGCGATCCCAACGCGCTCGCGCCGATGTCGGCCGAGGACGCGCAGAAGGCCAATGCCGAAGTGCCCGTCGCGACGGGGCCGAACCCGGCCGCGGCCGCCTTCCGACTGAGCAATGACGAAGTCGCTCGGATGCGCTCGATCGACTGCCTCGCCGCCGCCATCTATTACGAAGCGGCGCTCGAGCCGGTCGACGGCCAGCGCGCGGTCGCCCAGGTGGTTCTCAACCGAGTCCGCCACCCGGCCTATCCGAGCACCGTGTGCGGCGTGGTCTTCCAAGGGCACCAGCGCGTCACCGGCTGCCAGTTCAGCTTCACCTGCGACGGCTCGCTTCGCCGTACCCCGATCCCGGCGATCTGGAACCGGGTGCGCGCGGTCGCGGAGGCTGCGCTGGGCGGCTATGTCCACCGCCCGGTCGGCCTCGCCACCCATTATCACGCCAATTACGTCTTCCCCTACTGGGCCCCGACGCTCGCCAAGATCACCCAGATTGGCGCGCACATCTTCTACCGCTGGCAGGGCGGCTGGGGCCGTCCCGCGGCGTTCAGCTCGCGCTATGCCGGCGCCGAGCCCGCCATCGCCTGGCGCGGCGGCTTCGGCCAGCCCGACCGCGCGGCGCTCGCTGCCGCCGGCGTGCCGGT
>NZ_JAANPA010000029.1 GCF_011320075.1 Sphingosinicella sp. YJ22 | reverse complement strand
GCCGATCTGCTCGCGCGCGCCCGCGCCGGCGACGCGGCGTTCGAACGCGCTTTTGCCCGCGCCGCGCCGCTGGCGCGCGCCGCCGGCGGGGCCAATTCGGACAGCTGGGTGCAGGCGCAGGAAGCGATCTCGCGGGCCGAGGTCGCGCGCACCGAGACGACGGTGGCGCTCGCCGATCTCGACCGGCTAGCGGTCGAGCGGGCGGACGCGCCGACCAGCGAGGCGGATCATGAGGCGCTTATGGAAGCGCAGCAATTCGCGCAGGCGCTCGCCAACGATCAGCATCGCCGGCTGGAAGGCCTCAGGAGCAGCCTCGGCCGCCAGAGCGGTTTCGCCTCTTCGCGGTGACGCTTCGCGAGCTCGACATAATGGACGACTCCCGCACGCATTCCGACAATGTCGTCCGGGGTGAGGTCGCGTACATATTTGGCCGGGCGGCCCGCCCATAATTGCCCCGACGGGATGCGCTTGCCGGGCGTCAGCATCGCACCGGCGGCGAGCATCGCGTCACTCTCGATCGTGCAGCCGTCCATGACGATCGCGCCGAGGCCGACGAAGGCGCGGTCGTGAAGGGTGCAGCCATGGACCATCGCCATATGGCCAATCAGCACCTCCTCGCCGATCAGCGCGGGATAGCCTTGCTCCGGGCCGCCGGGACGCGGCGGATCGACATGGATGACGCTGCCGTCCTGGATGTTGGAGCGCGCGCCGATGCGGATGAGGTTCATGTCGCCGCGAAGCACGCAATTGTACCAGACGCTTGATTCCGGCCCCATCTCGATGTGGCCGATGAGCTGAGCGCCGGGCGCAACGAACGCCTGCGGGTCGATGCGCGGCGCCTTGGCGCCAAAGCTCAGGAGGTTCGCGCCTGCCATTCTTCCCTCTCGATCACATAAGCGATGACCGGCGTCTCCGCCCATGCCGGGCCTTCATAGTCGAGGTCCGGGCGGCGCGTCATGCCGAGCCGCTCCATCAGCCGCCAGCTGGGCTCATTACCGATCACGGTAAGCGCCACCACGCGCTCCGCGCCGGCCTGCTCGAAAGCGAAGTCGAGCGAGGCGGTGGCGGCTTCCCGCGCATAGCCCTGGCCCCATACATCCTCGCGCAGGCGCCAGCCGATCTCGTGCCAGCCCTTGATTCTTGTGCCCTCGTCATCGGCGCGCTTGAGGCCGCAGAAGCCGAGCAGTTCGCCGTCCTCCTTGCGCTCGACCGCCCAGAAGGTGAAGCCGCGCTCGGCCTGCCAGCGCGGGAAGCGTTCGGTGATGACTTCGCGCAGGTCCGCCTCGTGACGCACGCCACCGAGCCAGCGCATCACCGCCGGCCTGTTGGTGTGGCGGATGAAGGGCTCGACGTCGGCCTCGGTCCAGCCGCGCAGGATCAGCCGCTCGGTCTCGATCATTCCCAAGGCATCTCGGGCGGCCGCAGGATCGGCAGGATCGAGGCGTAGTCATCGCTCCACCCGGCGAAGCCGGGCGTGCGCTGAAGCAGCAGCCACTGGCCGGCATCGTCGCCGCTCGCCTGGACGAGACGGTCGAGCGAGGCCGGGTTGCGCGACAGGGCGATCCACACCGACACCGTCGCGTTCATCATCTGCTCGTCCTCGGTCGGATCATATTCGAGCATCGCGGTCTGCCAGCCGCCCCGCTCGGCCAGGTCGGCGACGACCGGCTTGAGGTCGAGATAGCGGTTGGAGACGTGGAACAGGACGATTCCGTCGGGCTGCACCGCTCGGCCATAGACGCCGAGCGCCTCGTGGGTGAGCAGGTGCATCGGCACCGCGTCGGACGAGAAGGCGTCGACCGCGAGGATGTCGATCGAATTGGGCGCCGCGTTGGCGAGGCTGACGCGGGCGTCGCCGAGCACGATCCGCGCATCCGGGGCGCAGCGCGACAGGAAGCTGAAGCGGTTACGCGCGATGTCGACCATGACGGGATCGATCTCGAAGATCGTCCAGTTCTGGCCGGGCTGGCGGTAGCAGGACAAGGTCCCGGTGCCGAGGCCGACGACTCCGATCCGGGCATTGGGCCCGAACAATTGCGGCGCGTTGGCGAGGGCATGGCCGACGCCCGAGCGGCGCGCATAATAGCTGGTCGCCACCGTCTCGGTGCCCGGCACGAGATTCTGGATGCCGTGAAGGGTCGTGCCGTGGGTCAGCGCGCGGGCATAGGCCTCGCCCGCGTCATTGTAGCGCGTGTTGACCTGGTAGATGCCGAAATAGGAGCGGGTGCGGGTGTCCGTGGTCGACTGGTAGAGCACCTGCCAGCCGCCATAGCTGAGCATCAGCGCGGCAAGGCTGATCATGAAGGCGAGCGGCCGGCCGAGGCAGGCGAGCGCGAGCAGCGACACGACGATCGTGCCCGCCATCACCGAGGTGTCGCGCAGGTAGAGGAAGGTCGCGAGCGACAGCACGAGCGCGAGGCCGGGCAGCGCCACCGTCAGGATCGGCGACAGGTGCCGAGGCCAGCCGAGCAAGGGCGTCTGCGGGACGAGAAGCGCGGCCGCGAGGATCAGCAGCGGGTGCTCATAGGCCCAGTCGAACACCAGCGGCGCGACGATCGCGCAGAACAGGCCGCCGAGCATGCCGCCGAACGACATTGCCAGGTAGAATCGGGTGAGATGGCCGACCGCTGGGCGCAGGCGGAACATCTGGGTATGAAGCGCAACCGCGATGGTGAAGAGCAGCAGCAGGCCCAGCGTTGCCGCCACCAGCGGGTCGCGCGATCCGCTCGCAAAGGCGAGGCCGCCGGCGATCAGTATGACGACCGGCGCCAGCAGGGTGATGAAGTCGGCGACCTTCCGCCGCGCCGCAAAGGCGACGACGAAGCTCAGCAGGTAGAGGCCGAGCGGAAGAACCCACAGCAAGGGGATGGCGACAATGTCGGTGGTGAGGTGGGTCGTCGTCGACAGCATCAGCCCCGACGGCACCGCCGCCAGTGCGATCCAGCGCAGAACCCGTTTGGGAGGCGGCTTGGGCGCGGTCTCCTCCGGCATCTTCTCGACCGCGTGGCCGGGCACGGTCACCGCGCAGCCGATCACCAGCAGGACCAGCACCGCATAGAGGCCGGTCCACAGATAGGACTGCTCCTGCAGCGTCATCAGCGGCTCGACCAGGAGCGGATAGGAAATGAGACCCGCGAAGCTGCCGAGATTGGAAGCGGCATAGAGCGGATAAGGATCGCCGCGGCTCGTCTCGAGCGCGTACCAGCGCTGCATCAGCGGCGCCTGGGCCGAGACGATGAAAAAGAGCGGCCCGATCGAGGCGAGCAGGAACCACGGCACCCAGAAGGCCGGCTGGCTGGTCGTGGGCGGCACCCAGCTCACGAGGTGGAGCGGCAGCCACAAGGCGGCGACGCCGAGCAGGATGACGTGGATGCCGACCTGGTAGCGCGGCCTCACCCGGCCGAGATAATGGGCATAGGCATAGCCGGCGAGAAGCAGCAGCTGGTAGACCAGCATCGCGCTGTTCCACACCGCGGGGGCGCCGCCGACCCGCGGAAGCGCCATGCGCGCGACCATCGGCTGGGTGAGGAACAGCAGGAACGATCCGACGACGATCGTCGTCAGGAACAGAGGGCGCGCGAACCGCTCGTTGCTCTTGGCGCCTAGTACGCTTTCCTGGCTCACTGACGCTCCCGCTCCCCCAAAAATCTGGCTTGTTCGTTGTTTCAGCTGGTCAATATGCGCGCGGCGACGGGCGCATGATAGGTCAGGACCCCGGAGCATCCGGCCCGCTTGAAGGCGATCAGGGTCTCCATGAGAAGCGCGTCGCGGTCCCCTGCCCCCGCGGCGGCGGCGGCCTCGATCATCGCATATTCGCCGGACACCTGATAAGCGAAGACCGGCATCCCGAAACGCTCGTGCACGCGGTGGATGATGTCGAGATAGGGCAGGCCCGGCTTCACCATGACGTGGTCCGCGCCCTCGGCGATATCGAGCGCGACCTCGCGCAGCGCTTCGAGCGCGTTGGCAGGGTCCATCTGATAGCCCTTCTTGTCGCCCTTCAGCAGCCCGCGCGAGCCGACGGCGTCGCGGAACGGGCCGTAGAAGGCCGATGCATATTTGGCGGCATAGGCCATGATCTGGATGTCGCAGTGGCCCGAGCCCTCGAGCGCCTTGCGGATCGCGGCGATGCGGCCGTCCATCATGTCCGACGGCGCGATGATGTCGGCGCCAGCATCGGCCTGAACGATGGCCTGGCGGGTGAGGACCTCGACCGTCTCGTCATTGAGCACGCAGTCGGCGGCGTCGATGATGCCGTCATGGCCGTGAGCGGTGTAGGGATCCAGAGCGACGTCGGTCATCACGCCGACATCGGGCGCCGCGTCCTTGGCGGCACGCACGGCGCAGCAGATGAGGTTGTCGGGATTGAGCGCCTCGCCCGCGTCGATGCTGCGTAGATCGCCTGGCGTGTTGGGGAACAAAGCGATCAGCGGGATGCCGAGGTCGCGCGCCTCGCGGGCGCGGTCGCCGATCTGAGCGACCGGCCAGCGCGATACGCCGGGCAGGCTGGCGATCGGCTCGACCGCATCGCCGCTGGCGACGAATAACGGCCAGATCAGGTCGGCGGCGGACAGGGTCGTCTCCGCGACCAGACGGCGGCTCCAGGGCGCGACGCGGGTGCGGCGCATGCGGATGTCGGGAAAAGCAGGGGTGGACATGACTTGGCCCGGCTTAGCGTCCATAACCGCGCCGGGAAAGCCGATAGGCGGAAGGGGCGAACAGAGTGAACGTATCCAGCCCGGTGCCGAAGGAAGCGGTGCTGATCGTCAACACCCGCTCTCGGCGCGGCCAGAAGCTGTTCCGCGAAGCCGCCGCCAAGCTCGAGGCGGCCGGCATCCGGCTCACCGCGAAGCATTCCATCCGTCGCCCGGACCGCGACCTCATCTCCACCATGCAGGGGGCGGTGCGCGGCGGCACCCCGATGGTCATCGTCGGCGGCGGCGACGGCTCCTTGTCCTGCACGGTCGACGAGGTGGTCGACCACGACTGCGTGTTCGCACTGCTGCCGCTCGGTACCGCCAACAGCTTCGCCCGCACGCTGGGCATTCCCGTCGACCTCGACGGCGCCATCGAGACGATCGCGACGGGCAAGCGGCGGCGAATCGACGTCGGAGCGATCGACGGCGACTATTTCGCCAACGCCTCATCGATCGGCCTGTCGCCGATGATCGGCCAGACCATCCCGCACAAATTGAAGCGCTATCTCGGCCGCCCCGGCTACCTCTTATGGTCCTTGTGGTGCCTGGCGCGCTTCCATTCCTTCCGGCTGACCGTCGAAGGACCGCACGGCAGCGAGACGCTTCGGGCGCTGGAAGTGCGAATCGCCAACGGCTCCTTCCACGGTGGAATCGAGGTCGTCGAGGACGCTTCGGTGGACAGCGGCGACATCGTCGTCGAGGCGGTGATCGGGCGGGCCCGCACGACCCTCGTTATGAACTGGGTGCGGCTGCTTCTCGGCCTCCCCAAGAAGGAGCGCGAGGTGCGCCAGTTCCGCGGCCGCTCGCTCCGCATCATCACCGACCCACCGCTACCGATCTCGATCGACGGCGAGGTGCTGGCGCGCACGCCGGCCACGGCATCGGTCGCCGAGCGGGCCATCGAAGTCGTCGTGCCGGCCTGACGCGGCTTGCCAAGACGGCGCCCAGGTGGCACCTTCGCTTTTGCCAGTTGCAGCGTGTTCATCCCCCAGCGCGGAAAGGATGACCGATGAAGCAAATGCCCAGATGGCCGTTATTCACCGTCGGCTTGCTGATGATCGCAAGCACCAGCGCCTCAGCTTTTCAGCCGATACCCAATCCAATTCTCTATCTCACCAGCGCCGTTCCATATCAGGCCAACGGCCAAAACTTCATCCGCTACAGCTACGACGTGTTCAACAAAGACGCCTATCCGGCCGCTATGTTCGCCGCGGCGCCAAGCCTGCCGCCGTGCGGAAGCAACACCAATGCGTCGCGCACCTGGGTCGATTTCTATGACGGGCGCACCAACCGGCGGCTCTACGGCTTCTGCGCGCTGGGGAGCCCGTCGAACCTCGGCAGCATCTGGTTCGCGATGCCGGAAGGCGAGGTACCCCCGAGCTACGTCTATATCGAGCTCAACGACCGCCAGACCGGCACCAAATACCGCTCCAACCTCGCCGACACAGTGATGTGACGGCGGCGCGGCTGAACCCTTGGTTGGCGCGGTTGCCAGGCCGGCGGATGATTTCATCCGCCTCGCAACCGCTCTAGCCGAGCCGCGCCAGCGCCGCGCGATATTTCTCGGCGTCCGATGCCTTTTCGGCATGGTCGGCGCGCGCCTTGTCGACCGCTTCCGGCTTGGCCCGCTCGACGAAGCTCGGATTGTTGAGCCGGCCCGCTAGGCTGTCGCGTTCCTTCTCGGCCGCCTCGGCCGCCTTCTGTAGCCGCGCCTTCTCGGCTTCGATGTCGATGACGCCCTCGAGCGGAAGCACATAGGTGGCCTCATCCACGACGATCTGGGCAGCGCCGCCGCTCGCCTCGCCATCGGAGATCGTCTCGATGCGCGCGAGCCGCTGCAACGCCACCGCGTGGCGCTGAAGCCGCGCCTGCGTCGCCGAGCCGGCATCGCGGACGTGGAGCGGCAGCCTGGCGCCGGGCGGCACGTTGAGCTCGGCCCGCGCGGTGCGGATGCCGCTGACCACGCGGATCAGCCAGTCGATCTCGGGGCCCGCTTCCGGGTCGAGCGCCCGCGCGTCCGGCATCGGCCACTTCGCCAGAATCAGCTCGTAGGGCCGCTCTCCAAGCGCGTTCCACAGTTCCTCGGTGACGAACGGCATGAACGGGTGGAGCATGACCAGAATCTGGTCGAGCACCCAGCCGGCGACCTTGCGGGTCTCCTCGTCGATCGCGCCCTTGATCAGCTCCAGATACCAGTCGCAGAAGGTCGCCCACACGAAATGGTAGATGGTGTTGGAACTCTCGTCGAAGCGAAGCTCGGCGAGCGCGAGGTCGAGGGCCTGCACCGTCTTCACCGTCTCGCCGATGATCCAGCGGTTGACCGGAAGCTGCGCCGCCGGGGGCTCGATCGTGTCCGACGCGCCGATGCCGTTGGCCTGGCAGAAACGCGTCGCATTCCACAGCTTGGTCGCGAAGTTGCGGTAACCCTCGACCCTTTTCTCATCCAGTTTGATGTCGCGGCCCTGGCTCTCCATCGCCGCGAGCGTGAAGCGCAGGGCATCGGCGCCGTAGCGGTCGATGAGGCCGAGGGGATCGACCGTGTTCCCCTTCGACTTGGACATCTTCTGGCCCTTGGAGTCGCGGACCAGGCCGTGGAGGTAGAGCGTCTTCCACGGCACATCCTTCATGAAGTGAAGGCCCTGCATCGCCATTCGGGCGTCCCAGAAGAAGATGATGTCGAAGCCCGAGATGAGGACGTCGTTCGGGTAATGGCGCCTCAGGAGCTCGGTGTCGTCCGGCCAGCCGAGCGTCGCGAACGGCCACAGGCCCGACGAGAACCAGGTGTCGAGCACGTCGTCGTCACGGCGCAGCGGCCGGTTGCCCGCCTCGCGCTGCGCCTCTTCCTCGGTCTCCGCGACGAAGACATTGCCCTGATCGTCATACCAGGCCGGGATTCGGTGCCCCCACCACAACTGGCGCGACACGCACCAGGGCTGGATGTTCTCCAGCCAATTGTACCAGGTCTTCTCCCAGCTCTTGGGCACGACCTTGATCTTGCCCTCGCGTACCGCGTCGATCGCCGGCTTCGACAGGGTCTCGGCGTCGACATACCATTGGTCGGTGAGCCACGGCTCGATGACCACGCCGGAGCGGTCGCCGTAAGGGAGCTGGATGACCTTGTCCTCGATCCGCTCGAGGAAACCGCCCTCCTCCAGCAGCTCGACGACCCGCTTGCGGGCATCGAAGCGGTCCATGCCGATCAGCTCCGCCGGGACGAGTCCGTCCTGGGTCTGCATGACGCGCGCCGCGCCATCGAGCATGTTGAGCATGTCGACAGCCTTGAAGCCGGCGCGCTTGCCGACCTCGAAGTCGTTGAAGTCGTGGCCCGGCGTGATCTTCACCGCGCCCGAGCCGAGCTCCGGATCGGCATGCTCGTCGCGGATGATCGGGATCAGTCGGCCGGTGATCGGCAGCCGAACACGCTTGCCGACCAGGTCGCGATAACGCGCATCGTCCGGATGCACCGCGACCGCCATGTCGGCGAGCATCGTCTCGGGCCGGGTGGTGGCGACGTGGATGAAGCCGCTGCCGTCCTCGAGCGGGTATTTGAGGTGCCAGAACTTGCCCTGCACCTCCTTGGTCTCGACCTCGAGGTCGGAAATGGCCGTCCCGAACCGGGGGTCCCAGTTCACCAGCCTTTTGTCGCGGTAGAGCAGGCCCTCGCGGTAGAGCTGTACGAACACCTTGTTGACCGCGCGCACGAAGTGCGGGTCCATGGTGAACTGCTCGCGGCTCCAGTCCATCGAGCAGCCGAGCCGGCGCAGCTGGCGGGTGATCTGGCCGCCCGACTGCGCCTTCCACTCCCAGACATGCTCGAGGAAGGCCTCGCGGCCCATCTCCTGGCGCTTGAGGCCCTGGCTCTCGAGATTGCGCTCGACGACCATCTGGGTGGCGATTCCGGCATGGTCGGTGCCGACCACCCACAAGGCGTCCTTGCCGCGCAGCCGCTCGTGGCGCGTCAATATGTCCTGAAGCGTGTTGTCGAGCGCGTGGCCGATATGGAGCGAGCCGGTGACGTTGGGCGGCGGATTGACGATCGTCCACGGCTCCGCGTCGGGCCGTTCCGGACGGAACAGGCCGTTCTCCTCCCAATGGGAATACCAGCGGCCCTCGATGGCGGCGGGGTCGAACGTCTTCGGCAACTCGGTCATGCGAGCGCGATTAGCGGCGCGTCGGCGAGTTGGAAACCGTCAGTCCTCCGGTTGCGTGCGGCCATGACGGATGCGGAGGATGTAGACCGCGCCGCCAGTCACTTCATAGCTGACCACGTAAGGGGGAACAGTCGGCAACTCACGAGTGCCGTCCGGGCCTGGACGCCCCCGGTTGGGAAAGTGCGAGAGACTGTTGCCGACGTCCAGCAACCGCCCCGCGAGCCGGTCGGCGGCGACCGGATCGAAGTAACCCACATAGTTTCGGATGAGATCGAGGTGCCGGAGCGCCTCCGGCATCCAGGTTACTCGAACCATTCACGCGGCGGAGGACCCTCTTCCGGTGTTCCCCAGGTCCTCAACCACTTGGCCACCTCTTCGTGAGGGACGCCCTTCCCCGCAGCAATCTCGGCGCGCGCCCTTGCGAGGGAAGCGGCTTCGGCCTCGGGATCCGGATCCTCGAAGATGGGACGTTCGGCGTTCATCTCGCTCTCCTAGCAGAAAAACGTCTGGAGAGCGACGTTCGATCCTATCGCCCGCGCTCCCCAGCGCCTGCGCCCGAGCCCATTGTCGGGCCCGCGCCCGGCTGGAGATAGCGCTGCAGCCAGTTGTGAACCTCGCGGTACCATTGGATCGAGTTCTGCGGCTTGAGGATCCAGTGATTCTCGTCCGGGTACATGACGAGGCGCGACGGGATGTTCTGGCGCTGGAGCGCGTTGAACATGGCGAGCGACTGGCTGTACGGGATCCGGAAGTCGCGCTCGCCGTGGATGACGAGCATCGGCGTGCGCCAGTTCTGAACGAAGTTGATCGGGTTCCAGCGCTCGATCGTCGCGCGCACCGCCGGGTCCCACGGCACGCCGCCATTCTCCCACTCGGTGAACCACAATTCCTCGGTTTCATAGGCCATGATGCGGGTGTCGAGGATGCCGGCATGGCTGACCAGGCACTTGAACCCGTCCGGCCAGTTGCCGGCGATCCAATTGACCATGTAGCCGCCATAAGAGCCGCCGAGCGCGCAGGAATTGGCGACGTCGAGCTGCGGATCGGCGCGGCCGGCGGCGGCGAGGCCGAGGCGCAGGTCCTCGAGCGGGGCGCCGCCCCAATTCTGCCGGATCGAGTCGGTGAAGGCCTGGCCGTAGCCGGTCGACCCGTGGAAATCGACCGAAACCGAGGCGTAGCCGGGCGCCGAGAACAGCCGCGGGTTCCAGCGATAGGACCAGCTGTTGTTGAAGCTGCCCTGAGGCCCGCCATGGATGAGATAGGCGACCGGCAGGCGGCCGCTGGTGCCGGCGGGCTTCACGATCTGGCCCCACACGCGGTCGCCGCCCGCGCCGGCGAAGCTGAAGCGGCCGACCGCGACCGGATCGAGCTCGGCGAGCAGAGCGGCGTTGACGGAGGTGAGCCGGCGCGGAGCGCCGCCGCGGCGCGGCAGCAGCCACAGATCGTCGGGCGCCTCGATGCTGTTCAGCGTGTAGACGATCGAGCCGTCGCGCAGCGGGGTGACGTTGCCGACCGAGCCCGATTCGGTGAGCCGGGTGACCGCGCCGGTGCGCACGTCGACCCGGAACAGCGGCGTGTCGAGCACGTCCTGAGCGGTCACCAGCAGGCTGCGGCCGTCCGCCGCCCAGGCCATCGATCCCACCGAGCGGTCCCAGGCCTGGGTCAGCGGCCTTACCGCCCCGGTCTGCAGGTCGCGCAGATGGATGACCAGCCGGTCGGCCTCGTAGGTCGGGCGCGCCATCGCGGTGTAGGCGAGCCAGCGCCCGTCCGGCGAAACCGCCGGCGCGGTGTCCACCGCCTCGTTGGCCGGAGTCAGGTTCTCGGCCGCCTGCCCCTCGCGCGCGGCGTAGATGTCGAGATTGGTCGAGTTCGGCTCCTCGCGCCCGGCCTCGCGCAAGGTGAAGAATAGCGTGCGGCCGTCGGCGCTCCACGCCAGCTCCTCGCCGCCGCCGAACGGCCGGGTCGGCGCGTGCCCGCGCAGGCCCGGCGCGACCGGCGTGCCGTTGCCCTGGAGGCGCCCGTCGACCAGCGGATAGGTGAAGATTCGGCTGAACGCGCCCGGCGTTTCCCAGGAATCCCAGTGGCGCACGAAGGTCTCGTCATAGGTGCGCGCGCTGCCCTGCCCTTCCGGCGCCTCGGGCGCGTCCGCGCAGGCCGCGTCGCGGCAGGAGATGTCGCGGTCGGTCCAGATCGCGACTCGGTCGCCGCTCGGCGCGAGCAGATAGCCGGAGATTCCGCCAGCGACGTCGCTCACCCGCTGCGGCGTTCCCGACGGCAGCTCGACCCGCCACAGCTGTTCGCTGCCCGACTGGCCGCTGAGAAAATAAAGCGCGCGGCCGTCGGCGGAGAATTTGGGATCGTGCTCGTTATGCTCGGGCGTCGAGGCGATCCGAACCGCTTCCGCGCCGGGCCGGCTCAGGTCGAGCAGCCACAGGTCGATTCGGCCGCGGTTGGCGGCGAGGTCGGTCTCGCGCAGCTGGTAGACCAGCCAGCGCCCGTCGGGCGACGCGACCGGCGCTCCGATCCGCTTCATCGACGCGAGGTCGACGGCGGTCATCGGACGGGCAATGGCGGTGGAAGGAACGAGCGCGAGCGCGGCGAAGCCGGCGAGGAGGAGCGTCTTCATGCCCGCTTGGCTAGCCCCGCACCCGTAACGACGCAAGCGGAGCAAGTTCCTCCCTGCGAGGCGCAGGCTCGTGGGGAGGGGAACCATGCGAAGCATGGTGGAGGGGTACCTCGATGTTTGTGCGGAAGAGCTACCCCTCCACCATCCGCTGTACGGATGGTCCCTCTCCCCACCGCTACGCGGCAGGGAGGATCCTAGAGCTTGCGTCCCGTGATCCGGGCGATCTCGCGGGTGACGAGTGCCTCGACCATCAGCGGCAAATTCTCGTCGAGCCAGTCCTTGAGCATCGGGCGCAGCATGTCGCGCACCACGGCCTCGAGCGCGCCCTGGTCGGCGGCAACGCCGGACCCGCGCATCGTCGACAATGCGGCGAGCGACTGGCGGCTGGCGGCCGCGGCGTCGTCCGACACCAGGGTCGGCCCCGGCTCGTCGATCGGGCCGTTGAGCTCCAGCACGTCGTCGTCGGCGGAAGTCGGCGGGTCGGTCCGCTTGCCCCGGCGCGGCGGCACGGCGGCGGGCCGCGCATCCTCCCGGATCACGCGTTTGATCGAGGCGAGGATTTCCTCCATCGACGGATCTTGCTGCACATCTCCCATAGAGACGGGCTTATTGCTTATTGCCGCGGCCGAGTCACGGGCCTGTTTGCCCTCGGATCGACCGGTCCGACCACCTGCGCGACGGGGCTGGGCGCCCCCGCCGGCGCCGTCCGGGTCGAGGTCGGCGCGCGGCGCGAATCCTCGCCCCAGTCGGACGCGCGATTGCGGGTGCGGTTGTAGTGCGCGACCGGATTGTAGAGCGCGCCGCCATCGAGGCCGAGATCCTCGGCTTCCGCCTGGCCCATGGCATTGAGCAACGCAAAGCCCGCGACATAGGCGTCGCGGCGGGCGGTGACGAGCTGGACCTCGCTGTTGAGGAGCTCCTGCTCGGCATTGAGCACGTCAAGCACGTTGCGGGTGCCGACCGACTGCTCGGCGCGGGTGCCCTCGAGCGCGAGCTGGTTGGCGGCGACGGCGATCTCGTTCGACTGGATCGCCTCCATCGCCGCGCGCCAGGTGGCGAAGGCGGCGCGAGTGCGGGCGATGACGAAGCGCTCGGTCTCAATCGCCTGCTCGACGAGCTGCTGACGCAGATTCTGGGCCTGGCGGACTCGGGCGCCGACCAGGCCGCCCTGGTAGATCGGCACGCGCGCAGTGACTCCGACGCCGATTCCGGCGACCTCGTTGGGCGGCAGCGACTGGCCGGGGACCGGCGGGCCGCTGAGCAGCTCCTCGGACGTGCCGAGGCGGTTGAGATAATCGCCGCTGGTCACCGCGCTGACGGTGGGCAGGCGGTCGGCGCGAAGCACGCTGACGTCGAGGCCGGCGGCGCGCACCTGGTCGGCGATGGCGCGCAGGTCCGGATTGTTCTGGAGCGCGATGTTCACCGCCTCGTCGGCGGTGGCGGGCAGCGGCGGCAGCGGCGGCGGCGGCTCGAGATCGCCCGGCGGGGCGCCGATGACTCGCTGATAGGCCTCCTCGCTGCTGCGCAGCCGGCCCTGCGCCGTCGACAGGTTGCTCTGGGACAGCGCGAGCCGCGCCTCAGACTGGGCGACGTCGGTGCGGGTAAGGTCGCCAACTTCGAAGCGGTCGCGGGTCGCCTCGAGGTTGGTCTGCAGCACGCGGACCTGGTTCTGGTTCAACGCCTCGATCGAGCGGTCGCGGATGACGTCCATGTAGAAACCGACCGCCTGGGTGAAGGTGTCGCCCTCCACCGCGCGCAGCGACGCGCGGCCCGCTTCGACGCGGGCGTCCGCGGCGCGGATCGAGTTGCGCACCCGGCCCCCGTTGAACAGCGGGTAGCTGACGTCGACGCCGGCGCTGAAATTGCGGCCTTCGCCGGAATTGGTGTTGAACACGTCCTGGTTCACGCCGACCGTCGCCGACACCTGCGGCCGGCCCGCGGCCCGCGCAATCGCGACCGATTCGTCGAGCGCGCGCAAACGCTCGCGCTCCGCCATGATCGTCGGATTGGTCTCGTAGGTCCGATCGAGCGCCTGGCGCAGCGTCTCGGCTCCGGCGCTCCCCGCCGCCATGGCCGCCACGCTCGCGGCGGCCAGCAACACTGCACGCATCAAACCCGCTCCATTCCTTTAAAAGCTGAACCCGCGCGGCTTCTGGAAACCGGGCAGAGCCGGCGCATCCGCGTCGGCATAGGCCACGGCGCCGAGCGCGCCCCCCACAACCCGTCCAACACTCAGACGAGGAACTCCATTGTCCAGGATCGCCGCAGCGATCTGGCCGCCGTCGGCAACCTGATCGATGATTGCCTGCGGCACATGGCCCACCGCCCCGTCGATCAGGATGAAATCATAGGGCCCGCCTTGCGCATGGCCCTGGCTGAGCGGCCCCTCGGCGACCGTGACTCCGGTCCCGGCCAGCGCCGTGCGCGCCGCGGCGACAAGCTCCGGCTGCTCCTCGAGCGCGACGACGCTGCCGACGAGGCGGGCGAGCACGGCGGCCGAATAGCCGGTGGCGGCGCCGATCACGAGCGCCTTCTCATTGCCCTCGAGCGCGGCTTCGGTGAGCAGCCGGCCAAGCGCCATCGGCGCGCCGAGGCTTCGGTCGTGGCCGAGCGGCACCTGGGCCTCGGCATAAGCGACCGGCTGGCGATCGGCCGGCACGAACCGCTCGCGCGGCACCGCGCCCATCGCGGCGATGACGCGCGGGTCGTTCACGCCGGTGGTGCGCAGCTGGCTCGCCACCATGGCGCGCCGCATCTGTTCGAAATTATGCTCGGTCATCTTGCCCCAAGGATCATGCAGGGATTGTTGCACAGCCGTATTATGGATGCAATACACTAGCTGCGTCCTGCCACTTTTATCGGCGAAGCGGAGGCAATGAAAGCGGGAACGCCGCCGTTCTTGCTGCTAAGGCGCGCGCGTGACCGACCCCGCCGCTCCCGATCATCCGCTTGAGAACACCCCCTTCGACCGCGCCCTGCGCCGGCTCCGCCGCGACCGCGCCGCGCGCCTGGCGGCCGAGCCGCACCCGTTGCTGACGCGCATGGCCGACGAGATCGAGGAACGGCTGGCGCTGGTGTCGCGCCGCTTCGCGCGCGCCCTCGACCTCGGCGCCGGCCCGGGCCTGCTCGGCAATCGGCTGCGCGCCCAGGGCATCGAGGTAGCCTCGGCCGACGCCGGAGCGCTGTTCGCCGAACGCCTCGGCGGCACGCAATGCGACGAGGACCGCCTGCCCTTCCCGCCCGCCACCTTCGACCTCGTCGTCTCGGCCGGCACGCTGGACAGCGTCAACGACCTGCCAGGGGCGCTGGTGCAGATCCGCCGGCTTCTCCGGCCCGACGGCTTGTTCCTCGCCGGCTTCGCCGGCGCCGGCAGCCTGCCTCTGCTGCGCAGGGTGATGCACGCCGCCGACGAGGCCGAGGGCCAGCCGGCGTCGCCACGCCTTCACCCGCAGATCGACATCCGCGCCGCCGGCGACCTGCTCGGCCGCGCCGGCTTCGCCCTGCCGGTGGCCGATAGCGAGAAAGTGTCGGTGCGCTTTCCAACCCTCGACCGACTGGTCGACGACCTTCGCGAGCTCGGCTGGACCAACCTCCTGTCGGCCCGCTCGCGGCGGCCGGTCGGCCGGCTCGGCCTTGCCGCCGCCCGTGCCGCCTTTGCCGCCGCCGCCGACCCGGACGGGCGCGCCACCGAGCGGTTCGAGATCATCCATCTGAGCGGCTGGGCGCCGTCCCCGGACCAGCCGCAGCCGGCCCGGCGCGGCAGCGCCACCATGTCGCTCGCAGATGCGCTTCGGCGGAAGAGCTAGATCAGGGCGTCGAGCAGGGCGATCAGCGGCTGGTCGGCCGGCGGCATCTCTGCCGGGTCCATCTGCTGGGGCGTGAGCCATTCGAGGCCACTCGCGTCGAGCGGACGCGGCTCGCCGACCCAGTCGCGGCAGACATAGAGAAGCAGGATCATGTGCGCGCCCGCGTTCGGCGCGCTGGCGAAGCAGGCCGGGACGAGCGCATCCTCGGCGACCTCGACGCCGAGCTCCTCGTGGAGCTCGCGCGCAAGCGCCGCCTCCGGGGTCTCGCCGGGCTCGACCTTGCCGCCGGGAAACTCCCACAGGCCCGCCATGCTGCGCCCGGGCGCGCGCTGCTGGAGCAGCACCTTGCGGTCGGCATCGACCAGCGCCGCGGCGACCACGATCATTGTCGGAATTTTTTGCACCTTAACCTGCCGCGCTAACAAAGTCTTAATCACGATAGCGATAAATCCTGATGGTGACCGGCAATGAAGCCAGTCGATCTGGGGGACAGGGATGCGTCACCTCAAGCGATTTCTTCAGGACAAGCGCGCCGCGACAGCCGTCGAGTACGGACTGATCCTGGCGCTTATCTTCCTGGCAATGATCGTATCCCTCCGCAATGTTGCGACGGCGACCACCACGATGTGGAACAACGTCTCTGACACAGTTAACAGCAATTAACGATTTGCGTTTTAATTTTTGTCAACTTTAGCGGCTTAATCCGGGCAGGCTGACCGAAAAAGGCGTCGGGACGGCAGGCAAAGAAAAAAGATCGAGTGAGACCAAGGAGACCCAACATGATGACCATTCGCAAGATGATTCGCGACACCAAGGGTGCCACCGCCATCGAGTACGGCCTCATCGCCGCGCTCATCGCCGTGGCCGCCATCACCGCGATGTCGAACCTCGGTTCGTCGCTGAACACGACGTTCAACACCGTCGCGTCGAACATGTCGTAACCAGGCCGAGATGGGGCGGCTCCGATCGGCAGCCGTCCCACCTCCCTGAACGAATTTCAGACGAAGGACAGATCCATGCAGACCATTCGCAAGTTCATCCGTGACAGCAAGGGCGCGACCGCCATCGAATATGGCCTGATCGCCGCTCTCATCGCCGTGGCCGCCATCGCCGCCATGTCGAACCTGGGCAGCACGCTCAACACGACCTTCAACACGGTCGCGAGCAACATGTCCTAATCCCGCAAGGGAAACGGAACAAAGGAAGGGCGGCAGGCGCGAGTCTGCCGCCCTTCTCTTTTGGGCCCTGCCTCAGCGCGCGTAGACGGCCAGCTTGACCTGCTGGCCCGGCGCCACATTCTCGTTGGGGCCGAGGCCATTCAGAACCCGGAACCGCTCGACCTGGTAGCTGCTATAGGCCATCCGCCGCGCAAGCGTCTGGATCGTGTCGTTGCGGCCGACCGTGACCACGTCGATGACCCGCGGACGGATCGCCGCGACTTCCTGGGCGCTGAGCCGGCGGAGCGACTGGATCATCGCCCCGAACGGCCCGATCCCGCGCCCAGCGGGCGTGAGCGTCGCGAAGTAATAGGCCTGGTTCGGCGCGAATTCGTAGGCGACGATCGACAGGTCCACAGTGCTATTCCGAGTCCGCACGCGGCTGCTGGTCCCGAGCGCCCGCATGCCGTTGACGGTGAAGCTCTGCGGCTGGGTGAAGCTCGCCTGGCTCTGGCCGACGACCGACTGCGCCGCCTGGCCGAGGAAGGCCTGCAGGTTCCCGTTATAGGCGCCGGTCGAGAACATCGCCTGGCCGCCGTTGCCGGACACCGTCACCGAGCGCGTGCCGTTCTGGATTCCGTAGCCCTGGGGCACGGTGAAGGCGAGCCTGAGGTCCGGGTGGAGGAACTGGCTGCCCTCGACGATGCCTTGGCGCGGATCGTCGTCGAACGTCATGTTCTCGATCGCGGCAAGATAGGCGGCGGGCGACGGGGGAGCCCCGACCCGGCCGACATTCTGGGCCAGGCGGCGGACCTGCGCGACCCGCTGCGGCGTGGTTGGGTGGGTGCTGTTCCACGACGGCGCCGAGCGCTGTTCGTCGGTGCGTCCCGAGAAGCGCCGCAGATTTTCGCTGTAGGCGTTCAGCGTCTCGAGGATGTCCGCGCCGGCAAAGGGATTGTAGCCGTTCGCGGCCATGTAGCTGATACCGAGTCGGTCCGACTCCAGCTCCTGGTTGCGCGAGAAGGACAGCAGATATTGCTGGCCGACCGCTCCGACCAGCTGGCTGGCGATGTTGGAGCCGGTGACGACCCCGGCGAGCCCGGCGAGAATCTGGGTGAGCAAGCCGGTATTCTGGCGCCCTCGCGAATGGCGCGCCGCGACATGGCCCGCCTCGTGGCCGAGAACGAAGGCGAGCTCGTCCTCGCTGTTCATCAGGGCGAGCAGCTGGCGGGTGACATAGACGCGCCCGCTCGGAGTCGCGAAGGCGTTGGCCACTGGCGAGTTCAAGAGGGTGAAGTCGGGATTGACCCGGCCGCCGGCGCGGGCGGAGATTCGGGCGCCGAGCTGGTCGACCATGCGGCCGAGATCGCCGCCGATCTCGCCCCCGAATTCCTGGACGATCTGGGAATGCTCCTGCGCCGCGCTCTGGCTCTGCGCGAACGCGGGGGCGGCGGAGGCATAGCAAATGATGGCTGCGAGCGGCGCCGCGAGGGCGCGCGTGATCCGGCTAGGCACCAACAGGGTGCTCCTCTACTGTTTCGGAACGTCGGCGAACTAACTCGTTTCGCCTGAGGACGTTCCTGCAGCCGAGGTTCAGGTCCCGGGCCGGTCAGCCGATGCGGAGGAATTTCTCCCGGCGCTCGTGGCGCAGGCGCTCGCGCGGCAGGCCGACGAGCTCGTCCAGCTCCTCGCCGATCGCCGCCCCGAGCGCGGTGACCGCTTCCTGGGGATTGCGGTGGGCGCCGCCGACCGGTTCGGCGACGATTCGGTCGACCACGCCGAGCTGGTGGAGATCGGCGGCGGTCATCTTCATCGCCTCGGCCGCGTCGGGCGCCTTCTCGGCGGTGCGCCACAGGATCGACGCGCAGCCCTCAGGCGAGATCACCGAATAGACGCTGTGCTCCAGCATCAGCACGCGATTCGCCGCGGCGAGCGCGATCGCGCCGCCCGAGCCGCCCTCGCCGACGATGGCGGCGACCAGGGGCACGCCCAGCGCCAGGCACGCCTCGGTCGAGCGGGCGATCGCCTCCGCCTGGCCGCGCTCTTCGGCCTGCACGCCGGGAAAGGCGCCGGACGTGTCGACCAGGCTGACGACGGGCAGGCCGAAGCGGTCGGCCAGCTCCATCAGGCGCACCGCTTTGCGGTAGCCCTCGGGCTTGGCCATGCCGAAATTGTGCCTGAGACGACTGGCGACGTCGTCGCCTTTCTCATGGCCGATGATCAGCACGCGGCGGCCCCCGAGACGGCCGAGGCCGCCGATGATCGCCTGATCCTCGGCGAACTTGCGGTCGCCAGCGAGCGGCACGAAGTCCTCGACCAGCCCCGCGACATAGTCCTTGAAGTGCGGACGGTGCGGATGGCGCGCGACCTGGGTCTTCTGCCAAGGCGTCAGCTTGGCATAGGTGTCGCGCAGGAGCCGCTCGGAGCGCTCCTCCAGCTTGGCGATCTCGCCGTCGATGTTGAGCGCGCCCGACTGCGCGGTTTCGCGCAATTCGGCGACGCGAGCATCGAGCTCAGCGATCGGCTTTTCGAAATCCAGGAACGTGACCATCGCCGCGGCGGTTAGGGCCGGCGCGGTTCGCCGTCAATTCGGGGCGGGTTGGCGAGAGGCGCGTCGGTGAGCGTCCTCTCTGCTAATGGGTGCCGGCTGTTCACAAGCTCGACGAGCCGCCGCGAATCGACATGGGTGTAGATCTGGGTGGTCGCGATGTCGGCATGGCCGAGCAGCATCTGCACGGCGCGAAGATCCGCCCCGCCCTCCAGCAGATGCGTCGCGAAGGCGTGGCGAAGCACGTGCGGGCTCACTCGTTCCGGCGGGATTCCGGCGGCGGCGGCGAGCTCGCGCACCAGCTGGAACAGGCGCACTCGGCTCAGGTGCTTCTTGCCCGACGGGAACAGCCACAGCGAATCGCGCGGCACGTCGGCCGCATGAGCCGCGACCGCGGCGCGCGCGCGCTCGGAGATCGGAACGAGCCGCTCGCGCCCGCCCTTCCCCGCCAGGATCAGGAACGGCTGGTCGCCGGCGAGCGCGAAGCGCGGCAGCGACACCAGTTCGGTCGCGCGCAGCCCGGAGCCGTAGAGCAGCTCGACCAGAGCGGCGAGTCGCAGCGCGCCGGGCAGCGCCTTCTCCCGCCGCCGCTCGATCTCCGTGAACAGCGCCTCGACGTCGCCATGGCTCAGCACCTTGGGCAGCGGCCGCACCATGCCGGGGCGCGGGAGACCGTCCGAGGGATCATCGGGGCGGTGCCCCTCGGCGTGAAGGAAGCCGTAGAATCGGCGCAAGGCGGCCGACTTGCGCGCGACCGTGGCGCGGGCGAGCGGCATCCATTCGTCGGCGAGGCGCTGGAGGTCCGCCGCGGCCGCCGCGCCCAGCCTGCCGCCAAGCGTCTCCGAAGCGCCGTCGAGGTCGCGGCGATAGGCGAGCAAGGTGTTGCGCGCGGCTCCGGCCTCGGCCGCCATCATCTCAAGGAAGGCCTCGATCAGCGGCCGGTCCGACGGAGCCGGCTCGGCCGTCATATCCGGGTCAGCGCCTCGGCGGCGATCATCCGCGCCTCGAAATCGAGGCCGACCTGGCGCAGCGCCCGAAGCACCCGGAACAGATGGTCGGGCGGCACTCCGGCCCAGTCGCCGGTCTGCATGCCAACGCCCGCGAGCAACGCCACCGTGCCCGGCTGGCGCGCCGCCGCGGCGCGGTCGAGCGCCTGGGTCCAGCCATTCTCGCGCTGGACGGCGACTCCGAGTCCCTGCGCCGCCTGCGGCTCGATCCGCCCCAGCCCGGCAAGCGCCGCGGCGAGCATGGCGGTGCGCTGCGAGGCGTTGGCGCTCTGAAGCGCTCCCCAATCCTCGATCCGGCCCTCATCTATTCCGACCCCGGGTTGCGGCGCTCCGACCGCGAGCAGCGCCCAGGCGAGCGAGCCGGCCTCGCCGTCGGCCATCGCCGACCACGCCGCCGCCTCGCGGTCCATGCCGGCGGCGAGCAGAGCCGCGACGAGCATGTCGAGCTCGCCGGAATTGTCGTCGGACGCGGGAATGCGCGCGGCGGCGTTGGAGGTGAGCAGAAGCCGGCCATAGCGGCGAATCCGGTCGTCGGCCGGCTCGTCCCACAAGGCCCGCATTACGCTCAGCCGCTCACCCATGTCGGTTGCGCCAAACGCCTGTTGGAGCCGCCCGGCGACGCTCTCGGCGGTGTTGTCGGTCTCGGCATGGTCGAGGGCGAGCGCATGGGCGTCGACCAGCGACTGGGCGGAAAAGATGCCGAGCGCGGCAGCGATCTCCGCGGCAGCGAGGCGCTGGGCCACCGGCACCATCGGCGCCCGGGCGAACCAGGATTGCATGCGCGGGCCGGCGATCCCGAGCAGCCGGTCCGGGATCTCCGCGCCGGTGCCGCTGGCCAGGCCGAATCGCCACGGGCTGAGCTCGGTCACTTCCTCCCAGCGGATCGACACCGAGCGGCGGGTGTCGCCGCCGGCGCCAACCACCTTCTCGGCGAGCATCAGGTCGACTCCGGTCGCGCCGCGCCGCCGCGCCTCGTCGAGCAGGGTCGTCGCTCGGGCCGGCTCGCCCGCCATCGCCGCGCACATCGCCTCCGACATCGGCCACACCGCGTCGTCGGACAATTGCCGGCCCTTCTCGACGAGCGGGCACAGGCCGGCAGGGTCGGACGCGGCCAGCGCCGCTTCATAGGCCGCGCGGACCATCGCCGGCGTGTAGTTCACGATGTCGACCGACTGGGCGAGCATGCGCGCCGCATCGGCCTCGCCCATTCGGGTCAGCAGCCGCACGCGCTCGGCGACGAAGTCGACCGGATCGGCGAGACGCGGCGCCTGCACGCGCGAGATCAGCGCGCGCCGCAAGGTGATCGACACCCAGCGCGACGGCAGCGGCGCGTCGAGCTGCGCCATCAGCGATCCGAGATAGGCGCCGCTCGCCGCGCCGAACGCGTCAGCCGGCAGGCCGCGGCTTGCCGGATCGATCACCCCGACGACATCGGTCGGCCGCGCCTCGCCCGCCGGCAGGTCGTAGAAGCGCGCCGGCGGCGGAGGCGGCAGCGCCTCGAGGTCGCGGAGCGCCGAATCCTCGGTATCCTCCGGCGCCAGCGGGCGAACCGGCTGGCTGGCGTTGGACGGCGGGTCGAATCCGGGCGGGACGACCGGAGTCGGAGTCGGCCCCGGCTCCGCCTTGTTCTCGACGGGCGGCTGCGACTTGGGATCGCCAAAGCCCGGCGGCAGCAGCGATTCCTGGGTCGCGGCCGCAATCGCCGGAATCGCGGCGCCGATCAGGCCGCCGACGATCAGCAGGCGCTTAGCGCGCGGGGAGAGCATTGGTGACGTCCTGCTCGATGCGGCTCGCCGGCACCTCCGTGTCGATGGTCGACAGGTAGATGAGGAACCCGACGATCAGGAGGAGGACGACCACCAGCACCGGGCCCGCCATCGGGCGGCGGCGGCGGGACGGATACATGGGCTGCAAACGACTGGGAGGCATGCCGCGCCTTTTGCCCCAGCGCCCCCGCGCCTGTATAGCCCTGCCGGCATGGCTTTTTCAGCTGCTCTGAGAAGTCGCCATTTCGCCTTGGTTGGACTGATGGGCGCCGGCAAGACCAGCGTCGGGCGGCTGCTCGCGTCTCGCCTCGGCCTGCCGTTCCACGACAGCGACGAGGCGGTGACCCACGCCGCCGGGCTCAGCATCGCCGAACTGTTCGAGCATCAGGGCGAGCCCGCCTTCCGAGCGCTCGAACGCGCCGCCCTGATGCGGCTGCTCGCCGGCGAGCCCTCGGTGATCGCCACCGGCGGCGGCGCCGTCACCGAATCCGAGACTCGCGAAGCACTGCGCAGCAAGGCCTTCACGATCTGGCTGGACGCCACGCCGGCGATTCTCGCCAGCCGGCTCGCCGATTCGGACGAACGGCCGCTTCTCGCCCACGGTGACCCCGAGGTGGTGCTCGATCGGCTCGCCGAGCAGCGCCGCCCCTTCTACGCCACTGCGGATCTGAGGGTCAGGACCGACGAGCTCGACGCCGCCGAGGTCGCCAAGCTGATCATCGCGACGTTGCGCTAGCCGCACTCCGCAGTCGTGCCGTCGGGCTTGTCCGAGTCGAACACGCCCTCATTGTCCTCGAGCATCTCGCCGCCCGGGCGGAAAATGCGGCCCTTGAGCACCGCAAGGTCGCCCGACTTGCTCTGCTCCGCGAGCCGTTCCGCGTCCCGCTCGCGATAGGCGCGTTCGACCCGCCTGGTCTCCGCCTTGCCGACGCCGAGGGCGAGCAGGGCGTCGCGGCCCATCGACACCGCCGATTCGAATACCTCGCGATAGATTCCGGCGACCTCCACCCCGTCCAGGCGCATGACGTGGCGCCGGTCGAAGGCGCGGACCAGCACCTCGGCCTGCGGGAACGCCTCGAGGATCGGCTCCAGCTTTTCCGAGTCGAGCGCGACTCCGTCGATGCAGAAGAGCAGAAGCTGCGCATCCTCCGCGCCGGCCTGGCGCAGAAGGTCGATCCGGGTGCCGTCGCCATAATAGACCTTCACCCCGAAATCGCCGCTGACCTCGATCTGGCTCGGCTTGGAGTCGATGAGGACGACGTCGATGTCCTTGGCCATCAACATCTGGGCGACAGTCTGGCCGAAGCGGCCGTAACCGACGACGATCGCCCTGCCCGTCGTCGCTGCGGTCGGCACCGGGAGATGGCTGGTATCGACATCGGCGCGGCGGCGGCGCGAGAGATGCTCATAGACCATCATCAGGAACGGCGTGGTGACCATCGAGAGCGTGACCACGGCGCTGTAGCGGCTCACCGCCGCCTCGGTGATAATTCCGGACGCCGCGCCGGCGCCGAACAGCACGAAGGCGAACTCGCCGCCCTGGCTGAGCAGAAGGCCGAGCCGGAGCGCCTCCCCGCCGCGAACCCCGAAGCCGCGGGCGATGGCCCAGATCAGCCCCGCCTTGGTCGCGACCAGCGCCAGCGCCATTCCGACGATGATCAGCGGCTGCATCGCGATGACGTTAAGGTCGAGGCTGACCCCCACCGCGATGAAGAACAGGCCGAGAAGGATCGACCGGAACGGATCGACCGCGGCTTCGAGCTCGTGCCGATAGGGCGAATCGGCGAGCATCACGCCGGCGATGAACGCGCCGAGCGCGATCGACAGGCCGAGCAGGTGCATCACCGACGCGGCGGCAAGCACCGTGAACAATCCCGCGACAACGAAAAGCTCGCGCTCGCTGACCCGGCCGACGATGCGCAGCAAAGGGTTGAGCAGGTAGCGACCGGCAATCACCAGCCCTGCGATCGCCGCCAGCGCGGTGACGGCGATCTGCCAGCCCGGCTGCGCCTCGACCCCCGGCGCGCGCGACATCGCCGTCAGGACGATGAGCATCGGAACGATGGCGAGGTCCTGGAGCAGAAGCACCGAGAAGGCGCGCTCGCCCCGCCTCGTATTGATCTCGCCGGTGCCGCGAAGGAACGGCAGAACCTGCGCCGTCGACGAGAGCGCCAGCGGCATCCCGATCGCCACCGCCGCGGCGAGGCTGATGTCGCGAGCGAAGCCGACCAGCAGCGTCAACGCCACGCCGCACACGATCACCTGGCTAACGCCGAGGCCGAAAATGTCCTTCTTGAGCCGCCACAGCCGGCTCGGATGGAGCTCCATCCCGACCAGGAACAGCAGCATGGCGATGCCGATGTCGCCGATCGCGATCATCGCTCCGGCGTCGCTTACCACCCCCAGCAGATGGGGCCCGAGCAGCATTCCCGCGGTGAGATAGCCGAGCACCGCGCCGATGCCGAAGCGCCGGTAGAGCGTGACGAAGCCGAGCGCGGCGCCGAGGATGATGACGCCCTGTTCCAGGACGAGCGCGGCCTGTTCCCCCTCGACCGCCATCGCGCCTATCCCGCCACGCGCGTGCGGGACGCGGTCCGGGCGGCTTCGGCCACCGCTTCGAATGCGAGGAGGATCGACGCGTGCCGGGCCGGATAGGACCGGGCGACCGCGAAGATCGACAGTCCCGGCCAGTCACCCGCATCCTCTCGCCTGCCGGCGAGATAAGCCGCGAGCGAATCGCGCGCCTGCTCCAGATCGTCCACCGTCCGCCCCGGCGCATGAGTGCCCATCAGCGAGGCGGACGCCTGCCCGAGCGCGCACGCCTTCACGTCCTGGGCAAGCTCGGCGACCCGTCCCCCCTCATCGACGACAAGTTCTACCGCGACTCGGCTGCCGCACAGCGGCGAGGTCCGCTCCACCCGCGCCTGGGCATGATTAAGCCGCCCCAGATGCGGAATCGACGCCGCCAGCCGAAGGATGTCGCGATTGTAGAGGGGCGAGGTCACTTCCGGGCATATAGGAGCGTTGCCGGCCAAGGAACATCCTCCCTGTGAAGCGCAGCTTCATGGGGAGGGGGACCGCTCGCGAAGCGAGTGGTGGAGGGGCTGGAGGGGCCCGCTCCGATGCCCCTCCACCATGCTGCGCATGGTCCCCCTCCCCATCCGCTTCGCGGACAGGGAGGATGAAGGTCAGACCCGCCGCCAGGTCGTACCCTGCGGCCCGTCCTCCAGCACAATCCCCTCGTCGAGCAGCTCGGCGCGGATCCGGTCGGCCTCGGCGAAATCGCGCCGCTTCTTGGCCTCTGCGCGCGCGGCGATCCGTTCGGTGAGATATTTGTCGATCCTTGCGGCCTCACCTTGAAACCAGACGGATGACGAAGTGGTAAGGAGACCCAGTAGCGCCGCGCCACCACACATTTGACGGGCATACCGAGCAGCTTGGTTTTTTAGTTCCTGAACACGCTCATGATCTCCTAACGTCTGAGCGAGTTCAGCCCCAAGCCTCATTTCCAAAGCCTTTTTCGCCAAATCTCCGATACGGCTTATCGCGAGAGGGGTGTTCAGATCATTGGCCACGGCGTCGAGAACGATGTCTGGAACTTCAGGCGTTCCTAATTCCACCAATATTGCCTTGGCGCGATACCACCGATCGAGGGTCGATTTGCTCTGAGCAATCAGTTGAGCTGACCACTCAAGAGGCTGGCGATAGTGCGCTGAAAGGAGCGCGAACCTTAGGACCTCTCCTTCGTAACCCTCTTCCAGCAATTCGCCGACCGTGACGACGTTGCCGAGGCTCTTCGACATCTTCTCAGCCCCAGCCATCGACAGGAAGCCGTTGTGTACCCAGTAGCGCGCGAGCGGCGCGCCCGCGTGGGCGCAGCGGCTCTGGGCGATCTCGTTCTCGTGATGCGGGAAGATGAGGTCGAGACCGCCGGCGTGGATATCGATCGTCTGCCCGAGATGCTTCTCGATCATCGCCGAGCATTCGATGTGCCAGCCCGGCCGGCCGCGGCCCCACGGCGACTCCCAGCCGATCACGCCTTCGGTCGACGGCTTCCACAGCACGAAGTCGGCCGGGTCCTTCTTGTAGGAGGCGACCTCGACCCGCGCGCCGGCGATCATCGCCTCGCGGTCGCGCCGCCCGAGCGCGCCGTAATCGGGATCCGACGGCACGTGGAACAGGACATGGCCGTCCGCCTCATAGGCGTTGCCGGTCTCGATCAGCCGAGCGATCATCGCGATCATCTCGCCGACATGCTCGGTCGCCCTGGGGGCGATGTTGGGCGGCTGGACGCCAAGCGCCCCCATGTCGGCGAGGTAGAAATCCTCGTAGCGCTTGGTCACGACGGCAGGGTCGACGCCCTCGTCGCGCGCCGCGTCGATGATCTTGTCGTCGACGTCGGTGACGTTGCGGGCATAAACGAGGCTGCCGGCGCCGTAGCTATGGCGGATCAGCCGCGCGAGCACGTCGAACACCACCGCGGGCCGGGCATTGCCGATATGCGCCCGATTGTAGACCGTCGGCCCGCACACATACATGGTGACCCGGCTCGGGTCCGCCGGCTCGAAGTCGCGCTTGGCGCGAGCGAGCGTGTCGTGGAGCCTGATCGTCGTCATCGCCGGCTCGGCTCCGCCTCATTGCCGGCATCCGCCGCCGGGCGGCCGCGGTTGCGACGCGCGTCGACCAGGTTGACAATGGTGTCCGAGGCCGAGTGGACCAGGCGATAGGTCTGCGCCTGCGCCACCCAGTCCGGCCGCAAGGCGTCGCGCCCCCAGATCGTGTCGTAGACGAGGCTGAACGCCATGTAGAACAGGGCCACGCCGAGCAGGCCCTTCAAGGCGCCGAAGCCGCCGCCGAGGATGCGGTCGAGCGCGCCGAGCCGTGACCGCCGAGTCACGCCGCCGATCTGGCGCACGATCAGCTTGCCGCCGATCAGCACGACCAGGAAGATGAGCGCGAAGGCGAGCATATAGGCGCCGGAAGTGGTCCCGATGACCGGCTCAAGCGCGCCGCTCACCGGCCCATGGAGCAGCCACAGGGCGGCCACCACCGCGATCCAGATGCCGAGCGACAGCACCTCGTGAACGAAGCCGCGCATGAGCCCGAACACGAGCCCCAGGCCAACCAGCAGGATGAAAATGATGTCGAGCGCCGTCATGCGCGGCTGGTTAGATGAGGTTTCCGATGAGGGGAAGCGGTCGCATCACCGTCCGAGCAGATGATCAACCAGCTCGCGCAGGCCCCGGAAGCCGGTGAGCGCCAGGCCGTTTTTCTCCGCGGCCACGGCGCTTGGCACAAGGGCGCGCTCGAAGCCGAGCTTGGCGGCTTCCTTGAGGCGAAGGCCGGAGTGCGACACCGGCCGCAGAGCGCCGGACAGGGCCAGTTCGCCGAACGCCACCGTCTCCGCCGGCACCGGCCGTTCGGACAGGGCCGACACCAAAGCCGCCGCCACCGCCAGGTCCGCCGCGGGATCGCTCACGCGATATCCGCCGGCGATGTTGAGATAGACTTCGGCGGTCGAGAAGCTGAGGCCGCAGCGCGCCTCCAGAACCGCCAGGATCATCGCGAGGCGCCCGCTGTCCCAGCCGACCACCGCCCGCCGCGGAGTCGCGCCGCTGGCGAGGCGGACCGTGAGCGCCTGAATCTCGACCAGCACTGGCCGCGTCCCCTCCAGCGCCGGGAACACCACCGCGCCCGGCACCGCGTCGCCGCGGTCGGTGAGGAACAGGGCCGAGGGGTTGGAGACCTCGCTGAGCCCGCTCTCGGCCATCGCGAACACGCCGATCTCGTCGGTGCCGCCGAAGCGGTTCTTGGTCGCGCGCAGGATGCGATATTGGTGGCTGCGCTCGCCTTCGAAGGCGAGCACCGTGTCGACCATATGCTCAAGCACGCGCGGCCCGGCGAGGCTGCCTTCCTTGGTGACATGGCCGACCAGGACCAGGGACGCGCCGGTCTCCTTGGCGAAGCGGATGAGCTCGTGCGCCGCCGCGCGCACCTGGCTGACCGTACCGGGAGCGCCCTCGATCAGGTCCGAATACATGGTCTGGATCGAATCGATGACGACCAGGGCCGGTGCTTCCTCCGCCAGGGTCGTCAGGATGTCGCGCACCGACGTCGCCGCCGCCAGCTGGAGCCCGCCCGCATCGACTCCAAGCCGCCGGGCGCGAAGCCTGACCTGGTCCGCCGCTTCCTCGCCGGACACGTAGATCACCCCGATCCCGCGCTTGGCGATGCTCCCCGCCGCCTGGAGCAGCAGCGTCGACTTGCCGATTCCGGGATCGCCGCCGATCAGCGTCGCCGAGCCAGCGACAAGGCCGCCGCCCAACGCCCGGTCGAACTCGGCGATGCCGGTCGAGGTCCGCGGCGGCAGCGCCACGTCGGCGTCGAGCCCGACCAGCTCGACCCGCCGCCCGCCCGAGCGCAGATCGTGCCGCGCCGAGAACGGAGTGACCACCGCGGCCGAATCCTCGACCAGGCTGTTCCAGTCGCCGCAATCGGCGCACTGCCCCTGCCAGCGCGGGCTGACCGCCCCGCAGGCTTGGCACACATAGCGTTTCTTCGGCTTGGCCATGGCTCGGCTTACCGAAACGAAGCGCGAACATCCAGTCCCGCCGGAACCGCCGCGCGGGCCCGGCATTTCCATGTGAGCGGGGGCGGCCCAGCCGCTCGAATACCAACCGGAGTCCCTTCATGTTCGTGCAGATCAACACCGACAACCAGATCGTCACCGACGCCGAATCCAACGAGCGGCTGGAGCAGCGCGTGCGGGACAAGCTCGCCCGGTTCGAGCAGCGCCTCACCCATGTCGAGATCCATGTCACCGACGTGAACGGGCCCAAGCATTCCAACAACGACAAGCGCGTGTCGCTGGAGGCGCGACCCAACGGACATCAGCCGATCGCGGTCCATGCCGAAGGCGCGCGGATCGCCGAGGCAGTGTCCTCCGCCGCCAACAAGGCCGCCCGCGCGCTCGACCACCTGTTCGGCAAGCTCGCCGACAAGACGCGCCACTGAAGACGGCTCTTCTGCGGTTCATCCTGAGGCCTTAAGGAGCCGGCGATGCTCCGCTTGGCCAGCTACAACATCCGCAAGGCGATCGGCACCGACCGGCGGCGCCGGCCGGAGCGCATCATCGAGGTGCTCAACGAGCTCGACGCCGACCTCGTCGCGCTCCAGGAGGCCGACCGCCGCTTCGGGCCGCGCAACGCCGCGATCCCGACCCACCTGCTGGAGGAGCATAGCGACTTCAAGCCGGTCCCGTTCGGCGCCCGCGACCGAAGCCTCGGCTGGCACGGCAACGCCATCCTGGTGCGCAAGGACTTCAAGATCGGAGAGCATGCCATGCTCCATCTGCCGAGCCTCGAGCCGCGCGGCGCGGTGCTCGCCGAGGTCGAGGCCAAGGGCCACCAGATCCGCATCGTCGGAATGCATCTCGACCTGTCCGGCCTGTGGCGGCGGCGCCAGGCGCATGCGATCCTCAAACATGTCGCGGAGCGCCACGCCGACATGCCGACGGCGATGATGGGCGACCTCAACGAATGGACGGCGCGGTCGGGCTGCCTCAGGGATTTCGGCGCCCACCACGTCTTCGCCGATACCGGCCGCTCCTACCATAGTGGCAACCCGATCGCGCGGCTGGACCGGATCATGGTCACGCCCAACATGCGGATCAGGGCGGCGGGGGTCCACCGCAGCGCCAACGCCCGAACCGCGTCGGACCACCTCCCCATCTGGGCGGAAGTGGAGTTCTAGGGCTCAGCGCCCACCCGACGATTCGGGCTCGTCCGGCTCCGGCCCCGGCGCGGCGCCGTCGTCGAGCTCCATCCAGTCGCGGAACGGCAGGCCGTAGATCATGTCCATGACCTCATATTCGAGCCCGTTGGGCCGTCCCGATCCCGAGTTCCACAGTGCCACCACGCCGCTTCGCCGCGCCGGGTCGAACAGGATCAGCGAGCGGTAGCCGCGCACCCCGCCATGGTGGCCGACGACCTTGTTGCCGGCATAATTGAACACCCGCCAGCCGAGGCCGTAGGCCGAGGACGGCGTGCGCTCGAGAAACTTGCGCCGCCGCCGGGTCTCGCCGGGGGTGCGCACCACCGGCGTCTGCACCGCCTGCAGCGCCGCGACCGGCAGCACTTCCGGCGCGAGGCCCATATTGGCGCGCATCCACAAGGTCAGGTCCATGATCGACCCGTTGACCCCGCCCGCCGCGGCGACCCGGTAATAAGGCTCGGTCACCTCGTCCGGCCGGGAGCCGCGGCCGCCGCGATGGGGACGCGCCCAGCTCTGCGCGCTCATCAGCCCCTGGCGGCTGGCGCTCGCGGTGCGCATGCCGAGCGGTGTGAAGAAATTGTCCCTGAGCGCCTGCTCATAGGGGATGCCGGTGACCCGCTCGACCGCCTCGCTCGCCGCGTCATAGGCGACATTCTGGTAGGCGTGGCACTGGCCGACGTCGCACTGGCTCGGAAGCAGGGCGAGCAGGCCCCTCAGATATTTGGGATCCTCATTGTCCTCGAGCCGCGCGTCGTGTGCGTGGCCGTGGATTCCGAGCCGGTGCGAAAGCACGTCGGTCAGGGTCGCCCGGCTTTCGTTGCCATTGGGCAGGCGCAGGCTCGTCACCCAGCGGTTGACCGGGTCCTGGAGCGACAGCCGGCCGCGCGCAGCCAGCAGGGCGACCATGTCGGCGGCGACCCCCTTCGACAGCGACGCCCAGCGGAACACCGTGTTCTCGGTGACCCGCTCGCCGCCACCGGAGACGGTCTCGCCGAAGCCGCGGACGAAGCGGATCCGGCCATTCTCGATGATTCCGACGCCGAGGCCGACCATGGCCTTCTCTTCCATCAGGCGGCCGATCCGCGCCTCGAGCCGGGCATAGTCGATATTGGTCGGGCCGCTCGTGTCGACCGGCGGGACCGCTGCCTGGAAGCGCGCCTGCGCTCCCTGCGTGCCGCCCTCGGCGGGGGGCGACCAGCGCACCAGGCCGGTCGCGAACAACAAGATCACCAGCCCGGCGAACGCCAGGACGATCAGAAAGACGCGCTTCAACAACGGTACCTTCGCATGAGCGTTTGCGCGCCTGCTAACGCGCGGGATCGCAAAAGGATAGCAGCCGATCGGCCATATCGCGCGCGGCGCGCGATTGCCGCCTCGACAGGCCGCGGCCATCCTGCCAAGCCTTGGCCATGCGGGAGAAAGAGCTGCGGCTCGCATTGGTCTGTTACGGCGGCATCAGCCTCGCCGTGTACATGCACGGGATCACCAAGGAGATCTGGCGGCTCGTCCGCGCCAGCCAGGCCTTCCACGGCGGCGGAGTCACCGGCGCGGGCAGCCAGGGCGTCTACCACCGCCTGCTCGAAAGCATCGCCGCCGAAACCGGCCTCAGCCTCCGAATCCTCACCGACATCCTCGCAGGCGCGAGCGCGGGCGGCATCAACTGCATCTTCCTGGCGCAGGCGATCAGCACCGGCCAGTCGCTGGAGCCGCTGACCGACCTGTGGCTCGACCATGCCGACATCGACGCGCTCGCCGATCGCGACGAGATCGCGGTGCGCCGCTTCATGAAGAATGCCGCGGTGCCGTTCGCCTGGGCGATCTCCAATCGTTCGAGCACGGTCGAGCAGACCGTCGAGCCCGAGCATCAGGCCGAGGTCCGCCAGAAGCTCGCCAATCTCGTCAAGGCGCCCTGGTTCCAGCCGCCGTTCGGCGGCCCCGCCTTCACCCGGGTGCTGCTCGACGCTTTCGACGCGATGGCCGCCGAGCCGGCGGGGCCGCCCCTGCTGCCCGACTACCAGCCGCTCGACCTGTTCGTGACGGTCACCGACTTTCGCGGCCACCCGCAAAGCCTCAGGCTCAACAGCCCGCCGGAAGTGATCGAACAGGAGCATCGCCTCACCCTCGCCTTCCGCGATCCCGGCGGGGAGACCCGCCGCCTCGCCGACCCCGCCGAGCTGGCTTTCGCCGGCCGCTCGACCGCGAGCTTCCCGGGGGCCTTCCCGCCCTTCCAAGTCGCCGAGCTCGACTCGGTGCTGGCCGAGCGCAACCGGGCCTGGCCCGGCCGCGAATCCTTCATCGAGCGCAACATTCCGCCGCGGCCCTATGCCGAGAGCCGCGACCAGGTCGTCCTGATCGACGGCGGCGTCCAGGCCCACGCCCCGTTCGGCGCCTGCATCCAGGCCCTGCGCAGCCGTCCCGCCAGCCGCGAGGTCGACCGCCGCTTCGTCTATGTCGATCCGGCGCCGGGATTCCGCGCAGTGCGCTGGACGGCGACCGGGACGGTCGAGCCGCCCGGCTTCTGGGCGACCTTGTTCGGCGCCATGTCCGACATCCCGCGCGAGCAGCCGATCCGCGACAATCTCGAGACGATCGAGCGCCGCTCCGAGCGCATTCGCCGAATGCGTCGAATCGTCGAATCGATGCGCCCCGAGGTCGAGACCGCGATCAACGACGCGTTCGGCTCGACCTTCTTCCTCACCAGCCCGACTCCGCGCCGCCTCCAGTCGTGGCGCTCCCAAGCCAATGAGATCGCCGCGCGCGGCGCCGGTTACACCTATGCCGCCTACGCCCAGCTCAAGATGGGCGCGGCGATCGAGGAGATGGCCGAGACGATCGCCCGGCTCGGCGGCGACTCCAGCGACCGCGACCGTCATAACCGAGTCCGAACCGCGCTGTGGCAATGGGCCGACGCGCAGGGGATCACCGGCGAGGACGCCGTCCGCAACGGCCGCGCCACGCCGGCGCTCATCGCCTTCTTCCGAAGCTTCGACGCCAGCTTCCGAATCCGCCGTCTCCGCCTCCTCGTCCGCGAGCTGGCGGAGCGGCATGTCGGCATCGAGGAGGTCGACGAGAGCGCCTCCGACAATGCCCGCCAGACGATCTACCGCCTGATCGCGCGCTACGAGGCGCCGCTCACCGCCGACATGGATGCCGCGCTCACCGTCGAGGAAGCGTCCGCCTTCGCCAATGCCGACAAGGATCCGGCCGCGGCGGCGGCGGCGCTCGAGGCGCGGCTCAGGCTGAAGGCGCTCGACGACTTCACCGACGAGGAGATCGCAACCGCGCTGTCCGCTTTGTCGCGGGCGCCGCGCCGCGCCGCCATCCTCACCTATCTCGGCTACCCCTTCTATGACATCGCCACCCTGCCCCTGCTCCAGGGCGAAGGGCTTCAGGAGTTCGACCCGATGAAGGTCGACCGCATCTCGCCGGACGACGCGACCACGATCCGCTCCGGCACCGCGGCCACTCTGAAGGGCATCCAGTTCAACAATTTCGGCGCCTTCTTCAGCCGCGCCTATCGCGAGAACGACTATCTTTGGGGTCGCCTCCACGGCGCCGACCGGCTCATCGACATCATGGTCTCGACGATTCCCGCCGAGACGCCGCTGGCCCCCGAGCTGGTCGCGCGGATGAAGCGCGAGGCCTTTCTCGCCATCCTTGATGAGGAGCGGCCCCGGCTCAAGACCATTCCCGGCTTGTTCGACGAGCTGGTGGCGGAGATCGGCTGAAGCGCTGGACGCGCACGGCCTTTGGTGCAACAGGGCCTTCGGAAAGGGCGGGCATGCAGTTCCTCAAGACCTTGTTCTGGGTGGTCGTGGCGATCGCGTTGACCCTGTTCGCCATCTACAATTGGCGGCCGGTCACCCTCAATCTGTGGAGCGGGCTCCAGGCTGACGTGAAGCTGCCGGTGCTGGTCGCGATTCCGTTCCTCTTGGGCTTCCTCCCCACCTATTTCGTCTATCGGGGCCGTATCTGGGCGCTTCGTCACCGCTACGAGCGCCCCGAACGAGTCATCGTCGCCAACCAGCCGGCCGCGAAGCCATCCGCCCCGGCCAGCGATGATCCCGGCCTGGGGATATGAAAGGTCCGATCTTCGTCGCGCTCGACACCACCGATCTGGAGGTCGCGAAGGACATCGCGACCCGGGTCCGCCACCATGTCGGCGGGCTCAAGCTCGGCCTCGAATTCTTCTGCGCCCACGGCATGGGCGGCGTTCGCGAGATGGCGGCGATCGGCCTGCCCATCTTCCTCGACTTGAAGCTCCACGACATCCCCAACACCGTCGCCAAGGCGGTTCGGGCGCTGTCGCCGATCGAGCCTGCCATCCTCACCGTCCACGCCGCCGGGGGCCGCGCCATGTTGGAGGAGGCCAAAGCCGCCGCGCCGAAGGCCACCAAGGTCGTGGCGGTCAGCGTGCTCACCAGCCTCGACGAGGACGATCTCGCCGCGACCGGAATCGGCGGCACGCCGCATGATCAGGTCGTGCGCCTCACCACCCTTGCCCGTCAGTCCGGCCTCGACGGCGCGGTCTGCTCCGGCCGGGAAGTCCGCGCCGCGCGCAAGGCCTGGCCCCAGGGCTATTTCGTCGTCCCGGGCATCCGTCCCGCCAATTCCAGTATCGGCGACCAGAAGCGGGTGATGACCCCGCGCCAGGCCCTCGACGACGGGGCCTCCATCCTCGTCATCGGCCGCCCCATCACCCAGGCCAGGGACCCGGACGAGGCGGCAAGAGCGATCGAGGCGACCCTGTAAAAGCCTCCCCTCCCGCTTGCGGGAGGGGATCGAGGGGTGGGCCTTACCCAGCCCAACGATTCCGACACCCCCACCCCCGGCCCCTCCCGCAAGCGGGAGGGGAGATGCTGGACTTGGCCTCGCTCCCGCCCTAACTCGCGCGCGTCCAAGGAGCTTCGACATGAGCTGGTTCAACAGCGTCCGTAACCGCATCCCCTTCCTGCCCAAGCGCGAGAGCACGCCCGACAATCTCTGGCATGCCTGCAAGGAATGCGGCGCGATGATCTTCTCCAAGGAATATGAGGAGAATCAGTTCGTCTGCCCGCGCTGCGACCATCACGGCCGGATGCGCGCCGACGCCCGCTTCGAGCTGCTCCTCGACCCCGGCTTCACCATCCTGCCGGCCCCGCAGGTGCGCGAGGACCCGCTCAAGTTCCGCGATTCCAAGCGCTATGTCGACCGCATCAAGGCGGCGCGCCAATCGACCGGCGAGCCGGACGCCCTCCACAACGCCAGCGGGTCGATCGCCGGCCGCCCCGCCGTCGTCGGAGTCCAGGACTTCGCGTTCATGGGCGGCTCGATGGGGCTCAGCGTCGGCGCGGCCTTCGTCGCCGGAGTCCAGGCGGCGATCGAGGCGCACGCGCCCTACATCGTCGTCACCGCCGCCGGCGGCGCCCGCATGCAGGAAGGAATTTTGTCGCTGATGCAGATGCCGCGCACCACCGCTGCGATCGCCCAACTCAAGGAAGCCGGCCTTCCCTATATCGTCGTCCTCACCGACCCGACCACGGGCGGCGTCACCGCTTCCTACGCGATGCTCGGCGACATCCACATCGCCGAGCCCGGCGCCCTCATTGGCTTCGCCGGCCAGAGGGTCATCGAGCAGACCATCCGCGAGACCCTCCCCGAGGGCTTCCAACGCGCCGAATATCTGCTCGAGCACGGCATGGTCGACATGGTCGTCCACCGCCGCGACCTGAAGGACCGCTTGGCGACCCTGCTCGATTACCTGCACCCGGCGAAGGAAGCGGCGTGATCCCAGTTCCTCCCCATGGCCCTGCCATGGGGAGGGGACCATGCGCAGCATGGTGGAGGGGTAATTTGTCCGCGCCGAGAAACGCCTCGAGACTACCCCTCCACCATGAGCTGCGCTCATGGTCCCCCTCCCCGCCGCGTCGCGGCAGGGAGGAATAGATGCCCGACTTCGCCGTCTCGGATCATCCCGGCGTGCAGGCGCAGCTCGATCGCCTCGCCAGGCTAGGCCCCGGCCGAGACACGCTCGGCCTCGAGCGCATCGCGACCCTGCTCGAGCGCCTCGGCAATCCCGAACGCAAGCTGCCGCCGGTCTTCCACGTCGCCGGAACCAACGGCAAAGGCTCGACCTGCGCCTTCCTCCGCGCCGCGCTCGAGGCCGCGGGCCACCAGGTCCATGTCTACACCAGCCCCCACCTCGTCCGATTCAACGAGCGAATCCGACTCGCCGGCAAGCTGATCGAGGACGAGGCGCTTGCTGCTCTCCTCGACGAAGTCTTCACCGCCGCCGAGGACCTCACCATCAGCTTCTTCGAGGTCACCACCGCTGCCGCCCTCCTCGCTTTCTCCCGCGCCCCGGCGGACGCCTGCGTCATCGAAGTGGGCCTCGGCGGCCGCCTCGACGCGACCAACGTGATCCCGCGCGCCTTGGTCACCGGAATCGCCCAGCTCGGTCTCGACCACCAGGCATGGCTCGGCGAGAAGATCGAGCAGGTCGCGCGCGAGAAGGCCGGCATCGCTCGCGACGGCGTGCCGCTGGTGACGCATCTCTACCCCCGCCGCGCCGCCGATGCCGTTGCTGAGGCGGTCGCCGAGGCCGGCGCCCTCTGGCTGCCCCGCGGCGGCAAGTGGGACGCCGTGGCGACCGGCGGCCGCCTCGCCTATCGCGATTCCGAGGGAGAGCTCGACCTCCCCCTGCCCCGCCTCGCCGGCACCCACCAAGGCGCCAATGCCGGCCTCGCCGTCGCGATGCTCCGCCACCAAGACACACTCGCCGTCCCGCCGGCGGCGCTGAAGGCGATGATGGGCTGGGCGGACTGGCCGGCGCGGCTGCAATTGCTCGGCCCCGGCCCGCTCCACGACTTGCTGCCCGAAGGCGCGCGCCTGTGGCTCGACGGCGCGCACAATCCCGCCGCCGCCCGCGCCGTCGCCGCCTTCCTCGACGGCCAATCCTTCGCCGGCCGCGAGGTCCACCTCGTCTGCGGCATCCTCGCCAACAAGGATTCCCACGGCGTGCTTCGCCCCTTCGCAGGCTCGCCCGTCACGGTCCACCCGGTGCCGGTCCCCGGCCACGACCACCACGCGCCCGAATCGCTCGCCGCCCAAGCCCGCAAGCTCGGCCTCTCCGCCGTGCCCGCGGCCAATGTCGAGGACGCCCTGACCGCCATCGCCAGGCTCGCCAAACAGGATCGGCCGCCCGCCGTCCTGATCATGGGCTCGCTCTACCTCGCCGGCACGGTCCTCAAGGCCAACGACCAGCTCCCCACCTGAACGATCCCCGGCGGCGCTCAGGCCGCCGTGTCGCCCTCCGCGACACGCGCCGCGTCGCTTGTCGGCATCCGTTCGGGCGCCGCCCGGCCTTCGCGGCCCTTCGCCCAGGCCGACCGGATCCATTCGAGGATGCAGAAGAGCACGCCCAGGCCACCCAGCGCCGCGGTCAGGAAGAAGACGGCGACATAGCCGTCGGTCTCGATCATCTCGCCGAGCGCGCCGCGCCCGAGCGACCCGACGAGCAGGGTCAGCGACGACAGCAGCGCATATTGGACCGCGCTATATTCCTTGCTGGCGATCGACGAGAGGTAGGCGACATAGGCCGCGCCGGCGAGGCCGCCGGCGATGTTCTCGCCCGAGATGGCGATCATCAGCCGCATCATGCGCGGATCGACCCCGACATTGTGGAGGCCGAAAGTCGAGGCGAAGGCATCGATATAGGGGGCGCCGGCGGCGAGGTCGGCATAGAGCAGGTTGGTCACCGCGGCGACGATGGCGCCGAGAACAAGCGTCGGCATCCGCCCGAGAGTCACGAACAGCACGCCGCCGATCGCGATTCCGGCGATGGTCATGAACACGCCGAACACCTTCGACGCGAAGGCGACCTCGTCGGCGCTGTACTGGAGCTCGGTCAGGTAGAAGGGGAAGGCGAACGGCCCCCAGATGCTGTCGGTGAGCCGATAGGTCAGGATGATGCCGAGCGCGATGATCACGCCCCAGCGCAGCCGCGCGACGAGGTCGGCGAGCGGCAGGAGTAGCGCGCTATAGGCATGATCGGCGGCGCGCTGCAGGCCGCTGGTCGCCGGCGCAGCGCGGTCGAGGACGTTGCGGCCGTGGGCGCGCAGCCAGTTGAAATAGGTGGCGACGAGTGCCGGAAGCACGACCGTCGCGGCGATGATCCAGGGACCCATCGTGGCGGTGAACTCGCTCGCCTTGGGCGGGTTCGGGTCGCCGGGCGCGACGGACAGGATGCGGATCATGAACCAGGCCACGGTGGCGATCGCCCACGCCCAGCCGAGACCCACGACGATCAGGCCGATGGCGCGCAGCTTGGGGTGGACGGCGCCCGGCTCGCGAAGCTCCTTGAAGCCCAGCTCGTCGGCCGGCCGCGCCGTGTCCGGGGCGAGCAAGGTGGCGATAATCGTCAGCGCCATGACGACGCCCATCACCGCATAGACCGCGGGCCAGCTGATCCGCGCCGACAGCACCAGCGCCAGCGCGCCGCCGACCAGCGCCGCGATGCGGAAGCCCATCTGGTAGATCGAGGACAGGATCTCGACCGTCGCGGTCTCGTCGGCGACGTCGATGCGCCAGGCGTCGATGACCACGTCCTGCGTCGCCGATGCGAACGCGCCGATCACCGCGACCAGCGCGAAGGTGCCGATCGCGAGGCTCGGGTCGGTAAGCGACAGCGACAGGAACGTCCCGGCGAGGACCAGCTGGCAGACGATCAGCCACCCCCGGCGGCGCCCGAGACGGCCAAGGACCGGAAGCCGGGTCCGGTCGACGAGCGGCGACCACAGGAATTTGAAGGCGTAGGCCAGGCCGATCCACGAGATGATCCCGATCGTGGCGAGATTGACCTGCGCCTCGCCGAGCCAGGCGTTGAGCGTTCCGACGAGCAGCGAGAAGGGCAGGCCGGCCGAGAAGCCGAACACCAGCATGATCGCCGTCTTGCGGTCCTTCAGCGCGGCGCCGAGCAGGCGCAGCCCGCTGGGCTTCTTCTGTTCAACCGCCTCGGTCACCCTCACCCTCCGCTACTCAGGGAGGCGAAGCTTTAGCGACTTTGCCGCGATTGCAAAGCACGCCGCTTGCCTTCCGGTCGCGGTGGACGCACCATCGGCCCCATGGACATGCCGATGCGCCAGCGCCCTACGCAAGGGCAGCTCGCCCTCGCCGCCCGCCTCGCCGCGGGCGAGGAGCCCCCGACCGGGCCGATCGCGACGGTGCCGGCCTCGGTCTATACCGATCCCGCGCGCTTTGCCGCCGAGCAGCAGCGCCTGTTCCGCCGCCTGCCGCAGGTCATCGCGCCCTCAGCGCTGCTGCCGAAGAACAACAGCGCGGTCGCCCATGACGGCTTCGGCGCCCCTCTGCTCCTCACCCGCGACAAGCAGGGCCGCGCCCATGTCTTCTGGAACGTCTGCCGCCACCGCGGCACCCGCCTGGTCGAGGGCGGCGAAACCGTGTGCGCGCCGCGCCTCGTCTGCCCCTATCACGCCTGGGCCTATGCGCTCGACGGAAGCCTCGCCGGAGTCCCGCGCTCCGACACCTTCCCCGATCTCGACAAGGCGTCGCACCACTTGACGGAGCTGCCCAGCCTCGAGGCCGGCGGCCTCATCTGGTTCTCGTTCGACGACAACGCCGACTTCTCCGACGCCTCGGCGCTAGCGCCCGACATGGAGGCGTTCGGCCTCGCCGGCCACCATCTCTACCGCCGCCATGTCCACGACGTCGCGTCCAACTGGAAGCTGATCATGGACGCCTTCCTCGAAGGCTATCACGTGCAGCGGCTTCACAGCTCGACGATCGCCCGCTTCTTCACCGACGGCATCAGCATCGCCGACCGCCTCGGCCCCCACCAGCGCAGCCTCGTCGCCCGCTCGGGCTATCTCGACAAGGTCGACACGAGCGACTGGGCCGCGGTCCGGGCGATCATGACCTACACCTACCAGCTGTTCCCGGCGACGATCATGATCATGAGCCCCGATTACGTGAACCTCATGGTGCTGATGCCCCAGTCAGAGGGCCGCACGCTGGTCGAGGACTTCATGCTCATCCCCGAATGGCCGCAATCGGCCGAGGAGGAGGAGCATTGGGAGAAGAGCTGGCGCCTGCTCGACCAGGGCGTGTTCGGCGGCGAGGACTACCGCGCCGCCGCGCTCGGTCAGCAGGGCCTCGCCTCCGGCGCGATCGACGAGATCACTCTCGGCAACCTCGAAACCGGCATCAAGGTCTTCCACGACCAGGTCGCTGCGGCGCTCGCCCGCTAAGCCGCGTCCTTCGCGAAAATCGTGAACCCTTCCGGCGTCTTCTTGACCTTGTCGCCGCGAAGCATCGCGTCGATCGCGCCGAGCGCGCTCTTCAGAACCTTGTCCGAATAGGGTTTGGCCAGGCACCCCACCGCGAGATGCTGCGCCTCGAGCGGGCAAGCGCCGGTTACGAACAAGACCGCGATGCCCTTGGCGTGCGCCGCTTCCGCGACATGCACGCCGCTGCCCTCGCCCGACAACGAAAGGTCGGCGAGGACGAGGTCGATCTTCTCCGCCTCGCCGATCACGCGCAGCGCCTCCTCCGCCGTGTCGACCGTCGCGACCACGTCGTAGCCCGCGTCCTTGAGCAGGTGCTCGTTGTCGAACGCGACGAGCGGCTCGTCCTCGACCACGAGAATGCACTGGATCGCTCTTTCGCGCTTGCCGAAGACCATGTAGTTCGCCTGCCTCCCTTGAGCCGCCGACCGTGGGTCGGTCCGCTCCTGTAACGAGGGAGGCGGGAGTCGGTGCCACGACGCCCAATCGACTGAACTCATATTCTTTTCCGGCCGCCGGCCGAGCGGAGAACCACCCTGCCCTCGACTTCCACTCCCGGCCCGAAACCATCCGAGGGCCAGCGTATCGCCAAGCTGCTCGCCCGCGCCGGAGTCGCGTCGCGCCGCGAGATCGAGCGGATGATCGCCGAGGGCCGGATCGCGCTCGACGGCAAGGTCCTCGACACCGCCGCAACGATTCTCACCTCGCTTCGCGGAGTCACCGTCGACGGCCAGCCGGTCGCCGAGCCGACCCCAGCCCGCCTGTTCCGCTTCCACAAGCCCGCCGGCACCCTCACCGCCGAGCGCGACCCCAAGGGCCGCCCGACCATCTACGACCGCCTGCCCAAGGGCCTGCCGCGGCTGATCCCGGTCGGCCGCCTCGACTATAATACCGAGGGTCTCCTCCTCCTCACCACCGACGGCGAGCTAAAGCGCCAGCTCGAGCTTCCTTCGACCGGAGTCGAGCGCGCCTACCGCGCCCGCGCGTTCGGCGAGGTCAGCCAGGAGCAGCTGGAGGAGCTGATCCACGGCGTCGAGATCGAGGGCATCCGCTACGGCCAGATCGACGCCAATCTGGAGCGCCGCACCGGCCGCAACCAGTGGATCGAGATGAAGCTCAAGGAGGGCAAGAACCGCGAGGTCCGCCGGGTCCTCGAGCATCTCGGCCTCGAAGTCAGCCGCCTCATCCGCACCGCCTACGGCCCGTTCGTGCTCGGCGACCTGCCGGTCGGCGCCGTCGACGAGATCCGCCGCGTCGATCTCGTCGCCTTCCGCGCCAGCCTTAAAGGCGGCCAGCCGCTTGAGGCGCCGATCGAGCGCGAGGGTGACAGGCCCACGCGCGCCGCCAGCCACCCCGCACGACCACGGCCGCCGCGCCGCGAGGAGGAGCGGCCGGCCCGGACCGAACGTCCCGCGCGACCGCAGCAACGAGGGGAGACCGAGCGGCCGACGAAGACAACCGCTCCCGCGCGTCCGTGCCGCGAGGGTGAAAGGCCCGCCCGGACCGAGCGTGCCGCGCGGCCTCACCAGCGAGCGGAAACCGAGCGGCGGCTGGCGAAGACCGCCAGGCCTGCCCGTCCGCCGCGCGCCACCGAGGCGGTGGCAACCCCGGCGCCGGAATCGGAGGCGAAGCCCAAGCGCCTGAAGCGCGGCGAGGGCTGGGCCAAGCCGAAGCGCCCGAGCTCCCGCCCCACCCCGCGCGGCAGCAAGCGCGGCCCGACCCGCGGCCGCCCCGGCGGCGGCAAGAAATGAGGATCATCGCCGGCCAGTGGCGTGGCCGTCCCCTCCTGTCCCCGCCCGGCCTTGCCACCCGCCCGACCAGCGATCGCGCCCGCGAAGCGCTGTTCTCGATGCTCCAGAGCCGCCTCGGCAGCTTCGAGGACCTCAACGTCGCCGATCTGTTCGCCGGCACCGGAGCGCTCGGCCTCGAGGCGTTGAGCCGAGGCGCGGCCCGCTGCACCTTCGTCGAGAGCGACCGAGCCGCGATCGAGGCGCTGCACAGGAACGTCGCCAGGCTGGGTGCCGAGGACCGCGCCAATATCCGCCAGCAGGACGCCGCGCGCGTCGCCGGCGGCCCCTTTCACCTCGTCCTCATGGACCCGCCCTATCGCTCCGGGCTCGGCCAAAAGGCGCTCGCCAACCTGGTCGCCGCCGGCGCCCTCGCCCCGGGCGCGCTCGCCAGCCTGGAGACCGCGAGGGACGAGACTGTCGACGTGGCCGGCCTCGCGGTCGACAGCGAGCGAACCTATGGAAAAGCCAAGCTGACCCTGTTCCGCGCCGAAATTTCCTGAGCCGATCCAACGCTCAAGCGAGGTTCAGGAGCGATCGGCTTAACCGGCCATCATGGCGGCTTATCGCACAGCCCCCGCGGACCGGATCAGGGCCGGAATCCCGGTCGCGCTGGTCCATGTCCTGCTCGCCATCGGCCTTCTGCGCGGCCTCGACTACGCCCCGCCGCTCGTCCCCGACGACATGCTCAAGCTCGTCGACCTCGCGCCCGAGGACCTGCCCCCGCCGGCCGAGGAGCCGCCACCGCCGCCGCCCTCGACCGACTCGGCCGCTCCTAACCTCCGCGCCGCCGACCCGCGCCCCGAAGGGGCCGCTTCGCCGCCCAACCTGGAGGCGCAGCCGACGCCGGTGGTTGCTCCCGATCCCGTCATTCGCCAGCCGGTCCGCTCGCCCCTGCCCGCAGCGCCGATCGCCGGGACCGGGCGCGACGCGACCGCCGGCACCGCGCCGATCCGCGGCCCAGGCACCGGCAGCGGCGGCTTCGGCACCGGGACGGGC
>NZ_JAANPA010000028.1 GCF_011320075.1 Sphingosinicella sp. YJ22 | reverse complement strand
ACCGGCGCTGCGATCGGCGCGGTCGGCGGGGCCGGCGTCGGCGCGCTCGCCGGCGATCCGATCGCCGGGGCGGCGATCGGCGCGGCGATCGGCGGTCTCGCCGGCGCGGTGTGGGCCGATGCCAACAATGACGGCCGTGTCGACGGCTATACCCGCGGCGGTCAATATTATGCCGGCACGCCCGCTTATTATGATCCGGCGACGGGCCGGGCCTGCCAGAACGTGCTCGGCACGGCGGCGGCCGGGGCGGGCCTCGGCGCGGTCGGCGGCGCCGGCGTCGGTGCGGCGACCGGTTTCGGCACTCTCGAAGGCGCGATTGCCGGCGCGGTGGTCGGCGGTCTTGCCGGCGCGATCTGGGCCGATTCCAACAATGACGGCTGCGTCGACGGCTACACCCGTGGCGGCCAATATTATCAGGGCGCGCCCCAGCAGCCCGTCTATCAGGCTCCGGTGCAGCGCGGCGAGCGCGGCTGATCGCCTGAACGGTGAGGAAAGCGCCGCCGGGGACCATCCCCGGCGGCGCTTTTCTTTTGCGCTCTAGCGCCGCCGGCGTGCCGGAGGCTGGTTCAGCGCCGCGATTTGCACCGGGTCGCGATTGTACACGTCCTGGCGGAAGGCGACGCCCTGCGGCTCCGGCGCCACCGTCAGGTAGGTGATGTAGACCGGCACCGGCTCGGGAATGTTGACTTGCTGCTCCGGCGCGCTGCTCGGCGCCCTTGGCGCGGTTCCGAACAGCCAGCGGGCGAGCCGCGGCGCGTCCTCCAGCCGCACGCAGCCGGCGCTGAACAGCCGCCCTTCCTCGCGCAGCAGCGACCGGTCCGGCGTGTCGTGCAGGTAGATGCCGAGGTCGTTGGGGAACATGAACTTCATCCGCCCCATCGCATTGTCCTGGCCCGGCAGCTGGCGCACGCGCAGCTCCTGCCGTCCCGCCGCGACCGCGTTCCAGTCGACCTCGGACGGGTCGAGCCGGCGCGCGTCCTCGGTCCAGTCGGACAGGACCTCGTAGCGACGGCTGCGGATGAAGCCGGGGCCCTCGCGCTGCACGCCCGGCGCGATCCGCTCGCGGACGAGATCGGGCGGCACGTTCCAATAGGGGTTGAGCGTCAGGTAGCGCAAAGTGCCGGCCATCATCGGCGTCGGCTCGGTCGGCCTTCCGACGACCACGCGCATCGATCCGACCGCCTCGCCGTCCTCGTACATCCACAGCCGCGCCGCCGCGGCGTCGACCAGCACGTAGCGGCGGCCGAGATTGGCGGGGAGGGCGCGGGCGCGTTCCAGGTTGAGGCGCAGCAGCTGCTGGGTCTCGCGCGAGCCGTGGTTGAGCAGGGCAAGCGTCAGCGGGCCGGCGAGCCCGTCGGTCGGCTGGCCATAAGCGCGCTGGAGCTCGCGAACGGCATTGGCGACCGCCCGATCATAGGGGCCGTCGGGGATCATTCCGAGCCGTGCGCGCAGCAGCCGCACGCGCGGATCGGTCGAGCCCGGCCGCAGGATCGGACCCGAAGGAACGTGGATCGCCGGGCGCTCGTCCCCCAGGCCGCGATGGGCCGCGAGGCCGCCGCGAAGCTGCGCGTAGAGCGGGTTCATCCAGCCGATCGATTCGAGATAGGCTTGCAGGTTCGGCGCCGCCGCCGCCGCCATCAGCACCACCGTCTTGCTCGGCACGACCGGTCGGAAATGCGCCTCGGTATAGACGATGCCCATATCGCGGGCGCGGCGCGCGTCGCGCACATATTCGGCGAAGGTCCGCGACAGAAGCATTTCCGCGCGCGCCAGCGCCCGCGGCGCGCCGCCCGCCGCTTCCTCGATCGCATCGGCGACCGCGTTCGGCCGGTAGGTGCGCGGGTTCAGACCGTCCGCCTCGGCGGTTTCGAGGAGGTGGAGCAATTGCTGAGCCTCCGGCCCGAGCGTGCCGCCGCGCACCCAGATCGGCTGGTAGCCACGCTGCTGGTAGAAACGCGCGATCTCGCGGTCGCCGCGCACGGCCGATCGCACCGCCTCGGTGAGGCCGCCCTGAGCGAGTGCAGGCTCAGGCGCCGCCGCGACCGCGACCGCCGCACAGGCCAGAGTCGAAAATAGCAAGGAGCGGGCCCGGGAAACACCGGCCCGCCTAACGGATTGAAAACGCATTACACCCCCGACTGGATGATCCGGCAGGATCAACGCGAGGATGGCTTCGGCGTTCCACCTTTCAGCGACGAGGCGGGCAGACAGAAGGGCCGTTGGAGGCTAGGGACGCGCCGCAGCCCGATCGAAAGCAGTTCCTTCCGTGTCTTCCTCCTATGACGTAATCATCCTCGGTGCCGGCGCCGCCGGCCTGATGTGCGCGGCCACCGCCGGACAGCGCGGCCGCCGCGTGCTGCTCGTCGAGCACGCCGATCGCGCGGGCAAGAAGATCCTCATCTCTGGCGGCGGACGCTGCAACTTCACCAATATCGGCGCGGGGCCGGCGCAGTTTCACTCGGCCAATCCCCATTTCGCCAAGTCGGCCTTGAGCCGCTACACGCCGAGCGACTTTCTCGCTCTCGTCGAAAAGCACCGCATCGCCTGGCACGAGAAGACGCTCGGCCAGCTCTTCTGCGACGGCTCCTCGCTTCAGATCGTCAACATGCTGATGGAGGAATGCGCAAAGGGGTCGGTGCGCATCGCCCTTTCGAGCCCGATCCGCGACGTCGGCCATGCCGACGGCCAGTTCAGCGTCACCCACGGGGACACGGTGTCGACCGCGCCGTCACTGGTGATCGCCACCGGCGGACCGTCGATCCCGAAGATGGGGGCGACCGGCTTCGCCTACGATCTCGCCCGCAAGTTCGGTTTGAAGATCGTCGAGCCTCGGCCGGCGCTCGTCCCGCTCACGCTGGGCGGCGACGAGGCGTTGTTCCGCGATCTGTCGGGGGTTGCCACCGAGGTGATCGCCAAGGCGAACAAGACTCGGTTCCGCGAGGCGGCCCTGTTCACGCACAAGGGCATGTCGGGGCCGGCCATCCTTCAGATTTCGTCCTACTGGCGCCACGGCGAGCCGGTCGGGATCGACTTCCTGCCTGCGCAGGCGCCGGGCTGGGCGGTGGCGGCGAAGCGGGCACGGCCGCGCACCCATTTCCACACGTTGCTCGGCGAGCTGCTGCCGGACCGCCTCGCCGAGACTCTCGCCAAGAAGATCGGCCTGTGGGGCGAGCTCGCCAACCTGCCCGACCGCAAGCTGGAGGAGGCCGCGCGCCGCCTCGCCGACTGGCAGTTCCACCCCAACGGCACCGAGGGCTTCGCCAAGGCCGAGGTGACCGCGGGCGGCATCAGCACCGCCGAGCTGTCGTCGCAGACGATGGCGGCGAAGAAGGTGCCGGGCCTCTACGCGATCGGCGAGGCGGTCGACGTCACCGGCTGGCTCGGCGGCTACAATTTCCAATGGGCCTGGGCCAGCGCCTGGGCCGCCGGCCAAGCGATCTGACTGGGTGTCAAGGCAATCGATCCCATGCTAAACGATTGAAATGGAAACAAGTGAATTGCCTCGCCTGGCCGTTGCGTTCGAGGGAGCGTCGGCCGACATGCTGGCCGCGATCCTCGATCAGAGCGCCGATTGCATCAAGGTGATCGGGTCGGAAGGCACAGTCGATTACATGAACCGCAACGGCCAATGCGCCATGGAGGTCGACGATTTCTGCGCCATCGCGGGCCTCAAATGGTCCAGCCTCTGGCCGGCAGAGTCGCAGCCGCTGATCGAGAGCGCGATCGAGAGGGCGCGTTCCGGCGGAGTCGCCCGTTTCGAGGCGTTCTGCCCAACCGCCAAGGGCACCCCCCGCTGGTGGGAAGTCAGTGTGTCGCCGTTGCGCGGTACCGGTGGAAAGGTCGACGGCTATATCGCGACGTCGCGGGACATCACCGATCGGGTCAATCAGAACCGGCTCCGCGACGCGGTCTCGGACGAAATGCGCCACCGGCTGCGCAACAATTATGTCGTCGTCGGCAGCCTGCTTTCCGCCTATGCCCGGGGCAAGCCGGAACATGAGGGCTTCGCGCGCGAGATGACGCGCCGCCTGACCAGTCTCGGAATCGCCCAGACGATGAAGTCTGAACATGGCGCCGACTGCACTCTCGCCGGCCTGATTCCCGCACTGCTCGAGCCCTATGCGACCCCCGATTGCCCGCTCGTCATCGGCCCGTTGCCTGACGCCCCGCTCGCACAGGGCGCGGTCGACGCGCTCGCCCTCGTGCTGGGTGAGCTGGCCTGCAATTCGACGAAGCACGGCGCTCTCGGGACGGTCGGGCGGGTCGACCTGACCTCCACCCTCGTCCAGCGGACACTCCGCCTGGTCTGGTCGGAACGCTCCAGCCGCACCATCGAACGTCGTCATCGGGAGGGCGGCCAGGGCCTGCGCCTGATGAACCGGGTGCTTGCGTCTCAGGGCGGCGGAATCGATCTGGCCTGGAGCGAGAACGGCCTCGATGCCACGGTAACTCTGACCATCGCCTGAGCCTTTCGAGCCGCGCCCGTCGTCCCTCCTTGTCCGCGGGACGATTCATCCCCATTTGCGAGCGCTCATGACTTTCGAAAATCTGCCGCCGCTTCTCTCTGAAGCGCTCGCCGCGCGCGGCTATGCCGCGCCCACGCCCGTCCAGGCCGCCGTGCTCGCTCCCGAAGCGGAAGGGCGCGACCTGCTTGTCTCCGCGCAGACCGGATCGGGCAAGACTGTCGCCTTCGGCCTCGCCATGGCCGGCGAGCTGCTGGAGGACGGTGTCCCGCCGGCGGTGCGCGAGCCGCTCGCCTTGGTCATCGCGCCGACCCGCGAGCTGGCGCTCCAGGTCAGTCGCGAGCTCGCCTGGCTGTACGGCAAGGGCGGGCGGATCGCGACCTGCGTCGGCGGCATGGACCCGTCCAAGGAGCGCCGCGCTCTGTCCTACGGCGCCCATATCGTCGTCGGCACGCCGGGACGCCTGCGCGACCATCTCGAGCGCGGCGCGCTCGATCTCTCCGCGATCCGCGCCGTCGTTCTCGACGAGGCCGACGAGATGCTCGACATGGGCTTCCGCGACGAACTCGAGGAGATCCTCGACGCGACTCCGCAGGAGCGGCGCACCCTGCTGTTCTCGGCGACGCTGCCGAAGCCGATCGTGGCTCTTGCCAAGCGTTACCAGCGCGATGCCCTGCGAATCTCGACGGTCGGCGAGGATCGCGGCCATGGCGACATCACCTATCAGGCGGTCACCGTCTCGCCGGCCGGCATCGAGCATGCCGTCGTCAACCTGCTTCGCTTCCACGAGGCGGAGACGGCGATGCTGTTCTGCGCCACGCGCGACAATGTCCGCAATCTCCACGCCAGCCTGGTCGAGCGCGGCTTCGCTGCGGTGGCCTTGTCGGGAGAGCACAGCCAGTCGGAGCGCAACCACGCGCTCCAGGCGCTGCGCGACCGCCGCGCGCGCATCTGCGTCGCCACCGATGTCGCCGCGCGCGGAATCGACCTGCCGACGCTCAGCCTCGTCGTCCATGTCGAGATTCCGCGCGATGCCGAGACTCTGCAGCACCGTTCCGGCCGAACCGGCCGTGCCGGCAAGAAGGGCACTGCGATCCTCATCGTCCCCTATCAGCGCCGCCGCCGCGTCGAGGCGATGTTGCGCGGGGCGCGGATCAATGCCGAGTGGATTCCTGCGCCGACCGCCGAAGCGGTCCATGCCCGCGACCGCCAGCGGCTCATGGAGACGCTTCTCCAGCCCGTCGAAGCCGACGAGGACGATCTCGACCTCGGCCGCAAGCTGCTCGCCGAGCGCGCGCCCGAGGAGATCGCCGCCGCCCTGGTCCGCGCCCACCGCGCCAAGCTGCCGCCGCCCGAGGAGCTCGCCGAGCAGGGCGAGGGGCGCCGCGACGAGCGCGAGCGTGGCCATCGCCCGGGCTTCGAGGACACGATCTGGTTCCGAATGAATGTCGGCCGGCGCCACAATGCCGATCCGCGCTGGCTGCTGCCGCTGCTGTGCCGGCGCGGGCACATCACCCGCAACGAGGTCGGCGCCATCCGCATCGCCGCCAACGAGACCGCGTTCGAGATCCCGAGCGCGCTCGCCGGCCGCTTCATGAAGGCCGTCGCCCGCACCGCCCGCGACGAGGATGACGGTCTCCTCATCGAGCAGATGCAGGGAACGCCCCGCGATGCCGCGCGCGACAACCGCCGCCACGACGGCGCTCGGCCGGCTCCCGCTCATCGGTCGAAGGGCCCGCCGCGGCGGGCGCGGCACGGATAGCTAAAGGAGCAGGAACCCGAGGACGGCGCCGATCTGCAGGGCGACGATCGCCAGAAGGTGGGTCGAGAAGGGCTCCTTGCGGGTCTTGTGGCGGAATAGCCGTCTCGCCAGAAGCGCGCCGGGCGAGCCGCCGAGCAGGGCCAGGCCGAGAAGGTCGCCTTCCCGTATCCGTCTCGCCCCGGCGCGGGCGCGCCGCTTGTCGTCCCAGAAGCTCCACATGGTCCAGCCGTTCATGGCGGCCAGGAAGAGAGCGCCGAGAGGAAGCCAGGTCGTCGTGACCGCGACGCTAGCCGGCACGGGTTACCGATAGGTTCAGCGCCATCTTGCATCCTCCGGCCGCCTCGACCATATCGCCCCCGGGAGTCGGGCGGACGGAATTGTCGCCAACCTGGTCAGGTCCGGAAGGAAGCAGCCACAACGATTTCGTTCCGGGTCGTTCCGGCTCCCACCTCATGAACCGCCGAGCGCAGTGACGGCGACGCGAAGCGTCGCCGGAGCAGCGCGTAGAGTCGGTGAATGACGGACGGCCTGCCGCCTGGCGGACAGGACCGACGGCGCGGCTTTGCCGCGACGCAATTCCGCTCAGTCGAGCGAAACGCCAAGGCGCCGCGCCTCCTCCGCGAAGGCCGTGTCGATCACGCGCCAGCCGATCTCGCCGGCCGCGACCGCGCCGTCGAGCGAACCGATCATGCGCAACATGGCCTCGCAGCGTTCCGGCTCAGTGCTCGTCGCGCTCGCAACGGTCTCGAGCGAGCTCATCATGCCCGACATCACGGTGACGCCGCTTTCCATATAGGCCTGGAAATCGGGCCGGTTCATCAGGTCCAGGGCGAAGCGCGCGCGATCGTCCGCGGTCCACACGCCAAGCTCGATGAGCCGCGCCGAGCGCCGGTCCATCCGCTGCTCGAGGACTTGGTTCATCTCCTGGATCGCTGGCCGAGTCGCTTCCATCACCCGATCCATCTCGCTGATCAGCGCCTCTCGCTGGCCGGCGTCGGCGCAATTCGTCGCGCGCAAAGCCGGCGGGATGTCGATCCGCGGCAGGGTCAGCTCGGGGGCGGGTGGAAGCAGCGCCGCGGCGATGATGATGCTGGCAAACATGAACTTCCCCCGTCTCGCATGCCCACTCTGGTTCAGGTCCGCGCTGTGGGCAAGGTCGGGCTTAACCGGTTGGACCCGATCCCGCGCAGCGTGTGGTGCCGCTGCACTTTTCGCTGTCCTAGAGGGACCGGCATGGCCATGATCGGCCGCGATGTCTGATCCCCGATTCCTGCTTCGTTCGCTGCAGCGCGTAGAGTTCGCTCATGTCTGATTCCTTCGGCCTCGGCCTCGACGAGCCTCCCCAGCCGCAGTCGGCGCAGCCCTATCGCGTGCTCGCGCGCAAATACCGGCCGCAGAACTTCTCCGAGCTGATCGGCCAGGAGGCGATGGTCCGCACCCTCGCCAACGCGATCAAGCGCGACCGGCTCGCCCATGCCTTCCTGCTCACCGGAGTCCGCGGCGTCGGCAAGACCTCGACCGCGCGGCTCATCGCCAAGGCGCTGAACTGCATCGGCCCGGACGGACAGGGCGGCCCGACCATCGATCCGTGCAACGTCTGCGAGCCGTGCCGCGCGATCGCCGAAGGCCGCCATATCGACGTGATCGAGATGGACGCCGCCTCCAACACCGGCGTCGACGACGTCCGCGAGATCATCGACGCGGTCCGCTATTCCGCGGTGTCGGCGCGCTACAAGGTGTACATCGTGGACGAGGTCCACATGCTGTCGAAGAACGCGTTCAACGCGCTTCTGAAGACGCTCGAGGAGCCGCCGCCCCACGTCAAATTCCTGTTCGCCACGACCGAGGTGAACAAGGTCCCGATCACGGTCCTGTCGCGCTGCCAGCGCTTCGACCTCCGGCGCATCCCCGCCGACCGCCTCACCGCCCATTTCGCCGAGGTCGCGAAGGCGGAAGGAGTCGAGGTTGAGGAGGAGGCACTCGCCTTGATCGCCCGCGCCGCCGAGGGCTCGGCCCGCGACGGCCTGTCGATCCTCGACCAGGCGATCGCCCACGGCTCCGGCACGGTCACCGCCGAGCAGGTCCGCGCGATGCTCGGCCTGTCCGACCGCGGCGCGATCCGCGGTCTGCTCGGTCTCCTGCTCGCCGGCGACGCGCCGGGCGCGCTCGCCGCGGTCAAGGACCAGTACGACCTTGGCGTCGAGCCGGCCGCGCTGATCCGCTCGCTGCTCGAGGCGGTCCACGGAATCACCCGCGCCAAGATCGGCGGCGCCCGGGACCCGGCGCAGTCGGACGAGGAGCGCGAGGCTTATGCCGAATGGTCCGGCCGCCTGTCCTTCGCGATGATCCACCGGCTGTGGCAGCTGCTCCTCAAGGGCCTCGACGAGGTCAACCGGGCGCCGCTGCCGCTCGAAGCCGCCGAGATGGCGCTGCTCCGGGTGATCCACGCCTCGGAGTTGCCCGACCCCGGCCAGCTCGCCCAGCGGCTGGCGAGCGGGGGAGGGGCCGCGCCCGCCCAAGTGTCGGGTCCGTCGGCTTCGTCACCGTCTGCGCCGCCGGCGGAAACCTCCTCCGGCCAGGCCCCGGCCAGCTTCCCGGCCCTGATCACGTTGCTCGAGCAGAAGGGCCACGCCCATCTCGCCCAGCAGCTCCACGATTATGTCGGCCTGGTCCGCTATGCGCCGCCCGAGCTGGTGGTGAGGCCCGCGCGGCCGATGCCGGACCTCGCCCGTGAGGCGGTGACCGCGCTCAACGCGGCGACCGGGATGCGCTGGCAGGTCGAGCTCGCCGAGGACGGCGAGGCGCAGCCGAGCCTGCTCGAGCAGGAAGAAACCAACGCCGAGCGCGAGCGCCAGGAGGTGTTGGACTCGCCGATGGTCAAGGCGGCGTTCGAGGCCTTTCCCGATGCCGAGCTTGCTGGCTATACGGCCGGCAACCAACGGAGCTGAACATGCCGAACATCGATGAAATCATGAAGATGGCGCAGGACGCGCAGAACAAGTTGATGGAGGCCCAGCAGAAGCTCGACACCATCGAGGTCGAGGGCGCGGCGGGCGGCGGAATGGTCAAGATCCGCGCCACCGCCAAGGGCCGGGTCACCGGAGTCTCCATCGACGACAGCCTGTTCGCCGGCGGCGACAAGCAGATGCTCGAGGACCTGATCGCCGCAGCGTTCAACGACGCCAAGGGCAAGGCCGATACGGCCGGCTCCGAGGCGATGCGCGACGCCACCGCGGGCTTCCCGATGCCGCCCGGCTTCCAGATGCCGTTCTGATCAAGCGGCTCGCCCTGCTGCCGCTGGCGCTCGCTGCGGCAACGCCCGCGCTGGCGCAAGAGCAGTTGCGCGACCTGTGCGGCGACCGACCCGGCCTCGGCAGCTCCACCTGCATCGTCGATGCCGGGCACGTGCAGGTCGAGACGGGCCTGTCCTGGACACGCAGCGAAGAGCTTGGCGCCCGCGAGGATGTCTTCCTCGTCGGCGACACCCTGCTTCGCTTCGGCCTCGACGAGCGCACCGAGGTCCAGCTCGGCTTCACCGCTTTCGGTCACGTCCGCACCCGGACGCCGCTCGCGGTGGACGAGGACTCGGGCATCGGCGATGTCACTCTCGCTCTGCGCCGCAACCTGGTCTCTCCGGATGGTTCCGGGACCAACGCCGCGGTCCAGGCCTATGTCACACTTCCGACTGGCGACGATGCCATCGGCGCGGGCGAGTGGAGCGCGGGCATCCTGCTTCCGTTCGGCTTCGACTTGAATGACAGCCTGTCGATCGCCTTCACCCCTCAGGCGAGCCTCGAGCCGGACTCGGACGGGGAGGGGCACCATGCATCGTTCGGAGGCTCGGCCGGTATCGGCATCACTCTCTCTGACCGGCTCGGAGCGGCGGTCGACCTTGCCGTCATTCAGGATGACGACCCGGCCGGGTCCAGCACCGAGGCGTTGCTCGGCCTGTCGATGACTCTGAGCGTGTCGGACAACGTCCAGCTCGACGCCGGCCTCAATCTCGGCCTCAACGACGACAGTTCCGATACCGAGCTCTACGCCGGCATCGTCACCCGCTTCTAATCATAGACGCAGGAGTCGAGCCCCTGCCGCTCGACCGCGCCCATCCGCGCCGCGATGGTGTTGCCGTAGCGTCGGGTGAAGCCCGCCGGCGCGACCGCCGCGCGGCGCTTGGGCAGCGGCAGCACCGCGGCGATCCGCGCCGCTTCCTGGCGGGTCAGTTGGTCGGCGCCATGGTTGAAGTAGCGCTGCGCCCCGGCATTGGCGCCATAGGTGCCGATCCCCGTCTCGGCGACGTTGAGATAGACCTCCATGATCCGCCGCTTCGACCACATCGTCTCGATGAGCAGGGTGAACCAGGCTTCCAGGCCTTTGCGGAAGAAGCCGCCGCCCTGCCACAGGAAGGCGTTCTTCGCGGTCTGCTGGCTGATCGTCGATCCGCCGCGCAAGACGCTGCCGCCCTCCTGGTTGCGGCGCCAGGCCGCCTCGATCGCCTCGCGGTCGAAGCCGTGATGGGAGCAGAACTTGCTGTCCTCTCCCGCGATCACCGCCCGCACCATGTCGCGGTCGATGCGCGCGATGCTCATCCACTGGCCCTGGGCGCCGTTGCCGGCGGCGATGTCGGCGATCTGGGTGAAGGTGATCGGCGGGTTCACGACGCGATAGGCGAGCACCCACAGGACGCTCACCACCACGAACCAGAACAGGATCTTGAACGGCAGCAGCAACAGCCGCCGGCCGAGCGAGCGCTTCTTCTTCTTTCCCCTCCCGCGCGCGGGAGGGGGCAGGGGAGGGGCTGTTGTATCGGCCATGCGCGGGCTTGCGGACATGCCCATCCCTAACCCCTCCCGCAAGCGGGAGGGGAGGGTTTTATCCCGCCGTGAGCAGGCGGCGCTCGCCGGCGAGGCTCATCAGCGCCTTCTGCAGCTTTTCGAACGCCCGCACCTCGATCTGGCGGATCCGCTCGCGGCTGACATTGTAGACCTGGGAGAGCTCCTCGAGCGTCTTCGGGTCGTCCGACAGGCGGCGCTCGGTGAGAATGTGCTTCTCGCGGTCGTTCAGCGATTCCATCGCCTCGACGAGCAGCTCGTGGCGGACTCGGCTTTCCTGAGCGTCGGCGACGCGTTCGTCCTGCAGCGGCTCGGCATCCACGAGCCAATCCTGCCAGGTGCCTTCGCCATCCTCGCGCAGCGGCACGTTCAGCGAGGTGTCGCCGCCCATTGCCATGCGCCGGTTCATCGAGATCACGTCTTCCTCGGTGACTCCGAGATCCTTGGCGATCTTGGCGACGTCCTCGGGCTTGAGATCGCCTTCCTCGAACGCCTCGATGCGGTTCTTCATCCGACGGAGGTTGAAGAACAGCTTCTTCTGCGCCGCGGTGGTGCCCATCTTCACGAGCGACCAGCTCCTCAGGATGAACTCCTGGATCGACGCGCGAATCCACCACATCGCGTAGGTCGCGAGGCGGAAGCCCCTCTCGGGCTCGAACTTCTTCACGCCCTGCATGAGGCCGATATTGCCTTCGGAGATGAGCTCCGAGACGGGCAGGCCATAGCCGCGATAGCCCATCGCGATCTTGGCGACGAGGCGCAGGTGGGAGTTGACCAGCTTGGCCGCGGCATCGGTGTCCTGATGCTCGGCCCAGCGCTTGGCCAGCATATATTCCTCCTCGGGCGTGAGGATGGGGAACTTCTTGATCTCGGCGAGATAGCGGTTGAGCCCCGCTTCGCCGCCCGTCGCCGGGATGGTCGCTACGTTTCTGCCGGTGGCCATGACGGTCTTCTTCAACTCCCTGGGCGCTGTCCGCTATGCTGCGGACCGGCACCTTTCGTGCCTATACGGTGAGCGCCCTCAACAGTTCCTGTATATCCGACGGAAGGGCGCTTTTGAACGACAAGTTTTCATTCAAGACCGGATGCACGAATCCGAGCTCGGCAGCGTGCAGGGCCTGACGCTCGAAATTCAAACGCTTCAACACGTCCTTATGCTCCGGACGGCTGCGTCCGTAGACCGGATCGCCGAGCAAAGGATGGCCGATCGAGGCCATATGGACTCGCACCTGGTGAGTGCGTCCGGTCTCCAGCCGGCATTCGACCAGCGACGCTCCGCGCAGCGGTTCGACGAGCCGGTAATGGGTGACCGCGCGCTTGCCGCGGCCTTCCTCGACGATCGCCATCTTCTTGCGATTGACGCTCGACCGCGCGAGCGGCGCGTCGACCGTCCCCAACGGCGGCTTCGGCAGGCCAGCGACCACCGCATAATATAGCCGGTGGATACTGTGCTTGGCGAATTGCGCCGCCAGGCCTTCATGGGCGCGGTCGGTTTTGGCGACCACCAGAAGCCCCGACGTGTCCTTGTCGATGCGGTGCACGATGCCCGGCCGGGCCACGCCGCCGATGCCGCTGAGGCGGCCCGCGCAATGGTGGAGCAGGGCATTGACCAGGGTCCCGTCGAAATTGCCCGCGGCCGGGTGGACGACCAGGCCGGCAGGCTTGTCGACCACCAGCAGGTGGTCGTCCTCGAACAGGATGTCGAGCGGGATATCCTGCGGCTCGTTGTGCGCGGGCTTAGGCTCGGGAACCTCGACGGCATAGACGCCGCCGGGGACGGCCTTGGCCGCCGGATCGCGCACCGCGATGCCTTGGGGGCCGGCGACGGAGCCGCTCGAGATCAGGGCCTTGAGGCGCTCGCGCGACAGCGTCGGGACCGCCGCGGCAAGGGCCCGATCGAGCCGCCATCCGGCAGCGTCGTCCGCCACCCGCGCTTCTATGATTTGCGACGCCCCCACTGGAGCCGATATGGAGTCGGAGCCGAAATCTTCAAGCCGCCGCGCCGAAAGCCGACGCCTTGCAAGTCTTGGCGTTCCCGCCCAAAGAACCTGAACCGATAACCCGCACGGATCGTCGCGCCCCGCATGAAGTCCCACGAATTCGCCAGCCTGCTCTGCTCGCGCCTGTGCCACGATCTGCTGAGCCCGATCGGCGCGCTCAACAACGGCATCGAGCTGCTCGCCGACGAGCATGACCCGGAGATGCGGGCGCGCTGCCTCGACCTTCTCGGCGAGAGCGCTCGGGCGTCGGCCAACAAGCTCAAATTTTTCCGTCTGGCTTTCGGCGCGGCGGGTGGCTTCTCGGACGAGGTCGACACGCGCGAGGCGCGCCAGGCGATCGACGGCCTGTTCGGCACCGACGGGCGCATCCAGATCGGCTGGATGGTCGAGGAGCCGACGATGAGTAAGTCGGCGCTCAAGATCCTCCTCAACCTGGTGCTGATCGCCGGCGACTCCCTGGTCCGCGGCGGCCGGCTCGACATCGGCGCAGAGCGCCATTCCGGCGGCATGGACATCGTCATCCGCGCCGAGGGCACCCGCATCGTCCTCGATCCGGAGCTGCGCCGGGTGCTGACCGGCGCCGAGGCCGAGGGCGATCTCGCGCCGCGCGCGGCCGCCGCGTGGCTGGCGCAGAGCCTGGTCGCCGAAGGCGGCGGCCAGATCCAGCTCGCCGACGACGAGGACGGCGTCCTCCTGCTTGGGGCGAGCCTGCGTTTCTGACGCGGTAAACCCCTTCTTTACCAGCCGCTCGCCATAAGGTCCGCCGCCACCTGCGGACGGACCCATGGACGAGCTGATCAACGACTTCATCGCGGAAACCCGCGACATGCTGGAGGCCCTGGGCGGCGAGATCGTCGCCTGGGAAGCGGCGCCGGGCGACCGCGCTCGCCTCGACGAGATTTTCCGCTTCGTCCACACCGTGAAGGGCAATTGCGGCTTCTTCGACCTGCCGCGCCTCGAAGCGCTGAGCCATGCCGCCGAGGACGCGCTCGCCGAGGTCCGCTCCGGCAAGCGTGGCGCCGACGCTGCCCTGGTCAGCGGCGTGCTCGCGGTGATCGATCGGATCGGCGAGCTTGTTCACGCGCTCGAGACCGGGGAATCCCTCGCTTCCGAGGATGACGGGCTGCTGATCGAATCGCTGAAGCCCGGCGCCGCGCCGTTCGTCGAAGTGACGAGCAGCGACGTGGCGATCGGCGACGCGCGCAAGGCGCAGCGCTCGATCCGGCTGTCGGTCGACCTCCTCGACCGAATGATGAGCGGCGTCTCCGACGCGGTGCTCGCCCGCAACGAGCTCTCCCGCCGGCTGCGCGACGCGCCGACCGACTTGGCGGTCGAGGCGGCGTTCGACCGCGTCTCCGCCTGCATCGCCGAGATCCGCGACGCGATCACCCGCACGCGCATGCAGCGCATCGACAATCTCTTTGCTGCGCTGCCGCGCATGGTCCGTGACATCGCCTCTGAACTCGACAAGCATGTCCGCCTCGAGGTCGACGGCGGCGACGTCGAGCTCGACCGCGAGATGATCGAGATGATCCGCGATCCGCTGACCCACATGGTCCGCAACGCCATCGACCACGGCATCGAGCCGGCCGAGGCGCGCTCTGCCGCCGGCAAGGAGGCCGCGGGCACGCTCAAGGTGTGCGCGCGCCAGTCGGGCAACCAGATCCTCATCGAAGTGGTCGACGACGGCCGCGGCATCGACGGCGACAAGCTGGTCAAGAAGGCGCTCGCCAGCGGCGTTCTGACTCCGGAGCGCGCCGAGCGCCTGTCGCAGGCGCAGAAGATTGGCCTCATCTTCGAGGCTGGCCTGTCGACCGCCCAGGAAGTCACCGCCATTTCCGGCCGCGGCGTCGGCATGGACGTGGTCCGCGCCAATATTGAGCGGATCGGCGGCCTCGTCGAGGTCGATTCCAAGCTCGGCCATGGCGTGCGCTTCACCATCCGCGTGCCTCTGACCCTCACCATCATCCCCGCGCTCACGGTCAGCGCCGGCGGCCAGATCTTCGCCATCCCGCGCGCCGCGATCGACGAAATCCTGCGCACCAGCGGCAGCGCCGTGAAGCTGGAGACGATCGGCGACTCCTGCATTGCCACCATCCGCGGCCGCCGGGTTCCGCTGATCACTCTGACCGACCTGCTCGGCCTGCCGCGCAACAAGGGCGGCAAGGACCAGACGATCATCCTTCTGAAGCCGGCGGGCGGCGACGTTTATGCGTTGCTGCTCGACGGCGTGTTCGATCACGAAGAGCTGGTGGTGAAGCCCGCCGCGCCCGCGATCATGGCCGCCGGCCTCTATGCCGGCACCACGCTCGCCGACGACGGCCGGCCGGTCCTGCTGCTCGATCCTTCCGGCATCGCCAGCAAGGCGGCGATCGCCGAGCAGGAAACCGACCGCGAGCATCGCGTCGCCGAAACGGCCAAGAAGGCGCGGGTCGAGGAGCATGCCCAATTGCTCGTCTTCCGCGGCCTCGACGGCGGCCGCCGCGCCGTGCGGCTCGCGGTGGTCGAGCGGATCGAGGACATTTCTCCCGACGCCATCCAGTTCACCGCCGGCCGCCTGCGCGTCGCGATCGACGGCGCGATCCTGCCGATGGCGGGCTGCACGGAGGCGCCCGACCGCGAGAAGATCCGAATCCTTCGCCTCAGCGACGGCCTCGGCGAGCTGGCTTACGCGTTCGACTCGGTGATCGACATCGTGCCGCTCGCCGGCAAGCTGCGCCGCTCGCGCACCGCGGGCGAGATTGCCGGGGTCATCCTGATCAACGGCGAGCAGGTCGAGCTCGTCGACCCGCACTGGCTGTTCGCCCATTGCGACGCCGTGACCGCGGGCGAAGCGCGCCGAGTCTGCGCGATGCCGCTCGGCGACCCATGGATGGACAATATGTTGCGGCCGCTGGTCGAGAGCCTCGGCTACGAGGTGATCGAGGCGGGGGAGGGCGTCGAGGCCGATCTCCTCGTTGCCAGCGCGGACACGCCGCTGCCCGCCGCGCCGCCGGGCGCCCAGGTGCTGCGCCTGCGCGCGACTCCGGAGCCCGCGGACGATTCCGATACCATTTACCGCTACGACCGCGCCGCTCTGCTCGACGCGCTCGGCGCCAGCGAGAAGGCGAGCAATCATGGTTGACCTGTTGCTGATCGTCCGCCTGGCCGGCCGCCGCGTCGCACTTCCTGCCGCCGACGTGGAGGCGGTGGTCGAGCTCGAGGGCCTCACTCCGGTTCCGGGGACGGCCGATCATGTCGCCGGCCTGTCTGCGCTGCGAAGCCGGGTGTTGACGGTGATCGACAGCTGGTCTGCGCTCGGTCTCGAAGACCAGGCCGCGATCGGCTCCACCGAAGCGATTGTCGTCCCGTCGGGCGGGCACACCTACGCCTTGCTCGTCGAGCAGGTCGAGGACGTGGTGGAATCGAAGGGGAAGCCGGTCCCGTTCAAGGCCTCGCCGGGGCCGGGCTGGAGCCGCGTCTCCTCCGGCATGGTCGAGGCTGGGGACGACCTGCTGCTGCTCGTCGACCCGCACGCGCTGATCGCCGGACCGCCGTTGGAAGAAGCCGCATAATCCGGTCGCCGATTTAAAGTTGTGCTTACTACTTGCCGGTAAGCATCGTTCGCACACAACGAGAGTGAGCCTCCCCGATGAAGACATGCCTGGTCGTCGACGACAGCAAGGTGATCCGCAAGGTCGCGCGGCATATCCTTGAAACCCTTGAGTTTTCCGTCGAGGAGGCCGAGGACGGGCGCGCCGCGCTGGCGCATTGCGAAAATGCCATGCCGGACGTGATCCTGCTCGATTGGAACATGCCCGTGATGAGCGGCATGGAGTTCCTGCGCGCCTTGCGCCGGGCGGAAAGCGGCGGCGAGCCCAAGGTCGTGTTCTGCACGACCGAGAACGACCTCGCCCATATCCGGGCGGCGATCGAGGCCGGCGCCGACGAATATGTCATGAAGCCGTTCGACCGCGAGACGCTCCACTCCAAGCTGCAGATCGTCGGAGTCGCGTGACCGCGCAGCCTGCAATGCAGGCGCGGCAGTCAGGGGTAGGCGACAATGGCGCCGATCCCATCCGACTGCTGATCGTCGACGACTCGTCGGTGGCGAGGGCCGTGCTGACGCGCATGGTCCAGTCGCATCCCGACCTGAAGGTCGTCGCCACCGCGAGCAGCGCCGGGGAAGCGTTGGACGCGCTGAAGAGCGTTCCCGTCGACATCGTCCTACTCGATCTTGAAATGCCGACCGGCAACGGCATCGCCGCATTGCCGGATATCATCGCCGCTGGGAAAGGGGCCCGCGTTCTCGTCGTGTCGACCGGTGCGGATGAGGGCGCGGAGAGCACGGTCAGGGCGCTTGCCGCCGGCGCCGCCGATACGCTCCCCAAGCCGATCGCCGGCATGTTCGGCGGCCGCTTCTCCGAAGTGCTCGCCGATCGCGTTCGGCGCATCGGCCGGGCCAGCGTGGCCGAACGCGAGCCGGACTCGGCGCCGGCCGCAGCGAGCGTCATCCAGCTGCGCGAAGTGTCCAATTGCATCCCGACCTGCCTCGCAATCGGCGCCTCGACCGGCGGGTTGCACGCGCTCAACGAATTCTTCGCCAGCCTCACCAAGCCGACCGGGATCCCGATCCTGATCACGCAGCACCTGCCGACCCTGTTCATGCCGCACTTCGCCCGGCAGATCGCTGCGGCGTCGGGCCGCGAGGCGCGGGTGGTCCAGGATGGCGACGCGCTCATCCCCGATCGCATCCATGTCGCGCCGGGCACGGCTCATCTCTGCGTGGTGCGCCGCGGCGGCGACGTGCGGATCAAGCTCGATACGCGCCGCGCCCCGTCCGGCTGCCTGCCCTCGGTCGATCCGATGCTGGCGTCGGTGGCGGAAGTGTACGGCCGCGGCGGCCTCGCCGTCGTGCTCAGCGGCATGGGCCGCGATGGGCTCACCGGCAGCCACGCCTTGGCGGCCGCGGGGGGCGTCATCCTGGCGCAGGACCAGTTCAGTTCGGCAATATGGGGAATGCCGCGCGCGGTCGCGGAGGCTGGTCTCGCCAGCGCCGTGCTGCCGCCGCGCGACCTCGCCCGCCGAGTCGCGAAACGCCTTGGAGATGGTGCGTGGAAGTAAGCAGTTCATCGCGTCGCATTCTCGCCAGTCTGCTCGAGACGCGCACCGGGCAGCAGCTGGCGGTCAACCGCAACTGGCGCATCGACACCGCGCTGGCGCCGATCATGCGCGAGCACCGGTTCGAGAATCTCGACCATCTCGTGACCAAGCTCGTCACCGGTTCGTCGCCGGCGCTGACCGAGCAGGTGATCGAGGCCCTGCTCAACAACGAGACCTTCTTCTTCCGCGACAAGCTTCCGTTCGACCTGCTGATGGGCGGTCCATTGAAGCGCATCGAGACGGCGCGCGCTGCGGAGAAGCGGATTGCGATCTGGAGCGTCGGCTGCTCGACCGGGCAGGAAGCCTATTCGATCGCGATGACCTTCGCCGAGCAGGAAGTGCGCTGGCGCGGCTGGAAAATCGAGATCGTCGGCACCGACATCTCGCGCTCCGCGATCGGCCGCGCCCGGGCCGGCAAGTACAGCCAGTTCGAGGTTCAGCGCGGTCTCCCTGTCATGCAGATGGTGCGCTGGTTCGGCGAGGAAGGCGAGGGCGGCTGGCAGATCTCCCAGAAGCTGCGCGACATGGTCCGCTTCGAGGTGCGCAACATCGTAGAGCGTCCGCCCGAGCCCAAGCAGTTCGACATGATCCTGTGCCGCAACGTGCTGCTCTATTTCGCGCCCGACATGCGCAGGCTCGCTTTCTCGCGCATGGCCGACGCGCTCGCGCCGCACGGCGCCCTGATGCTTGGCGCCGCGGAGACGGTGATCGGCCAGACCGACCGCTTCGTGTCGGATGCCGAGAATAGGGGGCTCTACGTGCCGGCGGCAGCGGCCGCCGCAGCGTCGCGCCGAGTCGCCTGATTTAGGTTGACCTCAGGCGCCTTTTGGCGCGGGATCGCGGCCCATGTCCGAGTATATCGAGCGGCCTTCCCCGAACCACGACGCACGCTCGCGGCCGATCTCTATGATCGTGCTTCATTATACCGACATGCTGAGCGCCGAGGAGGCGATCGCCAAGCTGTGCGACCCCGAGGCGGGCGTATCGGCCCACTATCTCGTGACGAAGGTCGGCGAGGTCGTCCGGCTCGTGCCCGAGGAGCGGCGCGCCTGGCATGCCGGCCGCAGCTATTGGCGCGGCCTCACCAACGTCAACGACGACAGCATCGGCATCGAGATCGACAATCCCGGCCACAGCAACGGCTATGAGCCGTTCCCCGACGCGCAGATCGACGCCGTGATCCGGCTCGTCGCCGACATCAAGCAGCGCCACAGGATCGGCCGCGGCAATGTCGTCGGCCATTCCGACGTCGCGCCAGCGCGCAAGCGCGACCCGGGCGAGCTGTTTCCCTGGGGCCAGCTCGCGCGCCTCCGCCTCGCGCTGCCGCGCCCGACGAAGAACCTGATGGACCCGGACTGGACCGAGGCCGGCTTCCTGCTCGCGCTGGAGCGCTTCGGCTACGACGTCAGCGACAAGCTGGCGGCGATCATCGCCTTCCAGCGGCGCTTCCGTCCCGAGCTGATCGACGGCGACATCGACGCCGAATGCCGGATGATCCTGCTCGCCTTGCTGCTGCCGCGCCCTCAGGGCGACGACTGATTGGCTTTCCGCCGCTGAAGCCCTATCTAGGCCGCGCCAGAGGGTCGGGCGGCCGCGAGCGCGCAAGCGCCCGAGGAAAGTCCGGGCTCCACGGAACGACGGTGCCGGCTAACGGCCGGCGGGGGCGACCCCAGGGAAAGTGCCACAGAAAGCAGACCACCGGGCTTCGGCCCGGCAAGGGCGAAAGGGTGGGGTAAGAGCCCACCGCGGGACCGGCAACGGGACCGGCACGGTAAACCCCACCGGGAGCAAGACCGAATAGGGGCGGCATATGGGCCACGTTCCGGCTCGTCGCCCGGGTTGGTTGCTGGATCCTGTCCGCAAGGGCAGGGCGAGAGGAATGGCCGCACAGTCTCCGCGCAAGCGGGGATGGACAGAACCCGGCTTACAGACCCTCTGGCATTGTTGCGCTCCCGTACGAATCGCCTAGAGTTGCTCCAGATCAATTCAGGGAGGGGGTCTCATGAACCTGGTTCAACGCGCCATCAACATCAACACGCAGCCGCGGCCCGAATGGGCCCAGATCGCTGGGGAGTCCGGCGATGCCGGCCGGCTGATCCTCGGCTATGCCTTGCCGCTCGCGCTGCTGCCGTTCGTCGGAACGCTGCTTGGCGGCCTGATCTTCGCCGGCGCGCTCGGCTTCACCTTCGTGCTCGTGACGGCGGCGCTGAGCCTTGCCGTCGGTCTCGGCATTCTCTTCCTGATGGGGATCATCGCAGGCGCGCTGGCGCCGAGCTTCGATGGCCGCAACACCAACAATGCGGCGCTGAAGCTGCTGGTTTACGCAAGCACGCCGGTCTGGCTGGCGGGGTTCATCGGCGGGTTCATTCCGATCCTTGGCCTTCTCGTCGTGCTCGCCGGCTACGGCTATGCTGCCTACCTCATGTATCTCGGCAGCATGACCGTGCTCGGGATCCCGCAGCAGAAGGCGGTCGGCTATACGGCGGTGGTCATCATCATCTGGTTCCTGCTCGGCGCGATCGTCACCGGCCTGGTCGTGACCGCGGTCGCCGTCGCCATCGTCGGCGGCGCAGCGATGGGCGGTGGGATGATGTACCGCTAAGCTGTCGCGGCGGCACTGGCCGCCGCCTAGCGGAGTTAAAATGACGGGCCGTGACCTTTGGGTCATGGCCCGTTGCCGTTTCAATCCCTAGATGAAGGCTCATGGCGAAACCGGGACGATCGAACGACTGGGGTTTTCCGCGCTGGCGCGGCTATGGCAGCGCGCGCGCGGCGGAATCGGTGCGCCTGTGCGATCGCCACGGCTGCAACGAGCCCGGCGACCGGCCCGCGCCGAAGTCGCCCAACAGCCGCGACCGCTGGTATTTCTGCGAGGTCCACGCCGCCGAGTACAACCGCAACTGGAATTATTTCGAGGGGCTGACCGCCGAAGCCGCGGCGGAGCGCGAGGCCGAGGAGCGGATGGGCGCCGACGCGTTCGCGAGCGCCGGCCATTATGGCTGGGGCGGGCCGGGCGACGGCAGCCGAAGCCGCGACGAGATGCGCGCCCTCGAGCTGCTCGAGCTTGAAGCCGACTCGGATTTCGAGGCGGTGCGAGTCGCCTATCGCCGTCTCGCCAAGGCCAATCATCCCGACACCAACCCGAACGACGCCGAAGCCGCCAAGCGCTTCCACGCCATCCAGGCCGCCTATGACGTGCTCAAGCGCTCGGAGGAGCGCCGCGCCGGCTTCTGACGTCGCGAGCCACGCTCTTGTCATGCCCGACCGGCGGTGCGAGGCTCCCGGCTTCGACAGCGGGGCGCCATGGCCAAACTGTTCCTGAGCTACGCGCGCGAGGGCCGGGAGTTGATCGGCCCGATCGCCCAGCTCCTCGAACATGCCGGCCATGAGGTCTGGTGGGACCGCAGGATATTCGGCGGGTCCGACTTCTCCCTGGAGATCGCCCGCGAACTCGACTCGGCGGATGTGGTGATCGTCGCCTGGTCGGGCGCGTCGGTGGCGTCGCACTGGGTCAAGGACGAGGCCGCGGAGGGCCGCAATCGCAACCGACTGGTGCCGCTCCTGCTGGACGGGACCGTGCCGCCGCTCGGCTTCCGGCAGATCCATGGGATTGATTTTTCCGGCTGGGACGGCCGCGGGGCTCCTGCGGCGCTCCACGATCTTCTGCGCTCCATAGACCTCGTCTCCGGCGCGGAGAATTGGCAGGCCGAGCGGCCCGCGACCCCGGCGGCGCATTCTCGCGGTCCGACGGCGCAGACGTCACCGCGCCGCACCGGGCTCATTCTGGCATCGGCGGTGGCGGGCGCCGCTCTGCTGATCGTCGCTGTGCTTCTCGTCGCGCGGCCCTGGGCTGGCGACACCGCCGCGGCCGACGCGCCCAGCCGGGCTGAGCCGGTGGCGGCAAGTCCACAAGCGCCGGCGCCGAGCGCTAGCGGCGCGAACATCGACGGGCGCTGGCGGATATCGTGGACCATCAACGGCACACCCTATCGCGGCACGCTCGTGGCCACGGGCGCGACGGCGCGGATCGAGCTCGACGCGACGACCTCGATGGGCCGCCAGTCGGTGCGGCAGGATTGCGCGGTCGCCGGCGAAGCGCCGATCCAGGTCACCTGCCACAATGCCGAGGTCGTGTCCGGTCCGCCGGGCTACATGGCGGACAGCTTCACCTTCGAGCGGCGCGGCGACGTGCTCAGCGGGAACACGTCCGATCCGCTCGGCCTGATGAGCGCGCCGGTCACCGCGCGCCGCGAATAGTCATTGCCGTCTCCAGGCTGCCGGCCCGAGCCGCGATCGCCCGCTCGATCTGAGCGCGCGCACTTGCCCGCGCCCGGCGAGCGCAATTGCCGTCGAGACGGCCGCGACCCAGGCCTGCCGGGACAGAGACGGGTCGGCACATGTCATCGACGACACGAGACACGCGCCGATGGAGCTCGGCAACGGCCGCCGGGCTTCGCAGGTCGAGGTCGCTTAATTCGATCCTCGCCTCCACGGCGACGAGGCGCGGCAAGGCGTAGTCCTCGGACGCAGGTTCCGCGGCGAGCGCGGGAGTGGTAAGAAATGCGGCGAGCGGAAGGATAGTGCGGATCATCTCTTCATCTCCTGTCCTGCGCGGCGCCTGGCGCCGCCCGTCGAGGGATCGCATCGGCAGGGCGGAGCCGACAGGATCTCGGCCTGATGAAGTGGCCGCCGAGGCTGATCGAAGCCTGATGATTGGCTGACCGCGGAGCGGAGCGGATATGAGCAGGACTGCGGTCGTGCTGGCGCACAGCCCCCCATTCCGGCTCGGCACGGCGGAGGTCCGCCCGGCGACGCGCGAGATCATCGGCCCGAGCGGCGCGGAGATTGTCGAGCCGCGTGTCATGCAGGTCCTGGTCGCGCTCGCGGACGCGAACGGAGAGATTCTGTCGCGCGACGACCTCATTCACGCCTGCTGGGAAGGCCGGATTGTCAGCGAAAACGCGATCGACCGGGTGATCTCGAAGCTCCGCCGCCTGGCCGGAACCACCGCCGGCGGCAGCTTCCACATCGAGACGATCACGAAGGTGGGATATCGGCTGCTGCGGGATGAAGCCGAGTCCACCGCATCGCCGGCCAGGCTGGACTCGAGACCCAGCGTGGCCGGTGTGCGGACCGGCCTCGATCGCCGCGCCCTGATCCTGGGCGGAGCGGCGCTGGGAATCGCCACCGCCAGCATCTGGCTCGGCTCCCGGGCCGCCCGTCCGGTCGTACCTACGGCCGCCGCCCAGCTCTATGAACGGGGGGTCGAGTCGCTGCGCCGCGGCTGGGCCGAGGACATGGCGAACGCCGTCAGCGCCTTTCGCGAGGCCGTGACGATCGCCCCCGATTTTGCCGACGGATGGGGAATGCTCGCGCTCGCCTATCAGCTCAGCGTACAGTTCGCGCCGCCGGAAACGGCCAGTGATGTCCACGCGCGCGCCCGGTCGGCGTCGCGCCGTGCGTTCGAGCTCGATCCAGGCAATGCCCATGCGCTGGCGGCGGAGGCCCTGGCAGTGCCCATCTACCGCAATTGGGCGGCCGCTGAGACGGCGTTGCGGCGCGTTCTCGACCGCGATCCGGCGCAGCTGGAGGCGCGCGGCGCGCTGTCACGGGTGCTCGCCGATGTTGGGCGGTTTCGCGACGGGGTGGCAACGCTCGAGCGGGCTGGGCAGGCGGCCAGCGCGCTGCCCTTCTACCAATATTGGCTGGCTTGGCTGCTGTTCTGTGCCGATCGGCTCGAGGAGAGCGATCGCGTGATCGACCGCGCTCTCGGCATGTGGCCGCGCCAGTTCGCAATCTGGTTCACGCGCATCTGGCTCTATGCCTATACCGGCCGCGCGACCCGGGCGCTCGCGCTGATCGGCGACGCCGCCAACCGGCCCATCGGAATTCCGGACCGCGATTTCGAGATCGTCGAGCTCAGCGTCCGCGCGATCATGACCCGAAGCCCGGCAGACATCGAAGCCGCGGTGCGCGCCAACATGGCCGCCGCGCCGGCCGGCGCCGGCTTCTGCACCAACGCCGTCAAGATAAGCGCCCACCTCGGCCGCCTGGACGAGGCATTCGCCGCGGCCGAGGCGCTCTATTTCAACCGCGGGTTTCGCGTAGCGCCCGTCTTCTTCACGCCGCAGCAAGGCGGCTACACGCCGCCCGAGCAGCGCGGCACCGAATTCCTCTTCTCGCCGCCTTGCCGGCAGATGCACGCCGATCCGCGCTTTCGTGACCTTCTCGGTGAGATCGGGCTCGCCGACTATTGGCGCAGTACGGGCACTGGGGCGGACGCCTTCTCCCGGTCCTGATCGAGCCAAGCGTTACTCGGTGAACATGAAGGTGCCGGTGACGTGGGCGACCGGGTCGGCGGGGTCGCCGTCATGGGCGGTTCCGCGCACGAAGGCGACGCTGCGCGTGACCGCATAGCATTCGCCGCGGCCGATCACCGTCCGTCCCGGCGTCGCGGGGCGCAGATAGTCGACGCGGAGGTCGAGAGTCGCCTGGTGGCGGAAGCGGTCGAGCCGGCACCAGATGGCGACGCTGGTCGCCATGTCCATCAGGCTGATGATCGGCCCGGAGGCGATGATCCCGCTGTCCGGCATTCCGATCAGCTTCTCGTCATAGGGCAGGCTGAGCTCGGCCCAGTCGGGGCCATGGTCGACATAGTCGATTCCGAGCGTGCCGCCGTGCCCGACGCGGCGCACATAGGACATGAAGCGCTTCGGATCGAAGCCCTCCGCAGGCGCCTTCGCCTCGCTCACGCCGCGAGCCGCGACGCCGTCTCGCGCACCAGCGCGATCATGTTGGGAATGCCCTGGGTGCGGTTGGAGCTGAGCTGGTTCCTGAGGTCGAACCGCCCCAGCGCGCCCTCGATGTCCAGGGCGGCGATCTCGGCCGGGGCGCGGTCCTGCACGGCGAGCAGGATCAGCGCGACGATGCCCTTGGTGATCGCCGCATTGCTGTCGGCGAGGAAATGGAGCCGGCCGTCGGCCTGGGGGACCGGATAGACCCACACCGCCGCCGAGCAGCCGCGCACCAGGGTGGCGTCGGTCTTGAGCGCGTCGGGCATCGGCTCCAGCGCGCGGCCGAGGTCGATCAGCAACCGGTAGCGGTCGTCCGCGTCGAGCAGCTCGTAATCGTCGTAAACATCGTCGAGAGAAGGCATGAGCGCGCGTTAGACCGTTTCGCGCGGCTCGTCATTATTCGACGCCGTTGGCGATTGCTTCAAGTCGTCTCACACGCGCCTTCAAGTCGGCGAGCTCGATGCGCGCCGCCGGCGTCGGCGAGTCGGGCGCCTGGTCTTGCGCTTCAAGCTCGGCGCGCTTCAGAGCGAGCCAGTCGGTCCAGCCGCGCAGCAGGGCGGCCACCAGCAGCAGGAACGCGGCCAGGCCCGCCACCGCGACGATCATGGTCGTGAGCATGCCGTCCATCTGCACCCTCCTCAGCGGTCGCGAAGCCGCTCGAATTCCTGCTCGAGGCTGTGGTTGCGGTCGGTGGCGATGCGCTCGAGCACCGCGAGCCGCTCCTTCAAGGTCCTGATCTCCTCGCGCATCCGCTCGGTCTCGGCGCTGTCGTGGGCCGGCAGCGGGTTGCCGTGACGGTCCCTGCGAACCGAATATTTCGCCCGCATGACCCCCGCGATCGACGTGATCAGGACGATCAGAACCACCATGATCACGACATTGCTGCTCATCTTCGTCTCTCCTGGCTGTCCGTGCGCGCGTCAGTTGAGCGGCTTGTCGCGAAGCGCCTCGATCTGGTCGGCGACGTCGACGCCCTTGTCGGTGATGATCCGCTCGAGCACCCGCACGCGCTGCTCCAGCCGCTCGGTATGCGCGGCATATTGGGCGGCCTTCTCGGCGGTCTCGGCGTTCAGCGCCAGGGCCATGTCCCGCTTGTGCTTGAGCCATGAGCTGAACAGCTTGGCGCCCGTTCCGGCGAGGACCGGGATGCCGACGACGATGAAGAAGAACAGAATCAACCCGATGTCCATGGCAGCGTCTCTCAGTTCTTGGTCAGGCGAAGGGCGTCGATCTCCTGCGACAGCCGGTGGCTGTCGTCGGTGACGATCCGCTCGACATTGGCGAGGCGGTCCTTGACCGAGCCCAGTTCGGCGCGGAGCTGCGCATTCTCCTGGGAGATCAGCTTGATGCGCTCCATCGCCTCGTCACTCTTCTTCGGATAGACCGCCTGGCCCCAGGCGCCGTCGAGCGGGTAGCCGTTCTTGATCCTCAGCCAGGTGGTCAGCACCCAGCCGCCGATGCCGAGCGAGGCCATGATCGCGATGAACGGGAAGATGGTCTGGAAGAAGGCGAGCTTGTCGGGATCCACGATTCAATTCCCCCTGTGAATGGTCAGCGCAGGCTGTCGATCTCGCGGGCGAGACGACGGTCGGGGCTGGTGAGATAGGTTTCGACGTCGGCGAGGCGGCGGTCGATCTCGCGGAAACGGGCGCGGACCGTGCGGGCGCTGCGCTTCGGGTTCTTGCGCACCTTCTGCCAGAATTCCTTCTCGGCCGGCGCCAGCTCGTCGAGCTCGCGGGGCCGGTTCGGCGCCATGAACGCAATGAGGAAATAGGCGAGGAGGACCAGCGGGCCGATGACGAAGGGACTGATCACGGTGCCGATCCGCACCATGGTGACGTCGACGCCCCAATAGTCGGCGATTCCGGCGCAGACTCCGAGGAACTTGCCGTGCTGCTTGTCGAGATAGAAGCGGGTGTTCTGGCCAGCCATCACATGCGCTCCTGGCGGGACGGCGCATTGCTGCGGCGCGGTTCGAAATCGCTGACGGCGGGCTTGTCGAGGCTCGGCCGGGTCGGCTCGTAGCCGACCGGGTGCCAGCCGGGATTGTCGGCCTGCATGATGCGGTCGATCGTGTTCATGCGCTCCTCGAGGCGGCGGGCGAGCTCGTAAAGCTCGTCGAGCATCTTCTCGTCCTCGCCGGTGAGGCTCGAATTGACCTTCCACTTGGTGACGTAGTGAAGGATCAGCCACGGCAGCGCGACGAACAGGATCGGCACGACGATCAGAGGGATAAGCACGTCTTCCATTTGATTACCCCTCCTGCTTGGCGTCGCCGCCGTTGGTGCGGCGGGCCAGCGAGGCCTTCAGTGCCTCCAGCTCCGCGTCGACCTTGTCGGCATTCCTGAGTTCCGCGATCTCGTCGTCGAGGCTCTTGGGCCCGGCGCCGAGGCTCAGCGCGTCGGCCTCGCCCTCGGCGAGGTCGGCGTGGCGCTCCAGCACGTCGAAGCGCGAAAAGGCCTCGTCGACCTTGGGCCCGGCATACATTTCGCGCATCCGGGTGCGGTTCTGCGCGCTTTCCATGCGGGTCATGATCGCGTTCTGGCGGGTGCGGGCCTCGCGCAGCTTGTTCTGAAGCTTGGCGATGTCGGCCTCCGACGCGCGCAGGGCGTCGTCGAGCACCTCGATCTCGGTCTTGAGCTGATCGGCAAGGTCGGCGGCCTTCTGCTTCTCGAACAACGCCGCCTTGGCGAGATCCTCGCGACTCTTGGACAAGGCCAGCTCGGCCTTCTCGACCCAGCTGTCCTGGACCCGGTCCAGCTTGGTGATCTGGCGGCGCATCTCCTTCTGGTCGGCGATGGTGCGGGCGGCCGAGGCGCGCACTTCGACCAGGGTCTCCTCCATTTCCATGATGATCATTCGGATCATCTTGGAGGGATCCTCGGCCTTATCGAGCAGATCGGTGACGTTCGCGGCGATGATGTCGCGGGTCCGCGAAAAAATTCCCATGAACACAGGCTCCTTAAGGATTCGGCGAAGCGACTCCGCCGGGCGCGGCGCGTCCGCCGTCCGGTTGATGCCGACAAAGGGCAGTCGTGCAGTGTCGTCGCTTGCCATGCCGGTTGCTTAGCAAGGCGTGTGCCAACCGTTGGTGGTGCATGGAATTTCGCGGAAAAGGGTCATTTCCGATGGGCCCAAGCTCACAAAAAAGTTGCCAACAGCTGGGATTCTGCGCCAAGCTTCGGGAATGGAGCGGGCGACGCAGCTGGTGGGGCAGGCCACCTCTTTCCTCGACGCGGTCGAGCGCGCCAGCCGCGCCGCGCCGCTCGATCGGCCGGTGCTGGTGATCGGCGAGCGCGGCACCGGCAAGGAGCTGATCGCCGAACGTCTCCACCACCTTTCCTCCCGCTGGGACGGTCCTCTCATTACCATGAATTGCGCCGCTCTGCCGGAGACTTTGATCGAGGCGGAGCTGTTCGGCCACGAGGCCGGCGCCTTCACCGGCGCGGCCAAGGGACGCGCGGGCCGCTTCGAGGAGGCCGACGGCGGCACCCTGTTCCTCGACGAGCTCGCGACCCTGTCGAGCCCGGCCCAGGACCGGCTTCTGCGTGCCATCGAATATGGCGAGGTCACGCGGATCGGCGCGTCCAAGCCGCTGCGCGTCGACGTGCGTATCGTCGCCGCGACCAACGAGCATCTGCCCAGGCTGGTCGAGGAATCGCGGTTCCGCGCCGACCTGCTCGACCGCCTGTCGTTCGAGGTCGTCACGCTGCCACCGCTGCGCAACCGCGAGAGCGACATCCCGGTGCTCGCCGACCATTTCGGCCGGCGCATGGCGATGGAGCTGGAATGGGAGCTGTGGCCGGGCTTCAGCCAAGGCGTGACCGAGCGCATGCTGACCTATGAATGGCCCGGCAACGTCCGCGAGCTCAAGAACGTCATTGAGCGCGCCGTCTACCGCTGGGGCGTTCCGGATTCGCCGATCGACGAGATCAGCTTCGACCCCTTCGCCTCGCCCTGGGCGCCGATGACGAGCATGTCGCGGCCCAAGGCGGAGCCGGACGCGATAGCTGCCGGCGCGCAGCAGGTTCTGCCGGCTTTGCCCGCGCCCGGCGCCTACGATCCCGGCGAGTGCGGCGACTTCCGCCTCGCCGTCGCCGAATATGAAAAAGCGATCCTCGCCGCCGCCCTCGAGAAATGCCGCTGGAACCAGCGCGCAGCGGCCCAGGCGTTGAAGCTCACCTACGATCAGCTGAGGCACGCGCTGCGCCGCCACGAACTGCAGTGATCTTGGCCCCTCCCTGGAAACGGAGGGGTGATCAGCGGTCGTGCTTGTCCGCGCGGCGCTTTCCGAACAGCAGGCCGCGCTCCATGACGGCGCGGGCCTCGCGGTAATAGGCGGACAGAAATTCGTAGTCGTCGCCCGGGCCCCAATAGCCGATCTTCTCGCGGATCGTGCCGGCGACGAGGCGCAGCGTGTCGGGCTGGGCGTCGCGGAGGACCTGCTCCAGCGTCTGAAGCTCGTAGACGCCGTAGGCGTCGAGCTGCTCCTTGCTGAACTGGCTCGTCTCGATCGGGGCGTGGGTGACGAGGTCGTAGCTGAGGTTCTTCTTCGGGATGTTCACCACCCAGGTGCCGGCGAGCAGGTCGCCGACGCGCAGCCGGTCCTTGTTGAAGAAGGGGAAGAGGGTGAAGACCAGCACCCACAGCACGCCGCCCCAGGCGAGCAGGGCGTCGCCGCTGTCGGTCTCGACCATCGCGTAGATGAGGTAGGACAGCGGCAGGTAGAGCTCGACCTCGCGCATCAAATTGCGGGCGACGACGCTCTCGCTGGTCAGCCGCTCGCCGCTCCGCGCGACGACGCGCAGGCCGAAGGCGCGCTTGCCCCAGGTCGCGGCGCGGGTGCCGGCCTCGAACAGGATGAAGTAGAAGTTGCGGATCAGGAAGAAGCCGAGCAGCCACACCACGCCGACGAATTCCAGCGCCCACTCGCCGCCGCCCGAGGCGCTGAAGCCGACCGCCGAGAAGGCGACGATCAGGGTCAGCGCGATCAGCGCCAGGACCATGATCAGCAGGTCGACGACGAACGCGCCGACGCGTTGACCGCCGGTGGCGAGGCCGAGGCTGAGGTCGACTCCTTCCGGAGTGACCAGGCTGCGCCGGTCGCGTGCCGCGTGCGGGCCAAGAACGTGCGCCTCAACCATCGGCGCGCCGCCTTGGAATATAAAAGTATGCGAGCCAGAGCAGCAGCAGGGTCCAGCCGATGGCGTAGCGGGTCCAGTCGCCGGTGATCAGCTGGCGGCCATAGCCTTCGAGCAGGCCGGCGCACATCAGCATGATGACCACGCCGATCATCGCGATCGCCGCGGTGCGTCCCGCCCGGGTCGCCGCGGTGAGCCGGGTCTCTTCGCCCGGGAAGACCACTGCCCAGCCGATGCGGAAGCCGGCGGCGCCGGCCAGCACGATGGCGAACAGCTCGGTGGTGCCGTGGATCGACAGCCAGCCGCCGAGCTCGAACGCCAAGCCGCGGTCCTGGAAGAGCGCGAAGAACGCGCCCAACATCGTGCCGTTGTGGACGAGCAGCATCGCCGTCGGCACGCCGAACGCGAAGCCGAGCGCGAAGCACATCAGCGACACCTGGGCATTGTGGGTGAACAGGAAGGTCGCGAAGAAGCTGAGGCCGGTGCCGCCCTCCGGCGCGTCGTAGAGCGTTCGGCGCAGCTCCTCGGCGCTCGCCTGGAAATCGCGGCCGCTGCCCAGCTCGCCGGGGACGAAGGCGTCGAACCAGGTCGGATCGTTGGCGACGAGCAGATAGGCCGCGACCGCGCCGAGGATCATCAGCAGCGCCGACACGATGGTCTCGCGCCACAGGCTCCTGATCGCATCCGGCCAGTCGGCGCGGAAGAAGGCGAGGAACTTGGCGCCGGCGGTCGTGCGCACGCCGTAGACGAAGAAATAGGCTCGCGCGCACAGGCCTTCGAGATAGGTGACGAGCTCGAGGTCGAGCGAGGTCTCGCGCGCCAGCGACAGCGAGGAGAGCGCGCCGCGGTAGAGCACGGGAAGGGCGAGCAGATCCTCGTCCGACAGCGCGCGCACCGACTTGCGCTCGGCGACCCGGAGGATCGCCTCGAGGCGCTGCCAGTCGTTCTCGCGCTGCTCGCGGAACTGGCGGGCGATGGTCTGCGTGCTCATGATCCTGCCTCGAACACCCCTCCGCGGCTTCGCGGAGGGGACGGGGGTGGTTCTTCCTTTCTAGACCGAGAACAAGAAGGGCCACCCCCAGCCCCTCCAGCAAGGGCTGGAGGGGAGGCAACTGGGCTGTCTCGCCACCTCACAGGCGCCCCCGCCGCTTGAGGTCCATATAGGCGTTGACCACCGCCGGCCCGGCCTGGGCGGCGGGCGCCTCGACCACCTCGACGCCGAGATGGCGCAGCCGGGTCAGCACCAGCCGGCGCTCGCGCAGCAGCCCGGCGGCGGTCACCGCGCGGCTGACGTCGTCCGGCTCGTTCGGCTCGGCGGCGGTGAACGCCTCGAGCTCCGCGTCGCGCAGCACCACGAACAGGATGAGATGCTTGCCGAGCAAAGGGGCGAGTGCGCTCATCATTAGCTCGGCGGCGACGGTGTCGGTGAACTCGGTGAAGACGATGATCAGCGAGCGCCGCTTGAGCCCGCTCGCCAGAGTGGCGAGGCCGAGCGTGTAGTTGGTCTCGTTGCTCGAATATTCGATGTCCGCCGCGACTCGCTGGAGCACTCCGAAGGCGGCCGGGCCGGACACCACCTTGCTCGACGCGCGCGGCTTGGAGTCGAAGGCGAACAGGCCGATTCGGTCGCCCTGCTTCAGAGCGACGAAGGCGGTGAGCAAGGCCGCGGCGACGGCGCTGTCGATGCGCGGAACGCCTTCCATCGGCTCGCACATGGAGCGGCCGCTGTCGATCGCGACGACGATGTTGTTGTTGCGCTCGACCCGATATTCCTTGGCGATCAGGTGGGTGTGGCGGGCCGACTGCTTCCAGTCGATCCAGCGCCGGTCCATGCCCTGGCGATAGTCGGCGAGCGATTCGAACTCCTGGCCCTCGCCGATCTGCTGGCGCGCGATCTGGCCGTGCATCATTTCGCGCGTGGCGAGCTGGACCCCGTCATCGCGGGTCGGGCGGATGTCGGGCGTGACCAGGATCGGCCGGTCGAACTCGACCCGTTGCTGCTTCCACACCAGGCCGAGAAGGCCGGGCAGGCGAAGCCACAGGCCGGCTATGCGGCCGCGGCCGCGCCGCTCGGCGTTCAGCGCGACCCTGGCGCCGGACACCGGAAGGCCGGCCGCGGGCTGCAGCTTTCGCCGCATCCGACCGACCAGCGCCAGCGGTCCCTCGACGTCGAGCGCGATCTCGGCGCCGCGCGGCGCGCTTGTCCCGCGGGCCTGGATCTCGACGTCGAACGTCTCGCCGACATTGACGATCTGGGCGCCGTCGCACTGGACCTGGAGCCGGCGCGGCGCGGGGCCGACCAGCGCGTCGACGGCGGCGAGCGCGAGCAGCAAGGCGAGCAGGCCGAGGCCGGCGGTCCACGCCTCGGGCAGTGCCAGCGCGAGGACGAGGGCCACCGGCGCCACCGCGGCGGCCAGAAGCACCATCCTCTGCGTCGGATAGATCAACGCGGCGCCTCGACCTCTTCGATCAATCGCTGGACGACGCTCTCGACCGGCCGGCCCTCGATCTCGGCGGCGGGCGACAGGATGACCCGGTGGCGAAGAACCGCCGGCGCGAGCGCCTTGACGTCGTCGGGAATGACATAGTCCCGCCCGTCGAGCGCCGCCCGCGCCCGCGCCGCGCCGGCGAGCAGGGCCGCGGCGCGGGGGGAAGCGCCGCCTTCGAGGTCGGGCGCGGTTCGGGTCGAGCGGATCAGGCCGACGACATAGTCGACCACCTCGCCGACCATCGGCAGCGCCGCGACGGCGCCGATCGCCGCCTCGAGCAGAGTCGGGTCGACCTTGGGCGTAATCCCCCATTCCTCGGGGCGGGGCGCTCCGAAGCGGGCGCCGTGGGCGGCGACGATTCGCCGCTCCTCCTCGTGGCTCGGATAGTCCATCTTGTGCTTGAACAGGAAGCGGTCGAGCTGCGCCTCCGGCAGCGGATAGACGCCCTGCTGCTCGATCGGGTTCTGGGTGGCGATGACCATGAAATGGGGCGGGAGATCGTGGGTGACGCCGTCGATGGTGACGGCGCGCTCCTGCATCGCCTCGAGCAGCGCCGCCTGGGTCTTGGGCGGCGTGCGGTTGATCTCGTCGGCGAGCAGGAGCTGGCAGAAGATCGGGCCGCGGGTCAGGGTGAACTGGCTGGTCTGGAAATTGAACAGGTTGGAGCCGAGGATGTCGCCGGGCATCAGATCGGGGGTGAACTGGATCCGGCCGAAACCGAGCCCCAGCACGCGTGCGAAGCATTGTGCGAGGAAGGTCTTGGCGGTGCCCGGCGGCCCTTCGAGCAGGACATGGCCGGAGGAGAAGAGGGCGATCAGCATCAGCTCGACTGCCTCGTCCTGCCCGACGATCGCCCGGGCGACCTCGCGGCGGATGTCGTCGGCCAGCGCCTTCACCTCGCCGACGGCGAGCGTTCGGCCGTTGTCGCCCGACTTATCGATTTCGACTGTCACCGGATCAGATCCTTCTTCCATCGGAAAAGTGCGCGCGCGGCCGACATCAGGTCGTGGCGGTCGCGGGCGGAGCGAAGCGCGTTGGCAAGGTGCGAGAAGGGCGGCTCGCCGGGCCGCGTGAAGCGGTCGAGATAGGCTTCGAGCGCCTCGTCATGGAGGTTTGGCGGGGCAGCACCGGCACGGGCCGCGTCGTCGCGCACCACCGCGGCATAGCCGCCGCCGAGCCGCACCTCGCGATGCGCGAGCCGCACCAGCCCGGCGCTGTTCTCGACCAGCGCCGCCTTGCCGAACGGGATGGCGCGGGCGGGCGGCCGCGCCGGCCCGAAACGCACCGCGCCGTGAAGCCCGGCGAGGAAAGCGGCCGCGATCAGCGCCAGAGTCATCGCCAGGAACGGCGGCTCGAGGATAGTGCGCAGAAGGCTGCGGCCGCCGCCATAGCCGTTGATGGTGAGATCGAAGAGGATCGGCCCGCTGTCGTCGGGCGTCATCGCGGCGAGCATCTGCACCGCGGCGCGGGCGCGGTCGGGATCGGCGATGCCGTGATTGTTGAGCAGGTCGGGATCGGCGACGACGTAGAGCGGATGGTCGCCGTAGCGCCCGACCAAAATGTCGCCGCTCGCGGTGGTCAGCAGCGGTTCGAGGCCATCGCCCTCGATGATCTGGGCGGAGGCCGGCACCGGCACGGACAGGCCGGCGAGGATGTCGTAGCCGCGCGTGCGGCCGCGGCTCTGGCGCGCGGTCAGGATCTCGACCTCGGCGCCCTCGCCGAGCAGGCGCTCGCCCGCACCGCCGAGATCGGGGCCGAGGCTGCGCACCCAGCCGCGCCGCTCGGGATCGCGGATGACGTCCCATTTGGGCAGGATCAGCACTGTTGGCCGGTCGTAGCGCTGGTTGAGCAGCCGCTCGACCTCGGAGCGCTCGGTCTGCGGCTCGAGCGCGACGACGACGAGATCGTCAGTGTACAATTGGTCGCCGCTGCGGATCAGCCCGGTCTCGTAGAACTGGTCGGTGAGGTTGACGAGCCCCTTGAATCCGATCGCCGCAACCGACAGCGCGGTCCCGCGCCCGCCGCTGCGCCCGCCGGCCTGGCCACCCCAGCTGAGCAGCATGACGAAGGCGGCGAAGCTCACCAGGCCCGCGACGATCAGGCCGATCACCAAAGCGGGGCGGAAGGGGCTGGTTTCCTTGGTCATCCGCGCCAGCTTTCGGGGAAGGCGAAGCGCTCATAGGCGGTGCGGCATTCGCGCCAATCTTCGGCATCGAGATCGCGGCCGCCGAACAGGCTGCGCTCCACCGCCCGGACGATCGCCCGGAAGGAATCGGCGGGCCCGTGGGGGAGCGACGGCAGCCCGGCGATGTCGCGGCTGGTCAGCGCCCGGCGGATCGTGTCCGGGCGGCGCTGATCGATCTCCTCGATGCTTCGGAACAGGAGGAGATGCGCGGCTTCCGAAAAGAGGCCCTTCGCGGCGAGCGCGTCGGCGTCGCCGAGCAGCTGGCGCGCCGGCTGCTCCGCCATGTGCCATTCCGGCTCCCCGGCCTCGGCCTCGCCGCGCCGGCGTAAGCTGAAGCCGGTCAGGCGGCTGACGATCAGGTAGAGCAGGAACAGGACCGCCGCTGCGACCAGCACCCAGAACATGACCCGGAAGAACGGCGCGAGATTGACGAGCCCGCTCAGGTCGGGCGGCGGATCCATTCGGGGCGGCTGGAACGGCTCCAGCCTGAACTGGATCGCGCGGTCGTCGAGCAGCGCCCGATGGGCCTCGTCGAAGCCGTCCAGCGGCTGGATCGCCCGCTCCGCATCGCTGCTTTCGGGCCGCTTGGCCAACATGACGTCGCTCAATTCCCCCGTTGGCGCCTAGGAAAGCAGGGCCTGCCCGCCCGCGCAAGCCGTAACGCATTGGCACGGCGGCGCTTGACTCAACTTACGGCGCGGGTTCCAACTGTCGGCGCAGTCAATTTGGGGGAATGACCGACATGCGCACTTTGCTCGTCCTGACCGCGCTCGCTTTGGTGACCGCCTGCGGCAGCGGCGGCGGCGAAAGGGAACGGTCGGATCGCGACTCATCCCGCTCGGAACGCGACCGCGACAACGAATCCGAGGCCCGCGACGGTGACCGCGGATCGCGCGAGGATCGCGGCCGCCGCGACGTCGATCCCGACCTCGAGGACGAGCTGCGCGCCGAAGTGCGCGAGTTCCGCAACTCTCTGCCGGCCCGCGAGGGCGTGCTGACCATCACCGACGTCGACCTCGACGGCACCGAGATCATCTATACCGGCCGCGTCGACGCCGACTTCACCAGCTCGCGCATCGCCGAATTCCGCCGCGTGGTCAGCCGCGACCTGTGCACCGGCGAAACCGGCGAGGTGATCCGTCGGGGCGGCGCCTACACCTACAATCTGCGCGACAATGACGGCGACGATTTCGAGACGACGGTCTCGAGCTGCTGATCACACGTCCGCCGGGAAGGTGGGGGGCGACGGGCCGCGAACCCCGGCCTGACCGAGAGCAGGCGAGGAGAGGAGCTATCATGCGACGCACTTTGTTTCTGGCCGCCCTCGCATTCGCCGCCCAGGCCGCGGCGGCCCAGACCAATGCTGACCGGCAGCGCCTGGCCGAGGAATTGCGGGCCGAGGTCCAGGCGTACCGCGCCGGCCTGCCGGTGCGCGACGGCGTGCTGACCATCACCAAGGTCGATCTGCGCGGCACCGAGGTCATCTATACGGGCGTCCTCGACGTGGACTTCGATGACACGGCGATCGCCGTGTTTAGGCGCGAGGTCGCGCGAGGATTGTGCACCGGCGAGACCGGCGAGGCGATCCGCCGGGGCGGCGCCTTCACCTACGACCTGCGCGACCAGGCCGGCGATCAGTTCGTCACCACCGTCGACAGCTGCCGCTGAGCTAGCGCGCGGCCAATTCCTTGAGCGGCACGCTCGCGTCGGCGAGCATGGCAGCGTCGGGCGTGAGGCGGTCGAGGATCAGCTTTCGCCCCTGGACATAGTCGCGGGTCGCGTTGACGCAGTCGAGCGCGACCACCCGGCCCTGTTTCAGATAGACGACCGAGAAGCTGCGTGCCCCTGGGTCGCCGCGGACCACCGTGGCGTCATGGCCGATGGACAGGCCGACCGTCTGCAGCCTGAGGTCGTACTGGTTCGACCAGAACCAGGGCAGGGCGTCATAGTCCATCTCCAGCCCGGCGATGGTGCGCGCGGCCACCGTCGCCTGGTCGTGGGCATTCTGGACCGATTCCAGCCGGATCGGCGCGCCGCCGGCGAAGCGGTTGGAGTGAAGCGCGCAGTCGCCGACCGCGAAGATGTCGGGAAGCGAGGTGCGGCACCGGCCGTCCACCGCGACGCCGTTGCCGCCCCGGGCGCCGGCTTCCAGCAGTGGACACGCCGCGCCATCGATGCCGATTCCGACGATCACCAGCTGGGCATCGACCAGCGAGCCGTCGGCGAGACGAACGCCGCTCACCCGTCCGCGGTCGCCGACCAGGGACTCGACCTCGGCGCCGAGGCGGACGTCGACGCCGTGGGCGCGGTGCTCGGCCTCGTAGAAGCGCGATAGCGGCTCGCCGGCGACTCGGGACAGCACCCGGCCGAGCGCTTCGAGCAGGACCACCCGCTTGCCGAGCTTGGTCAGCACCGCGGCGGCCTCGAGGCCGATATAGCCGCCGCCGATCACCACGACCTGCGCGACGCGGTCGAGCGCGCCGACGATCCGGTCGACGTCGGCGCGGGCGCGGACGGTGTGGACGCCGGCGAGCTCCGCGCCCGGGCAGGCGAGCTGCCGCGGTGTCCCCCCGGCGGCCCAGATCAGCTTGCCATAGCCGATCGTCTCGCCGCCCTCGGTGGTTACTCGATGCGCCTCGGGATCGACCGCGACGACTCGGCGGCCGAGCAACATCTCGACGCCGCGCTCCTCCCAGAACGCCGGCGGCCGGATCAGCATGCGCTCGAACGTCTTCTCGCCAGCGAGATAGTCCTTGGAGAGCGGCGGCCGCTCGTAGGGCAGATCCGGCTCGGCGCCGATCATCGCGATGCTGCCCGCAAAGCCGTTCTGACGCAGCGCGATCGCCGCCTGCGCCCCGCCATGGCCCGCCCCGACGATCACCACGTCAAAGGTCATTCGCACGGTTCCTCTTTCGGCGCCGCCATGGTTTACTGGCGCTGCGGGGACAAGGCGATCGGGCAGAAAGATGTGGAGGCCCGAGCCGGAATCGAACCGGCGTGCACGGATTTGCAGTCCGCTGCGTCACCACTCCGCCATCGGGCCTCGGGAGGTGAGGGGGCGACATGATGGGCTTTGACTCGACTGTCAACCGCGGCTGCCGCGGCGCATGATCGCGGGCGCGGCGCGGCACGCGCGGGCCGGGCTGCGCGCCGTCGTCGACTTCGCGCTTCCGCCGCGCTGCCCGGGCTGCGGCCTGGTGACCCAGGCGCAGGACGCCTTCTGCTACCCATGTTGGTCCAGCCTGGACTTGCTCGGGCCGCCCTGCTGCGCCGCATGCGCGCTGCCGTTCGAGCATGGCGGGGCGGGCGAGGATGCGCTCTGCGCCGGCTGCATGGCCGATCCGCCCGCCTTCGACCGGCTGCGCGCCGCGGTGGCCTATGGCGAGCTCGCCCGGGCGGTGGCGCTCAAGCTCAAATATGGCCGCAAGCCGGGCGTCGCCGGCACGATGGCGGGCCTGATGGCGCGCCATGTCGACTTAGCGCGCCAGCCGATCCTGTGCCCGGTGCCGCTTCATCGCTGGCGGATCTGGCGGCGCGGCTACAACCAGTCGGCGCTGATCGGCGCGGCGCTGTGCCGCCGCTTCGGGCTCGACATGCGCCCCGACCTGCTGCTTCGGGTCAAGCGAACTCCGCCCCTGAAGGGCATGAGCCCGCGTGAACGCCGGCTCACCGTGCGGGGAGCCTTCCGGCTCAACCCGAGTCACCGCTCGGCGATCGCCGGGCGCAACATCCTGCTTGTCGACGACGTTTTCACCACCGGCGCCACCGTCGAGGCCTGCGCCCGCGTGCTCAAGCGGGCCGGCGCGGCGGAGGTTTCGGTGCTGTGCTGGGCGCGGGTGGTCCGCGACGGCGAACATTGACAGTCGCGGCGGCCACGGTCACCTGCGGCGCGAACGAGGAAAAACGCGAATGCCGAACGTCGAGATCTATACCAAGATGTTCTGTCCCTATTGCACCCGCGCCAAGCGGCTACTGAGCGACAAGGGCATCACCTTCGAGGAATATGACATCACGCTCGGCGGCGCGAAGCGCGACGAGATGCTGAGCCGCGCCAACGGGCGGTTCACCGTGCCGCAGATCTTCATCAACGACCATCATGTCGGCGGATCGGACGACCTCCACGCGCTCGAGGCTTCGGGACGGCTCGATCCACTGCTGCAGGCCTGAATGCGCATCGCCGTCTACCAGGCGCGGACGGGGATCGACCCGGCCGCCAATGCCGACGCGCTCGCCGGCGCGATCGCGGAGGCCGCGGCGGGTGGCGCGGCGATGCTGTTCACCCCGGAGATGAGCGGCCTGCTCGACCGCGACCGTGAGCGGGCCGCGCCGCATTATCGGCGGGAGGCCGACGACCCGCTGCTCGCGCGGGTGCGCGAGGCCGCCCGGCGGCACGGCATCTGGGTCGAGCTCGGCTCGCTGGCGCTGCTCGCCGAGGAAGGCGACCGCCTCGTCAACCGCTCATTCCTGATCGACGACCGGGGCGCCATCCGCGCCCGCTACGACAAGATGCACCTGTTCGACGTCGACCTGCCGACCGGCGAGAGCTGGCGCGAATCCGCCTCCTTCGCCGCCGGCGACGCGCCGGTCCTCGCCGACAGCCCGCTCGGGCCGATCGGCCTGTCGATCTGCTACGATCTGCGCTTCTCCGCCCTGTACGCCCGGCTCAGCGAGGCCGGCGCGGCACTACTCAGCATCCCCGCCGCCTTCACCGTGCCGACAGGGGAGGCACACTGGCACGTGCTGCTGCGCGCCCGGGCGATCGAGGCGGAGGCCTTCGTCGTGGCCGCGGCCCAGGGCGGCAACCATGAGGACGGCCGTGCCACTTACGGCCATTCGCTCGTCGTCGATCCGTGGGGCCGTGTTCTGCTCGACATGGGCAAGGACAGCCCGGCGCTCGGCTTCGCCGATCTCGACATGGCCATGCTCGGCGACGTGCGCACTCGCCTGCCGGTGCTCGCCCATCGCCGGATCATCCCGGAACCGGTGCGGCAATGATCGTCTTCGACCTGCGCTGCGCGTCCGCGGGCCATGTCTTCGAGGCCTGGTTCGGCTCGACGGACGATTACGAGTCGCAGAAGGAACGCGGTCTCGTCGCCTGCCCGATCTGCGGCGACCCGGACGTCGCCAAGGCGCCGATGGCGCCGGCGGTGCCGAAGAAAGGCGGGAGTGTCGCACCTGCAACCGACATGATGTCCGCCCCGCCGGCCGCGGTGAAGGAGATGCTCGGCAAGATGGCCGCGTTCCAGCGCGAGATGCTGGAGAAATCCGAATGGGTCGGCGACCGCTTCGCGACCGAAGCGCGCGCCATGCATGTCGGCGACATCGACTCCCGCCCGATCCACGGCCAGACCACGCCCGACCAGGCCGCCAGTCTCGCCGAGGACGGCGTCCCGGTCGCGCCTTTGCTGTTCCCGGTGGCGCCGCCCGGCGAGGAGAATTGACTTACGGCAGGCGCTTGGCGGAAAAGGCGGGGCGGTGGACGGCCCCGTAGCTCAGCAGGATAGAGCGACAGATTCCTAATCTGTAGGCCACAGGTTCGAATCCTGTCGGGGTCACCACCGCCTTCGGGCTCAGCGCCAGCCGGCGTCGCGCACGCGGCGCTCCTCTTCCTCGCCCAAGGGTTCGCCGGCCATCCGCTCCTGCGCGGCCTGAAGCGCTAGCATCGCGCCGCTCGACGCCTGCTGGTAGCCGGAGGCCTGGGCCCCGGACCCCGGCGCCAGCATCTCGATCCGCCAGGCGCGGCCGTCGCGGCAGGCGAAGCCGGCAACGTCCGCGCCGTCGAAGGTCCGGCACAAGCGGCCTTCGCCGTCGCGGAAGGTGGTGCCGATGCGCGTCGCGCCGGCGGTCGCCGGAGCCGAGGCCAGCTGGGTGTCGAGTGCCTGGGCGAGATCGCCGCCCGCGGCCGGCAAGGTCGAGATGCCGCCGCCGCTCGCGAGATACTGCCCTCCGAAAAGCCCGACGACGAGGCTCGCCGCGATGGCTGTCGGCACCCATGCCCGGTCCGGCCGCCGCCGGTGCGCGTCGAGCGACACCACGTCCGCGGCCGGCCTGGGGGCGAGCATCCCGCGCAGCGCGTCCGGCACCGGCTCGTCCAGCACTGGGTCGAAATGGCCGCCGAGGCGGGCACGCAGCATTTTCTCCCGCTCGACCCGGGCGCGGAGGGCGTCATCGCGCTGCAGCGCTTCTTCGAAACGGTCCTGGATCAGGCTGTGCAGCTCGCCATCGGCATAAGCGGCGACCAGTTCGTCATCCCATTCCATCACGCCGCCTCCAGCATCTGCACCAAAGCCTGCCGCCCGCGGGTCAGCCGCGATGTCAGCGTGCCCATCGGGATATCGAGGATGTCGGCGGCCTCGCGATAGGCGAGGCCCTCGACCAGGACGAGAGCGATGACCTCGCGCTGCTGCTCGGGGAGGGCGGCCATCGCCCGGTCGACGTCGCGCATCGCCGCCGCCTGCTCAGGGCCGGGGGCGGGATCGCCGACCGCGAGCCCGTCCTCCTCCGGCGCCAGGGTCCTGGCGCGGCGGGTGCGGCTGCGCGTTTCGTCGATCCAGCAATTGCGCATGATCCTCATCATCCATGAATCGAGCCGCGTTCCCGGCGCCCATTGGGCGCGCGCCTTGAGCGCCCGCTCGAGCGCGGTCTGGACGAGATCGTCGGCATCCGCGGCATCGCGGGCCAGCGCCCGGCCGAAACGGCGCAAGCGCGGCAGCAGACCCGCCAATTCTGCCTCGAACGCCTTCAATCCCTCCCTCCGGCACGTCATTCATGGAGGAAACGACCCCTGGCAGCCGTTTAATCCCCGCGCGACATGATTATTTTGAAGCGCAGGAATTGGGAGCAGGAAAGCTGAACAAACCCACCATCATGATCCTCGCCGCGCTCGCGACGAGCCTAAGCGGCGCCGGCGTTGCGACGGCGCAATTACTGCCGCGTGCGCCGCAGCTCCCGAGCCTGCCCTCGGTCGGCGGCGTTGGCGGCGAGGTGCTTCGCCCGGTCGACGGGCTCAGGCGCGACGTCGGCCGGGCTACCCAGCGCCTCGCCCGCGAGCGGCGGCAAGCGCTCGACGCCCTGGTGCGGGCGCATCCCGAGACGCTGGAGATGACCCGCGACGGCCCCGCGGTGCGCGGCGAGGTCGTCGCGATGGACCCGGATCCGATCCTCCTGGCGGCGGTCGAGGGGGCGGGCTTCGCGGTGATCGGTCGCGAGGCGGTCGAGGAGCTCGGCTTCGAGCTGGTGCGGTTGCGCCCGCCCGCGGGCCTGTCGGTGGACGTCGCTCTCGCGCGCCTGCGCCGGCTCGCGCCGGGGCTGGAGGCGAGCGCCGACCATCTCCACCTGCCGAGCGGGGCCGGGGCGGGTGCCGTCACCAGTTCCGGGACAGTCGTTCAGCGCGGCGGGGGCGGTGGGCCGGTCATCGGCCTGATCGACGGCGGCGTCGCGTCTCACCCGGCGCTTCGCGGCGGCATCGAGCAGCGCGGCTTCACCGCCGCCGGGCTCCAGCCGAGCGCCCATGGCACCGCGGTCGCCTCGCTCATCGCGGGGGACGGGGCGGTCCGCGGCGCGGCTCCCGGCGCGCGCCTCAAGGTCGCCGACATCTTCGGCGGCGCGCGCACCGGCGGCAGCGCGACCAACCTCGTGCGCGCGATCAACTGGATGGTGGGGAGCGGCGTCCGAGTCGTCGCGATCAGCCTCGCCGGTCCCAACAACGCCATCGTCGCCCGCGCCGTGGCCGAGGCCCACCGCCGCGGCACCTATGTCGTGGCATCGGTCGGCAATGCCGGGCCGGCCGCGCCCCCTTCCTATCCCGCCTCCTATCCGGAGAGCGTCGCAGTCACCGCGGTCGACTCGCGCGGGCGGTTGCTGATCGAGGCCGGGCGAACGCCGCACCTCGATTACGCCGCGCCCGGCGCCGACATGGCCGCGGCCGATCCGAATGGCGGCCTTCGGGTGGTTCGCGGAACCTCGTTCGCGGTGCCGCTCGTCGCCGGCCGCCTCGCCCGCCATGTTGGCTCGCGCGACCCGCTTGCGGCGCTCGATGGCGAAGCGAGCGCGCGCGACCGCCGCTATGGCCGCGGCCTCATCTGCGCCTCCTGCCGGACGCCGCCGCCGCGAAATTAATTGCGACCCCGGGATTAATCCCGCGACCGCCGTCGTTCCCCGGACATCAGTTCACCTTTCGGGGAGTGTTACCATGAAAAAGACCCTCATCCTCGCCGCCGCGGGCACCGCGTTCTTCGCGGTTCCGGCCCAGGCCCAGCTTCTCGGCGGCGGCGGCCTCGGCGGCCAGGTCGGCGGAGTCCTCAGCGGCGGCCGCTCGGGCGGTCTCGGTCAGACCGTCGGCGGGACGTTGAGCGGACGCGGCGCGGGCGACCTCCGCCTCGACCGCCAGGTCGACCGGCGGCGCGGCCGCGCCAGCGCGGGCGGCTCGGGCAACGCTCAGGGCGAAGCGCTTCTCGG
>NZ_JAANPA010000027.1 GCF_011320075.1 Sphingosinicella sp. YJ22 | reverse complement strand
TGACGGCCGGCGCGGCCGGCGCGCTGGGTGACCGCGGCCTGGCTGGCGCGCTCGGTGACCAGGCGGGTGAGGCCGGCGGCGCGGTCGTAGCGCGGGCGGCGGGCGAGGCCGGAATCGACGACGATGCGGACGCCGTCGAGGGTGAGGCTGGTCTCGGCGATCGAGGTGGCGAGCACGACCTTGCGGCGGCCCGCCGGAGCGGCGGTGATCGCGGCGCGCTGATCGGCCGGGTCGAGGCTGCCATGGAGCCGATGGAGGTCGGCGTTCGCCGGAAGGGCGCCTTCGAGCCGCTCAGCGGTGCGCTCGATCTCGGCGACTCCGGGCAGGAAGGCGAGCAGGCTGCCCTCGGCCTCGGCGATCGCGCGGCGGATGGCAGGGGCCATCTCGTCCTCGATCCGGCGCTCGGACGCGCGGCCGAGATGGATCAGGTCGATGGGATGGCTGCGGCCTTCGCTGGCGATGACCGGCGCGTTTCCCATCAGTGCCGAGAAGCGCGCGCCGTCGAGAGTCGCCGACATGGCGAGGAGGCGCAGGTCGGGGCGAAGCGAGGCCTGGGCGTCGAGCGCGAGGGCGAGGCCGAAGTCGCTGTCGAGGCTTCGCTCGTGGACCTCATCGAACAGCACCGCGCCGACTCCCGCCAATTCGGGGTCGGACTGGATACGCTTGAGGAAAATGCCTTCGGTGAGAACGGTGATCCGGGTCGCCGCCGAGCGCTTGCTGTCGAGGCGCGTGGCGTAGCCGGTCGTGCGGCCCACCGGCTCGCCGGCGAGCTCCGCCATGCGCTCGGCCGCCGCCCGGGCCGCCAGCCGCCGCGGCGATAGAATCAGGATCTCGCCGCCCGCCAGCCAGGGCTCGCCGAGCAAAGCGGGGGCAACGGCGGTGGTCTTGCCCGCGCCTGGAGGCGCGACCAGCACCGCATTGCTGCCGTCGCGCAAGGCGGCAAGCAGGTCGGGTAGGACGGCATGGATTGGCAGTGTCACAAATCAAACATACCAGTATGGGGATTCGCCGACGCCAGTTTGGACGGCGGACAGAGGGACTGAGTAATGCCGCGACGATTTGCGATCCTGATGATCATCCTCGTCAGCCTAGTAGGGTCGGTTGGGCCGGCTCACGCGGACATCCGAGCAACATATCGCAATGCCGAAGGCGCCACCATCACGGTGGACGTTGCCGACAATGGAAACTCGCGCATCGACTTCAGCGGTCAGCCTTTCTTTCTGATTATACGGGAGGGGGTGTCCTACATAGCGTACCGCCCCCCCGCTACGCCCTTCGTTGCGCGGACGAATGATCTTCAGACACTGATCTCAGAGCGCGCTGGTCCGCTCAATTATCCGATGACTCATCAGGCGTTAGTCGAACGGGGAACGTTCGCTGTCGCTGGCCGCACGGGACGAGCCTTCTGGCTGAATATCCCCGAGCCGCAAACGCGGCCGGTGTTCGTGCTCTCAACCGATCCCGCACTTGCGCCGCTCCGGTTGCCCATGGCGGAGCAGATGGACTTTTCCTTCGACTCTATCCGCATGACGAATGGAGAGATTCCTTCAGTCATGCTTCAGATGCGGCGGGAGTTGGACGCAGGTGCTCCACTCATCTTCGTCGGCTATTTCCTTGAGCGGGTAACTCATGATCGTGTCGACGAAGCGCGCCTGGCTCTTCCATCCGAGCCGGTCTCGATGGACCAGCTGCGCGCCGGAATTCCCTCGCGCTAACCCTTCGATCGACGATTTCATCGCGGTTTGCGGCGATGCTCGCACCCAAAAGAGTGCCCCTACGTTGGCCGCTCAAACTCATCGCGGAGATCGCATCATGGCCAAGACCCTGTCCGAATTCACGATCAACGGCACCGGCGCCGACACCTATCTGCTTCGCTTCGCCATCGACGACGGCGAGACGCTGGAAGTGAATGCCACCTTCGACCAGCTCGACCTCATCGCCGAGGCGATCGACGACCTTCTCATGGCCGACGAGGAGAATGCGCTGGAGGTGGTCAGCGAGGAATAGTTTCCCGCCCTGAAAGGACGGGAAGCAGCGGCGCGCGCTTGGCAGATCAGTAAGCCCGCGCCACCGCGAACTCGACCGCTTCGGCCATTGCCGCCTTGGCTCGGCTGGCCGGGAAGGGGCCGAGCGCGTCGATCGCCTTCTGGCCGTAATGGCGGGCGCGCTCGATCGTGTCGTGAAGCGCCTCGGTCGAGGTGAGGAGGCGGCGGGCATGCGCCAAATCCTCGTCCGACTGGCGCTCGCCCGACATGGCGGCGCGCCAGAAGGCGCGGTCCGTCTCGGAGCCCCGCGCGTAGGCGAGGATGACCGGCAGCGTGACCTTGCCGTCGCGGAAATCGTCGCCCTGGTCCTTGCCCATGGTCTCGCTGGTCTCGGCATAGTCGATCGCGTCGTCGACCAACTGGAAGGCGATGCCGAGGTTGCGGCCGTAGCTCTCCAGCGCCCACTCGGTCTCCTCGTCGCGCTCGGCGACGACCGCGGAGATTTTGCAGGCGGCAGCGAACAGCGCGGCGGTCTTGGCGCTGATGATGTCGAGATAGCGGTCCTCGCCGGTCTCGACCTGGCGCTGGGCGGAGAGCTGGTTGACCTCGCCCTCGGCGATGATGTTCGAGGCGTGGGAGAGGATCTTGAGCACTTTCAAGCTCCCGTCCTCGACCATCAGCTCGAAGCTTCGCGAGAACAGGAAGTCGCCCACCAGGACGCTCGCCGGATTGCCCCAGATGATGTTGGCGGTGCGCTTGCCGCGGCGAAGTCCCGATCCGTCGACGACGTCGTCGTGAAGCAGGGTCGCGGTGTGGATGAACTCGACCGCCGCGGCGAGCTTGAACTGGCGCGTGCCCTGATAGTCGAGCAGGCGCGACGAGGCCAAGGTGAGCATCGGCCGCATGCGCTTGCCGCCGCCCGCGATGAGGTGGCCGGCAAGCTCCGGGATCAGCGCGACCTCGCTCTGCATGCGCTCGAGGATGACCGCGTTGACCTGGTTGAGGTCGGCCGCCACCAGCCGGATCATCGGGTCGAGCGACGGCTCGGGGCGATTGCCCAAATGGTGGACGGTGGCGGTCATAGAAGTCCTCAGGCGATCACTTGCTGCAGCATATGGGCGGCCGATTGCGGGCTGCTCGCATCGACGGTGACCCGGCGCCAGCTTTCGTCGGTGCCGGTCATCTCCATGAGCAGGCCGCCCAGGCCACGGGCGGAACGGTCGAGCTGGACCATAAGCTCCACCTGGCTGCCATTCTGGTTCTCGAACACCAGCTCGATCTCGTCATAGCGGGCGCGGCCGTAGCCGGCGGGGCGGAACTCGAACTCCTGGACCCATTTGCGGCCGAACCAGGACGAGCGGGCGTCGATGTCGACCTTGTAGAGGCGGAAGCCCAATTGCTCCATTGCATGGAGGACGTTCGACTGGGCGGTGGTGGGATGGACCTCGAGCGCGTCGCGGTCCGACGGGTCGACCGCCCACGGCACGTCGAGGCCCGAGCGCAGCCACACGAAGTTGCGGCCGCCGAGGCTGGTCACCGGCGTGTGCGCCGGCAAGGCGAGCTGGAACGGAATGGAATGGTCGCGGCCAAGCTGGATCGGGCCCGGCAGGGAGGATCCCGCGATCACCTCGTCGGCGCTATATTCGTCGTCGCCCATCTTCTTGACGACGCGGGCGACCAGCTCGATCACCGCCTTGCTCGCGGTCTGGGCGGAATCGCCGCCGCGGATGTGAAGCGTGCCGGTCAGCATGCCGCCGGCCTGGACCCGGTCGGTGTCGAGCACGGCGTCGATCGTCGGCCCGCCGACTCCCAATGCGCGAAGGAACGACTTGAGCGCCATCTGAATCTCCCCCTTGCGGTTACGCCGCGGGCGTTACGCGCTCCGGCGACATCCGGCAATTGGGGAGGCGAAGGCGTGCGAGCAAGCCGCCGAGGTCCTCGCTCTCCTCGAGATGGATCGACCCGCCATAGATTTCGGCGACGTCGCGGACGATGGCGAGGCCGAGGCCGGTGCCGGGCTTGTCGGTGTCGAGGCGCGCGCCGCGGCTGAACAGCTCCTGGCGTTGCGCCTCGGGGATGCCGGGGCCGTCGTCCTCGACCTCGATCTCGACGCACTCCGCGTCCCCGCCGACCGTCACGAAGACGCGGCCGTTGCCATATTTCGCGGCATTCTCGATGAGGTTGCCGAGCATCTCGTCGAGGTCCTGGCGCTCGATTCGGACGACCGCCTCCTTGTTGCCGGCCAGATCGATGGTGACGTCCTCGTAGAGGCGCTCGACCGCGCGCTCGACTGCCTTCAATGCCGGCCACACTTCGGTGCGGGCCTGGGTCGACGAGCGCCGGCCGACGGCGCGGGCGCGGGCGAGATGGTGGTCGACCTGGCGGCGCATCGTCCGCGCCTCGCGGATCACCGCCGAAGGCAAATCGGAGCTCTTCGCCGACGCGGCGTTGGTGATGACGGTGAGCGGCGTCTTGAGCGCGTGGGCGAGGTTGCCGGCGTGGCGGCGCGCTTCCTCGGCCTGCTGTTCGTTATGGGCGAGGAGTGCGTTCACTTCCTCGGTCAGCGGTGCGATCTCGCGCGGCAGCCGCTCCTCGATTCGCGCCTTCTCGCCCGACCGGATCTGGGCGAGCGCGCGCCGCACCCGGCGCAGCGGCCACAGGCCGTAGATCGCCTGAAGAGCGGCGAGAACGATGAGGCCGAGGCCGAGGATCCCGAACGAGCGGACGAGGGTGCGGCGAAGCACGAGGATCTGCTCGTTGAGCCCCTCGCGATTCTGCGCGACCTGGAAGCGCCACATGGTGGTTGCGCCGGGCAGCCGGATGTCGCGCTCGGCGATGCGCAGGACCTCCGGCTCGAACTCCTCGCTGTCGCGGTAGACGGTGTCGGAATGGACGACCGTTCGGTCGACGCGCAGCTGGCGGTCCCACAGCGAACGCGACGGCAACGGGTCCTGCCCGGGCGCCGAGACCTGGAAATAGACTCCGGAATAAGGCTCGAGGAACGCCTGGTCGGCCGGCGCGCGGCTGAGCAGGATTTCGCCGTCGGGACCGATCTCCGACGAGGCGATCAGCGCGGTGAGAACATAATCGAGGCTGGCGTCGAAATTGCGGGTGACGGCGGAGGTCAGCACCCGGTCCAAGGTGAAGCCGCCGACGCCGAGGAGCACCAGGATCCACAAGGCGGCGATGCCGATCATGCGCCGGGTCAGCGACCCGCCGACCGGGGACTGGGTCCCGTCTGCCCCGAAGGTGCGGCGCAGGCGCGGCAGCCGGATCATCTTCATGGCGCGAGGCTGCCGGTCATGGCGCCATGGTGGAAGCGGTCACGTGACCCTGCGATGAAGGCGGTTGCGCTCAGGCGCGCGGCTCCTCCAGCGAGTAGCCGAGCCCCCGGATGGTGGTGATGACGTCGGGGCCAAGCTTCTTGCGGATGCGCGTCACGAACACCTCGATCGTATTGGAGTCGCGGTCGAAATCCTGGTCGTAGATATGCTCGATGAGCTCGGTGCGGCTGACCACCTTGCCCTTGTGGTGCATCAGGTAGGACAGAAGCTTGTACTCCTGCGCGGTGAGCTTGACCGGCTCGCCGCCCAGGGTGACGCGGCCCGAGCGGGTGTCGAGGCGGACGTCGCCGGCGGTGAGCTCGGACGATGCGTTGCCCGAGGCGCGGCGGATGAGCGCGCGCAGCCGGGCGATCAGCTCCTCGGTCTGGAACGGCTTGGCGAGATAGTCGTCGGCGCCGGCGTCGAGGCCGGCGACCTTGTCCGACCAGCTGTCGCGCGCCGTGAGGACGAGGACCGGGACTTTAATCCCTTCCTTGCGCCAGCGGTCGAGCACGGTCAGCCCGTCGACCTCGGGCAGGCCGAGATCGAGGATGATCGCGTCATAGGTTTCGGTGGCGCCGAGATAATGGCCGTCCTCGCCGTCGGTGGCGAGATCGACGGCATAGCCGGCGCCTTCGAGCGTCGCCCGCAGCTGTCGGCCGAGATTGGGTTCATCCTCGACGATCAGGACCCGCATGCTTCCATCCCTTCAAAATCGCTTGGCGGTCATTACGCGCCAGCCACGACTTCGTTCATGTTCAGGAATATGGCGAGAGCAGGGCCGCCGTCAAAGCCCCAACGTCTCAAGCCGCGAAAGTCAGTTGCCGGCGTAGCCGAGGATGCGGCCGGTGCGGGCATCCACGTCGACCCAGATCACGTCGACCCCGCGCATGAAGCGCAGGCGATAACGGGTGCCGTCGGCGATGAGATCGGCACCGATAAACTGGGCGCCGGGAATTCGGATTCGCTCGCGGATGACGTTCAGGGGCAGGATATCGCCCTCACGCACGCCGCGCTGCGCCTGCTGCTGCGACTCGCGGAAGCGCGGCCAGTCCTGGGCCTCCGCCGCGGTGGGTGCGGCGAGACCTGCCGCGAGGGCAATGAAGGGCAAAAGGAAACGCATGATACTCACGCCTGCGGGTAATACGGGGGTTCGTCCACCGTTCTAGGCTCAAGGCATTGAATATGCCCTGAATGTGGGAATTCGCTCCTGTTCATGTTGCCGGGCGGCCACAGTCGCGGGCCGCCGCCGAGCCCGGATTCGGCATCCTGATCATGCGCCGATCAGCCGGCGGGAGGCGGGTCCCGGTGAGGCGCTAGGCGGTCGCGCCGGGACGCTGGGGCGGGAGGATGCGCGGGTTGCGCAGCAGCGCGGCCGAGACGAGCGCGACGATCAGCCCGACCGGGAAGATCTCGCTGAAGGTGATCGGGACTCGCCACAGCAGGCTCCGGTAGCGCTCGCCCCATATCGCCATCGTCTCGCGCGTGTCGGCGATCTCCTGGGCGCTGGCGCCGTTCGCCTCCATGTCGGCGAGCATCTGGGCCTGATAGTCGGCCATGAAGTCCCAGCCGGTCGCGGAGAGATAGATTTCCCAGCCAAGGATGTAGATGAGCGCCGCCACCAGAGCCATGCCGAGGCCGAGGCCGAAGGCGCGGCCGAAGCGGATCACGCCGCCGCATTCGACGTCGCGATAGCGCTTCACCCCGACGAAGATCATCGACAGCGCCACCAGCATGACGAGATAGCCGAACAGCATCGAGCCGTGGCCGAGGCCGGTCACGCCGGAGAAGAACACGACGAGAGTGACCGCGATGATGATCGCGCCGGCGAGGCCGCCATAGATCAGTGAGTAGCGCATGATCTCTCTCCCCAGTGGCTCAGCCCTGCTGCGCCGGCTCCCACAATTCGATCGGATTGCCTTCGGGATCGTGGATCCGGGCGAAGCGGCCGATGCCCATCGAATCCCATTCTTCCTTGGTGATGATGTCGATTCCTGCGGCGCGAAGGCCCGCGAGCATGGAATCCATGTCGTCGACCCGCAGATTGACCATCGAGGTCTTCTCGGCCGGGAAATAGTCGCTCGATTCCTTGAACGGCTCGAACACCATCGGCCCGCCCTGGTGGAACCACACCCATTCGTTGGACTGGCCGTTCGCGTCGGTGCCGCAGCCGCCGCCGACGCCGAGATGCTCCTTGTACCAGGCTTTCAGCGCCGCCGGGTCCTTCGCCCGGAAGAAATAGCCCCCCATTCCGATGACCGGCATCTGCTCCCCCTTCTGATTTGTCGGGTCCGGGATACAGACTTCCGGAGCCGCGGCCTATCGCCCGAAAGGGTGATTGGGCCAAAATCGGTCGTTCGGGTCAGGGAATGAGGGCGAGCATCCGCGCCTTCTCGATCGCCTGGACCCGGCGCTGCACCTCGAGCTTCTCGTAGACCCGGGCGATGTGCGTCTTCACCGTGTTGGGCGAGATGCCGAGGCGGCGGGCCATCTCCTTGTTCGATTCGCCCAGCGCAAGCGCACCGAGGATCTCGACCTCGCGCGGGCTGAGGCCGAGCGAGCGGATCGCCGCCTCGTTGCGCAGGAACGGCCCGTCGGGAACTCGGCGCGGAGTCAGCTTGATGCCGGCCCAGATGCCGAGCCCGACGAAGGCGGCGGCGACCAGCGCGACATAGATTTCGAGCGTGAAGGCGCGGGCGAGATAGCGATATTCGAGCCAGTTGAGCAATGCGACGGCGAGCGCGAGGGCGACGGCGTAGAGGATGATCGTCCGGGCCACGGCGGCAGGTTTGCAGATTCGCCGGCCCGCGTCACCCCGGCCAAGCTTTGGCATGGCAAGGGCGGCGCGCATCGCTAATGTCGGCCGGCAACCAAGGGGGCACGGATGAAATCTGGCTGGATCGGCATGGCGGCGGCGGTCGCAGCGGCGCTCGTGGTGGCGCCGGGATCGCGGGCGCAGGGGCCCGCCGGCATGGAGCGGGTGCCGGACCGCCAGCCGGGCGAGGGCGAAGGGCCCTATCGCCGGCTCGTCATCCGCGGCGCGACGATGATCGAGGGCAGCGGCGCGCCGCCGCGCGGCCCGGTCGACATCGTCATCGCCGGCAACCGCATCGAGAGCATCCGGAGCGCGGGCACGCCCGGCCTGCCGATCCGCGAAGGCCGCGAGCCGCGCGACTTCGACCGCGAGATCGACGGGCGCGGGATGACCGTCCTGCCCGGCTTCGTCGACGTCCATGGTCACAATGGCGATCCCGACAAGGCGCCCAACGCGACCTACGGCTACCGGCTGTGGCTCGCCCACGGAGTCACCACGGTGCGCGGCGTCGGCCTCTATTCGGGGCCGAACAACGCCTCATTGAGCGACCGCGCGCGCAGCCAGGCCAACAGCATCGTCGCGCCGCGCCTCTATGCCTATTGCGCGGTCGGTGACTGCTGGCCGAACGGGCCGGTGCGCAACGCCGAGCAGGCGCGCGCCTGGGTGCAGTGGCTCGCCACCCAGGGCTATGACGGGGTCAAGCTGTTCAACGGCGAGCCGGCCGAACTGACCCGGATCGTCATCGAGGAAGCACGGCGGCTTCGGCTCGGCACCGTCGCTCACTTGGGGCAAGGCGGCGTCGCCGAGGTCAATGCGGACCGAGCGGCCGAGTTCGGCCTCCAGGGCGTCACCCATTTCTACGGCCATTTCGAGAGCCTGCTGAGGGATCGGCGGCTGCCCTCCTACCCGGTCGACTACAATATGGCCGACGAGCAGTGGCGGTTCAGCCAGGTGGCGCGGCTCGCCGACCAGTCGGTCGAGCCGGGCTCGGAGGAGTGGCGCTCCTATCTCGAGCGGCTGCGCGAGCGCGGCGTCTACATGTCGCCGACCTTCAACATCTATTCGGCCGGCCGCGACGTGATGCGGGCGCGCACCGCCGAGTGGCACCAGCGCTACACGCTGCCGTCCCTGAACCGCTTCTTCCAGCCGAGCCGCGAGCATCACGGCTCCTATTTCTGGGACTGGACCACGCATGACGAAGTCGCGTGGCGGCGCTTCTTCCAGCTGTGGATGCGGCTGGTGAACGACTACAAGAATATGGGCGGGGCTGTGACGGTCGGCTCCGATCCGGGCTTCATCTACCAGAGCTGGGGCTTCCCCTACATCGCCGAGCTGGAGATGCTCCAGGAAGCGGGCTTCTCGCCGCTCGAGGTGATCCAGGCGGCGACGATCAACGGCGCCCGCGAGCTCCATGCGGCGCGCGGCGCGGAGCCCGAATTCGGCCTGATTCGGCCGGGCATGCTGGCCGACCTGGTGATCGTTCCGGGCAATCCGCTCGCCAATCTCAAGCTGCTCTACGGCACCGGCCACGAGCGGCTGAACCCCGAGACCAACCGGGTCGAGCGGGTCGGCGGCGTCCGGTGGACGATCAAGGACGGCATCGTCTACGACGCGCCGGCGCTGCTGGAGAGCGTCGCGCGAATGGTCGAGGAGGCGCGGGCGCGGGAACCGGCCGGATAGGCCGCTGCCGCGCATCGATCATCGATCCTGTTGCCGGGTCTGCCCACCGCCCCGCATGATGTCCTCAAGGCGGAGCCGTTCATGGGCGAGCGCCGCTTGGGCAATCAGCGTCGCGAGAAGCACCGCCCGATCAGCCGGCACCGGGTTGCGCCCGTCGTCCCGCGCGAGGGCGACAACCGCCAGCGTGCCGAGCGAGGTCTTCAGCGGATGGAATTGCCAGCTTGCCTCGGCAAGCACCGATGTTCCGCTCCCGGCCGCCTCGCCTCGGGACCAGGCCCAGTCCAGCGCCGCCTGGTCGAGCGGCGCGAGAACGGCGCCAGGGGGAATGGCGGCGGCAATTTCGAGGGATCCCGATACTTCCCGAACCACTATGGTGTGGACCCCGAGAAGCGCCCCCACCTGCTCGCAGACCGTTTCGGCGGTGGCGGTCCAGTCGGAAACGCGGGTCAGTTCCAGCGCGAAGGAGGCGATCCCGGCATTTTCCTGGGCGCTGCGGTCGCTCAGCGCGACCCTGCCGCGCAGCGCCGACGTGAGCATGCCGGTATAGAGCGCCACCAGCAGCAGCACGGCACCCATGAACCAGCTCTGGACCAACCATGGCTTCAAAACGAAAGCCGGCGAGAGAAAGAAGAAATTGTATCCGAGTGCGGAAAGCAGTGCCGCGACGAGCGCGGGCTTGATCCCGAGGCGCGCCGCCGCCGCGATCACGGGAACAAGGAAGAGAAGGCCAAGAGACCTGATCCCTGCCAGGCGATTCAGGAGGTAGGCCGCGAAGAGAGTGACCGCCACCGCGCCGGCCGCATAGGCGTAGCTGCGCAAGGACGCCGCTTCCAGGCTCATCAAGCGTCCGGCGGGCCGGCTGCGCTGGCTCGGCACCACATGGAGGACGAGATCCGTCTGTCGGCGCATGAGATTCTCGGCAATCGATCGCCGCCACGGCGGCCGCGCGCGTCGGTGATGGCCGACGACGAGGTGGCCCGCCGGCGAGATTTCGAGATGCTGAGCAAGTCCATCGGCGACCGTCGCGGCTGGAATCTTTGCGACACTGGCACCCAACTGAGCCGCGACTCCAAGCGCTTCGGCAACGGCGGCCGGATCATGGCCGTCGCGGCCGACCGAAGGCTTCTCGATGTGGACGGCGTGCCAGTGCGCGCCGAGCCCATCGGCGAGATGCTTGCCGAAGCGGACGACGGCCGCGGCGTCCGGACCGCCGCCGACCGCGACGAGGATTTCCTTCTGTGCGACGGGCGGGCCGTCATTGCCGGGCGGCAAATCGCGCATAGGAACAGCTACACTGACCGGCGCCCCTGGTCCAACGGGACCGACGGATGCTTTTCTTCTGTCGTGTCCGAACCCTATGAGCCTTTCCACACATTATCCTGAGCGAATCCCATGTCCGCACCCGTTCTCGCTTACGAAAATCTCGGTCTCGTCCAGGGCTCCGGCTGGCTGTTCCGCGGCCTCGACCTGTTCATCGGCGCGCGCGACCGGCTCGCGCTGATCGGCCGCAACGGCGCCGGCAAGACGACTTTGCTCAAATGCCTCGCGGGCATGATCGAGACCGACGAGGGGCGGCGGACGATCCAGCCGGGCGTGAAGGTGGTGCTGCTGGAGCAGGACCCGGACGTCAGTCGCTTCGCAACCCTGCGCGACTTCGCCACGGCCGGCGGCATACCCACCCATGAAGTGGACGCGATCGCGTCTCAGATCGGCATCGATCTCGACCGGCCCGCCGCCACCGCGTCGGGCGGCGAGCGGCGCCGGGCGGCGATCGCCCGCGCTCTGGCGCAGGAGCCGGACGTGCTTCTGCTCGACGAGCCGACCAACCATCTCGATCTCGCCGCGATCGAATGGCTCGAGGACTGGCTCGGCCGCTATTCCGGCGCGTTCATCGTGATCAGCCACGACCGCACCTTCCTCACGCGCCTCACCCGCTCGACCCTGTGGCTCGACCGCGGCGGGATCCGGCGGGCGGAGATCGGCTTCGGCGGCTTCGATGCGTGGACCGAGAGGGTTCATGCCGAGGAGGCGCGCAACGCCGAGCGGCTCGACGCCAAGCTCCGCATCGAGGAGCATTGGCTGCTTCGCGGGGTCACCGCGCGCCGCGCGCGCAACGAGGGCCGCAAGGCCAAGCTGATGGAGATGCGCGCCCAGCGGGCGGCGATGCTGGGGCCGGCCGGAGTCGCCAAGATCGGCCTCCAGAACGATGACTCCAAGACCAAGACCGTCATCGACGCCGACCGGGTCGCGAAGCGGTTCGGCGACCGCACGATCATCAAGGATTTCACCCTGCGCATCCAGCGCGGCGACCGCATCGGCCTGGTCGGCGCCAACGGCGCGGGCAAGACGACCCTGCTCAAGCTGCTCACCGGCGAGATCGAGCCGGACGAGGGCCGTGTCACCCGCGCCAAGACGCTGACCGGCGTGATGATCGACCAGCAGAGGAAGCTGCTCGATCCGGACAAGCAAGTCCGCGACATCCTCGCCGACGGCGGCGACTGGATCGACGTCCGCGGCGTCAGGAAGCACGTCCAGGGCTATTTGAAGGACTTCCTGTTCGAGCCCAGCCTGATCGACGCCAAGGTCGGCACCCTGTCGGGCGGCGAGCGGTCGCGGCTCCTGCTCGCGCGCGAGTTCGCCCGGCGCTCCAACCTGCTGGTGCTCGACGAGCCGACCAACGACCTCGACCTCGAGACGCTGGACCTGCTTCAGGAAGTGATCGCCGACTATGACGGCACCGTCCTCATCGTCAGCCACGACCGCGACTTCCTCGACAAGACGGTGACGGTGACTCTCGGCCTCGACGGGTCGGGCAAGGTCGACGTCGTCGCCGGCGGCTATGAGGATTGGGAGCGCAAGCGGCGCCCCCACGCGCACAATCCCAAGGTCGCGGCGCCGGCCAAAGCCGAGGCGAAGCCGGCGAGCCGGCAAACCAAGCTCACCTACAAGGACCAGCGCGACTTCGATCTGCTGCCGCAGCGGATCGACGACCTGGAAGCCGAGATCGCCCGCGACGAGGACATTCTCGCCGATCCCGACCTCTACACCCGCGACCCGAAGCGCTTCGCCCAGCTCATGGCCGCGATCGAGAAGGCCCGCGCCGAACGCGACGCGGCCGAGGAGCGCTGGCTGGAGCTGGCCGAGCAGGTCGAGGCGCTGAGCGCCTAGCGGCCGGCGACCTCAGTCGGCCTCAGTAGCACGGTTTCAGGCCGCCCCCGGCGCGCAGCGCTGAGGAGGGCGAGGGCTTCGGCCACCTGACCGCGGCGGAACAGGGTCCAGCCCAAAGTCTCGGCGGTCGCCGGGTTGGCCGGCGCAAGGGTCCAGGCGCGGCGGGCGTAGAGATAGGCGAGGTCGTCGTCGCCGGCGCCGCCATGGGCCCAGGCGAGATTGTTGAGCAGGGCGGCGTCGCCATTGCCGATCCGCTCGCGCAGGCGCTCGTAGCGCGCGGTGGCCTCCTCCCACTGGCCGGACAGCAGGGCGCGGCGGGCGAGCATCGTCTGGGCACTGAGGTTGCGCGGATTCTGCGACTCGAACAGGCGCAGCACGCCGTCGGCCGCCTGCCCTTGGCCGGACCGCTCCAGCGCATTGATCAGGCGCATCGCGGTCGGCTCGGTGAAGGCGATATTGGCGGCCCGGCGATAGGCCTCGGCGGCGGCGCCGTGGTCGCCGCGCGCCGCCATGACGTCACCGGCGAGGAGGTGAGCGTCGGCCGCGCCGGGCATCTCGGCTTGGAGCGCCCGGGCGCGCTGGAGGGCCTCGTCGAGATTGCCGGCGACGAGCAATTGTCCAACCGCCCGGACTTCCGGATGGGAGGAGTCCGACCACAGCCAGCCCGGCGCCGAGGCTTGCTGCGGCCGCTGCGCCCGGGCGCGGTACTGGGCGGCGAGCGCGCCATTGCCCTGACGGTCGAAAGCGGCTGCGACGAGGCTCAGCGTATAACTGTCGGCGTCCGGGCGGTCCGCGATGATCCGAGCCGCCGCGATCGCCCCGGCCGGGTCGTCCATGTTGAGGCGCGCGGCAGCGAGCAGGCGGCGGGCCTTGAGATTGCCTGGCTGAAGCTCGGCTAGGCGGGTGAGACGCTGGGCCGCGCCTTCGTAATCCTCCGCCTCGTAGGCGAGCACGGCAGACAGCATCATGCCGGCCGGCATGCGGTCATAGGCGCCGCGAGTGCGCGCGTAGAGGGTGCGGGCGAGCGGGTACATGCGCGCCCGGGCAGCGAGCGTCGCCTGAAGGAAATAGGGCAGGGGATGGTCTGGCGCGAGCGCGAGCGCGGCGCGGCTGTCGGCGACCATCGCGGTCATTCGGCCGAGATCGCCGTTGGTGCTGGCGCGCTCCAACAAGGCGGCGAGGTTGCCGGGATCGACCTCCAGCGCGCGGTCGAACCAGGGGATGGCGGCAGCGAGGCCATATTGGCTTCGGGTCAATTCGCCACGCATGAGAAGCGCGTTGGAATCGCGCGGATTGGCGGCGACCGCGCGGTCGGTGGCGACCAGCGCCGGGCCGAGGTCGCCGATCGAGCGGCGGAAGCGGGCGATGTCGAGCCACACCGCGCTGTCGTTCGGGTCTGCGGCGACGGCGCGGTCGAAAGCCTGCATTGCGGCGAGCTGGTCGCCGGCGGCGAGCAAGGCGAGGCCGGTGACCCGCGCGGCATAAGCCTGATGCTCTGGCGTCGCCTGTGCGGCGAGCTCGAGAGCGCCGCGCGGGTCGCCCTGGAGCAGCCGGGCGTGGGCCATGAGGTGGCGGATGTCGGCCGCCGGCGCACCGTTCTGGCGGGCGCGGGTCAGTTCGGCCTCGGCGGCGACTCCGTCGCCGCGGTCGAGGAACAGGCGCGCCTGCATCAGCCGCGCGGGGACGTGGTTCGGCTCCGCCTGGAGCACGTTCATGAACGCGATCCGCGCCTCGCGCATGCGCCCGTCGCGATAGGCGGTGACGCCGGTCTCGTAGGATTGTTGCGGCGTCGGCGAGGAGCAGGCGGCGAGGGCGAGAGCGAGGGTGAGGAGGGCCACCAAAAACCCTCCCTGTCGCCGAAGGCGATGGGGAGGGGGACCATGCGAAGCATGGTGGAGGGGCATGGCGCGGGTCCCGGCCAGTCCCTCCACCACTCGCTTCGCGAGCGGTCCCCCTCCCCATGCGGCTGAGCCGCACGGGGAGGATCTATGGTGGCGCCACCACATCACGGCTGCAGCTGGTACTGCTTCATCAGGTCGTAGAGGGTGGGGCGGCTGATGCCGAGCAGCTTGGAGGCGCCGGAGATGTTGTTCTCCGTTTCCGCCAAGGCCCGGCGGATGGCGCGGCGGTCGGCGGCCTCGCGGGCGCTCTTGAGGTTGACCGGAAGCGAGTCGCCGTCGCGGTCGGGGAGGTCGAGGTCCTCGGTGGTGACCAGCTTGCCCTCGGCCATGATCACCGCCCGCTTGATTCGGTTCTCGAGCTCGCGGACGTTGCCCGGCCAGGTCCAGCTGTTGATCGCGGCGAGCGCGCCGGGCGAGAAGCCCTTCACGCTCGGGTTCATCTCGCGGGCGAAGCGGGCGAGGAAATGCTTGGCGAGCAGCGTCGCGTCGCCGTGGCGCTCGGCGAGGCTCGGGATCTTCACCACCACTTCGGCGAGGCGGTAGAACAGGTCCTCGCGGAACGTGCCGGCCTGGATCATCTCCTCCAGATTCTGGTGGGTTGCGCACACGATCCTTGTGTCGACCGGGATCGCCTTGCGGCCGCCGATCCGCTCGATGACGCGTTCCTGGATGAAGCGCAGGAGCTTGACCTGGAGCGGCAGCGGCACGTCGCCGATCTCGTCGAGGAACAGGGTGCCGCCCGCGGCCAGCTCGATCTTGCCCTCGGTGGTCTTGATCGCGCCGGTGAATGCGCCCTTCTCATAGCCGAACAGCTCGGCCTCGAGCAGGTTCTCGGGAATCGCGGCGCAGTTGATCGCGACGAAGGCGCCGGAGCGGCGGTTGCTCGCCTGGTGGAGGCCGCGGGCGATCAGCTCCTTGCCGGTGCCCGACGCGCCGAGAAGCATCACCGACACGTCCGTATTGGCGACCCGCTCGATCGTGCGCGCGACCTTGGTCATCTCCGGAGCGGCGGTGACCATGTTGCCGAGGATGGTCCGGCCCTCGCCGACCTTCTCCTCGAGGCGACGATTCTCCTCCTCCAGCTCGTGCAACTGGAAGGCGCGGCGAACGATCAGGCCCAATTGATCGATGTCGACGGGCTTGCGGTAATAATCGTAGGCGCCCGACGCGACGGCGCGCAGAGCGCTTTCGTGGGCGCCGTGGCCGGTCGCGACGATGACCTTGGTCTGCGGCTTTAAGGACAGGATGGTGTCGAGCGTGGCGAAGCCCTCGGTGACCCCGTCGGGATCGGGCGGAAGGCCGAGGTCGAGCGTCACCACGGCGGGCTCGGCGGCGCGGATCAGGTCGATCGCGGCGTTGCGGTCCGACGCGATCAGCACCTCGTAATCGTCATAGGCCCACCTGAGCTGCGCCTGCAGGCCCTCGTCGTCCTCGACGATCAGGAGCTTGGGTTTGAATTGAGCATTCATGCGCTGATCCGTTGCGTGATGGGGTTGGCCTCGCTGTCGGCGAGGCGAAGCCGGATGATGAAGCGGGTCCCGGCGCCGGGGCGGCTGTCGACCTCGATTCGGCCGCCCATCTGCTCGATGAGCGCGCGCGCCTCGTGGGCGCCGATTCCGAAGCCGCCGTCCTTGGTCGAGACGAACGGCTGGAACAGGCGGGCGCGGACGAACTCGGCGCTCATGCCGCAGCCCTGGTCGCGGACCTCGATCACCGCCTGGCCGTCACGTGGCATGAACGCGATCTCGACCGGCGCCTCGCGCGGGCTGGCGTCGATGGCGTTCTGGACCAGATGGGTGACGGCGGCGTCGAGAGCGGCGGGGTCAGCCAGCGCGAAGATGCGCGCGTCGCCGGACAGCGTGACCGGGTGGAGGCGCTTCTTGGCCTCGGCGACCGGCGCCAGCACCTGCTGCAGGTTAATGGGGCGCGGGGCGAGCGCGCCGCGGTCGCTCTTCGCGCCTGGCGCGATACGCGCGAGCAGGTCGTTCATCTTCTTGACCGAGCTTTGCAGGGTCAGCGCCATGTCGGCGCGGAACGCCGGATTGTCGGCGTGGCGCTCGGCGTTGCGGGCGACCAGACTGAGCTGGCTCACCAGGTTCTTGATGTCGTGCATGATGAAGGCGAAGCGGCGGTTGAACTCGTCGAAGCGCTGCGCCTGGGCGAGCGCGTCCATGGTCTGCGCCTCGGCGATGTAGCTCGCCGCCTGGCGGCCGGCGGCGCGGAACAGGTCGAAATCCTCCCAGTCGAGCGCGCGCCGCGCCGGCGGATGGGCGATGACGACGAGGCCGACGAGGCGGCCGTTGTGAATCAGCGGAATGCCGGCCCAGGCCTCGGGCATGTCGTCGAACAGGTCCGGCATTCGGGCGCGGTCGACGCCCGCCCGCAGCTCGCCGCCGCTGATGCCGGCGAACTCGATGATGTGGCCGGTGCGCTCCAGCAGGCCGATGAGCCCGCTCCAGCTGTCCTCCGATGCGTCAGCCGGCGGCGTCCAGTTCCAGGTGCCGGCCGGGCTGAGGCGGTCGTCCGCTTCGCGCAGCAGCAGCATGCCGGCCGGCGCGCCGCCGATATCGGCCATCGCCTTGATCACTCGCTGCTCGAGCGGCGCCTCGCCATCGCTGACCGTGGCGGTGAAACGCAGCCACTCCTCGCGATAGTCGTAGCGGTGCTGGAACAGGTGCTTCTGCACCATCACGTTGAACCAGCCGCGCGCGCGCGCCGAGGGAAGCAGGATCAGCGCCGCGATGCTCATCGCCGCGAGCAGGGTGAGCTCGGCAATCTCCAGCCAGCCGCCGCCGGTGAACTCCACCGCACGGCTCACCGACATCATCAGGATCAGATAGCCGACCAGGACGATGAGCGAGAGCGACTGGAAGGTCGCGGCGCGCGACAGCTGGACCTTCAGGCGGGTGCTGCGCTTGAGGCCCATGGCGAAGATCGGGACCAGGAAGGCGATCATCACGCCGCGCATGGCAAGCAGCGCCTCGGCCGAATCCCGGGTCAGGTAGGAAACGGTGTAGAGATGGAGATCGTAGACCCACATCAGCGCGAGTGCGACCATCGCCGGCCGGATCACGCCGCGCGATTCCGGGGTCGCCTGGCCATAAACATTGTGGACCAGCACCAGGGCGCCGGCGGCGATGGTGAGTCCGATCATGTCGCGGGTCGAGACGAGCGCCTCGATCAGCGCCGGCACCTGCTCGAAGCGCGGCATCAGCCCGGCGAGGACGATCTGCAGGGCGATCACCGCGGCGACCGTGCCGTAGACGATCTTGACCGGGCCCTGGCGGTAGCCGTCCTCCTCGCCGTTCATCAGCCCGTACATGAAGGCCAGGAAGGCGAGGTCGCGGGCGCTGTCCGCCATCAGCGACAGGAAATGATAAGGGCCGAGAAGGGCCATGAAGATCGACCACACCGTCATCACCGCGAAGGCGGTGATCAGCGGCCGGGTCTTCTCGTCGCCGCGCCATTGGCGCAGCTGCCACAGCACCAGCCCGGCGAACAGGCAGGCGGCGAGCAGATGGCTCCACAGGGCGACGAGGCCGATCATCTCACCGCGCTCCCGAGGCGTCGGGCCACAGCACGACCCGGAGCGTCTGCATGAGGATGAGGATGTCGAGGAACGGCGTGTAGTTCTTGGCGTAATAGAGGTCGTATTCGAGCTTCTCGCGCGCGTCCTCGACGCTCGCGCCATAGGGATAATTGATCTGCGCCCAGCCGGTAATGCCCGGCTTCACCACGTGGCGCTCGCCATAATAAGGCAGACGCGCCTCGAGGTCGGCGACGAACTGCGGCCGCTCGGGACGCGGGCCGACGAAGCTCATCTCGCCCTTCAGCACGCTCCACGCCTGGGGCAGCTCGTCGATGCGGACCTTGCGGATGAAGTTGCCGACCCGGGTGACTCGCGGGTCGTCCTTCACCGCCCACACCGCCTTGCCGCCGACCTCGGCGTCGATCCGCATCGAGCGGATCTTGATCAGCTCGAACGGCTCTCCGTAGATGCCGACGCGGCGCTGGCGGAAGAAGGCGGGGCCTTTCGTCTCCAGCTTCACCGCCAGCGCGGCGAGGGCGACGATCGGAGCCGTGACGATCAGCAGGATGAGGCTGACCACGATGTCGAACAGCCTTTTGGCGACGCTCGACACGCGCCGCCCCGACGAGAAGCCGTCGGAGAAGATCAGCCAGGACGGGTTGAGGCTGCGCAGGTCGACGCGCCCGGACTGGCGCTCGATGAAGCTTGAAAATTCGTGGATCTGGACGCCGGTCGTCTTGGCGCGGAGCAGGTCGTCGAGCGGCAGCGCGTTGCGCCGCTCCTCCAGCGCCAGCACCACTTCGCCGGCGCCGAGCTGGACGATATGCTTGGCGAGGCTTGGGATGTCGGCGCGGTTGATCGCGCCTTCGACCGCCTCGGGCCCGTCGTTCATGTCGACGAAGCCGACGGTGCGGAAGGTCGCGCCGTCGCGCTGCGACAGGCGCTGGAGACGCGCCGCGCGGGGACCGGCGCCGAGCACCAGGACCCGACGCTTGAGGCCTTCGCCGCGCAGCGGGCCGCGCAGCAGGGTGCGCATCGCGACGAGCGCGAGCAGCGAGACGAGCGTCGCGTAAAGCAGGCTCGACCGCCAGAAGATGATTCCGGGGAACAGGAAGATCAAAGTCGACAGCGCCAGCACGCCGATCGCCAGCGCGACGACCAGACGGGCCGAGGCGAAGCGAACCGAGAGCAGGGCTTCGTGGCCGTAGACGCCGACCGACACCATCGCGAGCTGCATGGTGACCGCGAAGGCGAACATCGTCGGCACCCGCTCGCCGGCGATCTCGACCTCGTCGCCGATCTGCCACAGCCGCAACGCCCAGCCCGCCTCGGCGCCGAGCAGGAGCAGCACGAAATCGACCGCGCCGAGCAGCAGCACGGCGTGCGGGACATAATGTTTGAACAGGCGGATCATGCCGCCGCGCGCCCCTGGTCCACGCTTCGTCCTGTCAATCGTGCCGACACGGGAGCGACTGTCGCGGAAATTGACAAATATTTCCTGAAAGCGCCGGTTTGATACCGTCCCCTTTCGCAGTGCGCCGGCCGCCGCTAGGCGGGGGTGGATGGATGCGAGCGACGACAGCCGGATCATTCCGGTCATCCTGTGTGGAGGCGCCGGCACTCGGCTGTGGCCGCTGTCGCGCCTCGCGCGGCCCAAGCAGCTGCTGGCGCTGACCGGCGAGGCGACCCTGCTCCAGCTCGCCGCCGAACGGGTGCGCGAGCCGGCTCAGTTCGCGGCGCCCTGGCTGATCGCCAGCACGGTTCAGGCGGCGGCGATCGACGCCCAGCTCGGCGCCGCGACGCTCGGCCTGCTGATCCTCGAGCCGGTCGCCCGCAACACCGCGCCGGCGATCGCTCTGGCGGCGCTCAAGGCGGCGCCCGACGATTTGCTGCTCGTGCTGCCGAGCGACCACCTGATCCGCGACGTCGGCGCCTTTCGCGCGGCGGTGGCGCGCGGCATGGCGGCGGCGCGGGACGGCTGGATCGTCACGTTCGGAATGACCCCGGACCGGCCGGAGACGGGCTTCGGCTATATCGAGCGCGCCGCGCAGATCGGCGACGGCGTGTTCGAGGCGGCGCGGTTCGTCGAGAAGCCCGACCTCGCGATGGCCGAGCAGTATGTCGCGAGCGGCGCGTTCGACTGGAACGGCGGCATCTTCCTGTTCCGCGCCGGCGCCATGATCGCCGCGTTGCGCGCGCATGCGCCGGAGGTCCTGGCGGCGGCGGAGGCGGCGCTGGCGGGCGCCGAAGCGGAGGACGGCGCGCTGCGCCCCGACGGCACCGCCTTCGCGTCGGCGCCCGCAATCTCGATCGACTACGCGGTGATGGAGAAAGCCGGACGGGTGGCGGTGGTGCCGATGGACGCCGGCTGGTCCGACATCGGCAGCTGGGACGCGCTCCACCAGGTCTCCGACCGCGACGAGGCCGGCAACGCCCTTCAGGGCCAGGCCCTCGCCGTCGACAGCAGGAATTGTCTGATCCGCTCCGAGGGTCTTTCGGTCACCGCCGTCGGAGTCGATGACCTGATCATCGTCGCCACCCGCGACTCCGTGCTCGTCATGCGCCGCGGCGACAGCCAGCGCGTCAGGGAAGCGGTCGAGGCGCTCAAGGCGCAGGGCCGCGACGAATTGCTCTGAAGGAAATCCTCCCTGTGAAGCGAGGCTCCCCATCGCCTGCGGGCGACAGGGAGGAATGTCGTCAGGGCCGGCCCAGCACCTGAAGCGCAGCCACGGTAAGCGCCTCGGTCGCGGTTGAGATCACCGCGTCCGCTTCGGGTGCCCAGAAGGGGCTGTGAAGCGAGGGCAGGCGGCTCATGTCGTTGGCGGCGACGGCCGCGTCATATTGCGCCTGGGGCACGCCGCCGACCCAGAAGATCATGCTCTGCAAATTGGGCTCGGCGAGGCGGAAACGCCCAAAGTCCTCGCCCGCCATGACCGGGCGGATCTGGCGCACCCGCTCCTCGCCGAACCATTGCCGGAACGTCCCCGCCATCTGCTGGGTGAACGGATCGGAATTGACCGTCGCTGGCGTCGATTCCGCCTCGCGCACGGTGACCACCGGCATTCGGTCCTCGGGAATACCGGCGGCGATCGCTTCGCCGCGGGCGATCCGGGCGATGCCGTCGAGCAATTGCCGCCGCACCTCGGGCGTGTAGCTGCGCACGGTCAGCAGCAGCCGCGCCTCGTCGGAGATGATGTTGTGCTTGGACCCGGCCTGGAACGAGCCGACCGTGACCACCGCGCTGTCGAGCGGGTCGAGCTCGCGGCTCACCAGGGTCTGGAGCGACGTGACGATGCGCGAGGCGAGCACGATAGGGTCGCGCGTGGTGTGCGGCGCCGCGCCATGGCCGCCGACCCCGCGCACGACCATGTCGACGCTGTCGACATTGGCCAGCGTCGGCCCCGGCGTGTAGCCGATCGTGCCGGCCGGCAGGGTCGCGCTGTCGTGGAAGGCGAGGGCGAAGTCCGGGCGGGGGAAGCGGGTGAACAGGCCGTCCTCGAGCATCGCCTTGGCGCCCTGGCTGGTCTCCTCGCCAGGCTGAGCGACCATCACCAGGGTGCCGCTCCAGCGGTTGCGAAGCGCGACGAGGCGGCGGGCGGTGCCGACCCAGGCGGTCATGTGGGTGTCGTGGCCGCAGCTGTGGGCGATGAAGCTGTCCTGTCCCTCGCGGGTCTGGCCGCGCGCGCGGCTGGCGAAGGGGAGGCCGGTGCGCTCCTCCATCGGCAGGCCGTCCATGTCGGCGCGCAGCAGCACCGTGGGCCCCTCGCCGTTGCGCAATACCGCAACGACTCCGGTGCCGCCGACGCCGGTGGTCACCTCGAAGCCGAGCCGCCGCGCCTCCTCGGCCATGCGCGCGGCGCTTCGCGTCTCCTGCATGCTGAGCTCGGGATTGGCGTGAAGCTCGCGGTAGAGCGCCATCAGATCGCCCATGTCGGCGCGGACGGCATTCTCGATCTCGGGCCGCGACGGCATGGCCGGCGAAGCGGCGGGCTGGGCATAGGCGCTGCTCATCGCGGCGCAGCATAACAGCAGTGCACAGAAAGTCTTCTTCACCGGCAGCCCCTTCTCGACGGAAGCGGGCAGCCTAGCGAACATCGACCCACAAACAAGGCGGCCGCGTCAGCGGACCGGAACGAGCTCCAGCACGTCGACGATCGATTCGAAGGCGGGGCGCGGGAACACCACGCGCCAGCGGCGCTCGCCGATCCGCTCGACGATTCCCGCCATGTCGCGCTCCTCGTCGACGCCGTAGCGCAGCGAGCGGCGCTCGTCGCCGAGCTGGAGCGTGCCGAGGAAGATCATCCGCCGCGTGCCGTCGGGATAGATGAAGCCGATCGGCCGCTGCGACCCGGTCAGCTTGACGAAGCTTAGCCGCCCGTCGCGCTCCGGCCGGATTCGGCAGCGGAAGGCGGGATAGGCGATGTAATCGAGCAGGTCGTCCTGAGCGCCGACCTTGATCACCCGGCAGCGATAGTCGCCGACCGGCGGCGCGGGGCGAAGCAAAGCCGCGTCCGGGTGAAGAAGCACGCCCTCGCGCTCGATCTCGGCGGTGTGCCCGCCCGAGCGGGCGTCGCGCAGCGCCTCCAGCCAGGCGCTTCGCCACTCCCTCAGCCGCACCCGATCCCGTTCCGTCGCTACGTCGCGCCAGTCGGCACCCTGGTCGCGGCGTTGCGCCGTCGCCGGCACGGACAAGATAGAGGCGCAAGCGAGGCCGATGGCGGCCAGCATTGCAAGGAGGCGATTAGTCATGGCTTCTCAGTCACCTACAAAGGCGGCACTTTTACGGCGCGGCTCGCCCGTCGGTCTGCGCTTGACCGCCGCTCCGCTCCGCCGCAACCTCGTTACGAAACGATAACGATCGATCATCAGGAGGAGTGTAGCAATGACCGGACGCAATATCGCGCTCGCCGCTGTTCTGGCCTGTGCCGCCGCCTTGCCGGCGGCCGCCCAAGATTACAATGCCCGCCCCAATTATGGCGAGCTGACTCTGGAATCGGGCTTCACGCCCGATCCGCGAGTCGTCAACCTGCGCGCCGGCGGCGACCGCAATGCGCAGAATCTCAGCTCCTCCTGCCGCGGCTTCATCACCAACCAGCCGGACGTCCGGCTTCATTATGACAGCGGCAATTATCCGCTGATCATCTCGGTCGCCTCCGGCGCCGACACCACTCTGATCGTCAACGCGCCGGACGGCAGCTATTATTGCGACGATGACGGCGGCGTGAACGGCCTCAACCCGGCGGTCCGCTTCAACCGCCCGATGTCGGGCCGCTACGAAATCTGGGTCGGCACCTACAGCTCGGGCACCACCCAGCCCGCCGAGCTCCACATCTCGGAAGTCGCCAGCCAGTAAGCTTCCTCGAGCGGGGAAACTAAAGGGCTCCTCCGCGGGGGAGCCCTTTTTCGTGCGCTATTGCGCGGTCCAGCCGCCGTCCATGCTGAGGTTGGCGCCGGTGATGCTGGCGGCCTCGTCGCGGCACAGGAACAGCGCGAGCGCGGCGACCTCGTCGACCTGGACGAAGCGCTTGGTCGGCTGGGCGGCGAGCAGCACGTCGTTCATCACCTGCTCGCGGGTGAGGCCGCGGGTGCGCATCGTATCGGGGATCTGGTTCTCGACCAAAGGCGTCCAGACATAGCCCGGACTGATGCAGTTCACGGTCACGCCGGACTGCGCGGTCTCGAGCGCGACCGTCTTGGTGAAGCCGGCGACGCCATGCTTGGCGGCGACATAGGCCGACTTGTTGGGGCTGGCGACGAGGCTGTGGGCCGAGGCGGTGTTGATGATCCGGCCCCAGCCGCGCGCCTTCATGCCGGGCAGCGCGAGCCGCGTGGTGTGGAACACCGCGGACAGGTTTAGGGCGAGGATCAGGTCCCATTTCTCGACCGGGAACTGGTCGGCCGGCGACACGAACTGGGTTCCGGCATTGTTGACCAGGATGTCGACGGGACCGGTCTCGGCGAACATCGTCTCGATCGCCGCCGGAGAGGTGAGGTCGGCGTCGCTGTAGCCCGCGCCCAGTTCCTCCTGCAGCCGGGCGATCTCGTCGCGGTCGCCGAAGCCGTTGAGGGTCACCCTGGCGCCCTCGGCGGCGAGCGCCCGCGCGATGGCGAGGCCGATGCCCGAGGTGGAGCCGGTGACGAGGGCGGTCTTGCCGTGAAGGAACATGGGGACTCCTGGTCGTGACCCGGGCCGCATCGCCCCGGGCGGCGCAATATGCAAGCCGACCGATGCAACCGCGACGGGTGCGGAACATTGTTGCGGCGAGGCCAGGAGTAAGCGCCATGCGGTTCGACGAAGATCGGTTCAGCGGCAACATCGAGAGCCAGCGCGGCATGGGCTTCGGCGGCGGCGGCGGCCTCGGCGGCGCGGGCGGCATGCTGCTCGGCCTGGTCGCCAGCCGCTTCGGCATCGGCGGCATCGTCGTGCTGTTGATCGTGATGTTCCTGTTCGGCGGTCTGGGAAGCTTCTTCGGCGGCGGCCAGCAGGCGGTGAGCCCGAGCGGCCGCTCCAACGCCGGCCAGGCATCGAGCGAGGTGTGCCGGTCCGACGACACCACCCGCTTCGCCTGCAACGTCTACACCCGCACCGAGGAAGTGTGGGCGCAGCTCTATCAGGCGCAAGGCGAGGCGTTCGACCCGCCCAAGCTCGTCTTCTACAGCCAGGCCGGCCAATCCGGCTGCGGCGCGGCGCAAGCGGCGATGGGGCCGTTCTACTGCCCGCTCGACCAGGGCATCTATATCGACACCGACTTCTTCAGCGAACTGTCGTCGCGCTTCGGCGCGCCGGGCGATTTCGCCGGGGCCTATGTGATCGCTCACGAAATGGGCCATCACATCCAGACCATTTCCGGAATCAACGACCAGGTCCGAAGCGCTCAGCGCGGCGTCGGCGAGGCGCAGCAGAACGCGCTTCAGGTGCGCATGGAGCTTCAGGCCGACTGTCTCGCCGGCGTGTGGGCGGCGCAGGCCAACCGCGCCGGCGCGACTCTGGAGGCGGGCGATCTCGAGGAGGGCCTGCGCGCCGCCGCGGCGATCGGCGACGACACGCTGCAACGCTCCGCCGGTCGCCGGCCGGTCCCCGAAAGCTTCACCCACGGCACCTCGGCCCAGCGCCAGGAAGCGCTTCGCCGCGGCTTCCAGGGCGGCTCGCCGGACTCCTGCGCCGGCTACATGCAGGGCGTCTGAAGGAGAGCCCCGCTGCTGCCCGTCAGTAGCGGAAGCGCAAGGTAAAGCGCGCGTTCAGCGGCGCGCCCGTGGTGATGTTGTTGTCGCTATGCGCGGTCGGGAAATAGTCCTCGTCGAACAGGTTCTCGACGTTGACCTGCGCCTCCACCTGATCGGTGAGCTTGACGAACATGCCGGCGTCGACGCGGGTGAAGCCCGGAAGCGCGACCGCGTTGCTGATCGTCGAGAAGCTCTCCGACTGGTGGATCACGCCAATCCCGGCGCCGATCCGGTCGGAGAAGTCGTAGCGGGTCCAGGCAGCCAGCTGGTGGCGCGGCACCAGCGGCACCTCGCGGCCCGCCGGCGCCGCGGTCGTCGTCGCGGTGATCTCGGCTTCCTGCAGCGTGTAGGCGAGGGTCACGTTCCAGTGCGGCAGGATCTCGCCCACCGCCTCGAGCTCGAGACCGCGGCTGCGCTGCGACCCGGTCTGCACCGGTGCGCCGGTGATCGGGTCGTTCGCCCGGGTGTTGCTGCGATCGAGCTGATAGACGGCGGCGGAGAGCAGAAGCCCTGGCGTCGCCTGCCACTTCACCCCCGCTTCGTAATTGTCGAACCGCTCCGGCTCGAGCGCCGCGGTGGTGAGGTCGAGCGAATTGAACTGGTCGCCCGACTGCGGAAGGTAGGAGCGGCTGAAGCTCGCGTAGAGCGAAACCGGCTCCACGGGGTGGAACACCACGCCCACCCGCGGCGACAACAAATCGTCCGTGCGGGTGAAGGTCTGGCCGTTGACGACATTGGTCGCGTCGATCCCGAAGCGGTCGTAGCGAAGGCCCGCGATCAGCTCGACCGGGCCGACCTCGATCTGGTCCTGCACATAGAGCGCGAAGATGTCCGCGTCGGTCGCGGTCGAGCGCTCGCCGGTCCCGGCGCCGCCGCGGAAGCTGATGGCCGGAATGACGAAGGGGTCGGCGAGCGGCACAATGGCGGTCTGGCTCGCGCCGAAGAAGCCGTTGAGGCGCTGGTTGGCCGTCTGTTGATTGCCGATCTCGACCCCCGCGAGGATGGTGTGGCTCAGCGGCCCGGTGCTGACGGTCCACACGAGGTCGGTCTGGCTGAACAGATTCTCGCGCTGGAAGGCGTCGAAATAGGCCTGGACCGCGACGCTATTGGCCGCGGTCACGGGGCCGGAGGGGAAGGCGTTGCGGTAGAATTTGTCATGGTCGGCATAATGGAGCCTGCTGACGAGGCTCAGATTGTCGCTGAAGCGGTGCTCGAAGGTGCCGCGCAGGATATGGCCTTCGAAGCCGAGCTGGTTGGTGCCCGGCTGGCCGAAGAAGGTGTCGCGGAAGCCAGCGAGAGGAGCGGCGGGGTCCTGGATCGTGCCGGGCCGGGCCGCGGGCACGCCGCGGTCGACGACGCGGCTGTCATCGACATATTCGTAGGAGAGGACGAAGCCGGTGTCCGGCCCGAGGAGCACCCGCGCGCTTGGGTTGAACGCGGTGATCTCGCCTTCGAAGACGTCGCGATGGTTGGCGAACTCCTCGTGGACGCCGTTGAGGCGGACCGCGACCCCCTCGCTGAGCGGCAGGTTGACGTCGGCGTCGATCGCCCAGGCGCCGAACGTATTGAGCGAGCCGCTGCCGGCGACGAGCAGCTGGTCGAACGGCTGCTTGGTCACGCGGTTGACGACGCCGCCGCCGCCGCCGCGGCCGAAGATCATCGCATTGGGCCCGCGCAGCACCTCGACCCGCTCGAGATTGTAGAGCGGGCGATAATATTGGACGTCGTCGCGAATGCCGTCGACGAAGAAGTCGGCGGTCGAGTTGTTGCCGCGGAGCACGATCTGGTCGCGGTGGCCCTCGCCCTGCGCGGCGGTGGCGCCGGGGACGTAGCGCAGGACGTCGGCAATCGAACGGAGGTTCTGGTCTTCGATCTGCTCCTCGCTGACCACGCTCACTGCCTGCGGCACGTCCTGCAGCGGAGTATCCGTGCGCGTGGCGCTGCGGGTGCGGTCGGCGCCATAACCGTCGCGGGTCCCGGTGACTACGATCAGGCCGCCGGACTGAGTCTCGTTCGCGGCGGCCGATTCCGCGAGCGCGGACTCGTCCTCCGCGGCGAGCGCGGGAGTGGCCATCGCCCATGCGAGAGCCAAGGCAGAGGTTGACCGGATAAACATGTGAGCCCCTTATCGAGATGCGCTGTTGCGCTTGCCGTGTTTGTCCGGCTACGATTCTTGCGAACGTTTCGCAATAGCAAATCTGTTGCGATTGATGATCAAAAGCGGGAGGGGCCGACGATGGCCAGTGCGACGGTTTTGAAGCTGCGGCGGTTGTGGCTGCAGGTCCACAAGTGGATCGGGCTCGTCCTCGCGGTGCTGATCATCCCGATCTCGGTGACCGGCTCGGCGCTGGTCTGGCATGACGGGCTCGACCTTCTGCTCAACCCAGAGCGCGAGGTTCGCGCCGCGCCCGCGCTGGCGCCGGCGGCTTATGCCGAGAAGGCGCGCTCCGCGATGCAGCCGGGCGAACGCATCCATTCGATCCGCATGCCGGAAGGCGGGGAGGGCGCGGTGATGGTCGCCGCGGCGCGACCGCCGGTGGAGGGCGAGCGGCGGCCGGTGCGCACCAACATCTGGCTTCATCCCGAGACCGGCGCGGTGCTCGACGTCGCCGGAAGCAACGACGGCGCGGTGCGGGTGCTTCACGTCCTCCACGGCAGCCTGATGGTTCCCGGTACCGGCCGCCAGATCGTCGGCTGGGTCGGCGTGTTCATGTTCATTTCCTGCCTGACCGGGATCTGGCTGTGGTGGCCGGTGACCGGCAGCGTCCGCCGCGGCTTGCGCTGGAAGCGCCAGCCGAGCTTCAACGCCAACCTCCATCATCAGATGGGCTTCTGGGTGCTGATCCCGCTGGCGATGCTGTCCTTCACCGGCGTGTGGATCTCCTTCCCCCAGGTCTTCGGGCGCTTCGAGGCGAGCGCTCCCAAGGCGCCGTCGGCGCCGCAGCGTCCCGCCCAGCCCTTGGTCGAGACCTGGCTGACGCCCGACCGGGCGGTTGCCGCTGCACAAGGAAGCGCGACCGGACCGTTGGTCGCCATCACCTGGCCGACCGAGCGAAGCAACGACTGGGCCGTGGCGTTCGAACGGGACGGCGGCACGGCCGAGGTCAAGGTCGACGATACCAACGGCCAGGTCATCCCCGCCCGGCCGGCTCAGCCGGAGACCACCGCCCGCACGATGCGCCGCTGGCACGACGGCACCGGAATGGGCTTCGTGTGGCAGCTGGTCATCTTCCTCGGCGGCCTCATCCCGGCGGCCTTGTCGATCACCGGGATCCTGATGTGGTGGCGCGCCCGCTTATGGCGCCGCCGCGCCCAGCGCCGGGCGGTGGTGGCAGCGGCGGAGTAAACGGGCTTTCCTCCCCGAGCTTGCTCGGGGAGGGGAACCATGAGCGAAGCTCATGGTGGAGGGGTAGACGCTCGCTAGATTACCCCTCCACCATGCTTCGCATGGTCCCCCTCCCCATCGCCTTCGGCGACAGGGAGGAATTCTTACCGCCGCTCCACGCGCAGCGGCAGCCCGCCCTCGGGCTTCAGAGTGACATAGCCGACCGGCCGCACCTCGCGTCCGCTCACCGGCGTCACCCGCCACGCCGCCAGCCAGTGCGCCAGCACCGTCAGCCCCTCCGCATAAGCGAAGCGCATTCCGACGCAGACCCGCGGGCCGCCGCCGAACGGGAAATATTGGAACCTGTGCTGCGCCGCCCGCCGCTCGGGCAGGAAGCGGTCGGGATCGAACGCGTCGGGATCGTCCCACAAAGCCTGGTGGCGATGGAGGAGCCACGGCCAGATCGAGATGATGTCGCCCGGCGCGACATCCCACCCGCAGAGCCCGTCCGCCGCAACCGCCTGCCGGTCGAAGCGCGGCACCGGCGGATAGAGGCGCATCGCCTCCTCGAACACCCGCCGCAAGGTCGGCAGCCGCTCGGGCAGGCCGGCATCGTCCGCGCCTTCCGAAAGCGCCGCCTGCGCCTCTGCCGCGACCCGCTCCTGCCACTCCGGCTGCTCCGACAGCAGGTAGAGCGTCCAGCTGATCGCGTTGGCCGTCGTCTCATGCCCGGCGAGATAGAAGGTCGCGGCGTTGTCGACCGCGAGGGCCAGCGCCTCTGCCGGCTCGAACTGCGCCCTCAGCGCTCGGATCAGCCGGCCCAGGAAATCGTCGGCGCCGCCGTCCGGCAGCCTGTCGCGCACCAAGTCGGCGAGCGTGCGGCGAAGGAAGTCGCGGCCGCGCTGCCCCCGCCACAGCACCTTGTTGTAGGGCAGCGACGGCAGGCCGAGGATCGCCGGAAGCCGGCTCTCGCCGCCCGCGCGGAGCGCCGCGGCGATATGGTCCATCGCCTTGCGGGTCTTGAGGCGCGGGTCGCCGCCGAACAATGTATCGGCGATGATCCGCATCGTCGTGTCGGTCGCCGCCTCGGCAAGGTCGTGCGTGCCGCCGCTCCGCCACTCGCTCGCAGCCGCGTCGGCCGCCGCGGCGAAATGGGGGACGAGGGCATCGACCGCCGCCGGGGCGAAATTGGCCGCGACGATCCGCCTTTGCTCGCGCCACAAAGCGCCGTCGGACGTCAGCAGTCCCCGCCCGAGCAGCGCCGCGCCGAACCGCTTGACGATATCCGGCTTCACATAATTGGCGGCATTGCCCTGAAGGACGTGCTGAACCGAGTCCGGATCGAGCACGAAATGGACGGTATAGCCGAGGATGTGCCGCTTGATGTGCCGCTCGCTGAACGCCCGCTGCGACCAGCCGAACACCGAGTTGCGCGCCCGCTCGCCGAAGAAGCCACGCCACATCGGCCCGGGCGCGATGTCGCGCGGCGGATGCGGCGGCACGAAGCGGGCGGTTGCCATGACTCACCCATTGTCATTCCCGCGAAAGCGGGAATCCAGCTTCTTCTTTGGGTGAATTGCGACAAAATGGCAGCTGGATCCCCGCTTCCGCGGGGATGACGGGGGAGACGGTGCGGAAACGTACTCAGGACATACTGGCGGCGCTGCGCACCTGGCCTGACCGCGCCGGCTGGTGGCGCGCGGCGATGGAACTACTGTGGTCGCTGCCGCTGCTCCTGTTGATCGCTTGGTGCGCCGGGCTGATCGCGCCAGCCACTCCGCCGCCAGCAGAAGAGTTTGCGCTCCTTGCCTTGACGCTGCTCGTCGCGCCTGCCCTTGGGGAGGAGCTGCTCTTTCGCGCGACGCTCATCCCGAGGGAGCGGCCGAGCACCGTCTGGGTGGCGCTCTCCGTCCTCCTGTTCGTCGCTTGGCATCCGCTGCAGGCGATCACCATCGGCCCGCCTTGGGCGCCGGCTTTCCTCGACCCATGGTTCCTCGCTTGCGTAGCCGTGCTCGGCGCCGCCCTCGCTCGAATCTACACGGCGACGCGTTCGATCTGGCCCTACGTGCTGACACACTGGGCCGTCGTGTTCGGCTGGAAGGCTTTCCTGGGCGGACCGTTCTAGGACTCGTCCATCATCTCCACGGTGAGATTGTCGTTGGTGTAGACGCAGATGTCGGCGGCGATCTTCATCGCCTTGCGGGCGATGGTTTCCGCGTCGTCCTCATAGTCGAACAGCGCGGTCGCCGCGGACAGGGCGAAATTGCCGCCCGACCCGATCGCCGCGACTCCCGCGGCCGGCTCCAGCACGTCGCCATTGCCGGTGAGGATGAGGGTGACGCTCGGGTCGGCGACGATCATCATCGCCTCGAGGTTGCGCAGATACTTGTCCGTCCGCCAGTCCTTGGCGAGCTCGACCGCGGCGCGAAGCAATTGGCCGCGATGCTGCTCCAGCTTGCGCTCCAGCCGCTCGAACAGGGTGAAGGCGTCGGCGGTCGCTCCCGCGAATCCGCCGATGACCTTGCCGTCGCCCAATCGGCGGACCTTCTTCGCGTTGGGCTTGATGATCGTCGACTGCAGCGACACCTGGCCGTCGCCTGCGATCACCACCTTGCCATTCTTGCGGACGGCCAGAATCGTCGTCCCGTGCCAGCTTTCCATGTGATTCCTACTCCTCGCTCCCGCCCTAGGTAGGTGAAGGCACGCGCGCTTTCCAATGGCTCGCGCTGCGGCTAAGCAGCGCCGGTGTTCGAGCTCCTCGCCGGCCTGTCCGTCATCAACCTGCTCGGCCTGGTCGGACTTTTCATCTGGAACCAGGCGCTTGCGGCGCGTGTCGAGGAGCTGGAGCGGCGCATCGGCGAGCGCGGCGCCGGCTCCGAATCCATTCCCGTTCCGGCCCAGCCGGCGCAGGAACCAACCGAACCGTTCCGGCCCGCAACGGCCAGCCCGCTTCCTCTCTCCTTCGCCAATCTGTTCGAGGGCCTGATCGGCGGACGTTTGCTGATCTGGGTCGGTGCCGTCGCGCTCGTCACCGCTGCGATCTTCCTGATCCGCTTCGCGATCGAGGTCGGGCTGATCACCCCGGAGCTGCGCATGGTCGCGGCGGCGGCGTTCGGCGTCGCGCTGCTTGCGCTGGGCGAGGGCGCCCGCCTCACCAACCGCTGGATCGACGACCCGCGCATCTCCCAGGCGCTGGTCGGCGCCGGCCTCGCGGTGCTCTACGCCACCGTCTACGGAAGCTACTTCCTCTACGGCTTCATCGGCCTCGAGACCGCGTCGGTGCTGATGCTGGCGATCACCGTCGCCGCGCTCGGCCTGTCGCTTCGCCACGGCGCCGGAACCGCCGCGCTCGGGCTGATCGGCGGCTTCCTCACCCCTTGGCTGGTCGGCGACCCCGACACCGACAAGCTGCTCCTGCTCGCCTATCTGGCTTTGCTCGACGCGGCGGTGTTCGCCATCGCCTGGCGGCGCGGCTGGGGCTGGCTTGCGGGCGTCGCGGTGCTGGCGAGCTTCGGCTGGGCGGCATGGATGCTGTTCGGCGAGGCGAGAGACGCCGTCGCGGCCGGCTGGTTCATCCTGCTGTTGGCGCTGATCGCCGGCTGGGTCCGCGCCGCGGGTGCGTCATTGCCCTGGCTGCAGCCGCTCGCGATCGCCGCCGTGCTGCTCGCGGTCCTCACCGCCCGCGACGATGTCGGCGGCATGGGCTGGCTGCTGTTCGGCGCCGTCGCCGCGGCGGCGATCCTGTTCGCCCGGCTGCACGGCCATCCGCCGCTTCTGCCGTTCGGGGTGATGGCGCTCGGCCTGCTGCTCATCCCGGTCAAGTCGCTTATGGACGACGATCTCTGGCTGGCGGCGGCCGCCGCTGGTCTCACCTTGCTGTTCGGCGGCGGCGGGCTCGCGCTTGCGATCGAGCGCAACAGCCGCTCCTGGGCCGCGCTCGCCTGCGCCGGCTTTGCCGGTCCGGTCACGATCATGCGCGCCGTCGAGCCCGAGCGGCTGAGCGTCTCCGGATGGGGCCTGCTCCTCGCCTTGCTCGCCGCCGGCCCCGCCTTGCTGATCTGGTCGCGCAGCCGCGACGGTCGCCCGCATCACCAGGTCGATCTGCCCGCGCTGATCCCGGCGACCACCGCCGCGGCCTTGCTCGCCTTCGCCGCGGCCGACCTGGTCGCTTGGGAGGCGCTGTCGATCGCCTGGCTGGTGCTGTCGATCGCCTTCATTTCCGCCGGCATGGCCTTGAAGGAGCGCACCACCCGAGTCGCCGGCCTGGTGCTGCTGACTCTGACCGTGCTCAAGCTGTTCCTGTTGGACGCCGCCGCGCTCGAGGGCGTGCTTCGAATCCTCTCCTTCTTCGGCCTCGGCGCAGCGCTGATCGTGCTCGGCCGCTTCTACGGCACTTTGCTAAGGGCGGAACGGGCAGGTTGAGAAGCGTGCGGGCGGCATTGCCTTCCCGCCCGGCCTTGCCTAAATGCGCCGCTTCGGTCGGAGCGTAGCGCAGCCTGGTAGCGCATCACACTGGGGGTGTGGGGGTCGCAGGTTCGAATCCTGTCGCTCCGACCATCTTCTCCCCCGTTCATTGACTCGGCGAAACGCCTCCGCTTAGTTGCAAACAGCAACTGAAGCGGGAGATGCAGCATGGCCGACGTCGAGCGCAGCTACGGCCTCGCTTCGCGGGAGCAGTTCGAGGGGATGAGCGGAATCGAGCTGCTTCGCGCGATGATCCGCGGCGAGCTTCCCGCGCCGCCGATCAGCCAAACGCTCGGCATGCTACTGGTCGAGGTCGAGCCCGGCCGCGCCGTGTTCGAAGGCCGTCCGGGGCCGCATCTCTACAATCCGCTCGGCAGCATCCATGGCGGCTTCGCCCTCACCCTGATCGACAGCGCCACCGGCTGCGCCGTCCATAGCGAGCTCGACGCGGGCGTCGGCTACACCACGGTCGAGACCAAGGCGAACATGGTGCGGCCGGTGCCGGGCGAGGGCATCGTGCGCTGCGAGGGCAGGGTGCTGAGCCGCGGCCGCCAGATCGCCACCGCCGAGGCCTATCTCAAGTCCGCGGACGGCAAGCTCCTCGCCCACGGCACCTCGACTTTGATCATCCTCGGCAAGCGCTGACCGCGCTTACTCTCCCATCAGCGTCCGCTTGTAGTCGGCCTCATAGGCCCTGACGTTCAGCGCCTCCATCTTGGCGCCGGCAAGGGCGTTCATCAGCACCCCCATGTCGCTCATATGCGCGTCGATCGCCGCATCGTCGCGCCATTGCTCGACGATGTGGAGAAGATCTGGATCGTCGATGTCGCGCGCATAATTGTAGGCAATGCACCCGTCCCGCCTGCGCACCTCGGCCACCCAGGCCGCCAGCTGCGATTGCAGGCGATCGATCTCTCCCGCCGCGAAACGGGCCGTTCCCGCCACGATCATCATTTGCATTTGCCCTCGAATGCCCCTGCGCGCGCCTTGCCTTGGCAAGTCGCCAACCCCATGATAACCGCCACGGCCTTCGGGAGCGAGCGCGTCTTGCGCTTCCCTGCTCCTATTCCAGGTTAGGACCAGATGTTCGAATCTCCAGCTTTCGCGCAAGCAGGCAGCGCCGCCGCACCCGATAGTGGCGCCGGCTTCTTCCTGAACATTCTCCCGCTTCTGCTGATCTTCGTGATCTTCTATTTCCTGCTGATCCGTCCGCAGCAGCGGCGGATGAAGCAGCACCAGGCGATGATCGCGGCGGTGAAGGTGCGCGATACGATCGTCACCACCGGCGGCCTGATCGGCAAGGTCACCAAGGTCGACGATGCCGAGGTCGAGGTCGAGCTCGCGCCCAACGTCCGCGTCCGCGTGGTCAAGGGCATGCTGAGCGAAGTGCGCCCGCACGGCGCCAAGCCCGCGAACGACTGATCCGATGCTGAACTTCGCGCGCTGGCAAATCTTTGGCATCACGCTGATCTGCCTGATCGGCGTGCTGCTGGCGGTCCCGAGCCTGCTGCCGTCCAACCTCGCCAGCCAGGTCCCGTGGGCGCCGAAGGTCAATCTCGGCCTCGACCTCGCCGGCGGCAGCCATTTGCTGCTTGAGGCCGACACCTCCTCGCTGACCCAGCAGCGGCTCGAGGCGCTGGAGGACAGCGTGCGCGGCGACATGCGCAGGAACGAGATCGAGATCGCCGAGCTGTCGACCGCGAACAATCAGCTCGCCTTCCTCGTCCGCAACCCGGCGCAGACCAACCAGGCTGCCGACCTCATTCGCCGCCAGGCGCAGCCGACCCTGATGGGCGGCACCACCGACTGGACGGTCTCCACCGAGGGCAACCGAGTCATCGTGCGCCCGACCGAGGCCGGCCAGGCCGCCGCCGTCGACAATGCGATGGAGGTCGCGCGCGAGGTCATCGACCGGCGAATCAACGCGCTCGGCACCTTGGAGCCGACGATTATCCGTCAGGGCCGCACCCGAATCGTCGTCCAGGTTCCCGGCCTTCAGGACCCCGAGCAGCTCAAGTCGCTGATCGGGCGCACCGCGCGGCTCGAGTTCAAGATGGTGACTCAGGGCGTCACCCAGGAACAGCTCGACGCCGGGCGGCCTCCGGTCGGAAGCCAGATCCTGCCGATGGAAGGCGGCGGCAATATCGCCGTCGAGCGGCGCGCGATCGTCACCGGCGATCAGGTTGCCGATGCGCAGCAGGCGTTCGACCAGCAGGACGGCCAGCCGGTCGTCACGATCCGCTTCGACAGCGCCGGCGGCCAGCGCTTCGCCCGCGCCACTCAGCAGAATGTCGGCCGCCCGTTCGCGATCATCCTCGACAATGTCGTGCTCTCGGCGCCGGTCATCCAGGAGCCGATCCTCGGCGGCACCGCCCAGGTCCGCGGCAGCTTCACGGTCGAGAGCGCCAATCAGCTCGCCATCTCGCTGCGCTCCGGCCGCCTTCCGGTCGAGCTGAGCGTGGTCGAGGAGCGCACCGTCGGCCCCGATCTCGGCGCCGATTCGATCCGCCAGGGCATGATCGCCACAGCGATCGGTGCCGCCTTGGTCATGCTTTTCATCTTCGCGACCTACGGCAAGTTCGGCCTGTTCGCGAACGCGGCGCTGATCCTCAACGTGCTTCTGATCCTGGGCTGGATGGCCTTGTTCAACGCCACTTTGACCCTCCCCGGAATCGCCGGCTTCGTGCTGACCATCGGTGCGGCGGTCGACGCCAACATCATCATCAACGAACGAATCCGCGAGGAATTGCGGCGAGGAAGGACTGTGCTCGACGCGATCGACACGGGCTGGAAGGAGGCCTCGACCGCGATTCTCGACGCCAACATCACCAACGCCATCGCCGGCGCCCTCATGTTCTATTTCGGCTCCGGCCCGATCCGCGGCTTCGCGGTCGTGCTGGTGATCGGCATCGTGACCTCGGCCTTCACCGCGATCACCGTGGCGCGGATGATGGTGGCGCTGTGGGTGCGCCGTGCCCGGCCGAAGCAGCTGGTGCTCTAAGGAACTCCCCATGCCCCTGCTGAAGCTCGTTCCCGACAACACCAACATCGACTTCCTGCGTTGGCGCAACTTCGCCATCGTCGTGTCGCTCGTCCTGATCGCCGCATCCGTCTTCTTCCTGGTGACGCGCGGCCTCAATCTCGGCGTCGACTTCGTCGGCGGCCAGATGATCCGCACCACCTTCCAGGAGCCGCCGGCGCTCGACGAGCTGCGCGAGCGGGTCAGCGCGCTCAACGTTGGCGACCCGGCCATCCAGGAATTCGGCTCGCCGCGCGAGATCGCCATCCGCCTCCCGCTCGCCGAGGGGGAGACCGAGGCGCAGGCCGATGCCGTGGCGACCCAGGTCCGCAACGCCCTCACCGCAGCCTACCCGGGGGTGCGGATCGACGCCGTCGAGACCGTGTCCGGCAAGGTGTCGGAGGAATTGTTCACGGCGGGCGGCCTCGCGCTACTGATCGCGATGCTCGGAATCGCCGCCTACATCTGGATCCGCTTCGAATGGCAGTTCGGCGTCGGCGCGCTGGTCAGCCTGGTGCACGATCTCACCATCGTGCTCGGCTTCTATGCGGCGACGCAGGTCGAGTTCAGCCTCAATGCGGTCGCGGCCCTGCTCACCCTGATCGGCTTCTCATTGAACGACACCGTCGTCGTCTATGACCGGATCCGCGAGAATCTCAGGAAGTACCGCAAGATGGAGATCGAGCCCTTGCTCAACCTCTCCGTCAACGAGACGCTGTCGCGCACCATCGGCACCAACACCGCGGTGATGCTGGCGATCCTGTCGCTGCTGATCTTCGGCCCGGACGTGATCTACGATCTCACCATCGGCATTTTCGTCGGCGTGATCATCGGCACCTATTCGTCGATCTACGTCGCGCGCTTCATGCTCGTGCCGCTCGGCGTGTCCGGCGACAGCTTCGTGCCCAAGACCGGTCCGGCCGGGGCCGAGCGCGTGGGCCCGCGGCCCGGCAAGGACGGAGACGGTGCCCAGGTTTGATCCCAGCGAGGCGCGCGGCGGGCCGCTGGTCCGCGGCTTCTCGGATGGGCAGTTCGTGGTCGACGGCGCACGCCATGCGAGCGTGCTGCTGACTCCGGAACGGGCAGTCGCCTGGGAGCCGCCGGGGATCGGCGAACTCGCCATCGAGCATCTCGAGGCCGTCCTGGCGCTGCAGCCCGCCCCCGAATTCATCCTGCTCGGCACCGGTCCGGCGCTGACTCATCCGCCGCGCGGACTGGTGCGAGCGCTTCAGGAGCACGGCATCGGCCTCGAGGCGATGGACAGCCGAGCCGCCGCCCGCACCTGGGCCGTCCTCCGCGCCGAAGAACGCTGGATCGCCGCCGCCCTGATGCCGCTCTAGCAGGATTGATAGAGCGCGAAATTTTCTCGCTCGTCCTGAGCGAAGTCGAAGGGCGCTTGCACAGAGTTCGGCTCCGACGCCCTTCTACGCAGTTTATCCTGAGCAACGCCGCAGGCGGCGTCGAAGGGCTCAGGACGAGCGGGGGATTTGGGCGGATTGCACCAGGCTTTTCAGGTGCGCTTCCAGTTCCTCGGCATTCCGCTCCCAGCTGAACCGTTCGGCCGAACGTCGCACCTCCTCGGGCTCCGGCGCGTGGATCAGCAGTTCCCTGACCGCCTCGGCAAGCGCATCGGCATGCCGCGCCACCACCCGCCCGGCCTGCGGTCGATCGATCACCTCGCGCGCGCCGCCGGCGTCGCAGGTCACGACCGGCGTGCCGCAGGCCAGCGCCTCGACCCACACATTGGCGATCCCCTCGGCCCGGGTGGGGAGAAGCATCACCTCGGCGGCGGCGACGAGTTGCGCCACCTCCTCGGGCGGCAGCGCCCCCAGGAAGCGGACTCGCTTCGCGATGCCCAGCGTCTCCGCCTGCGCCTTCAGCGCGGCCCGGTCAGGCCCGTCGCCGATCAGCAGCAGGGTCGCGCCGGGGAGCCGCGCCAACGTGTCCAGTGCAAAACTCTGCCCCTTGCGCTCGATCAGCGCGCCGACCGTGGCGAGCAGCGGGCCGTCGGCGCCGAGCGCGTCCTTGGCCGCGGCGCGGTCGACCGGCCGGTACAGGTCGAGGTCGACGCCGGTATGATGGACCCTGATCTTGTCGGCGGGCATGCCGCGCGCGACCATCTCGGCCTTCAGCGAATCGCTCACCGCCAGCAGCCCGTCGGCGGCCAGCGCCGCTTGCCGGACCTGATGGCCGATGCGCGGCTGGTCGCCCCAATGGTAGATGTCGCTGCCGCGCGCCTTCACCGAGAAGGGTACGCCGAGCGCTTTCGCGATCTGTGCCGCCGCCACCCCGTCCGGCCAGAAGAACTCGGCGTCGATCACGTCGAACCGGAAGCGCTTCCTGACATCGCTCAGGAAGGGGAGGAGGGAACGCGCCAGCGAGGCGCCGGCCGCCGGAACGTTCAGGACGGGCCACACCCGGAAGCGCGGGCGATGAATGACGAGGTCGCCGTCATTCTCTCGCTGCGGCAACCTGGCAAGCGGCGCATAATGCGGATGAAGCGAAAGCGGCCAGACCGGCAGCCCGACCGGAGCGACCACCTGCACCTCCACCCCTTCGCGTGCGGCAAGGCCGCGCGTCTGGCGCTCGACGAACAGCCCCAGCGTCGGCTGGTGCGCGTTCGGATAGAGGGTCGAGAGAGTCAGCACCCGAAGCATGGCTCGGGCCTTAGCAGAGCTCGGTTAAAATAAAGCCGGCGCCCGTTCGTGAGAACGGATGCCGGCTTGCCCCCTATTTGGAATGGCGAGGTCAGGCGACCTGGGCGGCCTGGCCTTCCTCGGGATCGCGAAGCACGTAGCCGCGGCCCCACACGGTCTCGATGTAATTCTCGCCGGCGCAAGCGAGGCTGAGCTTCTTGCGCAGCTTGCAGATGAAGACGTCGATGATCTTGAGCTCGGGCTCGTCCATGCCGCCATAGAGATGGTTGAGGAACATCTCCTTGGTCAGAGTGGTGCCCTTGCGGAGCGAAAGCAGCTCCAGCATCGCATATTCCTTGCCGGTGAGGTGCACTCGGGCACCGTCGACCTCGACCGTCTTGGCGTCGAGGTTCACGCTAAGCTTGCCGGTCTTGATGACCGACTGGCTGTGGCCCTTGGAGCGGCGGACGATGGCGTGGATGCGGGCCACGAGCTCGTCGCGGTGGAATGGCTTGGTGACATAATCGTCGGCGCCGAAGCCGAGCGCGCGGACCTTGGAGTCCAGCTCGCTGTTGCCCGACAGGATCAGCACAGGAGTGGCGACCTTGGCGGTGCGCAGCTTCTTCAGCACGTCATAGCCGTGCATGTCCGGCAGATTGAGGTCGAGGCAGATGATGTCATAGTCGTACAGCTTGCCGAGGTCCAAGCCCTCCTCGCCAAGGTCCGTCGTATAGACGTTGAAGCCTTCCGTCGTGAGCATGAGCTCGATGGCTTTCGCCGTGGTCGGCTCGTCTTCAATCAGCAGAACCCGCATCTCTCTCGCCCCTCCGTTGCGCGACACGACCCATGAAGGCCGGGGCCGCGGCGAGGAAAATTAACCATCGAACAAGTGAAGGCAAAAGGTTAATTTCGAGTTAAGTGCTCGAAAATACGGAGATTCTACGGGGTCTGCGCGAATAGTTGCCGGCTGTTGCACGAAAGACTCAGCGGTGGCACGGCCTTTTGCATGCTCGACGACCGCATCCTGTTCATCGACGGCGAGGCGATCATCCTCGACAAGCCGGCGGGCCTTGCCGTCCATCCCGGCCCGGCGACGCCGCGCAGCCTCGAGGACCAGCTGCCCCAGCTGCGCTTCGGCTTCCACCGCGCCCCGACGCCGGTCCACCGGCTCGACCGCGACACCTCGGGCTGCCTGCTCCTCGCCCGCAACCCCAAGGCGCACAAGCGCTTCGCCGCCGCGTTCGAGGCGGGGCGGGTGGCGAAAGCCTATCTCGCCGTGATCGACGGGCTTCTCGCCGAGAAAGAAGGGCGGATCGACTTGCCCCTCAAGAAGATCAGCAGCCGCGAGGCGGGATGGCGGATGGTGCCCGATCCCCAGGGCCAGCGCGCCGTCACCAACTGGTCGGTGATCGCCGAGGCGCGGGGTCGGGCGCTCGTGCGCTTCGAGCCGGAAACCGGGCGAACGCACCAACTCCGAGTCCACGCCGCTTCCGGTCTCGGAGTGCCGATTCTGGGTGACCCGATCTACGGCGAGAGCGCCGGTTTCACGATGTTGCTCCATGCGGTGTCGCTTCGCCTCGATCGTGGCGCCAAGCCGCCTGTCGAAGCGACCGCGCCGCTGCCGGCGAGCTTCGCCAATGCGGGCTTCGCCGATATCCCGCAGCGGGAGAATTCCTGTTGAGGACGGGGATTGGATGGCTTGCTGCGCTCGGAGCCGCCTTGGCGTTAGCGACTGCCATGTTTTTGTGGGGGCTTGCTCCGGCGTCCGAATGCAGCACGCCGCACCAGGTCCATTGGCGCTTGGGCCTCCTACCCTTTGCCTTGTTCGTGGTCGCAGGCGGCTACACTCTCATGCAAGGGACGGTGGGGCAGCGTTTGCTGCTCCTCGCTGCCTTGGCTGCGGTCCTTCCCCTCTACGTTTTTCTTCTGTCAGAAAGCCTGCAGATCGTGATCGCGACCGAGGTCAGCTGCTCAGGCTCCGACCCTCATGCCCTTTGAACTCCCCGAGGAGGCCTTGTCCGAGACCTTCCTCGCGGCGAGCGGGCCCGGCGGCCAGAACGTCAACAAGGTCGCCACCGCCTGCCAGTTGCGCTGCGACGTCTTCGCCTTGGGGCTGCCGCTCGACGTCTACCAGCGGCTGAAGGCGCTCGCGGGGTCGAAGCTCACCAACGAGGGCGAGATCGTCATCACCGCGCGCAGCCACCGCACCCAGGAGGCCAACCGAGTCGAGGCGCGCCAGCGCCTGACCGAGCTGATCGAGCGCGCCTATGTCCGCCAGGCCAAGCGCAAGCCGACCAAGCCGAGCCGAGCCGCCAAGGCCAAGCGGGTCGATGCCAAGAAGAGCAGAAGCGCGGTCAAGGCGAATAGGGGCCGGGTGAGCCTGGACTGAGCCCGCTCATGCCCCCGCCACGATCCGGACAAGATGCCCGGCCAAGATCGCGCCGTAATTGCCGAGCACGTAGCACAGCATCGCCATCAGGATCGCGACGGGCACCAGAGCGCGGTGGTGCGCGGCGGCGACGACAGGGGCTGAGGCGGCGCCGCCGATGTTGGCGATCGCCGCCACCGCCATCAGCGAAAGATCGGTCCGCATGAGGCGGGCCGCGATCACCATCAAGCTCGCCGAAGTCGCCAGCCAGACGAACGCGCCGGCGACGAAGGCCGGCGCCTGGGCGAAGCCCGCTACCGACGCGGAGGCGCCCATGTTGGCGACGAAGATGTAGAGGATCGCGATGCCCGCCACCTCCGCCTGATGCGAGCGGCGGATCGGCGTGAAGGACAGCAGGACCGCGCCCGTCGTCACCAGAAGCACCAGCCAAGTCGAGCCGGTGATGAACGGAGGCAGATCGGGCAGACGGGCCGCGATCCAGGCGCAGAGCGCCACGTTGGCGAGGGTGACCGCGACCATCAGCAGGAGGTCCAGCATCGGCGAGACCTTGAGATAGTCCTTGGCCGGCGGCGGAGTCGTCTCTTCCTTCGCCTCCGCGTCCTGGTCCGAGTCCTCGCCGACAGCCGGTTCGGCCGGCACTTCGGCGGCGGCGAACGGCAGAGGCTTCGCCTTGGCCCAACGGTTGAACGGGCCGGCGTAGCGCGCCGATACGATCAGCAGCGGCAGCCACAGCAGGAAGACGAGCTGGTCGGCGAGAATGGCGAGGCCCATCTGGTCCGGCGGGGTGCCGAGAGCGCGCTCCATCGCCGCCATATTGGCGGTGCCGCCGATCCAGCTTCCGGCGAGCGCGCCGTAACCGGTCCAGGCCTCCGCCGGCAGCCAGGGGCTCACGATCAGATAGCCGATCGGCGCGCCGACGATGACGCACAAGGTCGACACCAACACCACGGGCAGGCCGCGTCCCAGGGTCCCGACGACGCTGCGCAGGTCGATCGTCATCACCAGCAGGGTGATGAAGACCGGCAGCAAATAGGTGCGGAGGCCGCCATAGACCGGCGATTGCTCCGGCAGGATGCCGCCAACCCGCAACAGCAGCGGCGAGGCGTAGATCCACAGCAAGGGCGGCAGGAAAGACCACATCCGCCACCCCGTGCGGTGCTCGGCAAGGAAATAGAAGGCCGGCACCGCGACCAGCACGAACATGACGAAAACGCTTTGCTGGTCCACCCGCGGGCTCCTCTTTGCGATCGGCGCCAGCCTAGCGGAACCGCGCGGTGACGCCAGAGCATTGCCAAAACGCGCTCGGGCACCCAGCTTCCGGGCCTGACGGGAGAGGTGAATGTACGAATTTCGGATCGAGGCCGGCGACAAAAGCGAGCTCTACCGCCAACTGATCGACGCTGCCGACAGCGTGACCGAGGGCGAGCCGGACGCGATCGCCAACATGGCCAATCTCTCGGCCCTCATCTTCGAGGCGCTGCCCGACCTCAACTGGGCCGGCTTCTACCGCAATGTCGGCGGCGAACTCGTGCTCGGGCCGTTCCAGGGCAAGGCCGCCTGCATCCGCATTCCGTTCGGCAAGGGCGTATGCGGCGGCGCCGCTGCGAGCCGCGAGGTCCAGCTGGTCGAGGATGTCCATGCCTATCCCGGCCACATCGCCTGCGATGCGGCCAGCCGATCGGAGTTGGTCGTGCCGATCGTCCATGACGGCGAGCTGATCGGCGTGCTCGACCTCGACAGCCCGCGTCCCGCCCGCTTCGACGGCGAGGACGCCGCCGGTTGTACCTTATTGATACAGAAAGTAACCGCGCGCCTCGCCTCACGGTAGAAACCGCAGGCTTGCGGCGTTAACCATGACTGTTCGACGGGACGCGCGCCTCGCGCCGCCCCGCCATGCCGGATGGGAGTGGTTCGATGAAGAAGCTCGTCCTCGCCGCATTGGCCGCTGGCGCCGCCATGATCCCCGCCGCTGCTTCTGCCCAAGTCCGTTATGACGACGGCTATCGGATCGACGGCCGCGGCCGGGTCTACGACCCGCGCCACGATGCCGACCGGGACCGCCATGGCGAGCGCCGGTACGAGGACCGCGACGGCATTCCTTATTATGTCGGCGACGGCGACTATTATCCCGACGAGCGCGACCATGCTTATGTCGCGCGCGAACGCTATGATTACGACCGCTACGGCCGCCATGACGAGCGCTATGCGGAGCGTGACCGGTACGACGACGACCGCTACGACCGGCGCGAGCGCCGCGACGGCCGCTACGACACTTACGGCCATGACGATCGCTATGCGCGGGACCGCTACGGCCGCGACGGCCATTATGAGCGGCGCGAATATCGTGGCGGCGGCTGGGATTACAGCGCCTACGGCCGGGGCGGCTACGGTCACGCGCCGGCGCCGATGCCCGTTCCCTGCGCGTCACCCTGCGGCGGGGCCTATGGCTATGGCGGTTATGGCTACGGCTATGGCGGCTACGGCTACACCTGGATTCCGGGCACCACGATCATCACCGAGACCACCGTCACGCCGATGGTCAGCACGGTGGTGACCGAGGAGGTCATCGAGGAGGTCGTCGAGACGCGCACCCACCGCGCCCGTCCGCGCCGCGCCCGGCCATGCAATTGCGCGCCCGCGCCGCGGCGCCCGGCGCCGGTGCCGCGTCACCCGCCGGGCGAACGGGGCTAGCTGAGCTTCGCCAGAATCTCGTCGGGCAGATGGCCCGGCACGATGATCAGCGGGCAGGGCAGGCTCGCCAGCGCCGCGCCGCTGAAATGGGTGATGAGCGGGCCCGGCCCGCCGTCCGCCGCCGCTGCGAGGACCAATGCCGAGATGTCGTCCCGCTCCTTGAGATAGTCGGCGACGGCGCGCACCGCCGGTCCCTGGCGCACGGTGATCGAGGGTACGAGCCCGGCATCCTCCATGATCGCTCCGGATGCGGCAAGGACTCGCGCCTCGGTGCGAAGCCGCGCCTCCTCTTCCATCGCCGCCTGGACTCCGCCCCACTGGACGAACTCCTGGCGCTCGACGATTGCGAGGATCTCGACGGTGCCGCCGGTTCGGGCGGCGCGCTGGGCGGCGTAGCGGAGCGCCTTGGCGGATTCCTCCGTCTCGTCCATCACCACCAGATAGGTTCTCACCAAGCGTCTCCCACGGTGCGGGAGGCGCGTGAGTACGCGCATGCTCGCCCCGCCTGTTGCGGCCGCGAAGGTGCGCCAGAAGCGCCGGGGCCGCAACCCTCGCCGGTCTGCCAACCCGACCGGCCCCCTTGACCCTAGGGAGCGGCTGCTGTTTGGACCTGTCCGACTTTACACCCGAGGAAAGGCGCGTCTCCCGATGCCGATCGAACTCAAGATGCCCGCTCTGTCGCCGACCATGGAGGAAGGGACGCTGGCCAAGTGGCTGGTCAAGGAGGGCGACAGTGTCGCGTCGGGCGACGTGATCGCGGAGATCGAGACCGATAAGGCGACGATGGAGTTCGAGGCGGTCGACGAGGGCGTCGTCGCCAAGATCCTGGTCCCGGAAGGCACCGACGAGGTGAAGGTCGGCACGGTCATCGCGCTCATCGCGGAAGAGGGCGAGGATGCGTCCAAGGCGGCTTCCGCGCCGGCCCCGGCGCCCGCGCCCGCGCCGCCGGCCAAGGATGGCGGCGAGACCGGCGCCGGCCAGCCCGCGATCCCTGCGCCCGCGCCGGCTCCTGCGCCCGCTCCAGCTGCCGCTACGGGTGACCGAGTCAAGGGGTCGGCGCTCGC
>NZ_JAANPA010000026.1 GCF_011320075.1 Sphingosinicella sp. YJ22 | reverse complement strand
GCGCTCCGCGCGGCCAGCTGCGCCGCGCGCGCCGTCAGCCGGCCGAACATCAGCCGAGCCGCAGCCGCCGCCACGGCCGCCACAACGCGGCGACGCAGGCAGGGGGCGGCGCGTCCGCCTCGCCGCGGGCAGCATAGAGATGCGCGGCGAGCCGCACGATCCCCTGCCGCAAGGGCTCCGGAAGGCCATTCCAGTCCACCGCCAGGCCGGCCGTGTAGCGAACGCGCGCGCGGCCCGCTCGGCCAGCTGCGCCGCTGTCACCGTCGCCGTGTCGCACGCGCTGCGCGTCGCGGTGCCGGTCATCGTGCCCCACCCGGTGATGCGGGTATTGAGCACCTGCGTCCCGTTGCGCTGGATCGGCACCGTGAAATTGGCGGCGACATTGTCGATGGTCAGGCGGTCGCCGCCGCTGATGTGAATGCGGACATCGGAGCCGCTCACGCGCACGGGCATTGCAGCACCGGCGGCGGTGACGGCCTGGATCGTGCCGATCCCCGCCACATATCGAAGCTCGATGCCGTCGAACGGGCGCGCCGCCACGAAGCCCGTGAACATGCCGCCGCCGGCCGCGGTCAGGCGGGAACCGAAATCCGCTGCCCCATTGAGCAGCGGCACTGCGTCGCCCGAGGTGCCAGTGTTCTTCAGCGCCGCCGAAGCAAGACCAAGCGTCGAGCGCTGCGCCGCCGCGTCCGCGTCATCGACCAGGGCACGCCCGGCAGCCGTGAACGTCGCCAGCGTCGCGGTGCCCGCACCGGTGAAATAGGGCAGCCGATCCGCCGCCGAGACGAGGCTGGAAATCGCGGATAGCTCGGCGTCGAGCGGCTGCGCATCGATGATGCCGTAGCCCGCGCGGGTCGTCGGCTTGTCGGTCAGCGCGGCGAAGCTGTGCTCATGCCCGGCCGCCGCGTAAGACGAGTCGTGATCGTGCTCCAGCGGCGCCTTGCCGTCGATTGCCGCCTGCAGCGCCGGTAGCTCGGCATTGACCGCCGCGTCTTGGTCCGCGAACCAGGCCGCGGCGACGGTCAGCGCCACCGTCTTCAGTCCCGGCGAGAAGTCGACCAGCGCCCCACCGGCCGAGGACGCGAGCGGGGAGCGCACCAGCGTTGCACCGCTGCCCAGCTCGCCCTCGCCCGTTTCCCACTCGCTGGGGTTGGTGAGCCCGGCAAGCGCATAGTGAAACCGCGCCCCAGCCGGCACGAGGTCCCCGAACCGCCGATGCCCCGGCAACGCGCCTTCGAGCGCGAGGTCGCCCGCGCCGGTGGAGTGCGAAAACTCCCGGACCAGGTCCGCAAAGAACAAGGACATCGCAATCTCCAGGAAAAGCTGTTCGCGCGGAGGCGCAAAGTCGACGAGGCCTTGCGGCCTCGCTTCACGCCGCACCTCCTATCAGCCAGGAAAGGACGCCGACGTTGCCCGCCTCGGCGCCTCCGCGCGAAGCTTAGGCCGCGAACTTCAGCAGCTTGATCGCCTCGCTGTTCATCACCTGCCCGCCGACGCGGCGCGTGGCGTAGAAGTGAACGAACGGCTTGTTGGTGAACGGGTCGCGAAGGATCTGGGTCTCCGCGCGCTCGGCGATCAGATAGCCCGCCTTGAAGTTGCCGAATGCCATCGACAGCGAGTCCGCCGCGACGTCCGGCATGTCCTCGGCCTCCACCACCGGATAGCCGAGCAACGTGTCCGGCTGCCCGGCCACCAGCCCCGGCTGCCACAGGAACGCGCCGTCGCTGGTCTTGAACTTGCGGATCCGTGCCGCGGTCGCCGAGTTCATCACGAACACCGCACCCTGCCGATACGGCGAGCGCAGGCTCTGGACCAGATCGATCAGCTTGTCCTGCGGGCTGCTCGCCGGGAAGCCGCCGGCGACGCCGGTCTTGAGGACCTGCAGCGTGCCGAACGGCCGCACCCCGTCTGCCGTCTCGGCGGTGTCCGCGGCGAGAAACCCCTTCGGCCGATTGACGCCCGATCCCGACACGAAAGCGGCGCCCTCGGCCCGCGCGAACTCGGTCGCGATCTCGCTCGCCAGCCACGCCTCGACATCAAACGCGGCGTCGTCGAGCATCGCTTGGCTCGCCGCCGGATTGGCGTAGAGCTCGCCGAACGGCGGCGCGATCTCGTTGAACACCGGCGTGTCCGTCTCCGGCCGCCCTGCCGTCTCCGCCACCCAGCCGGCCGGCGTTCCGCCCGTCGTCACCAGCTTGCGATAGCCGGCCGTTCCGACCTTCACGACCGACGCGATCGCCCGGAGCGGCGAGATCGCGGTCAGCGCCCGCTCGATCTGAGCGTCGATCTCCTCGGGCACCGCATAGCCGCCGGCGGCGTCGGAAACGCCCGACATCGCCTTCAGCTCGACGCCCTGCTCGAGGCCTTTTCTCAGGTAGCGCTCGACGAAGGGCGAGCTTTCGCTCTTGGCGCCCGACAGGGGCGGCCGCTCGCTGGCCGCCAGCCGCGCCCTCAGCTGCGCAACCTCGGCCCGCAGCCCCTCCACCTCGACATGCTCCTGCTCGAGCGCCTCGAACGAAGCCTCCAGCGCATCATCCGCAACCACGTCCACCATCACCCTCTCTCCCGCTCAAAAATGAAGAGAGGCGCCGAAGCGCCCCTCACAGACCCCGTCTCATCCCCGCGACGGCCACGATTCAATTTTCGATGGCATGCACCCGCGCCAGCGGCTGCATCGGAAAGGTCACCAGGCTCACTTCGATCAGCTCCAAGGCGGTGAGTTCGCGCGGCTCCGTGCCCTTCGCCTCGCGCACGCGGTAACCGAAGCTCAAACCGCTCACCGCCCGCGCCTTGAGCAGGGCGACAGCCTGCGCGTCGACGACCCGGCCGATCACTCGCAGTCCCCGTGCGTCTTCGCGCAGGTAGTCGATCCGGCCGATCGGCCGCGTCCGGTCATGCTGCCACAGGAACGGCACCGCATGAGCGGCGGGCGCCCTTACAAACGCCCCACGCCGCACCACGTCGCCGCCTCGGTCCGGTCGGTCGAACACCGCCGCATAGCCGGCGAACCTCATCCTGCCAGCCGTTCCAGCAGTCCCAGCTTCACCGCCATGCCGGCGACCAGCGCCGCCAGGCCGATCCGCACGAACCAGGTCACCACCGCCTGCCACGCCGATTTCTTGGCGTCGCGCCACGCCTGGAGCAGCTCGCGCAGTTCGTCCATGTCGCGTCGCGCCGCCGTTCCGGTCAGCCCGAGCAGCGACAGCGCCCGCTCCGCCCCGACCTCGCTCGCCTCCTCGGCGAGCGCGCGCAGCGTCACCAACGCTGCGCCCTCCTGCTCCGCCTGCCGCATCAGCTGCGCGAGCATCGCCGCGTTGTCGCTCATCACGCCTGCTCCCGGGAGAAGCCCAGCATCTCCCTTTTTTCATCGCGCGTCAGGAAATCCGCCGCGCTGACCGCTGCCCACAGCTCGGCTCGATCGCCGTGCAGGGCGCTCACCTGGTCGATGTCGACCGCGAGCCTCAGCCCCGGCCACCATGCGCCAAGGCCCTCGCTCAGCGCGCCGAGCACCCTGTCGGCCATCGGCAGCACGGTCAGGCGCCACAATGACCGAACCGCTTCGCGATAATTGGCGTAGGTATTGTCCCCCGGCAGTCCGAGCAGCATCGGCGGCACGCCGAAGACCAGGGCGATTTCCCGCGCCGCGCCGGCCTTCAACGCCACGAAATCCATGTCGGCCGGAGACAGGCTCATCGCCTGCCATTTCAATCCGCCGTCGAGCAGCAGCGGCCGCCCGGCATTGCCGGCGCCGGCGAACTGCGCCTCCATTTCCTCGCGCAGCCGCTCGAACTGCGCCGGCGACAGCGCCGCGCCATCGTCGGGTTGATAGACCAAGGCTCCGGACGGACGCGCCGCATTGTCCAGCAGCGCCTTGTTCCATCGCCCTGCCGCATTGTGCACCGCTACCGCCGCCGCGGCCGCCCCCAGGCACCCGAGCCCATAATGGTCGTCGAGCGGGTGGACCGAGCGGATATGCATAACCTCCGGCCGACCCAGCCCATCCCGAATCTGGAAACGCCGCTTTGTTTCACCGATGCGGTACAGGTAGGACGTGGGCCAGCCCGTGCCGTCGGGCTCGACCTTCACCCGCTCTGGCCGGAGCGGGAACAGCCGCGCCGGCTGCCCTTCCCCGTCCTGCGCGACGTGAACGAAGGCGTTGCCATGAAGCAGCAACTGGGTGCCGATGCTCTCGAGAAGAGCCGGGTCGATCAGCGACACCGCCTGTCCAAAGCCCATCGGAGTGCTGCCGTCCGCTCTCCCGGACGCGTCGATGGTGATCGACGCCAGCGCTTCCGCCACCAGGCGCACCGCGCGCTGCGCCACGGCGTTGCCGAGATAGGCTGCGCGCACCTGGGCTTCGTAGGATCGCGGCAAGGGCTCGCCCGCCTGTCCCCACAGTCCCCGCAACAAAAAAGGCCGCGCGGCTTCCCGCGCGCCCTTTCGGCCGAACCATTTCATGTGTCACCTCGTAAGCCGGGAATCCTGGCTGCGTTGGTCAAATTCGGGCCGCAAACCCCGCGGCGCCCATCCGGAAACGGCTGGAGGCTCCTACGCGTTCGCTGCACGCAGCGGAAATGGTGTTCCGATGGAGCCAAGCGACAGAAACGAAGAAGTCATAACCAGCGACAACCGGATTGTCGGCTGCCGGGGCCGCGTGCTCGTCGCGGTCCTGATGCTGGCCGCCTTGGCCCTGATCCTGGCCTTCACCCTGCTCTATCGGCTGTTCACGTGGACGCCGCCGGTGCCGCGCGGGGCTGCTAGCGAGATTTCCGCGCCGGTCCTGGCCTCGCTACGCGGGGTCGAGCCGGCGAGAGCTCCCGTCCATCGGCCGGCCCCGCGAATCAGCTACAATTCCTCAGCTTGTGCAATTAGTGCCACATTAGCGTGACGCTGTCAAGGATAAAGTGCCATATAGGTTCGCTGGCATTTCACGACTATCTCAGCCGAGCCCATATTTCGCCAGCCGAAGCGGCGCGGGCAAGGCGCTCCGCTCCCTGTGGCTCCGCGCCAAATATCTGCGTGTCGAGCTCCTCGTCGAAGAGGATGCCGCCTTGGCCGTCTTCGACCCATGCCATGACCCCGAACACCGCCGCTCCGCCGCGCTGAAGGCACACGATCATTCCCGGGCTGGGCAGCCTTTCGGCTTCGATCCGCGCGCCAAGCGCGGACAAGTCGCGGATCCGCACGGCGTAGCTCGCCGGCGCCGTTCTCAGCTGCGCCGTCAGGCCGCGCGCCCGCGTCGCTCCACTCTCCCCGTCGCGGATCAGCCCCGCCACGCGGCTGCTGCCCAAGGGTCCCTCCTCTGAATAAGACCGTGACCGGAATGACCCTGACCGCGCTCGGGTTCCCCAGGAAGAGGGTTAACACATTGCGGCTTCTCGGAATTCGACACGTCTTGAACCGCATGTACCCCCTCTGCCATTCAAGCCGCTGTCATTCACGGACGGGGACATCAGCCGATGCGCACTCTCCCTCTTGCGCTGGTCCCGGCCAGCCTGCTCGCCCTCACCGCTTGCGGCGGTGGGACCGAGGCCGACAACACCAGCGCCAACACGCTCGGCACGGAGACCCTGCCGCCGATCGACGACAATGCCGATCTCGGCACCGGCGCCGGTCCGGATCGCAACACTGCCGGCAACACCTCGCTGGAGGTCGGCGCCAACGTCTCGGCCAACACCGGCGCGACCGACAGCGGCGCCACGACCAATATTGCCGGCAACAGTCAGTAGGCCGCACCCCGGCTTTCCGAAACCTGGGCAGTGGGGGCGGGCCCTTCCTCTCTCGCCATGAAACCGACGGGCGGCTTGTTCGCTTGTGTTCGCATGGACGAGGACGATGCCGACCTACCGCCTGCTATTCTTTCGCGCCAACCTGCTTGAGCGCTGGGAAGAGATCGACGCGCCCGACTATGTCGAGGCGGTGCAACAGGCTGCGCAACGTCCGAGCGACGACCGGGTCGAGCTCTGGCGCGAAGGCCACCGGCTTGCGTCCTTCCGACCCCATCCTACGACCAGGGCCCATTGAGGCCGCCCTACCGGCCGACTTGCCCTAGATCAGGGCTACGGCGGCAAAGCCCCCGATCAGAGCGATCAGCACGGCCCAGCCGACCAGGGTCAGCCGGCGCTCGATGAAGGCCTGCACCGGCTCGCCGAAGCGCTTGAGCAGGAAGGCGATGAGGAAGAAGCGGAACGCTCGGGTGATCACCGCCGTGACGATGAATATCCCGAAGCTGAACTGGGCGATTCCGCTGGCGATGGTGATCAGCTTGAACGGGATCGGGGTCAGGCCCTTGGCGAGGATGATCCATGCGCCATAGGTTTCGAACGTCTCCTGGAACTGGGCGATGCCGTCGCCCATGCCGTAGAGCCGGATCAGCCACTGCCCGACCGTCTCGAGCAGCGCATAGCCGATGAAATAGCCGAGCACGCCGCCCAGCACCGAGGCGATCGTACAGATGGCGGCAATCGTATAGGCGCGGTCGCGGTTGGCGAGCACGACGGGCACCAGCACCACGTCGGGTGGGATCGGAAAGAAGCTCGATTCCGCGAACGACACGGCCGCCATCGAGCGCACCGCATGGCGGTGGTGGGCAAGCCTCAGCGTCCAATCGTACAATCCCCGAAACATTCGGGGCGCTTAAGCGATCTCACCGACTCCCGCCAGAGGAAGAGCGGCCCTGTCGCGAACGGGGACGCTCAGGCCGGTATTTGTGCCCGCACCTTTTCGAGGAAACGCGTCTCCTTCTCGATCATCGGCTTGAAGCTCGGCCGATCGAGAATCCCCTGGATGTAACCCGTCACCCGCGGATATCGGCCCGCGTCGATCGCGACGTTGAGGTGGCGCGTGATGTTCGCGAACGGGCTCGCCACGGCCAGGTCGGCGAGTGTGATCCGGTCCTCGACCAGGAAGCCGGAAGCCGGGATGTTCGGCTCGAGATAATCGACCAGCCGCGGCAGCTCCTCGCACTCGGCCTTCATCGCGGTGGCTTCGTCGCCCGGCTTGCCCATGAAGAGAGGCGACACGACGCGATTGAAGAACATCTTGCGCCCGCAATCCATCAGGATCGTGTCGGCAAACTCGTCCCACCAGAAGGTCCGCGCCCGCGCCTTGGGCTCGGTCGGGATCAGGTTCGGCTCCGGCGCGACCGCGTCGAGATACATGATGATCGCGGTCGAATCCGAAATGGCGAAGTCGCCGTCGCGAAAGCCTGGGATTTTTCCGAACGGACTCGCCGCGCGGAATTCCGGATCCTGGTCGCCCAGCCCGACCGGCTTGTTCTCGAGCTCGAGGCCCTTTTCGACGCCGAAGGCCAGCACCTTGCGCACATAAGGCGACATCGACGCGCCGTAGACGATCATTGCCCGACTCCCCAATTTCGGTTGCCCCTTGCAACTGGCCTAGGCGCCTGCCTTTGGCACGGCAAGCCTCCGCCCGCTGACATTGTTCCACCCCCGCAATGGGGCTATAGCCGCACCTTCAGGGGCAGGAGGGGACCATCATGAAGAGATTGGCAATACCGGCGCTGCTGAGCACGAGCTTGCTGGCGGGGTGCGGCGGCGAATCGACGGTGCTCGAACCCGGCCAATGGGACATGAACGTCGCGATCACCAAGATGGAGGCCCCCGGCCTGCCGCAGGGCGCCAACGTGCCCTTGCCGCCGCCGCAAACGGTCAGCCAGTGTCTGACTCCGGAGCAGGCCCGCAATCCGGGCGCCGACTTCGCTGGCGGCGGTCAGCAGGGCTGCACGTCGGACGACTACCGCATGGCGGACGGCCGCATCAGCGGCACGATCCAGTGCAACCAGCAGGGCACGTCCATGCGCGCCACCGTCGCCGGCACCTACACCCGTGACAGCATGGACATGACCATGAACTCGGAGACTCAGGCCTCCGGCCAGAACGTCAACACCGAGGTCCGCGTAACCGGCCGCCGCACCGGCGAGTGCCGCAGCTGACCGCGTGACGGGCATGGGGGCGTCCGATCGCGCCCCCATGCCGCTCACCAGAAGGCGATCTCTCCGAACGAGACGACGAGTAGCCAGGCCGCGAGGCCGAGCAGCACGAGTCCGAGAATGATTTTGCGGCGCATCGATCCTGTGCTGCCACGCCCTCGACGTGACGCCAAGAGTGCTCATCGCATGCCATAATGATCGGCCAGCCGGTCGAGTGCGAGGCACAGGACCAGCTTGCCTGCCCGCGCCGGCCAGCCGAGGGCCCGTTCGGCCTCGCGCATGCCTTCGCCGGCGCAGACGACTCGCCACAGAATATCGGTCAATCCCGGGCCGACCGCGGCCACCGCCGCATCGAACCGCCGCCGCGCCGCCAGCTGGGCCTCGGTCGGATCGAGCGCCGCGCCGGTCGCGCTCCTTCCCACCGGCGCCGCGTCCCAGCGCATCGTGACCGATGGCGCGAGCTGCGACCGCTCCCAATCGCCGCGCAGTTGCTCGCCGGCATCGAACTGGCGCCCGCTGACATGTCCCCGCGCCCGCAGCCAGCCCAGCGGCGACTCCGCGATATTCACGGTGACGGACCGGCCCGTCCCTCCCCGGCCCGGCCTGGAAGATGAAGACCATTTGTCCGTGACGGACGGGGATGGGGCGTCGCACACCCCCGTCACCACGACCCGCTTCTCCTTCAGCAGCCGCCCACCCATCGCATCGCTCCTCGCTTGCGAATCACCCAAGTCCGGCACTTGCCATTTCGGCATATCTGTAGGAAAGTGATTTCACCTTATTGGTTCAAGAACGCGCGAAGGACGCTGTCATGATCACCCGTATCCGAGAGGTCCGTCGTGCCCGCGGCATGACTCTTCAAGATGTGGCGACGCGCTGCGACCCGCCGACCACGCCGCAGACCGTCGGACGGCTTGAGACCGGCACGCGCACGGTCTCGGTCGGCTGGCTCAACCGCATCGCCAGGGCGCTCGGTGTCGACGCCGCGGACCTCGTCGATCTGCCGGAGCGCGAGGACGTACCGGTGGCCGCGCTACTGGGCGCAAGCGGCGTCCATGCGCCGCGGCGCGAAGGCGTGCTGCTTCCGCCCCGCCCCGAGCCCGGCCAGGTCGCGATCCGCGTCGAGGCCGGCATCGGCGACTATCGCTCGGGCGACGAGATCTGGCTCGACCGTCTCGGGCCGGACGACTTCGCCCGCGCCCTCAACCGCGACATCCTCGTCCCCCGTCCCGCCGGCCGTTTCCTGTTCGGCCGTCTGATCGGACGGGACCCAGGCAAGATCCATCTGCTCCCGCTCGGCGCCGGCGCCCGTCAGACCGTCCTCGCCGACCCGCCCTGGGCCGCCGTCGCGGTCAAGCTGATCCGAAGCCTCTAGGGACCCGCCCGAACGCGCCGGCGTTCAGCGGCCATGTTCCTGTTCTTCTCCAACCGCGCCGGCTGCGCCGGATCGCTCCTGATCACGATGGTCGGGTCGGTCATCCTGCTCGCGGTGCTGGGCTGGCTTTAGGCCGGGGCTTGCCGCGCCCCATGCCGCATGGCAGTGCGTCACGCGCAAGGGCGCTTAGCTCAGTTGGTAGAGCATCTCGTTTACACCGAGAGGGTCGGCGGTTCGAGCCCGTCAGCGCCCACCATCACACGACCGATGGCGCGATCCGCTGCACCGCGGCAAGATAATTGCCCATCGCCTTCGCCGCCCCCTCGCTCAGCTCGATATAGATTCGGCGTCCATCCTGCGGGTCGGCCTGGCGGACGAACAGGCCGCGGTCGGTCAGCTGCTTGATCCACCTGAGCGCCGTTGTCGCCGGCACGGCCGCCGCGATGCACAGGCTAGACACCGCCACCCGGTGTCCCTCGAGCCGCGCCGCATACAGGTCGAGGAGCATGTCGAAGGCCGGATCGGCGAAGATCTCACCACGAAAGAACTGATCGCGCATGCGCCGCGCGCGGATGATCGCGCGAACCTGGGCGGCGGTGACCTCGCCTGCGTCCGGATCGTCGCTGCGAGCCGGCGAGGCGACGATGATCGGGTCGCCTTCCGACAGCGAAGCGAGGACGTCGGCGATCCGCGCGGCTTCCTCACTGAGCTGGGCGAGCATCGCGATCCCATTGGCGCCTCTGGGCTCTGCGACACGATCCGGGCGGCTTTCAGCGGCCAAAGCGAGCGCGGCGGCGTGGCTTCGCTCGCTTTCGTCGACGAGCTGCATCACCGCCGGGTGGAAGGCGCGCGCCGCGACGGCATCGATCATCGCCGCCGGCGCCGCAACCACGCTCGCCCGCCGCTCATGGCGCGCCATCCCGTCGAGCCGGTCCAGCAGCATGTCGAGCGCTTCGGACGGCTTGGCCGCGTCGACGAACACCATGGTCTCGCCGAGCTGCGCGTCCAGCCGCTCCACGCCCCCGTGGATCGGCAGCGCATCTGCGACGCGGCAGCCGCTCAGCTCGGCCGCGCGCCGCCCACGATCGAGCCCCTCGTCGCTGTCGCCGAACAGCAGCACGACCGGTTCGTTCGAATAACGGATCATTTCCAGCGCCTGATGCGCGCATTCCGGCGCCACGGCCGCGTCCCCCCAAATGGTCCGGAATGGAGGCTGCGTCGATCGTGAACCGGATGGAACCCGCTTCTGCTCCGGAACGGAGGCGATACGCCGGAGCAAGCCTCTCTAATCATGGCGAAAGTTTCGAGGCGCAGTGGACCGACGGGCGGCGGGACCGGTTCTGAGAAAGCGCGGCGATTGGCTTGGCGGCATCGTGCAAGAGACAGTTAGTCTCGTTTCGGTGTCCCCGGCAGTCGCCGAAATGACTCCATTTCGGACCAAACACCCTGCGGGTTCCCACAGGTTCGCTGGGGGCTCCGCTCACCCCATCGACTTCACGATGTCCTCGACCATCTTCTTGGCGTCGGCGAGGAGCATCATGGTGTTGTCGCGGTAGAAGACCTCGTTGTCGACGCCGGCATAGCCGACGCCGCCCATGCTGCGCTTCACGAACAGCACCGTCTTGGCCTTCTCCACGTCGAGCACCGGCATGCCGTAGATCGGCGACGTCTTGTCGGTCTTGGCGGCCGGGTTGGTGACGTCGTTGGCGCCAATCACGAAGGCGACGTCGGAGCGGGCGAATTCCGAGTTGATGTCCTCGAGCTCGAACACCTTGTCGTAATCGACGCTGGCCTCGGCGAGCAGCACGTTCATGTGGCCCGGCATTCGGCCCGCGACTGGATGGATGGCATACTTCACCGTCACGCCTTCCGCCTCGAGCAGGTCGCCCATCTCCCTCAGCGCATGCTGCGCCTGCGCCACCGCCATGCCGTAGCCAGGGACGATGATGACCTGCTCGGCCTGCTTCATCAGGAAGGCCGCGTCCTCGGCCGAGCCCCGCTTCCAGGGCCGGTCGATCGCCGTGCCGCCGCCGGCCGCGGCAGCATCGCCGCCGAAGCCGCCGGCGATCACGCTGATGAAGCTGCGGTTCATCGCCCGACACATGATGTAGGAAAGGATCGCGCCGGACGCGCCGACCAGCGCCCCGGTGATGATCATCGCCGTATTGTGCAGCGTGAAGCCCATCGCCGCCGCCGCCCAGCCCGAATAGCTGTTCAGCATGGAGACCACGACCGGCATGTCCGCCCCGCCGATCGGGATGATCAGCAGGAAACCGATCGCGAAGGACAATCCCGTCACGGTCCAGAACACCCACGGGTCCTGATCCTGGGTGAAATAGGCGATGAGGCCGAGGATCGCCGCCAGCGTGCCGAGATTGATGAAATGACGCGCGGGCAGGATGATCGGCTTGCCCGACATGTTGCCGTTCAATTTGAGGAACGCGATCACCGATCCCGAGAAGGTGATCGCGCCGATCGCCACGCCCAGGCCCATCTCGACCCGGCTGACGGTCAGGATTTCCCCGGTTGCGCCGACGATCCCGAAAGCCTCCGGATTGAGATAGGCCGCCGCTCCGACCAGCACCGCGGCGAGACCGACCAGCGAGTGGAACGCCGCGACCAGCTGCGGCATCGCAGTCATCGCGATGCGCTTGGCGATGACGAAGCCGATGGCGCCGCCGATCGCGATGGCGATGCCGATCTCCGGCAGGCTCGCCACATCGTGAGTCACCAGGGTGGTAATCACCGCGATGGCCATGCCGATCATTCCGGCGCGGTTGCCGGCACGGCTCGATTCAGGGCTCGAGAGCCCCCGAAGCGCGATGATGAAACACACGCCGGCGACGAGATACGCCAGCATCACCCATGGACTGACCGCGACATGCTCCATCAACAGCCCCCTTCGTCAGCGACCACGCCGCTCAGCGCCGTCACTTCCGCTCTTTCTTCTTGTACATGGCGAGCATCCGCTCGGTGACCGCGAAGCCGCCGAAGATGTTGACGCTCGCCATCACCACCGCTGCGAGGCCTAGCCACTTCGCGGACGGCGAGCCGCCCGCGGCCGCCGCGACCAGCGCGCCGACGATGATCACCGATGAGATTGCATTGGTCACCGCCATCAGCGGCGTGTGCAGCGCGGGCGTCACCGACCAAACCACGAAATAGCCGACGAAGCAGGCCAGCACGAAGATCGACAGGATCGAGATGAAGTCCATCAGCGCCCCCTTTTGTGGCCGGCACTTTGACCGCGGAATTTGGGGCTGTCGAGACGCTTGTTCCGCGGCCGTGCGCGCCTTAGCGAAGGCGAAGGACTAGCGAGGGGTATGCGGGTGAGGCTGGCAATCTTCGGCGCGGGAGGCATGGGTCGCGAGCTGGCCGACATTGCCAGGCGCAGCACCGATTGGCCCATCGTCTTCGTCGTCGACGAGCCGGACGGCGCGGACGTGCAGGGCGTGCCCCTCATCGCCCCCGACGCGCTCCAGCCCGACGATCGCCTGGTCCTCGCGCTTGGCAGCTCGTCAGGCCGCAAGGCGGTGGCCGAGCGCTTCGCCGGCCGCGCTTTCGGCTCGGTGGTCGCATCTAGCGCCATCGTCTCGCCTTCCGCCCGCATCGTCGAGGGCGCCCAGATCTGCGATTTCGTGGCGATCAACAACGCCGTGACGATCGGCCGCCATTTCCAGGCCAATGTCTTCGCCCAGGTCTCGCACGACTGCGTGATCGGCGACTATGTCACCTTCTCGCCGCGAACGACCTGCAACGGCAATGTCCATATCGGCGACGGCGTGTTCGTCGGCGCCGGCGCGGTGATCCGCAACGGCAGCCCCGACCGCCCGCTCGTCATCGGCGAAGGCGCGACCATCGGCATGGGCGCGGTGGTCGTGGAGGATGTGCCCGCGGGGGCGACCGTCTGGGGCGTCCCGGCGCGAGCGCGCTAGCGCGGCCCGAACACGCCGCGCGCGAGGATCTGCTGCACGCCGACCGTGTTGCTGCCGCGCCCGATCTTGACCTCGATCGGCGCCGCGCTGCCCGACACCCAGATCTTGACGTCCGCATCGAGATCGAACGTGCCCGCGGTTTCGACGCTGTAGCGCACGATCGACTTGTACGGGATCGACTGAACGTCGACCTTGCGCCCGGTCAGCCCCTGCACGTCGACCAAAGCCAGCCGATAATTGGTCAGGAACACCAGGTCCCGAACCGTCTTGAACGCCGCGAGCACATTCTCGCCCGGAATCAGGATCGGCGCATAATCGCGCTGGACGTCGTCGACGCTGGTCTCGGTTGCGGAGAAGAAACCCATGATCAGGCGCCCAGCAGCCTCTCGTTCACCACCTGGCCGCCGCGGGTCAGCCGCACGCCCTGAACGATCTCGTCATCGTCGGGGAGCACCGGCCGCTTGGTCTCCGCGTCCCAGAAGGCGCTGAGGAAATTGTAGAGGTTGCGCGCGTAGAGCGCCGACGCGTCGGCGGCGAGGCGCGAGGCGACGTTGCGGTGGCCGACGATCTTGACGCCGTGACGCACCACCACCTCGCCGGGCGCCGATCCCTCGACATTGCCGCCCTGCTCGACCGCGAGGTCGACGATCACACTGCCCGGCCGCATCGCCTGCAGCTGTACGTCGCTGATCAGCCGCGGCGCCGGCTTGCCGGGGATCAGCGCGGTGGTGATGACGATGTCCTGCTTGGCGATGTGGCTGGAGACCAACTCAGCCTGCGCCGCCTTATATTCGTCGGACATCTCGGTCGCGTAGCCGCCCGCGCCCTCGCCTTCGATGCCGGCGACATTCTCGACGAAGATCGGCTTCGCGCCGAGCGACATGATCTGCTCCTTGGTCGCGCTGCGCACGTCCGTCGCCGACACCTGCGCGCCGAGTCGCCGTCCCGTCGCGATCGCCTGAAGGCCCGCGACTCCGACCCCCATGACGAACAGCTTGGCCGCCGCCACGGTGCCCGCAGCAGTCATCATCATCGGGAAGGCGCGGCCATATTCCGCCGCCGCGTCGAGCACCGCCTTGTAGCCGGCGAGGTTCGCCTGGCTCGACAAGATGTCCATCGATTGCGCGCGGGTGATGCGCGGCATGAACTCCATCGCCAGCGCCTCGACGCCCTTGGCAGCATAGCCGTCGATCCGCTCGCGGTTGCGGAACGGGTCGAGCGCCGCGACGATCAAGGCGCCCGGCGCAATGCCGTTCAACTCGCCAGGATCCGGCGCCTGCACCGCCAGCACCGCCTCGGCGCCGGTCAGCACTTCGTGGCGCGGCGCGACGATTGCGCCCGCCGCCGCATAATCCTCGTTGGAGATCGAGGCGTCGGCGCCGGCCCCGGCCTCGACCGCGACGCTGGCGCCCAAGGCGATGAATTTCTTCGCGGTCTCCGGAGTGGCCGCGACGCGGCGCTCCCCGTCGGCCGTCTCCTTGAGGACCGCGATCTTCATCCCCCGCTACGCTCCCCCTTTAGGTGACGATCAGCCAGATCACGATCGCAGTGGCGACGACGGCAGCGATCGTGCTTCGGGCCATCAGCTTGATGAAGAAATCATAGGTCCCCGCATGGGCCTGAAATTCCTTCTGATGATCGATCTCGCCAGCCATTGAAGTCCTCTTATGCGTCGTTGCGGGCGCCCTTCTAACAACGTCCCTTGCGCGATGGAAGCAGCAGGCGGGCGTCGCCGCTTAAGGCCGCTTTTACCAGTCGGGAGTAGGACGAAGCCCTCCATGGAAGGTTGATATGCGTCCAGATCCGACCCGCTGCCTGCTTCTGATCGACGACGAACCGGCGCAGCGGCGGCTGGTGAGCGCCATCGGCGCGCGCGCCGGCTGGTGGGTGCGCGGCGCGTCCGACGTCGAAACGGCGCAGAAGATGCTGTCCGATCCCCAGGAGCCCCAGTTCGATGCGATCGTGCTCGATCTGTGGCTGCCCGGCGAGGAAGGCGCGCAGCAGATCCGCGAAATCCGCGCTCTGCGACCCAATCTCCCGCTGCTGGTGCTGACCGCCCAGACCTCGGTCGCGACCGCGGTCGAGGCAATGCGCGCCGGCGCCAACGACTTCCTGGTCAAACCGCTCGCGCCCGATCGGCTGCTCGTCGCGCTCGACGCCGCGACCGACCGCCGTAAATCGTCGGGCGAGCTTCGCCCGCTGTCCGAGAAGATCAGCAAGCCGCTGGGCTTCGACGAGATCGTCGGCTCGGCGCCGCTGTTCCGCTCGGCCCTCGCGGTCGCCGCCAAGGCCGCCCGCGCCCGGGTGCCGGTCCTCATCGAGGGCGAGAGCGGCACCGGCAAGGAGATCATCGCCCAGGCGATCCACGCCGCCAGCCCGCGCGGCAAGAAGCAGCTCCACATCGTCAATTGCGGCGCGATTCCGCAGAATCTCGTCGAGTCGGTCCTGTTCGGTCATGAGAAAGGCGCTTTTACCGGCGCGTTCGACCGCCATGTCGGCCGTTTCGAGGATGCCGACGGCTCGACAATCTTCCTCGACGAGGTCGGCGAGCTTCCGCTCGACACCCAGGTCAAATTGCTCCGGGCCATCGAGAGCGGCGAGATCCAGCGGCTCGGCAGCCGAATCACCAACACCGTCGACGTGCGCATCATCGCCGCGACCAACCGCCGCCTCAATGACGAGGTCGCCTCCGGCAATTTCCGCGAGGACCTCTATTACCGGCTCAACGTCGTCCATGTCGCGATCCCGCCGCTGCGCGACCGGATCACCGACCTTCCCGGCCTCGCCCGCCACCTGCTGTCGCGGATCGCCGAGCAGCCCGGAATGCGCCACCTGTCGATCACCGACGACGGTCTTGCGGTGCTGATGTCCTACGGTTGGCCGGGCAACGTCCGCCAGCTCCAGAACGCGCTCTTCCGGGCCGCCGTCTTGTGCGAAAGCGACGCCCTCACCGCCGCCGATTTCCCGCAGATCGCCGCCGAGGCCACCTATGGCCGCCGGGTCGACGACTATCACGCCAAGCGTCTCAACGGCGCGTCCGCGACCGCGGCCATGGCCCACGGCCCCGGCATCACCCTTTACGAGCCCGACGGCCATCTCCGGAAGCTCGACGACATCGAATCCGACGTGATCCGCCTCGCCATCGGCCATTATCGCGGGCGCATGACCGAAGTCGCCCGCCGCCTCGGCATCGGCCGCTCCACCCTCTATCGCAAGCTCGGCGAGCTCGGCATCGAGAACGCGGCTTAACTTCCCTCGCTACTGGTCTCCCGCTATCTCGAAGGGATGACCGACTTCTCTTCCGCCAGGGTCCTGGTCACCGGCGCGGCTTCCGGGATTGGCGCGGCGACCGCGCGCCTTCTCGCCGAGCGCGGCGCGAAGCTGATCCTGATGGATCGCGACGAAGGCGGCCTCTGCGCCTTCGACGCGCCGAGGATTGTCGGCGACGTCGCCGACGAACAGCTCTGGCGCGACGCCGATCTGTCCGGGCTCACCCATGCCGTGATCAACGCCGGCATCGGCGAAGGCGGCACGCCGATCGCCCACTTGCCCTTTGCCGACTGGCGGCGGGTGATGGGCGTGAACCTCGACGGGGCGTTTCTCAGCCTCAGCGCGGCGATGCGCGCGATCAAGGCGACCGGGCGCGGCGGCGGGATCGTCGTCACCGCCTCGGTGGCCGGGATCAAGGCCGAGCCCGGCATCGCCGCCTATGGCGCTTCGAAGGCCGCCGTCCTCCACCTCGCCCGGATCGCGGCCAAGGAAGGCGCACCCGACAAGATCCGGGTCAACGCCATTGCGCCCGGCGGAGTCGAGACTCCGATCTGGAGCAACCTCGCTTTCTTCAAGGACCTGGTCGCGGCCCATGGCAGCGAGGAAGCCGCCTATACCGCGATGGCGAGCATGGCGACGCCGCTCGCCCGCTACGCCACGCCGGAGGAGATCGCCGCCCAGATTGCCTTCCTCCTCTCCGACGTGGCCGGCTTCAACACAGGCACCACCCTTGTCACGGATGGCGGCTATTCGCTCTAGCCGCCGCGCCGCCGTAACCGCCCTGTTGCTCGCCGCCGCCGGTGGCGCAGCGTGGCTGCTGTGGCCGCGCCCCGAGCCGGCGCCGGCGCCGCGCAAGCTCGACGACCTGCTCGCGCCCGCGGAGGGCGCCTGCGAACGGATCGAGTTCGAAGGCAGCCGCTTCACCGCCTGCCGTTACCGCCGCGGCGAGGACCGGATCGCGCTGTTCCTCGATCTCGGCGGCCGCCCGCTGCGCAGCCTCGCCGCGCTGGATCGCCACCTCGGTCTGCGCGCCGAAACCCTGCGCTTCGCCATGAACGCCGGCATGTACGACCGCAGCGGCCGCCCGATCGGCCTCTACATCGAGGACGGGACCGAGCGCCGCGCCCTCAACACCCGCAACGCCAGCGGCAATTTCCACCTCAAGCCCAACGGCGTGTTCACGGTCGACGCGGACGGTCGCGTCGCCGTCGTCACCAGCGAGGACTACGAGGCCTCCGACACCATCCGCTGGGCCACCCAGTCCGGCCCGATTCTGGTCATCGACGGCCGGCTCCACCCGCGCTTCAGCGAGAACGGCACCTCGCTCCACGTCCGCAACGGCGTCGGTGTGGCGGACGCGGACACCGCCTGGTTCGCGATCAGCGACGAGCCGGTCTCGTTCGGCCGCTTCGCCCGCCTGTTCCGCGACCGCCTCGGCTGCCCCAATGCGCTGTTCCTCGACGGCGCGGTCTCCAGCCTGTGGGACCGCCCCGCCGGCAGGATAGACGCCTACCCGTCGCTCGGGCCGATGATCGCGGTGTTCGGCGAGGACCGCTGAACATCGACGGATACGCACGTCACATCGCGTAGAGGAGATTCGCTACCGCATTTGCGACCCACGCAAACGCGGCGAACGCCACCGTCTCAAGGAGTGCCAGGAGGTAGCGGCGCCCCCAGCGAAGAAGCCGGCTCGCGGCAAAAGGAACGATCGCCAGCGCACCGGTGCCGCCAAATGGAAGTGTCCCGACGTCATTTGATGGGACGTAGGGCAGCGTTAGGAAGAGGGCCAAGAACAAGAGCCCTGATTCGACCAGGTCGAGTAAGAACCGATTCATCTTCACAGCGCCGTCAGCGCCGCGTCCCTGAGGCCGCGCCACACGCGCAGCGCCTGCACCGTCTCGAACACGTCGTGGACCCGGATGATCTGCGCCCCCTGCTCCGCCGCCTTGAGCGCCAGCGTCAGCGAACCGCCGAGCCTCTGGTCCGGCGGCGCCTCGTTGGACAGCGCACCGATCGTCCGCTTGCGGCTCGCGCCGAGCAGCAGCGGGCAACCCAGCCCGTGGAACAGCGCGAGGCCGTTCATCAGCTCGAGATTGTGCTGCACATTCTTGCCGAAGCCGATGCCCGGATCGACGATGATGCGCGCGCGGTCGATCCCCGCCGCCACCGCCGACTCGACCCGCGCTTCCAGCCAGTCATAGACTTCGAGCAACGCCGGCCCGTCATAGGTCGGGTTCTGCTGCATCGTCTCGGGGCTGCCCTGGTGATGCATCAGCACGACCGGGCACGACGCGCCCCGAAGCACCTCGGCCGAACGATTGTCGAAGGTCAGCGCCGACACGTCGTTGATCATCGCCGCGCCCGCCTCGAGCGCGACCGCCATCACCACCGCCTTGCGGGTGTCGACCGAGACTGCATTGCCGGCGCCGGCAAGCGCGCGGACCACCGGAATCACCCGCCCGCTCTCGTCGCCCTCCCACACCGGCTGGGCGCCGGGCCGGGTCGACTCCCCGCCAACGTCTATGATCGCGGCGCCCGCGGCGGCCATTGCGTGGCCCGCCTCGATCGCCTTGGTCGCATCGGCGAGCTGGCCGGCGTCCGAGAAGCTGTCGGGCGTCACGTTGACGATGCCCATCACCTGCGGCTGGTCGAGCCGGATCGTGCGCTCGCGCAGCGTCAGCGCCGGCCGCGGCGCGGTCAGCCGCTGCCAGGCCTGAGTCGCCCTGTCACCGAGATCGGGCAGTCGCGCGGCGATGTCGGAGACCGGCACCAGCTCCCGGGTCACCGTCGCGCCGCTGCGCCGGATGATCTCCACCGCCGAGAACCAGATCAGCCCGCCGGCCAGGCGCTGCGCCGCTTCGTCCAGCCCAACCGGGCTGTCGACGAAGGCCGTCGGCCGAAGATAGACGCGTTCCACCCTGTCCTCCCGCTTGCGGGAGAAGAGTGATCTCACTCAAGCCCCGTGAGCATCTGGTAGCGCTGCCTGAGTGCATCGAGCGGCTCCAGCTTTTCGCCCGCGACATGCCAGAAGGTCCAGCCGTTGCACGACGGCGCGTCCTGAAGAGACGCTCCGACCTTGTGGATCGAGCCCTGGACGGTTCCGCTGGCGATCGACGCGTCGGCGAGCACCGTCGCCTGCCACCGCCGCTTGGCGTCGGTCAGCACGGTTCCCGGAGCGATCAGGCCGGCCTCGATCAGCGCCCCGAACGGCACGCGCGGCTGGCTGCGCTTCGACGCCATCACCTTCATCGCGCTTTCGTCGAGCGGCAGCGCCGCCGCGATCCGCGCCTCGGCCACTGCGACATAACGCTTCTCGCGCTCGACGCCGATGAAGTGCCGGCCCAGACGCTTCGCCACGGCCCCGGTGGTGCCGGTGCCGAAGAAAGGATCGAGCACCACGTCGCCCGGATTGGTGCAGGCGAGCAGCACCCGGTAGAGCAAAGCCTCGGGCTTCTGCGTCGGGTGCGCCTTGTGGCCGCCGTCCTTGATCCGCTCCTGCCCGGCGCAGATCGGGATCACCCAGTCCGAGCGCATCTGCAGCTCGTCATTGAGCGCCTTCATCGCGCGGTAGTTGAACGTGTAGCGGCTCTCCTCCGAGCGCGACGCCCAGATCAGCGTCTCGTGCGCATTGGTGAAGCGGGTGCCGCGGAAGTTCGGCATCGGGTTGGTCTTGCGCCAGATGATGTCGTTGAGGATCCAGAAACCCTCGTCCTGGAGCGCCGCGCCGACCCGGAAGATGTTGTGGTAGCTGCCGATCACCCACAAAGTGCCGTTCGGCTTCAGGATGCGCCGAGCCGCCGCCAGCCAGGCGCGGCTGAAATCGTCATAATGGGCGAAGGTCTCGAACTTGTCCCAATCGTCGTCGACCGCGTCGACGCGGCTGCCTTCCGGCCGGAACAGGTCGCCGCCGAGCTGCAGATTGTAGGGCGGATCGGCGAAGATCATGTCGACGCTCGCCTCGGGAAGCGCGTTCATCGCCGCCACGCAATCCGACTGAATGATGGTGTCGAGCGGGAGCTCCGGCGCCAATGCCTTCGGAGCGTCAACCGTCTTCAATTTCAGGCGCTGAAACGCCGTCATCCCCTGCCCCCTGTCGCAAGCTCAAGAGGTCCCGTGTGGAGTCCGGCGGACTCCCCGGTCAAGCGGACTGTGGATCAAATTGGTTAACGCGCCGCTAACCGTCCCGCGGAACGAAACGAGTCCCGCACCACATCTTGTAGCGGCCCGGCCGCCCAAGACTCCACTAAAGGTGGTGTGGCCGGGAAGACTCACCCGGCCAACGAGTTTTATTGGCCGCTATCGACCTGCTTCGGCGCGCTCTGATCGGGCTGCGCCGGCGCTGCCGGCTGCTGCGCCGCCGGAGCGGGCAGCTGCGCGGCCGGCGGGACCCGGAACAGGGTGTTGCCCTCATTGTCCTCGAGATCCTGCCCCGGCCGGAGGATCTGCGTGCAGCGCTCCGCATTACAGGCGATGATCGAGCCGCTGTCGAGGTTGAGGCGGAAGACCTCACCGTCCGCCGCGAAGCCTTGATATTCCGGCGCCTCCGTCGTGTCCCCGCTCCAATAGATTCCGACACCGATCAGCGCGCCGGCAAGCACGAGCGCGCCGCCAATCCGCCGGCCCAGCATGTCGAGCGCGCTCATCATGTCGAACGGCTCGCTCGACCGCCGGTCCTGATCGTCTCTCGTCGGCATGATCTGCCTTCCCTCCCCTTCCGGCTTATTCCGCCGCGATCAGTTCAAGCTGCAACCGCTCGCGCACCCGTGCGAAGCTGCGGCGGTGCAGCGGCGTCGGCCCCAGCGCCTTCAATGCGTTGCAATGGTCGGGCGTCGGATAGCCCTTGTTGGTCTCCCAGCCATAGCCGGGCCATTCGCGGGCATGCTCGGCCATGATCCGGTCGCGGGTCACCTTGGCGACGATCGACGCCGCCGCGATCGACCGGCTCTTGGCGTCGCCGGCGACGATCGCCACCGACGGCCGTTCCCATTTCGGGCAGCGATTGCCGTCGACCAGCACCATCTCCGGGTCCATGCCGAGCGCCTCGACGGCGCGGGTCATCGCCAGCATCCGCGCCCAGAAGATGTTGAGGCTGTCGATCTCCTCGACCGAGGCGATGCCGACGCCGACCCGCGCCACTTCGTAGAGCTTGGCGCAGATCCGCTCGCGCACCGGCGCCGGCAGCTTCTTGCTATCGTCGATCCCGCGCGGAAATCTGGCGCGGTCGAGGATCACCGCCGCAGCCACCACCGGCCCGGCAAGCGGCGCGCACCCCGCCTCGTCCACGCCGGCGAGCGGCTCGGGATAGGGCTTCTCGATCTTGAAGCAGGGCGCCATGGCCCAAAGCTAACCCACCGGCCTCCCGTCATTCCAGCGCAAGCTGGAACGACGCGGCCTTTCCTGTGGATATTCCCGCGGCGAACCGATCAGGATTTGACCCGCCATGGCGGGAAGCGGCGCGCTTCGCCGGCTCGGTAGAGGCAGATGACGTTGCCCGACGGGTCGAGCAGGCGGGCCTCGCGCCACAGCCACGGCTGGTTCATCGGCCCATGCTCGAAGCGAATGCCCATCCGGCTCAGCCGCTGGGTTTCCTCGTCGAGATCGTCACACTCGAAATAGACCGTCGCGCCGGCCGCCGCCTCGTCGCTGCGACTGATCGACAGGGTCGCCCCGCCCGGCGCCTCGAAACGCGCATAATCGGGCGCACTCTCGACGATCAGGGTGAGACCCAAAGTGAGGTAGAAGTCGCGCGTCGCCTCGAAGTCGCTGCACGGCAAGGTGACCTGGTTGAGCCGCGGCCCGTCGCCGGAGTCGAGCCGCACGTTCTGCTGCCCCATCGGACCGTGGCCCTTGCCGAGCCCCGGCGCGTCGCGCAGCGCCAGCCGCACGAACAGCCGCGCCCGGTCGACCGCGACCGGCAGCGACAGGCCCTGCGCCAGGTGGACCGCGATCGCGCTGGCCAGCGTGCAGCCGGTGCCGTGCGTATGCGGTGTGTTGAGCCGGCTGCCCTGCCAGCTCGTCATATTGTCTTCCTCGATCAGCGCGTCGACCAGCGCCTCGCCCTTCTCGTGACCGCCCTTGATCAGCACCGCGCAGCGATGATCGGAAACGAGCTTAAGCGCGGCATGGACGGGGTCGTCGCCCCACGACAGCTCGGCCAGCTCCGGGATGTTGGGGGTGGTGATGGTGGCGACGTCCATCAGCTTGCCGAAGGCCGCGACGGTCGCTTCGTCGGCAAGCTCAGCGCCGCTGGTCGCGACCATGACGGGATCGAACACGATCGGCACGCCGTCGAGGCGGGCGAGCCGTTCGGCCACCGCTTCCGCGGTCGCCGGCGATCCGATCATTCCGATCTTGACCGCGTCGACGCCGATATCGTCGACCACCGCGTCGATCTGGGCGATCACCGTCTCGGTGGGGACGGGATGCACCGCGGTCACGCCCACCGTGTTCTGCGCGGTCACCGCGGTGATCGCGGTCATCGCGTGGCCGCCCATCATGGTGACGGTCTTGATGTCGGCCTGGATGCCGGCGCCGCCGCCGCTGTCCGACCCGGCGATGATGAGGATTCGGGGAATGGTCACTGTGGGCCTTTCCGATCGGTGCTGGCCGGGAAGCGTTCCAGCAGATGTGATTCACGCGTCGGGCGCGGCTGCAATTCGCCGCCGCAATTCGGGCAGACCCGGTCGAGCGGCCCGTCGACGCAGGCCGCGCAGAACGTGCATTCGAACGAGCAGATCCGCGCGTCGGCGCTGTCCGGCGGCAGGTCCGCGCCGCAGCGCTCGCAATCCGGCCTCAACTCAAGCAACGACAGCCTCCCCCTTCCCCAGCTATGCTGACTGCACCGCCGCGCAGATGCTGTCCACCACCTCCGCGACAAGTCCCTCGTCCTCCCCCTCGGCCATGACCCGGATGACCGGCTCGGTGCCCGATTTGCGGATCACCACGCGGCCGCGGCCGTCGAGGCGCGCCTCGCCGTCGGCGATCGCCGCCTTGACCTCGGGCTTGTCGAGCGGAGGGGCGCCCTTGAAGCGCACGTTCTTGAGCAGCTGCGGAAGCGGGTCGAACAGGTTGAGCAACTCGCTCGCCGGCTTGCCCGCGACCACGAGGGCCGCGAGCACCTGAAGCCCGGCGACGAGGCCGTCCCCGGTGGTGCCATAGTCGCTGAGGATGATGTGCCCCGATTGCTCGCCGCCGACGTTGAACCCGCGCTGGCGCATCGTCTCGAGCACGTAGCGGTCGCCGACCTTGGTGCGGATGAGCTTCAGCCCCTGGCCCTCGAAATAGCGTTCCAGTCCGAGGTTCGACATGATCGTCGCGACCACGCCGCCGCCGCGCAGCCGGCCGCTGCGCTTCCATGAGGTGCCGATCAGCGCCATCAGCTGGTCGCCGTCGACCACCCGTCCCTTCTCGTCCGCGACGATCAGCCGGTCGGCGTCGCCATCCAGGGCAAGGCCGATGTCGGCGCCGGTCTCGACCACCGTTCGGCAGAGCAGGTCGACCTCGGTGGAGCCGACGCCCTCGTTGATGTTGAGGCCGTTGGGGCTGACTCCGAGCGCGACCACCTCCGCGCCCAGCTCCCACAGGGCGGACGGCGCGACTTCGTAGGCGGCGCCGTTGGCGCAATCGACGACGACCTTGAGGCCGTCGAGCCGCAGGTGGTCCGGAAAGGTCGTCTTGACCGCATGGATGTAGCGGCCGCGCGCGTCCTCGATCTTCTTGGAACGGCCGATCTCCTCGGCCGGCACGAGCTGCGGCTCCTGCTCGATCAGCGCCTCGATCGCCGCCTCGTCCTCGTCGCTCAATTTGTAGCCGGTCGGCCCGAACAGCTTGATGCCGTTGTCGGCGAACTTGTTGTGGCTCGCCGAGATCATCACGCCGAGGTCGGCGCGCATCGAGCGGGTCAGCATCGCCACCGCCGGGGTCGGCACCGGCCCGACCATCACCACGTCCATGCCGACGCTGGTGAAGCCGGAGATGAGCGCCGTCTCCATCATGTAGCCGGACAGGCGCGTGTCCTTGCCGATCACCACGCGGTGGCGGTGATCGCCGCGGCGGAAATGCGCGCCGGCGGCCTGGCCGACGCGCTGCGCCATCGCCGCGGTCATCGGCGCCTCGTTGGTGCGGCCCCTGATCCCGTCCGTGCCGAAATATCTGCGGCCCAAAATCTGCTCCTTGTCTCTTGCCCGCCTGATAGCGCGCCGGCGCCGCCCTTTCCAATCCCGCCGCCGTTAGCACAAGCTTCGTGTTTGATCGCTAGATCGGCGCCATGACGGGCACCGAGACACGGACCCCTGGCTGGGCGGCGGCCCCGTTCGGCCGCATCGGTCACCGGCTCGGCTGGCGCTGGATCTTCTTCTTCACCTTCCCGATCCCGTTCCACCCGTTGCTCTACCGCGCCATTCCGCTCGCCGTGCTCGGCTGGCTGGTCTGGCTTGGAGCAGGCGGCGGCGAGGTCGACTGGTACAGCCCGCTGATCCTCGCCGCGATCCTCGCGGTGCTCCTCTCTGTGCCGTTCCTGCAGTGGATCCTGTTCGCCTTCCGGATCCACCTCATCCAGGCGCTGATGCTGCCCGCCGCTCTTGTCCTGCTGACCGTCGCCATCGCCCGGGGAGAAGAGCCGTTATGGCTCCTCGCCCCGCTCCTGCTGTTCCTCGCCGGCTATACCGCCGCGGCGATCGCGAGCCGTCGTCACTTCGCCGCCTGGCAGGCTGACAATCGCGCGGTCGAGGCGATGGCGCGCGACAGCGGCCCGCTGCCGCCGCTTCTGCTTCGGGGCGCCGGCCGACAGGATCTCGCCGCCCGCCTTCTCGACGCCTTGTCGCTGCCCGCAATCCACGCGGAAGACTCATCCGACAGCTGGCTCCTTCAGCGGACCGACGACCCGGAGCTGATCGAATGGCTGTCCGAAGTCCGCGACATGCGGCTCCACATCTTCCACCTGCGCCATGGCAGGAATCACCGCATCGTCTCCATTCCCGGCGAGCGGTCCACGGATTCGCTGGTCCTCGACCACGTGGCCGCGCCGTCTTCCCGGTTTCACCGTGGCCAGGTGGCTGGAGTGCGCGTGGAGCCCCCCGGCAGCCCGCCCCTGACCTACTGGTACGGAAGCCCAGCGCCGCTGTCCTGGATCCCGGGCTTCTATTTCCTGATTGCGCTGCAGCTCGGCAGCCAGGCCGGGTTCGTCCCGCAAGTTGGCTTCCTTCCCGGAAAGGCACGCAAGCTCGGCGAGCGCTCCGGCGAGGAGGGCGCCCACCTCGCTTTGGCCTCGGCGCTTCGGCTGCAAGGGCCTTCGCCGGCTCCGTTCGCGGACCCCGCCGACCTCCGCCGGCAAGTCACCGAGCGGCTCGACGCTCGGCTGGAGCCGGAACTCTCCGCCCTGGACCGGCTGATCGCCAGCCCCGCCACCTGGATGGAGCGCAAGCTCGACACGTTGCTTCGGCTCCCCCAGCTCTACGCGGGCAGAGCCGAGGACCTCGTCGAGGCGCTGCGCGTGGCCCGCGATGCCCGGCACGAGGCCGCCGCCATCCTCCTCGCCAAGCTCATCGCGGCATTACCGGAAGACGCGTTCCAGCGGGTCGGCCCTGCGCTGCTCGGAGTCGCCAACTCGAAGCGGCTCGCCGGCCGGGTAAAAACCGAAGGCGCTGCGGGCGAGTCCCCGCGCATGGAGGGCCTGCGCCTGCTCATCCACGTCCCCCAGCTCTACGTCCGCCTCGGCGACCTCGGCGAACGCGCCCGCGGCGTGATCGAGGGGCTGCTCAAGCTGCTCCCTCACATCGAAGCGCTCCAGCAGGCCAAGGCCAAGCTGGATGAAGCCGCCGACAAGCCTCCCGAGGCCTAGCGCGCTTCGTCCGCGGCCCTCACTCGCAGGACATCGTCGGCCGGTAGACCTGCATCGCGTTGGTGCCGGAATTTCCGCCGAGCGTGATCCCGCCGCCGGGAAGGAAGATGCGGCCGCCAATCACCGCGCTGCCCTTGAGGCCGTGGACCGCGATCGGGAGGTTGGGCAGCGTCGTCCAGCGGTCGGCGCGGGGATCATAGGCATAGGTGTTGGGCGTCAGGCCCAGCACATGGCTCCGCTCGCCCTCGCCGCCGAACACGAACATGCAGCCGGCATGGGCCGCGCCGGTGATCCCGCCGCGCGGCGCCGGAAGCGATGCGCCTCGCGACCATATGCGGGTCGCGGGATCGTAGATCTCGACGATGTCGGTCCGCTCGGCGCCCGCGCCCGGGCCGAAGCGGCCGCCGGCGACGTAGATCTTGCCGCCGATCGCGACCATGGCGAGGTGGTTGCGCTGGGTCGGCATGTCCGGAAGCCGTTCCCAGCTGTCGGTCGCCGGATCATAGACCTCGAACGCGGAGCCTCCCGGCGGGCGACCGCCGGCCACGTAGATCTTGCCGTCGATGACCGCCTTGCCGCCGCCGCCTCGCGCGGTCGGCATCGGCGCTCGCGCAACCCAGCCGCCGACCGCCGGATCGTGCATCCACACGTTCGACACAAAGCGTTCGGGCCGTCCGGTGCTCGCGCCCTCGACCTCGCCGCCGAGCACGTAGATCCTGCCGCCGACCGATGCGACATGGGTGTGGTGGATCGGTTCGGGCAGGCTGGGGCCGAGCGTCCAGCGGCTCGTCGCCGGATCGTAGACCTGGACGAGGTTCGAGGGGAGACGCCCGGGGGGATAGCCGCCGAGCACCCAGATCCTGCCGCCGAATTCCGCGACCGAATGCTCGGAGCGCGGCAGCGGCATCGCGGCGCCCATGCTCCACCCGTCGAACTCCGGCATCGCGCCGACCGGCGGACCCTGACTCACCCGGTCGTTCCAGGTCTCGCGCAGCTCGTTCGATTCGACGGGAGTGGACTTGTCGGGCGGCGGCGGCGGCCCGCCTGCCGGAGGTTGCTGCGCCGTCGCGGCCGTTGCGAGCAGCAGCGTCGCCGCCGCCATCCAGTCACCCCTCATGACCCTCTCCCGACTTACCGTCGTAACACAGTGACATACCCGGGCCGCGCGCGCCCGGCAATATCCGAGGCCGCGCGGAGGGAGGGCGGCCCAGGCCCAAGACTCCGACCGCGCCCGCCGGATGTGCTATGGTATTATTTTACCTCTCACGAAACCCGCGGCTTTGTTGACTTTCTGCGGCCTCGCTGCCATTTGGCCGCTCGCAGCGCCGCTCCCGCCCGGTCCCGGGCAAGGGTGGCGGCTTTCCGTTTTTAAGAAAAGGTCACCGGGCCCATGAAGGCGCTCCTCAAGACCACCAAGTCGGTCAAGCCGGCCGAGGTGGAAAAGAAGTGGCATTTGATCGACGCCGACGGTCTCGTCGTCGGCCGCGTCGCCACCATCGTCGCGAACATCCTGCGCGGCAAGCACAAGCCGTCCTACACGCCGCACGTCGATTGCGGCGACCATGTCGTCATCATTAATGCCGACAAGGTCCGCTTCACCGGCAAGAAGCTCGCCGACAAGGTCTATTACAAGCACACCGGCTATGCGGGCGGCATCAAGTCGATCACCGCCGGCAAGGTGCTTGAAGGCCGCTTCCCCGAGCGCGTGCTCGAGAAGGCGATCGAGCGCATGATCCCGCGCGGTCCGCTCGGCCGTGACCAGATGCGTGCTTTGCACCTCTACAACGGCACCGAGCATCCGCACGGCGGCCAGAACCCCGAAGTCCTCGATGTCGCGGCCATGAACCGCAAGAACAAGGTGGGCGCGTAAAACATGACCGATAATCGTCAGTCCCTTTCCGATCTCGGCGCCGTCGTCGAGGGCCAGGCCGCGCCGGCTCCCGCTCCCGCCGCGCCGGAAGGCCGTGGCCGCCGCGAGCAGCCGGTCGACGACCATGGCGTCTCGACCCAGGGCCCGCAGATCGCCGCTGTCCTTCGCGAACAGCAGCTCGACGCTTATGGCCGCGCTTATGCGACCGGCCGCCGCAAGGACGCCGTCGCCCGCGTGTGGCTGAAGCCGGGCACCGGCAAGATCACCGTCAACGGCCGCGACCAGGAAGTCTATTTCGCCCGCCCGACGCTGCGCCTGGTGATCAACCAGCCGTTCGACGTCGCCGAGCGCCGCGAGCAGTATGACGTGGTCTGCACCGTTTCCGGCGGCGGCCTCTCCGGCCAGGCCGGCGCGGTCAAGCACGGCATCGCCCAGGCGCTGTCGCGCTTCGAGCCGGCGCTCCGCACCGCGGTCAAGCAGGCCGGCTTCCTGACCCGCGACCCGCGCGTCGTCGAGCGTAAGAAGTACGGCCGCGCCAAGGCGCGTCGTTCCTTCCAGTTCTCGAAGCGCTAAGCTCCGGATCTTCGGAAATCACCAGAGGGGCGGTCCGGCAACGGGCCGCCCTTTTGCGTTTGGGCGCAAGATTCGGCTGGCCTGATCCGGCGCGGCTCCGCACAGAGCGCGCATGAGCGAAGGTGATTACGTCCTCGGGACGCAGGCAGACGAGGTCGAGCGGCTCGGCCTCCAGCATGCTGTGTGGCGCCGCCACGTCCTCGACGGCTGGACGACCGCCGGAATCGCGCCGGGGATGACCGTGATCGACGTCGGCGCAGGCCCCGGCTTCGCGGCCACCGATCTTGCCGAGATCGTCGGGCCGCAGGGCCGAGTCATCGCTCTCGAGCGCTCGCCGAACTTCCTCGCGTCGCTCCAGGACCGCGCCGGCCGCCTCGGCCTGACCAATATCGACGCGCGCAGCCACGACGTCTCCGAGGCCGGCTTCGGCGATGGCATTGCGGACGCGACCTGGTGCCGCTGGCTGCTGTCCTTCGTCGCCGATCCCGCCGCGACTGTCCGTCACATCTCGCAGGCGCTGAAGCCCGGGGGCGTCGCCGTGTTCCACGAATATGCCGATTACGGTGCGTGGCGGACCATGCCGCCCAACCCGGACGTGGAGCGCTTCCGCGACCTCGTCATCCGCAGCTGGCGCGACAGCGGCGGCGAGCCCGACATCGCGCTTCAGCTCCCCGATCTGCTCAAGACCGCCGGCCTGGAGATCGTCGCGGCGCGGCCCCTGGTCGAGATCGTTCGGCCGAGCGACTTTACCTGGCGCTGGCCCGCCGCGTTCATGGCGGTCAACGCCGCCCGGCTCCACGAGCTCGGCTACGCCGGCGCCGACGAGGCCCGCCGCTTCGCCCGCGCGCTCGACGACTGCCCGGACGACACGCTGATGATCACCCCGCTCGTCGCCGAGATCGTCGCGCGCAAGCTGTGAACCGGTCAGCTTGCGTCAATCCGCCGCGCGGCAGAAGCAGGGCTGAATCGAGCGGGCTCCCATTGCGTAAACTCATCCTCGTCCTTGCCGCCTTCATCGCCGCGCCCGCCGCCGCGCAGGACGGGCTCGCTCCGCGCGTGCAAACGCCGGCCGAGGCGCTCGCCCAGGACGCCGCCGCTTATGCCGACCTGTTCGATGTCCCGCCGGACGAGGCGCTGCGCCGCCTGCGCGCGCAGGAGCTCAGCGTCGCCCCGCTCGACCGTCTCCTCCGCCGGCATCGCGGCCGCATCGCCGGGATCGCGGTCGAGCATGTCCCCGATTACCGCATCGTCGTGCGACTGACCGGCAACCGGCCAGCGCGCGACACCGCCCTCCGCGTCGGAGGCATCGAGGTCCCCGTCCACTTCGTCACCGGCGCGACCGCGACCCGCGCACAGGTCGTCGCCGCGATGCGCCGCCACCGCGACGCCATCGTCGCCGCCACGCCCGGCAACGAAGGCATGGGCTTCGACCCGCGCACCGGCGAGCTGGTCGTGCTCGGCAACCCTACCCGCTTCCCGCCCGAGCGCGTCGCCGAGACCGATGCGCGCCTCGAGGCGCTGACCGGAGTCCCCGTCCGCCTCGGCCTCGCCGTCGGCGAGAGTCGCAATTCCGACGCCTCGGGCGGCGCGAGCTTGAATTTTGACGCCGCAGGCGGCGCGAGGGTCGAGGGCGTCAACCCGGCGAGCGGGCGGCGCACCTGGTGCACGACCGGCTTCACCGTCACCGACGGGCGCCGCACCGGCCTTACCACCGCCGCCCACTGCGCCGACGACCTCACCCTTCTCCAGCCCGACGGACGCAGCCAGAGGCTCACCTTCGTCGCTGGCTGGGGAGCGGGCAGCCGGGACGTCCAGGTCCATGTCGGCGACGCGCCGATGAGCCCGCTCTTCTACGCCGACGCCGACAAGCAGGTGGCGCGCCCGCTCACCGGCGCCCGCCCGGGCGAGTCGCTTCGCGCCGGCGACATCGCCTGCCACCGCGGCGAGACCAGCGGCTATGGCTGCGCCGCGATCGAGCTCACCGATTATGCCCCGCCCGGCACGCTGTGCGGCGGCCCGTGCGAGCCGACCTGGATCACCGTCAGGGGACCGACCTGCGCGGCCGGCGACAGCGGCGGCCCGATCTTCGTCGGCACCACCGCGCTCGGCCTCAACAAGGGCGGCAACTGGACCCGCTCGGGCAGCTGCAACTTCTATTATTTCATGTCGACCGACTTGCTGCCCGACGGCTGGCGGCTGCTGACCCGCGACCTAGCGGAACGTCTCGGGGTCGATCCGGGCCTGCCCCGGCCGCTCGCGAACCACGGCCCAGAAAGCGAGGCCGCCGACCAGGCCGGCTAGCCCGATCTGCAGCGCCTCCCAACTGGTCCCGGCCCCGAGAAGAATCCCCGGCACCATCCCGACGATGAGCCCGGTCAGCGCAGCGTTCCACCACCGCACGTGCCAGTGCTTGCGCATGAGAAGATAGGCCGGCAGCGCCAGTATCAGGATGGCGATCAACGCGATCGGCACCCCGAACAGAAAGACGAAGATCGAGAAGCCCAGCATGCTCTCGAACGTCATATCCGTGCCCGCGATGCTTGCGATCAGGACCACCTCAGCGGCCACCGACGCAAAGGCGGCGACTAGAAAGCCGAGGATTACCCGCCCCGCCGTCGGTCTTTCCTCCACTTGTATCGCCATGTCTCCTCCTACGCGGCAGTCCTCAAGCCGCGCTCCGCGTCTTCCTCGGATTCGGCGCCAACCGGTCGCAGCCAGCCCGAATAGTGGATCAACTCGCCGATCAGCGGCATCGTGATTCGGTCGTCGAAGCGGAACCGGTCGCCCTCCTGCCATTCCCGCGCATCGACCTTCGGCGCGAGGAACAGCGGCAGCGGCACGCCCGCCGCGCTCCAGCGCACCAGCCGCATGCGCAAGGCGCTCTCGTCGCACGGCAGCGCGAAGCCGAAGCGAAGCAGCCCGAACCGCTCGTAGAGCAGCCCATTCCTCGCGCTGAACCAGCTCCAGAAACGGTGCGGCCCGAAATGGCGGATCCACCGCTCGCGCCCGCCGCGCTGTAGAAACTCGACATGGACCGGATAGGAACCGGCCGGCGGAAAGCCGACGATGGCGCCGATCATCCGGCCGATCAGGCCGCCGCCGCGCTTCACCTCGCCTTCCCCGGACGCCCCCGCATCGCCATGGACATCGTGCATGGCCTGCACCGCACCAGGCAGCCTGTCGAACACACCGCCGAGCAGCCGCCGATAGAGCGGACCGCTCGTCGCCAGCTCGGCCGTCTCGTGCCGCACCGCCAGCGTCGCGAAGAGCGGCTCGAACTGCTCGAGGCTAAGCAAGGCAGAAGCATCCCGCGCCCCGGGCGCGACCAGTCCTGCGAGCAGCTGCCCGGCCACCAGCTCGGCGGCGAGCGTCGGGATCTCCGGCCCGTCGCCCTCCTCCGCCATGATCGTCCAGCGCTTGGTCACCGGCCGTCCGCCGCGCCAGCCCTTCAACGTCATCGCCATTGCGGAGCGGTCGTCGCTCCACCGTCCGACCCAGCGCTGGAGCGGCAGCAGCCACCGTCCCATCCCCGCCAGCGAGCGCAGCCAGCCCCGGCGCACCGGCCAGCTCAGCAGCCACAAGGCAATCATCTGCACCCGCGACTCGTTGCCAGCCCGGAAAGCGACCGCCGGCCGACCGGGCAGCATGTCCGGAAGAAGCTCGAGGTCAGGCACGTCGCACAAGGCGACCAGCCGGCTCAGCGGCTTCGCGCCCGCCACCGAATAGCGCTCCGTCCGAAGCTCGTGCCAGCCGCTCCGCTCTTGCCAACGCCCGCCGCGCCACAGCCGCACGGGCTTGCCGACATAGCTGAGGATGGCCTGCGCGACGGAGTTTCCGGCGGACGAGCGGCTCGACGCGCTCAGCGCGGTCTCGATCGCCGTGACCCGGTCCAGCCCCTCGGCCAGGTGCCGAGCCACCGCGCCCGACAGCGCCGGAACGCTGGACGCCCCGCTCACCACAGCGACCCCGGCAGTCCGCGCCGCGCCGTCGAGAGCGCCGATCCCGCACACGAAGGCCCGCGCGTCGGCCAAATCCAGGTAAGGAATGCCAAGTGCGATGCAGGCTTTCGGCACCCGGTAGTCGCTGGCCTGGAACGGCCCCGCGGCGTCGATCACCAGCTGCGGCCGCACCTCGACGAGCACCGCGCCGATATCTCGCTCGCGGTTGACGACCACCGGCTCGGCTCCCTCAAGAGTCGCGGCAAAGGTCTGGGCCTTCGCTCGGCTGCGTCCGCCGACCAGCAGCTCGTGTCCCGCCGTCGCCAGCCGCCGCGACAGCCGAGCGCCGAAGCCGCCATAGCCGCCGATCACGAGGATTCGGCTCACGCCAGCGGCCTTTCCCGGAAGATCGCCCGCTGATGGACGAGCTCGCCGATCCAGCGATGATGGAGGCGAAGCTCGAAGAAGAACGAGCCGTCGTCGCAGTCGACATGGCTGACGGCGAGGTCTCCCGGCAACAGGAAGCGCGGCAGCCGCAGGCGCAGGCCTCGGCAGCGCCAGAAAATATGATCGCTGACAAAATGCAGCGCCTCCTCGTCCGCGACAACGCGCAGCGCGATTCCGAAGCCGCGGCCGAGATATTCCTCGAGGCCGGTTGGCCCGGCGAACGCCTTGCAGCTGCAGATCACCTGCGGGAAGCCGCGCGGGCGGGCATAGATGCGCAGCCAATGCTGGCCGCCGCTCACCGGGTTCTCGGTAACGCTGACCGCTACGGGAAGGCCGCAGGCGCGGCTTAGCGGCAACGGCGATCCGATCAGGCGAGCGGCTTGGGCGAGACAGCGCCCGGCCCGGCTTATCCGGCATTCGACGATCTCGCCGCTGTAGAGGATGGTACGGCAGCCGACGACGCGATGCCCGAAGCGCTCGCGCACAGCCGCCGGTAGCCTGCCCCAGCCCTCTTCTCCGACGAGACGGCGAAAGCGCAGGTCGCCAAGCGGCCCGGGCTCGAGCGCGCAAGGCTCGAGAGCATGGGCACGAAGAGCGCTCATAAAAGCCGCTCCCTCTGCTCGGGTGAAGGCATCCAGCAGGTCTGGCGCTTGCCGAACAGGCGGTAGCGGTTGCGGGCGATCAGCCGATAGAGGGGATCGCGGACGAAGCGCGGCACGGCGCGGAACGCGCAGGCGGCGCGCCACGGCCAGCCGAGCCCGCGCGCGATGGCCAACAGCGCGTCGCTATATCGCGCGGCCGTGTCCCCGCTGACGACGATCAGGGTTTCGGGATCGGCGGGATCGATGCCGAAGCGGCGATAGAGCGCCGCGCCGGCCTCGCTCTGCTGCGCCGCCAATCGGAAATGCCCGCGCCGATCATGCTTGAGAACGAAGGCGGCGTTGGCCGAGCAAAGCACGCATTGGGCGTCGAAGACGATGATCGGGGCCTCGCCCGCCTTCATCGCTTCGCGCCGCTCGGCCATGGCTCAGGCCTTCCCCTTGCGGCCGAGCCTGAGCAGGTCGACGACCTTGGTGCCCATCCGCATCAGCTGCATCAGCTTGGGCGGCGGCACGTTCAGCATCTGGCCGTACCAGCGCTCGATCTCGCCGACGAAGCGGCCCATTTCCTCGAGCCGCCGTCGCGCGACCGGGTTCACCGCCGCGTCCCCTTCCGCCTCCGCGATGCAGGCGCGGATCGCGCTCGCCGCGGGATCGAGCTCGCGCTCCTTGCGGCCCTGGGCGATGCGGGTCAGCATCTCCCACAAGTCGGTCTCGGCCTCATAATGGTCGCGGCGGTCGCCCATCACCGGGATCCGGCGGATGAGCTTCCAGCCGAGCAGTTCCTTGAGGCTGTTCGACACGTTGGACCGCGCCATGCCGAGCGAGTCGGCGATGTCTTCTGCCGTCAGCGGCCGCTCGGCGAGGTAGAGCAAGGCATGGATCTGCGCGACCGAGCGGTTGACGCCCCAGCGCCCGCCCATGTCGCCCCAGTTAAGCACGAACCGCTCGACCGCTGGCGCCATCTTCGTCGGCGACGATTGTTCCGTCATTTCTGTCATGACAGAAATTATGGAACCCACCCTATGTAGAGTCAAGTCGGGGGCGGCTGTTCGTTCACCCGGCTGCAACGCAATTCTGCTATGCGGTTGGAAATGCGCGCCCTTGTTCTTCTCGCCCTGCCCGTCGCCCTGTCCGGCTGTATCGCCCGGACCGCGGTCGACCTCGTCACCCTGCCGGTCCGGGCGGTCAGTGCCGGAGTCGATGCGGTGACCACGAGCCAGTCCGAGGCCGATCGCGCGCGCGGCCGCCAACTGCGCGAGGAAGACGAGCGGCGCGGCCGCGAGGCGCGCCAGGCGGAAGAGCGCGCCCGCCGCGAAGCCCGCGAGCGCGGCGAAGACTATCCGGAACCGCAGCCCGACCGCGGATAGAATTGAGCCTGTCGCCCTGAACTTGTTTCGGGGCCCCTCGTCACGCCCGCTGCAGCCGGGAAATGGACGCTGAATCAAGTTCAGCATGACGCGACGAATAGGATGCCCGTCCGCCTGGCCCGACACTTTCGTCTCCGATCCGGTTGCTTTTGACGCACGCGCGTGCGTTGCAACGCTACTCGGGCTATTCTGGCCGCGCCGGGTCACCCGACTCCGGCACAAGGAAGGGAGAACATCATGCTCGAACCGAAGAAGCCGGGCGAACCGGGCGACGGCACCGACGGCGTGCAGAGCGGCACCACGCAGCAGAAGACGCTGAAGGAAGGCACGCAGGAGGGAACCACTTCCGACACGACCGACACCGAGAAGAAATGATCTGGCGGCCCCGGTGGCCGTCAGGCGCCGGGGCTTTCCATCCAACGGTGAACCACGTCGAGGGCGCCGCCCTCGCCCACCCGGATCTCGTTGAACGACGGCGGCGCCTCGCGGACTCGTTCGGACAGCGTGCCGGCGCCGATCTTTCGGATCGTGTCTCCGCCCGCGACCGGCACCTCCAGGTCGAACGGCGTGTGGACGTGGCCGGACAGGACCGCGTGCGCGCCGGCCGCGGCGAGCGCCTCGAGCGCCTCGCGCCCGCGGATCGTCTTGCCCGACGAGTGCCCGCCGTCGCGGTCGACCAGCGGGTGATGGCAGGCGACCAGCTTCACATGATCGTCATCGGCGCTTTCCAGCAGGGCTAGCGTCCTGGCCAGAGAGCGGCGACCGACCACGCCCCACGACCAATTGTGGCGCCACTGGAAGCGCGCCGTCGTCTTCAGCGGCACGATCACGACGTTGGCGACGTCGAGCGGCCGCTCGATCATCCGCTCGAGCCGGCCATAGCGGCGGTAAGGCCGAACGAAGCGCTCATAGGGATTGAAGTAAGGCAGATCGTGATTGCCGGGCTCGACCGTCACCGGCACCGGCAGCGATTCCAGATATCGGGCAGCCGCTTCGAACTCGGCGCTGCGCGCGCGCTGGGTGAGGTCCCCGGTGCAGATCACCGCCGCCGGCCGCTCGTCATGGACGGTCGCTGCGAACCAGTCGATCGCGGCCTGGTCCTGCCGGCCGAAATGCAGGTCGGAGACGTGGAAGAGACGGGTCATGCCGCGTCAACGGTCGCGATGAAGGAGAGGTTGCTCACCCCCGAGCTGACCAGAGCCGGCGACTTCAGCATCACCTCCTCGCCGTCGAACAATGCATGGATCGCCCTTGGTCCGGTCACCGTGACATGGGCCGATCGGACATTGTCGACAACGGGCGCGTCCTGCCAGTTGCCGGTCAGCCATTCCCAGCCGAGCTTGGCCGTGTCCATGAAGCCGCGCGCCGAGAAAGCGGAGATCTTGAGCCAGCCATCCTCCGGGCTGATCAGCAGCGCCTTGTAGGCGCCGCGCTCCTTCGTCCCGTCGAACAGGCAGACGCCGCGATGCCATGTCCGCGCCCAGGCGACCCGCACCGCCCGCCGAAATCGTTTGAACGCGCGATAGCGCACCGCCTCGCGCGCCTGCGCCCAGGCCGCGGCCGGACCGATGATCACCGAGCAGAACGCCCTGTGCGGGCCCGACTCGACGAACGGCATCGGGCGCGGAGCGCCCTTCTCGTGCGCGATGTGGACGATGTCGTGCGGGTCGGCGTCGCCGTGGAGCCGCTTGGCGAGGATGTTCATGGTTCCGCCGGGCAGGACCAGCGCCTGGCCGTGCCACTTGTCATATTTGCAGGCGGCCGCGTTGACCGTGCCGTCACCCGCGAACAGCACCACCGTGTCGACGTTGCCGGAGACCAGTTCCTCGACGTCCGGCAAGTCGTCTTCTGGAAAGTTGGTGCGGCCGGCCAGCTGCAGCCCCCGCTCCTCGAAGATCGCCTCGATCGCCGCGCATTTCTCCGGGCTCGCCGAGCCGGAGGAAGGATTGGTGATCAGCCACAGCCGCCGCATCAGTAGGCGGCCGCGCGCAGCGGCAGGCGCATCACCTCGCGATGATCCTCGTCCTCCACCTCGATCCAGGTCTCGACCACCCGGTTGAAGAACAGTTGTTGCTCGACGAGCGCGCTCGCCTGGCGCAGCGCTTCCTTCAACGCGGCGAGATCGTCGCTGCAATGCTCGCCCACCAGGTCGGTCTCCTCGAATTCGTCGGAGCAGATGTTGAAATAATAACGCGGCACGGCACTACCAACGCACCGGACCCGAAACTTTTTCCCTTGGAACCGCGCGGCGCGGGCCCAGATCATCCGAAACCTCCCCGACTCCAGGAGAATAAGCATGAGCGATGCCGCCGAATACGTCCCGCCCCGCGTGTGGACCTGGGACAGCGCGAGCGGCGGCAAGTTCGCCAACATCAACCGCCCGATCGCCGGAGCGACCCACGAGCGCGAGCTGCCGGTCGGCCGCCATCCGTTGCAGCTCTACTCTCTGGGCACCCCCAATGGCGTCAAAGTCACGATCATGCTGGAAGAGCTGCTCGCCCTCGGCATCTCGGAAGCGGAATATGACGCCTGGCTGATCCGCATCACCGAAGGCGACCAGTTCGGCAGCGGCTTCGTCGCGGTGAATCCCAATTCGAAGATCCCCGCCCTGGTCGACCGCAGCGGCCCCGAACCCGTCCGCGTGTTCGAATCCGGCGCGATCCTGATGTATCTTGCGGAAAGGTTCGGGCGCTTCCTGCCCGCCGACTATCCGGCCCGCGCCGAGGCCCTGTCCTGGCTGTTCTGGCAGATGGGCAGCGCGCCGTTCCTCGGCGGCGGCTTCGGCCATTTCTACGCCTATGCGCCGTTCAAGATCGAATATGCGATCAACCGCTACGCGATGGAGGCCAAGCGTCAGCTCGACGTGCTCGACCGCCGCCTCGCCGACAGCGCGTTCGTCGCCGGCCCCGACTACACCATCGCCGACATGGCGATCTGGCCCTGGTACGGCGCCGTCGTGCGCGGCGAGGCCTATGAGGCCGCCGAGTTCCTCAGCGTCCACGAATATCCGAACGTGAAGCGCTGGGCCGACGCCATCGCCGCCCGTCCCGCCGTCCGCCGCGGCCGAATGGTCAATCGAACTACCGGCGACCCGTCCGAACAGCTCCACGAGCGCCACGACGCCGGCGACTTCGACACCAACACCGAGGACAAGCGTCAGCCCGCGCCTGATGCGGTCGTCTGACCCCGTCATTTTGGCTCTTTTCCGCAATGGCTTGCATCGACTAGGGGCAAAGCAAGCCGGGGGGCTGTCTCAAGGTACAGGGTAACACTGTAGTGGACGACGCGAACCGGGTGACCGATCCGCAGCAATTCCTTGCCGGCGGAGGCGACATGGGCGCGCTTATCCGCGCCACCGACTGGGCCGCGTCTCCGCTCGGCCCGCCCGAAACCTGGCCGCAGTCGCTACGCTCGGCGCTGTCGATCTGCCTCCACTCGACCTTCCCGACGGCCATCTATTGGGGCGAGGAGCTTCGTCTCTTCTACAACGACGCCTGGGCGCCGATCCCGGCCGAGCGTCATCCCTGGTCGCTAGGGCGCCCGGGCGCCGAGGTTTGGCACGACATCTGGGACGTGGTCGGCCCGCAATTCCAGGAAGTGATGGCGACCGGCGAAGGCTTCTCGACCTTCGACGAGATGCTGCCGATGGAGCGCCACGGGCGAGTTCACGAAACCTATTGGAACTACAGCATCACCCCGATCCGCGGTGAGGACGGCGCCGTCGTCGGCGTCTTCAACCAGGGGCATGAAGTCACCGAGCGGATCTTCGCCGAGCGGCGCAACCGCTTCCTCCTCGCGCTCAGCGACCACATGCGCACTCTGTCCGATCCGCAGGCGATCATCGCCGCGGCGGCGGAGGCGCTCGGTCGTCATCTCGGCGCCAACCGCGTCGGCTATGGCGAGGTCGAGGAGACCGCGCGCTATTTTACCACCGAACGCAACTGGACCGACGGAACCGTGCCGGGCCGCGAAGGCACCCACGACCTCGCCGCCTTCGGACCCGACGTCCACGCGAGCCTGAAGGCCGGAACCCCGCTTCTCGTTCCCGACGTCGCCCAGGATCCTCGCACCAACGCGCCGGAGACCCTTGCAGCCTTCGATGCCATCGACACGCGCGCGGCCATCACCGCGTCGCTGGTCAAGGACGGACGAATGCGCGCCGCGCTCTACGTCCATGCCAGCGCGCCGCGCCCCTGGACCGACCGCGACGCCGATCTCGTTTCCGAAGTCTCCGAGCGCACCTGGGCCGCAGTCGAGCGCACCCGCGCCGAGGCGCGACTCCGGGTCAGCGAAGCGCACGCGCGTGCCGCCACGGAACGGCTCCAACTCGCGCTCGACGCCGGCGCCATCGTCGGCACCTGGGTGTGGGACGTTCCCGCCGACATCTTCACCGCCGACGAGCGCTTCGCCCGCTCGTTCGACGTTGATCCCGAACTCTGCCGTACCGGTCTTCCGCTCGAGCAGGTGATGGAATCGATCCACCCCGACGACATCCCTCACGTTACGAACGCCATCAATGACGTGCTCGGGGGTGGCGGCGGTTATGGCTGCGAATATCGCGTGCGCCGCGCCGGCGGAGGCTGGAGGTGGGTCGAGGCGAACGGTCAGGTCTCGCTCGCAACCGACGGAACGCCGCTTCGCTTTCCGGGCGTTCTGGTCGACGTGAGCGAACGTCGCTCAACCATGGACGCCCTGCGCGAAAGCGAAGAAGCGATGCGCCGGCTAAACGAGACATTGGAAGCCCAGGTCACCGAGCGCACCGCCGACCGCGATCGCATGTGGCGGCTGACCACCGACATGATGCTCGTCGCCCGCTTCGGCGGCACGATCAACGCGGTCAATCCGGCCTGGACGAGCCTGCTCGGCTGGCAACAAGCGGACCTCATCGGCGCCAACCTCACCAGCTTTCTCCACCCCGACGACGTCGCCCCGACTGAGGCCGAGCTTGGCCGGCTGGCGGACGGAGTCACCACCTTCCGGTTCGAGAATCGCTACCGCGCCAGAGACGGCTCCTATCGTTGGCTGTCCTGGATTGCGGTTCCGGACGAGGGCCTCATCCACGCCATCGGCCGCGACGTCACGGACGAGAAGGCGCATCGCGAGGAGCTCGAACGCACCCAGGAGGCGCTCCGCCAGAGCCAGAAGCTCGAATCGATGGGCCAGCTCACCGGCGGCGTCGCCCACGACTTCAACAACCTGCTGACCCCGATCATCGGCGCGCTCGACCTACTTCAAAGGCGAAGCGTCGGCGGCGAGCGCGAACAGCGCCTCGTCGACGGCGCCCTCGCTTCGGCCGAACGCGCCAAGGTGCTGGTCCAGCGCCTCCTCGCCTTCGCGCGCCGCCAGCCGCTCCAGGCGGTTCCGGTCGACCTCGAGACCCTGATCGGCAACATGATCGACCTCGTCGACAGCACTTCCGGCCCGCAGGTCAGGGTGGTGATGGACGCCGCGCCGGCGCTGCCGCGGGTGAAGGCGGATCCCAACCAGATCGAGATGGCGATTCTAAACCTCGCGGTGAACGCCCGCGACGCGATGCCGGGCGGCGGCACCCTCACCGTCTCGGCCCAGCCCGAACGGCTCGACAACGGCAATCCGGCCGGCCTCGCGGCGGGCGACTACGTCCGCCTTGCCGTCGCCGACACCGGTATCGGCATGGACGCCGAAACGCTGAAGCGCGCGATCGAGCCCTTCTTCTCGACCAAGGGCGTCGGCCGCGGCACTGGCCTCGGCCTGTCGATGGTCCACGGCCTCGCCGCACAGCTCGGCGGCGCTCTCACCATCAAGAGCAGGCCGGGCGTCGGAACCGTCGTGGATCTTCACCTTCCCATCACCTCGGAGCAGGCCGAGCGCGAAGCCGAGGAGGCCGATATGGACGGCGGCGCCGGCGCTGGCACCGTCCTTCTGGTCGATGACGAGGAGATCGTCCGGGCGACCACCGCCGACATGCTCGCGGACCTCGGCTATATCGTCGTCGAGGCGGATTCCGCCGAAGCCGCTCTTCGCCTTCTCGACAGCGACACCAGGATCGACCTGTTGGTCACCGACCACCTGATGCCCGGCATGACCGGCACCGAGCTGATCCGTGAGCTCCGCGGTCGGCGCCGCGATATGCCCGCTCTGCTGATCTCGGGCTATGCCGAGAATGACGGCGTCAGCGCGGACCTGCCCCGCCTCACCAAACCCTTCCGCCGCGCCGAGCTGGCGGCGGCGCTTCTGGACCTTGCGGGAACGACCAAAGCTAAGGGGAATATGGAGCGGGTGAAGGGAATCGAACCCTCGTCGTAAGCTTGGGAAGCTTCTGCTCTACCATTGAGCTACACCCGCCCGGGCGGCCGACCGATTGCCATAACCGCGCATGCCCGGTCAACGGCCGCCGCTTGACATGGGCGCGGCGAGCGGCTGCGAGGAGGTCATGACCGACACTCTCACCCATTTCATCGCCGGCGAAGCGGTTGCCGGCGCCGCCGCGGGCGAGAGCCTCAACCCGTCCAACACTAACGACGTGGTGGCGCGCTACCCGGCCGGCGGCAAGGCCGAGGTCGACGCCGCCGTGGCGGCAGCGCGCGCCGCTTTCCCGGCCTGGGCGGACGCCTCGCCGGAAGTGCGCTCCGACCTGCTCGACAAAGTCGGATCGACGATCATGGCGCGCGCCAAGGAGCTGGGGCAGCTGCTGTCGCGCGAGGAAGGCAAGACCATCGCCGAGGGCACCGGCGAGGTCATGCGCGCCGCGCGCATCTTCAAATATTTCGCCGGCGAGGCGCTTCGCCGCCATGGCCGGACGCTCGACTCCACCCGCCCCGGAATCGACGCCGCGACCTATCGCGAAGCGGTCGGCGTGTTCGGCCTGGTCACGCCGTGGAACTTCCCCATCGCGATCCCGGCGTGGAAGGCGGCGCCCGCGCTCGCCTTCGGCAACACCGTGGTGCTGAAGCCGGCGAGCCCGACGCCGGCGACGGCTCATGCGCTGGCCGCGATCATCCACGAATGCGGCGCGCCGGCGGGCGTGTTCAACCTAGTGATCGGCGACGGCAAGGTTGGCCAGGCGATCGTCGACCATGAGGAGGTCGACGGCATCTCCTTCACCGGCTCGCAGGGCATCGGCGCGCGCGTCGCGGAGGGCGCGGTCAAGCGCCAGGCGCGGGTCCAGCTCGAGATGGGCGGCAAGAACCCGCTCGTCGTGCTCGACGATGCCGATCTCGATCGCGCCGTCGCCTGTGCGATCGACGGGGCTTTCTACGGCACCGGCCAGCGCTGCACCGCCTCGTCGCGGGTCATCGTCACCGAAGGCATTCACGACCGCTTCGTCGAGGCGCTGGTCGAGCGCGCCCGCGCATTGAGGGTCGGCGACGCACTCGATCCCGCGACCCAGATCGGCCCCGTGGTCAGCGACAGCCAGCTCGAACAGAACATGCGCTACGTGCGCATCGCCACCGAGGAAGGCGGCCGCCTCGCCGCCGGCGGCGAGCGCCTTGAGATGACCAATCCCGGCTATTTCATGTCGCCGGCGGTCATCGCCGACACCGCGCCCGACATGCGCATCAACAGCGAGGAAGTGTTCGGACCGGTCGTCAGCACCGTGCGCGTCAAGGACTATGACGAGGCCCTCGCCATCGCCAATCGCGGCCAGTTCGGCCTGTCGGCGGGAATCGTCACCAACTCGCTCAAGCACAGCCGCCATTTCCGCCGCAACGTGCGCGCCGGCATGGTGATGGTGAACCTGCCGACCGCCGGAGTCGACTATCACGTGCCGTTCGGCGGCACCCGCAAGTCGAGCTATGGCGGGCGCGAGCAGGGCTTCGCCGCGGTCGAATTCTACACCCAGATGAAGACGGTCTACGTCGCCGGCTAGAGCGGTTGCGAGGCGGTGGAATCACCCGCCGGCCCGGCAACCGCGACCAACAATTCTAGGCCGCTCAGGCGACTCGGCGGTTCAGCCTTTCCTGCTCCTCGGATTCGGCGAGCAAGGCGACGACGCTGCGCCAGGTGAGGTGCGGCGTGAACTCGATTCCGGCCGACACGCCGAGCTGCCAGACGATCTGGATCGGGTGCTCGCCGCCATTGGCGATCGCCACCCGGGCGTCGCCGCCGATCGGCAGCAAGTCGCGGCAGAACAGGCGCATGCCCGAGGTCGAGATGTTGCGCACCCGCGCGTCGAAACTGCGCCCGTCAGCGAGTTTCAGCACCGCCTCGCAGTGCAGCTCGACCCGCTCCGCCCCGCGCTGGACGAAGCCATGATCCACCTCGCCATGCATAAACTGCCCCCGCCCACTGTCGGCGGGGCGCTTAACATGGATCATGCTAACAGTTTCTTGCGCGTAACGACCCGCTAGAAGCCGACGCTTACCGACGCCACCACGGTCGCGTCGCTGTTGGGCAGGTCGAGGTCGGTGTCGACATAGGACAGGCCGAAGCGGAACGGGCCGCGGTCGACCTCGACTCCGAGCCGCCAGTCGACATAGTCGCCGCCGCCCGGCGCGAGGCCGCCGGTCGAATAGCCGAGGCGCCCGAGGACGGTCAGCGGCGTGAACGGGATGCCCGCCGTCACGTCGCCATAGAGATAGAGATTGTCGCGGCCGCCGAGCCCGTCCTGCTCCGGCGCGTAGAAGGCGCCGGCCTCCGCCGTCACCGGCCCCAGGGTGTGGCTGAGCGACGCATAGCCCTCGACATAATCGGGGTCGGCGAGCGCGCTCGCGTCGGGAAAGCTCGTATAGACGAGGCCGACGTCGATATCAGTGCCGCTGGCGATCTCACGCGCATAGCCGGCATAATATTCGACCTGGAGTTCGCCCGTCGGCGACGCCTCGGTCAGTGACGATCCCCACAGGCCGGCATAGAAGCCGCTGTCGTGTGAAAGGGTGCCGGTCGCCTGAAGCGCCGGATCGCCGTCCGAGCGCGAGATTCCGCGGTGGCGGAAATCGGTCGTCACGGTGCCTCGGCCGGTGATGGTGAAGCCGCCGCCGATGCCGATCTGGGCATGAGCCGGCGACGCCGCGCCGAGGCCGGCCGCGGCCGCGAGGAACAAGGTGAACAGGCGACGACGCATCACAAACTCCACGAACTTTTCTCTGTGTGGGGCAGCCATAACCGAAGCCGCCACTTCAGCCCGAGGAAAATTTCGGGTTACAGTGAAAACCATAGGTGCTTATCCGGTCGTTAACCTTTTGCCGCCATTTCTGCGCCTGTATCAGGGGGGACGCCTACCAGTATGACGGTTTCTCAGTCGGCCACGCTCCGGGCTGGCGGCAAGAATCCTATTGCCGCCTTCCTCATCGGCGACAGCCGCGCCATCAAGGAGGTTCGCCTCCAGGTGGCGCAGGTCGCGCCGAGCGACGCGTCCGTCATCGTCACCGGCCCGTCGGGCAGCGGCAAGGAAATGGTCGCCCGCGCGATCCACGCCGCCAGCCAGCGCGCCGACGCCGCCCACGTCTCCGTCAATTGCGGCGCGATTCCGCGCGAGCTCATCGAATCCGAGCTGTTCGGCCACGAGAAAGGCAGCTTCACCGGCGCCCATGCCCAGCATCGCGGCCGCTTCGAGGAAGCCGATGGCGGCACCCTGTTTCTCGACGAGATCGGCGACATGCCGCACGACATGCAGGTCAAGCTGCTGCGCGTGCTCGAGGACCGCCGGGTCCAGCGCGTCGGCGGCCGCGGAGTCATCCCGGTCGACGCCCGCATCGTCTCGGCGACCCACCGCGACCTCGACACCGCGATCGACGAGAAGCGCTTCCGCGAGGATCTGTTCTACCGCCTCGCCGTCTTCCCGATCGACCTTCCGAGCCTGGCCGAGCGCCGCGAGGACGTCGCTCCGCTGATCCGCCATTTCCTGGCGCAGGGTCACAACAAGGGCGACGTGCGCTTCAACACCGCCGCTCTCGACCGCCTCGCCAACCATGACTGGCCGGGCAACGTCCGCGAGCTTCGCAATCTCGTCGAGCGCGCCGGAATCCTCTTTCCCGGCGAGATCATCGGCGCCGAGCAGGTCGAGCGCATGCTGCTTCGCCGCGGCCGCGCCAGCGCCGACGAGCGCGCCGCCTTGTGGGCCGCCACCGCCGACATCCCGGCGCCGGCGCCGGTCGCCGCCGCGGCTCCGGCCGCCGACACGCCGATCCTCAC
>NZ_JAANPA010000025.1 GCF_011320075.1 Sphingosinicella sp. YJ22 | reverse complement strand
CGCCTGCCCTTCGAGGCGGCTGGCGACGTTCATTGTCTCGCCCCAATAATCGTAGGTCATGCGCGTCGCGCCGATGACTCCGCCGACCACCGAGCCGCTATGGATTCCAACCCGCACCTGGACGGGGATGCCGATCGCCTCCTCTACCTCGCCGAGCCCATCGATCACCGCCATCGCAAAGGCGAGCGCCGCGTCGGCGCTGTTGGTCGCGGGGAGGTTGCCGCCGCTGATTGCCAGATAGGCGTCGCCGATCGTCTTCACCTTCTCGACGCCATGCTCAGCCGCGCAGCGATCGGCGAGATTGAAGAAGGCGTTGAGCAGGTCGATCAGGTGGCCGGGCGAGACGGTGCCGGACAGCTTGGTGAAGCCGACCACGTCGATGAACACGACCGAGGCATCCGAATAGGCGTCGGCGACGACCTGCCCAGCCTTGAGGCGCTGCGCCGCCGCCTCGGGCAGGACGTTGTAGAGCAGCTCCTCGGTCTTTGCCCGCTCGGCCTCCAGCGCGGCATTGAGGAGGAAGCCGTGGCGGTCGGCGCGGCTCAGCCCCCAGTTGAGGAACAGCATCACGCCCGCGCCGGTCAGATGGCTCATGATCTCGTAGAAGCGCACTTCCGCGCTGGCATCGAGCAGAAGCACGAGAGCGGTGAACCCAATCGCGTGAAGGGCGGTCCAGGTCAGGAACCAGCGCGGTCGCCCGGTCATGGCGAAGGCTGCGAAGGCGCTGACGATCAGGCCGCTGATGCCGACATTGCCGTGGACGTCGTCGCCCTGGCGGTTGAGCTCGTCGAACAGGATGACGTTCTCGCCCGTCACCAGGATCGACAGCGCCAGCAACGCGGTGAAATCGATCAGCGGGATGTCGGGATAGCGATCCCAGAATGTCGCCGCGAGATACGAGCCGAGCACGAGCAGGCTAGGCACCAGCAGGTAGACGAACCGCGCCAGCTCCTCCTCGTCGAAGAAGAGCGGATTGGCGATCGCGTAACCGACCAGCACCGCCAGGGCGACGACGACGTAGCCGCGGACATAGGGAATCCGCGCCGTCCTGCCGGCGCGCTGATATTCTTCCTCCAGCACGGCGCCCTCGAACGGCCCGGACGATCGAATTTCCATCTGGCTCCCCCTGCCGTGCCCATAGCACGCCGCGCTTAACAATGGATCACGTGGCGGCCGCGAACTGCTATGATCGCCGCGAGCCTGAGAAGGGAGACTCGTGATGGCCGACCTCATTTTTTATTCCAACCCGATGTCGCGGGCGCGGATCGCGCGGTGGATGCTGGAGGAAGTCGGCGCGCCCTACGAGACGGTGCTGCTCGACTATGGCACGACCATGAAGGACGCCGACTATCTGGCGGTCAACCCGATGGGCAAGGTGCCGGCGATCAAGCATGGCGACACGGTGGTGACGGAAGCCGCGGCGATCTGCGCCTATCTCGCCGACGCCTTTCCCGAGGCGAACCTCGCGCCGCCGCATGGCGACCGCCGGCGCGGGCCCTATTATCGCTGGATGTTCTTCGCCGCGGGTCCGGTCGAGAGCGCGGTCACCGGCAAGGCGCTCGGCCTGCTCGCGCCCAGGGACAAGGCGATGATGGCCGGTTACGGCACGTTCGAGGACGTCATGAACGCGCTCGAGGGCGCCGTCGCGCAGGGGCCCTATATCTGCGGCGATCAGTTCACCGCGGCCGACGTCTATGTCGGCGCCCAGATCGGCTGGGGCCTCCAGTTCGGGACGATCGACAAGCGGCCGGCGTTCGAGGCCTATTTCGCGCGCCTGCGCGAGCGTCCGGCCGCCGTCCGAGCCAACCAACTGGACGATGAGGCGATGGCTCACGTCCAGCGGCCGCAAATGCCGCAGCCGGCGGAATGAGCGACCCGGTCACCCGCGCGGTCATCGCCCTCTATGACCGCTACACCCATGAAGGCATGGACCGGCGCGCATTCATGGCGGAGCTTGCGCGCATCGCCGGCGGAGCCGCGGCGGCGAGCGCGCTACTGGGCACCGTCGCCGCCCAGGCCGGCTGCGCCCCGGTGGTGCCCGCCGACGACAACCGGCTCCACACCGAGACGGTCATCTGGGACGTGCGCCAGGGGCGGCAGCTTACGCTCTACGCCGCCCGTCCCGAGCGCGGCGGCGACGACCGGCCGGCGGTGGTCGTGGTCCACGAGAATCGCGGTCTCAACGAACATATCCGCGACGTCGCCCGGCGCATCGCCCTCGCCGGCTATGCCGCCTACGCACCCGATTTCCTGAGCGCCGCCGGCGGCACGCCCGCCGACGAGGACCAGGCGCGCACGATGATCGGCGCGCTCGACATGCCGGCGACCGTCGCCGACGGGGCCGCGCTGATCCGCCGCCTCGCCGGGGTCAACAACCGCCGCAAGGTCGGCGCAGTCGGCTTCTGCTGGGGCGGAGCGATGGTCCACCGCCTCGCCCTCGCCGCCGGCCCCGCCCTAGCGGCGGGGGTGCCGTTCTACGGCCCCGCCCCCGACCCCGCCGAAGCGGCGCAGCTGCAGGTTCCCCTGCTCGTAATCCTCGCCGGCCGCGACGAGCGCGTGAACCGGACGGCGCTGCCCTATGTCCAGGCGGCCGAAACGGCGGGAAAGGACGTCAGGGCGATCAGCTATCCGGACGTCGACCACGCCTTTCACAACGACACGTCGCAGGCCCGCTACAATCAGGCCGCCGCCCAGCAGGCCTGGGGCGAGACCCTGGCCTTCTTCCGCCGCCATCTCGCCGGAGCCTCGTCCTAGAAACTGCGGTAGCGTTCGTTGCCGACGAAACCCATCGACTGAACGTCGGCCCCGCCTGATCACCGCCAGCACTTCGTCGACCGTCTCGTAGCGCGCCTCCGGATGAGGCTCGATCTGGAGCTCCGGCGGGCGGCTCAGGCGATCGGTGGCGTCCAGGGGTCGCGCGAAGCTCGGGCATCGCGATGGCCGCGCCGTTCCACCTGACCGTGCCGTCAGGATCGACGGCGATCTCCTCGCGACGCACATGCAAAAAGGGCGGCCCCGCGGGACCGCCCTTAACGCTTCGCTTCGGATCCGAGGATCAAAAGGTCGAATATTGCTCGTTGCCGACGAAGCCCATCGACTGAACCTCGGCGCGCTTGATCACCGCCAGAACCTCGTCGACCGTCTCGTACCGCGCCTCGGGATGCGGCTGGATGTGGAGCTCCGGAGTCGGCCGGATCGTGGTGGTGAGCTCCAGATACTGGCGCAGCGTGTTGAGATCGACCGGCGCGGCGTTCCACAGCACGGTGCCGTTCGCCTCGATCGCGATCTTGTTGCGCTGCGGGTCGATCGGCGGCGCCGGGCTGTCGTTCGGCGTCGGCAGGTCGATCTTCACCGCATGGGTCTGGATCGGGATGGTGATGATGAACATGATCAGGAGCACCAGCATGACGTCGATGAGCGGCGTCGTGTTGATGTCCATCATCGGTTCGTCAGAGTCGCTAACGACTGCGGCTGCCATCTTCTCTACTCCTAAATCGCTTCGTTATCGCCCAGCCGTCGATCAGCCGCCGCCGCCCGGCACCGGCTCCGAGATGAAGCCGACGCGGGTGAAACCGGCGCGCTGCATCGTGAAGATCGCGCCGCCGATGCAGCGATAAGGCGTGTTGACGTCGCCGCGGATGTGCACTTCCGGCAGCTCCTCGACATTGTCCGGCCCACCCTGGCGCTCGATTTCCTCACGCAGCGCGGCGACGCCGCGGTCGAGGAGTTCCTGCGACGTCACCCGGGTGACCTCCCAATAGACCTCGCACTGGCCGCCCGGCGCGCGGATCGAGAGGTTGACGTTCTCAGCCTTGGTCGTGGTCGGCTCGAACTCGACCTGCGGCAGAGTCACCGGGATCGTGTTCAGCACCACGGGGACGGTGATGATGAAGATGATGAGCAGCACCAGCATCACGTCAACGAGCGGCGTCGTGTTGATTTCAGAAATCGGTGTCTGGTCGCCACCGTCGCCGCCGACCTGCATCGCCATGGCTTATTTCCTATCCTAGTCCAGATGCCGCCGCTGGGGCGGCCTTGCGGGCGGCACCGCCGAATGCGGCGCCGCCCGAATGCGTCAGCTTAAGACTTGCCGAGGGTCGGACCGCCGGCGGGCTTCGCCGTGCCGCCGGTCGCGCCGGTGGTCGGACCGGTCGACGGCTTGGCCGCCGCGGCGCGAGCAGCGCTGCTCGGAACGGTCGGCTTCACGGCGCCGCCCGACATCAGGTAGCCGTGCAGGTCGTTGGAGAACTTGCCCAGCTGCTCGGCGATCGCCTTGTTGCGGCGCATGAGCCAGTTGTACTGCATGACGGCCGGAACCGCGACAGCGAGACCGAGAGCGGTCATGACCAGCGCCTCACCGACCGGGCCGGCGACCGCGTCGATCGACGCCGAACCCGACGCACCGATGCGGATCAGAGCGCGGTAGATGCCGACGACGGTGCCGAACAGACCGACGAACGGAGCGGTCGAGCCGACGGTGGCGAGCACTGCGAGGCCCGAGCCCAGCTTCGAGACGATCGCGCCCTGGCTGCGCGCGAGCGAGCCGATCAGCCAGTCATGCTGGTCGATGGGATCGGTCAGCTTGGTGTGCTGCTCCTGAGCCTGAAGGGCGTCATCGACGATCTGGCGATAGGCGCCGTTCTTGTCGAGCTTGTTGGCGCCTTCGCGCAGGTTCGCCGACTGCCAGAAGGTCGTGCGGGCGGCGCGGCCCTCACGCATGATCTTGTTCTGCTCGAAGATCTTCACGAAGAAGATGTACCAGGACGCGACCGACATGATGATCATGATGATCGCGGTGCCGATGGCGATGGGACCGCCCTCGATGATGGATTCGACGATTCCGTGTTCTTGGAAACCGCCACCCGAGGCTGGTGCTGCCATGTTAACTTTCCTCTCTTCAACGGTTTGGGTCGAGGGCGAGACCGCCCGGGTTAAACAAAGGCCTTAAAGGTGGATCACTCGTCCGGCAGCTGCCACCGCACCGACTGGGAGTAGGTGCTGGCGACGGGCTGGCCGCCCCGCGTGGCCGGCGTGAACCGGTAGCGGCGCTGGGCGAGGCTGCAGGCGGCGCTGTCGAGCGACGAATTGCCGCTGGAGCCGGTGACCGAGCAACTGGTGACACGGCCTTGTGCGCTGACCTGCAGACTCATCCGGGTCGTGCCCTGCGCCTGGGCGCGGATGGCCGAAGCCGGATAGTCGTCGTTGCTGATCGTGCCGCTGCGCAGGCGCGGCGGCGACGGCGGGGCTGCCGGCGCGGGACAGGCGGTGCCGGCCGGAACCGTCACTCCACCCGGGCACTGAACGCGCGGCGCAGGCGGCGGCGTTGCCGGTGCCGGGGGGGCGCGCGGCGGATCCGGGTTGAAGGTGATCGGTGCCTGCTCCGTCGTGGTTCGCATCGGCGGCGGCGGCGGCTGGTTCGTGCGGACGATCGCCGGCGGGGTCACCACCTCGGGCGCAACCGGCTCGACCTCCTCGGGGGGCGGGGGCTCCTCCTCGGGGGGCGGCGGTTCCTCGACCTCGAACACATCGAGATCCTTGCTCGCCTTCTTGATGAACTCGTTGGCGAATCCGGTGACGAACGCGAAGCCGAGCAGCACGTGAATCAGGGCGACGATGATGATCGCCCACATCTTGCTGGGGCTCATGCCTTGGTCAAGGTACGACATTAAACGGCGGCGCTCCCTATCTCCACATCGTACGGCTCGGTTGCGCTAACGCTCCGACCTCGTTCCAGTTCACCAATGAAAGGCGGCGTGTCTCTATCTCGACAGTTTCGGTGACGCAATGCTGTATCGCTGAGTCTCGAACGGGCCTCCCAGCCCCAACGCCAAACCTGATTTCGGCCATATTCAAACGCGATTCAGACTCGGATGTCGAGAGGGGACTCTCGCAAAGAGGAACTCCATGCCACATCTCCTGCGCCTGACCTTGCTCTGTGCGGCCGCCATCGCCGCCCCCGCCCCGGCGCAAGCTAGTGATTTGCAAGATCAAAATTCCGTCGCCCTGACATATGCGGACACCGCCGACCTGGCGCTGGCGGCGCCGGTCGCGGCGCATGTCACGCTGCGCCGGGCGCGGCCGTTGCGCGCCGAACAGGCGGTCGGCGTCCCGCCGGGACACAGCCGATTCCTGGTCGAGGCGGATCTCACAGCGCTGATTCGCGGCGAATCCGGCACCCCCGCCCAGGTCCGCTACCTCGCCGATTTTCCCAATGACGCGCGAGGACGGCCGGCGCGACTCCAGCGCGGCAGCCAGTGGCTCGTCTTCGCCCGCCCCGTCCCCGGCCGGCCAGGCGAGCTTCAGCTGATCGCCCCCGACGCCGCGATTCCCTATGATTCGGCGATCGCCGACCGGGTCCGCGCGATCATCCGCGCCGAACTGGAAGGCGATGCGCCGCCCGCGGTGAGCGCGATCGGCCGCGCCTTCCACGTGCCCGGGGCGCTGCCCGGCACCGGCGAGACCCAGATCTTCCTGCAGACCGCGCGCAGCCAGCCCGTCTCGATCACGGTCGCGCGCGAATCCGGCGCCGAGCCGCGCTGGTTCGTGTCGCTGAGCGAGTTCGTCGACGCGGGGGCGGCGCAGCCGCGCCCTGACAGCCTGTTGTGGTATCGCCTCGCCTGCTTCCTGCCCACGCAGCTTCCTGCTGCGGCCATCGCCGACGCGCGCGAGCATGCCCAGGCGATCCAGAGCGATTACCGGCTGGTGCGCGAGCATCTCGGGGCTTGCCCGCGCAACCGGAGTCGCGGTTAAGCGCCTCCCGGCGCGAACGAGGACAGCTCGACGCCGACCCCGGCGCAGTCGGGATAGATGTCCGGCTTGCGGGTGCTGACCCGAAGCGCGGTCACGCCACGGCGGGCCGCGACGAGCGCGTAGATTTCATGGGCGAGCGTTTCCTGGAGATTGTAGCGGCGCCCCGCGACCAGGGCGCCGATTTCGGTGCGCAGGAAATCATAGTCCCACGCCCTGTCCGCCTCGTCGTGGATGGCGAAGGCCGATTCTTCGACCCACACCTCGACGGTGACAAGCAGCCGCTGCGGGTTGCCGATCTCGAAATCGTGAAAGCCGATGTCGAGGTTGAGGTCGTAATCCTGGAGCACGATCTTGCGGGTGCGCGGCGTCAGCCGCTCGGGCATGAGGCCGTCGAGCCGCGGCGTGGCGGCGAGGCTGTCAGAGGAATTGGACATCGCGCGGCAGGGAGAGGAAACGCTGGCCCGCGTCAAGCGCGATCGTCTGGCCGGTGAGCGTCGGGGTGGCGACGATGAAGCGCAGGGCCGCGACGATGTGGCTGACGTCGACTCCGCGTTCGAGCGCGTTGAGGCGGTGGACCTCGTCGAAATTCTCGCGGCTCTGCGGGCCCGACACCAGCGTCACCGACGGCGCGATGCCGCACACTCGGATCCGCGGGGCGTAGGCGCGGGCGGTGAGTTCGGTCAGGCCGGCGAGGCCGATCTTCGACATCGTGTATGTAAAGAAGTCCGGATTGGGTGCGGCGAGCTTGGCATCGAGCAGGTTGACGATGAGCCCGGCGTCGTCGAGTCGCCGCGCGAACGCCTGGCTCAGCAGAGCGGGCGCGCGCAGGTTCACCGTCTGGTGCAGGTCCCATTGCGCGACCGTGAACTCGGCGGCGCTGTCGTAATTGAATTGCGAGGCGCTGTTGACGAGCAGCCGAGCCGGGGGACGGCCGTCGAGCGCCGCCATGACCCGCTCCGCGCAGTCCGGTTCCCCCAGATCGGCCTGGACGATCGTCGCCTCGCCCACTTCCGACGCGAGGGCCTCCGCCTCGGCGCTCGACCGGTTGTAGTGGATCAGCACATGCCAGCCGTCCGCGGCGAGCGCCCGGACCAGCTCGGCGCCGATCCGCTTGGCGCCACCGGTCACGATCGCGGTGCGGGGACCTTCGAATTCCTGCTCCATTCCTCCGACCTATCCGCTGTTGGGCTTGCGGGCAAAGGCGGGCGACTCCACTAGGGGCGCATGCCCGCGTCCGAGCCACCACCCGATCTGGCCGGCCTCAGCCTCGCCGAGATCGTCGCGCTGGCGGAGGCCCGGAAGCTGCCGCCGGTCGACGCCTGGAATCCCAGCCATTGCGGCGACAGCGGCATGCGCATCGCTCGCGACGGCACCTGGTTCCACGAGGGCTCGCCGATCGGCCGCCCGGCGATGGTTCGGCTGTTCTCGACGATATTGCGGCGCGAGGCCGACGGCCGCTTCGTGCTGGTGACTCCGGTCGAGAAGCTCGACATCGAGGTCGAGGACGCGCCGTTCATGGCGGTCGAGGTGAAGTCCGAGGGCGAAGGACTGGACCGTTCGCTCGCCTTCCGCCTCAACACCGGCGACATGGTCGTTGCCGGACCCGATCATCCGCTGCGCTTCGCCGGGCGAGCCGACGGCCCGCACCCTTATCTCCTCGTCCGCTCCGGCCTTGAGGCGCTGGTGGCGCGCCCGGTCTATTACGAGCTGGCCGAGATCGCGCTCGCCGAGGGCGCCGACCCCGCGGGCGTGTGGAGCGGCGGCGCGTTCTTCGCTCTGGAGCCCGGGGCGTGACGCTTCCCGACCGGCTGCGCGCGGCCCTGGAGGAAGGCCACCGCCGCACGCCCGAGTTGCTGCCCGGCGACGCGCTCGAGCTTGAGGATCCGGACAGGGGCCCGACGCCGGCGGCGGTACTGGTCGCGATCGTCGATCGCCCTGCCCCCACCGTCATCCTGACGCTGCGGCCCGAGACGATGAAGCGCCACCCCGGCCAGGTGAGCTTCCCGGGCGGGCGGATCGATGCGCATGACGACGGCCCCGTCGCAGCGGCGCTGCGCGAGGCCGAGGAGGAGATAGGCCTGCCGCCGAGCATGGTCGAGCTCATCGGAATCGCCGACCCCTATCGCACCATCACCGGCTTCGAGGTGATCCCGGTGGTCGGCGTGGTGCCGCCGGACCTGAACCTCGCGCCGCATCCGGGCGAGGTCGCGGCGATGTTCGAGGCGCCGCTCGACTATCTGCTCGACCCGGCCAACCAGATCGTTCGCGAAGCACAGTTTCGCGGCGCGACGCGGACCTATTATGAGATCCTGTGGGGCAAGCGGCGCATCTGGGGGGCAACGGCGGCGATGATCGTGAATTTGAGCCGTCGGCTGGCGGTCACGGCATGAAGCTGCCCGACGCTCCCTGGCAAGGCGGCGAGGACATGCGCCGCCTGCTCGCGACGCTCGGCGCCGCCGAAGGCGACACCCGATTCGTCGGCGGCTGCGTGCGCGACACCCTGCTCGGCATCACCGTCGCCGACGTCGACCTCGCCACCCGGCTGCTGCCCGAGGAAGTGATTCGGCGGCTCGAGCAGGCCGGCATCAAGGCCGTCCCGACCGGGCTCGCCCATGGCACCGTCACCGCGGTGATTCGAGGCAAGTCGGTGGAGATCACCACCCTGCGCCGCGACGTCTCGACCGACGGCCGCCGCGCCACCGTCGCCTTCACCGACGACTGGCGCGAGGATGCGGGCCGCCGCGACTTCACCATCAATGCGCTCAGCGCCGACCCCGAGAGCGGCGAGATCTTCGACTATTTCGGCGGCCTCGAGGATCTCGCGGCGCGGCAGGTGCGCTTCATCGGCGACGCGCTGACGCGGATTGCCGAGGACCATCTCCGGATTCTGCGCTTCTTCCGCTTCCACGCCCGATTCGGGGCGGGCGCGCCGGACCCGGCGGGTCTGGAGGCATGCACGGCGCGCGCGAACGACCTGATGGCGCTGTCGCGCGAGCGGATCGCCGGCGAATTGTTGCGGCTGCTGGCGTTGCCTGATCCCACGCCCACGGTGCGGATCATGGTCGAGCGCGGCATCTTCTCCCCAGTGTTGCCGGAGATCGACCTGGGCGGCGTCGAGCGGCTCGCGGCGCTGCCGCCGCGCGAGCAGGCCGCGGGCGTGGGAGCCGACGGCATTCGCCGCCTCGCCGCCCTGCTCCCCCGCGCCGAGATCGCGGTCGACGTCGCGGCGCGCCTGCGCCTGTCGAACGCGCAGCGGGCGCGGCTGGAGTGCATCGAGCGCGCGGAGCCGGACAATGGCATCGCTCCGCGTCAGCTCGCTTATCGCATCGGTGCCGAATGCGCAGCCGATCGGCTGCTGCTCGACGACCGCTTCGGAGCCGAGGACGCGGCGGCCCGGATCGGCGCGCTCGCTTCCTGGCGGCGCCCCAGCCTGCCGGTGCGCGGCGGCGATCTGGTCGCGGCGGGCGTGACCGCCGGTCCGGAGGTCGCGCGGCTGCTGCGCCGCATCGAGGATCGCTGGATCGGCGAGGATTTCCCCGGCGAGGCACGGGCGCGCGCCATCATGGCCGAGGAATTGCGCCATGGCGCTTAACCCGGGCGGCGTCGCGGCGGTCCTGCTGCTGCTTGCCGTCCTCGCCATCCCCTATCTGGTCGAACGGCGGCGCGCCCGACGGCGGCGGGAGGCGAACCGGCGAGACGCCGCGCGCTGGCTCTCCGAAAACCCGCCCGGACCGCCTGCGACCGAGGAACAGGAAGCGACATTCCTCAAGCGACTGGCAGGTTTGCGGCTGCCGTCGCTCCAGCTGGCAGCAGCGCCCGACAAGCCGATACAGGCGGCCGGAACCCGCATCGGCGGGCCGGCCTGGCTCGCCGATGGCGAGGCCTGGCCGTGTGGGCGCGACGGCCGGCCGATGGAGTTCCTCGCCCAGCTCGATTTCGCCGACCTGCCGCCCCTTCCCGACTACCCCGAGGCGGGGCTGCTTCAATTCTTCATCGCCCGCAGCGACAGCTTCGGAGCCGATTATGACGATCCCGCGCGAAGCGACGTGCGCCTGATCTGGCGCTCCGAACCGCCCGCTGGAGGGCGCCTCCACGTGCAGGGGCCGCTGGACCCGCTCGCCGACAGCTCGCCATTCCTGGACGAGGCCGTGCGCGCGGCCGGACGGCCGCTATCGGCGACCCTATCGAGCCGGTTGCCGTCGCCCGACAGCGTCGCGGTCGAGCAGATCCTGATAGAGATGGGCCTCGCCAACGCCGCGAATGTCGGCGACCTGCTCGATCCCGTGGAGGTCGACGAGGAACCGCCGAACCAGTTCGTCGGCGGCCATCCCCGCTTCGTGCAGTGGGACTTCCGCAAGCCCGGTTTCCGGGACGAATTCGACCGGGTGCTTCTCCAGCTCGACTCGCAAAACGGCCTGATCTGGGGCGATTGCGGCTGGGCGGTATTCATGATCCGCCGCGACGACCTCATCGCGCGCGATTTCTCGCGCGTCGCATTTCACTGGGAAAGCAGCTAGCCGTTGGTCTCGCGCCAGTAAGCCAGCGCCTCGTCGGCCGGCATCGGCCGGGCGTAATGATAGCCTTGGCCGTAGGTGCAGCCCATCTCCGCAAGCGCATCGCCAAGCTCGGCGCGCTCGATGCCCTCGGCGGTGGTCTCGATGCCGAGCGAGGAGGCCAGCGACAGGATGGCGCGGACGATCGAGGTGGCGTCCTCGTCCTCGCACATGTTGCCGACGAAGCTGCGGTCGATCTTCAGCACGTCGATCGGCAGGCGCTGGAGCGAGCCGATCGAGGTGAAGCCGGTGCCGAAATCGTCCATCGCGACCTTGACGTCGAGCTTCTTGAGGCCGGTGAGCACGCTGCTCGCGCGGTCGGGATCCTGGACGATGGCGCTCTCGGTGAGCTCGAGCGTCAGCCGGTTGCCGCTGATGCCGCTGCCGGCGAGCGCCGCGAACACGACCTGGGCGATGTTGTCGCGGCCGATCTGGATCGGCGAGAGGTTGACGCTCATTCCGAACGGCAGCGGGCTGCCATTGGCCCGGTCCCAGTCCGCCAGGGTGCGCAGCGCCGATTCGAGCGCCCAGCGGCCGAGCGGCACGATCAAGCCCGATTCCTCTGCGACGGGGATGAACTCGGCCGGCGAGATCGGGCCGATCGGGTCCTGGCGCCAGCGCGCCAGAGCCTCGAACGAGGACACCTTGCCGGTCTGGAGGTCGATGAGCGGCTGGAAGGCGAGCTCGAGCGCCTCGGCCTCGATGGCGCGCCTCAATTCGGTTTCCATGCTGAAGCGGCGGCGCACCGCCTGGGCCTGGACCGGCTCGTAGACCTGGGCGGCGCCGACTCGCTTGGAACGCTTCAAGGCGAACTGAGCGTTGCGCAGCAGCTCGTCGGCGCTGCTCACGCCGCGTCCGACCAGCGCGCAGCCGATCGCGCAGTCGATTCGGATCTCGAGGTCGGTGAGCCGGAACGGCAGGGTGAGCACGGCCTTGATCCGCTCCGCGGCGCGAAGCGCGTCGGCGAGGCCGCGGTCGAGCTTCATCAGGATTCCGAACTCGTCGCCCGAGGTGCGGGCGAGCATGTCGGTCGGGCGCAGCGCCGAGACGAGGCGGCGGGCGAAGGCGATCAGAAGCTCGTCGCCGGCGATGGCGCCGACGCATTCGTTGACCCGGCTGAACCGCTCCATGTCGACCGCGAGCACCGCATAGCTGCCGTCGGCGAGCGAGGGATCGGACAGGACCCGGTCGACCTGCTCGGTGAAGGCGAGGCGGTTGGGCAGCCCGGTGAGGCTGTCGAGCAGCATCTCGGATCGCAGGCTGCGCTCGGTCTCGACCTGGGCGGTGCGGTCGATCAGCGAGATCACGAAGCGGACCGGGCCATATTCGAGGGGACGCACGCGGGCGAAGCGAATCAGGAAATGGCGGCCGCCGATCGAGCGGCCGTCGCTGCTCTCGAACTGGTGGGCGGGCTCGCCGCTCTCGAGATATTCGGCGAGGCGGCGGCCGATCGGGCCGGTGCTGAGCAGGCGCACCTTGGAGACTCGGCGATCGCCGAGCCGTTCGTCGAACTCCGCGACGTTGCGAAAGGCGTCGTTGGCGCTTTCGATATAGGGACCGGCGGGATCGATGGTGACGACCGCGGCGGGGATCGGCAGGGCGTCGAGATAGACCTGGCGGGCATGGCCGAGCACGCGGGCGACGTCAGGCGCAAGCGGGTCGGCGACCTCCGGCACAGCCGCGAGGCTGGCCGGGGGCTCGTCGCTCACGCGTTTCTTCGCCGCCTGCATCCAAAAGGCGATAGGTGAAGTAGGTTAATTCTTGATTTCGCCGAAGCCGCTCACGTGAAGCGATTGTTTCGGGGGAAGCCGGTCGGCGGCATCCGCCCCGCCGCGCCGCGCGCGGTGAACCACGGGCCCATCTCCTCGGTGCGGGTACGGCCGCTCTCGCCGCCCATCGACCAGGTCAGGCCGGTCTCGTCCCTGAACGTGGTCGCGTCGGACAGGCCGCCGTCGCGGTAGCGCTGCATGGTGACGCCCTGGCCGCGCGCCATTTCGGGAAGCTCGGACAGGCGGAACACGGCGAGCTTGCGATTGTCGCCGATCACCGCGACGCGGTCATGGCCCTCGCCGACCGGGCGGACGACCTGGAGCCGCGCGCCGGGCCGCAGGTTCACCACCTGCTTGCCCTTGCGCGTCTCCGCGAGGGCGCCGGCGGCGGAGGTGACGAAGCCGCGGCCGTCCGACGACGCGAGAAGCAGCTTGGGCGCCGCATTCGCCTTCAGCAGCGCGACGATGCTGCCCTCCCCCTCGATGTCGACCATCAGCTTGACCGGCTCGCCGAAGCCGCGGCCGCCCGGCAGCTTGTCGGCGGCGAGCGTGTAGAAGCGGCCGTCGGCGGAGACGAGCAGCAGCCGGTCGGTGGTCTGGGCATGGAAGGCGAAGGCCGGGCCGTCGCCTTCCTTGAACTTCAAAGTCTCGGCGGCGGACAGTTCGACATGGCCGCGCATCGCCCGGATCCAGCCGCGCTGGGAGAGGATGACGGTGATCGGCTCGCGCTCGACCATCGCTTCCAGCGGGATCTCGCGCGCCGGGCCGGCTTCCTCGATTCGGGTGCGGCGGCGGCCGATATCGGTCTCCGGCCCGTAGCGCTTCTTGAGCTCCGCCAGGTCCTTCTTGAGCTTGGTGCGCTGGCGGGCCGGGCTCTCGACCAGCGCCTGGAGCGTCTCGCGCTCCTTCTCGAGCTTGTCGCGTTCGCTCTTGATCTCCATTTCCTCGAGCCGGCGAAGCGAACGCAGGCGCATGTTGAGGATCGCCTCGGCCTGGCGGTCGGTGAGGCCGAACTCGGCCATCATCACCGGCTTGGGCTCGTCCTCGGTGCGGATGATCTCGATGACCCGATCGAGGTTGAGATAGGCGATGAGATAGCCGCCGAGCAGCTCGAGCCGGTCGGCGATCTTGCCGAGCCGGTGGTTGGAGCGGCGGACCAGAACCTCGATCTGGAACTTCACCCACTCGCTCAGCACCTCGCGCAGGCCCATCACCCGCGGCGTGCGAGTCGCGTCGAGGACGTTGAGGTTGAGCGAGACGCGCACCTCGAGGTCGGTCATCCGGAACAGGCCGTCCATCAGCACGGTCGGGTCAACGGTGCGGCTCCTCGGCTCGATGACGATCCGGACCTCGGCGTCCGATTCGTCGCGGACGTCGGCGAGAATCGGCAGCTTCTTGTCGTTGATCAGCGTCGCGATCTGCTCGATCAGCTTGCCCTTCTGGATGCCGTAGGGGATCTCGCTGACGACGATCGCCCAGGTGCCGCGGCCGAGATCCTCGACCTCCCAGCGGGCGCGGACGCGGAAGGCGCCGCGGCCGGTGGCGTAAGCGAGCGCGATGATCTCGGCGCTGTCGGCGACGATTCCGCCGGTCGGGAAATCGGGGCCGGCGACGAAATCCATCATCGCGGCGTCGGTCGCCTGGGGATTGTCGATCAGGTGGGTCGCGGCGTCGATCAGCTCGGCGGCGTTGTGCGGCGGGATCGACGTCGCCATGCCGACCGCAATCCCGCTGGCGCCGTTGGCGAGCAGGTTGGGGAACAGGCCGGGCATCAGCTCCGGCTCCTCGTCCTCGCCATTATAGGTCGGCTTGAAATCGACGGTGCCGTCGTCGAGCCCGGCCATCAGGTCGATGGCGACCTGGGTCAGCTTCGCCTCGGTGTAGCGGTAGGCCGCGGCGTTATCGCCGTCGACATTGCCGAAATTGCCCTGGCCGTCGACGAGCGGGTAGCGGAGCGAGAAGGTCTGGGCGAGGCGGACCATCGCGTCATAGACAGACTGGTCGCCGTGCGGGTGATATTTACCGATCACGTCGCCGACGACGCGGGCGCATTTCTTATAGCCCGCCGACGGATCGAGGCGCAGCAGGCGCATCGCCCACAACAGGCGGCGATGAACCGGCTTCAGACCGTCGCGCAGGTCGGGCAGCGAGCGGGCGGTGATCGTGGAGAGCGCATAGACGAGGTAGCGTTCGGACAAAGCGTCGTCGAACGGGGCGTCGGTGATCTCGGGAAGCTCGGACTTGGTGGCCATGGCGGGGGACTAGCAAGCCGCTCGGCGAGTGACGAGAGGCACAGGCGCAACAATCGTGGTGAAAGCGGTCCTAGCCGCCGAGCGGTTTGGCGTAGCCGTTGGTCGTGCGGGCGAAGCCGGCATGGCGGAGGAAGCCGGTCGGCGCATCGAAGTCGATGTCCAGCGCCAGCTCGACGGTCCCGACGCCGGCGTCGCGCAGGCGCTGCTCGGCTTCGGCGAGGAGCCGGGCGCCGAGGCCCTGCCGGCGGTGGTCTTCGGCGACGAGCAGCAGGGTGATGCGGCCGCGGGGACCATGCTGGATGGTGGGAACCGCGGTCCAGGCCGCCGCCCCGACGAGCCCGTCCAGCTCAGCGACCAAGGGCGCCTCGTCATTGCGGATCGCGGCGGCGAGGCGGTCGGCCAGGGTTGCGGCGGGAATTCCGATCAGCTTGGCGAGGGCAGCGGCGTCGCGCCGCGTGACCTCGCGGATGGTGGGCTCGGGCGCGGGTTCGCGCTCGTCTGCGTCGTGCAAGCCACTCCCCTCCCCGCTCATCCTGAGCGCAGTCGAAGGGCACCCGCGAGATTTTCGTGCAGGCCTTTCTGATTCCTCCCGAGCGGATGGCTGTTTGGCGTCTCGGTCGGCCGCTCGTGCGGACGCCCTTCGACTTCGCTCAGGACGAGCGGAGGGTTCTGTGGGCTCCTCCGCCCTCTTTCGCGGCTCCTTTTCCTCCCCACCCACCACGCCGATCAGCGAGCGTTTCCACGACGCGACCTCGCCGCCGCGCAGATAGGCCAGCACCTCCTCCGCCGTCGCGGTCAGGCCGTCCTTCCCGAAACCCATGCATTCGCGGCCGCTGCTCAAATCGACGAGGCCGTAGCGGCCGAAGTCGCCGCCGGGCTTGCGGCGGCGGGATTTGACCAGCCGGAAGCCGCGGGCGCGGGCGGCTTCCCGAAGCTGTTGGTCGGACGGATCGGCCATGATTCGGGAACGCCGCAACGCACCTGCTTGTTCAACTCAACTAATGTGGTAATGTTACGGGACCAGAAGAGGAGGATGCCCGATGCGTAGGTTCCTTGTGACGACTGGACTGGTCCTCGTTCTCGCCGGCTGCGGCGTGGAGCAGGGCGAGAGAGGCGGACGCGGCGAAGGCGGAAGCGCCGCCAATGACGCCGCCACGACCGATGCGAATTTCGAATCGCCGCCCGCACTGGTGGCGCCGCCCTCGCCCACTTCACCGAACCGCTCGAGCGTCCCGGAAGTGCGGCCCGACGCGGCGCCCGACGTGGCGTTCGGCTACAGCTACAATTTCGGAATCGCCGCCGACCGCATCGCCGGCGTCCAGCAGCGCCATGCCCGAACCTGCGAGGAGCTCGGCACCAGCCGCTGCCGGATCACCGGCATGACCTACCGCCGCAGCGGAGGGGACAGCGTCGAGGCGCAGCTCAGGCTCGCGCTCGACCCGAGCCTCGCCGACCGATTCGGCGAGAATGCCCTGGCCGCGGTGCAGGAAGCGGAAGGCGAGCTGGTCGACAGCGAGATCACCAGCACCGATGTCGGCACCGGCATCCGCCGCGACACCCGATCGATCGCCGACCTCCACGAAGAGCTGCGCACAATCGAGCAGCGCATTACCGCGGTCGGCACGCGCGACGAGGCGAAAGCCGGGCTGCAAGAGCAGGCCGCGGAGCTGCGCCGACAAATAAGCGCGCTCGAGGACAATCGCGCCGAGCAGCGCGACCAACTCGCCACCACCCCCGTCACGCTCGCCTACAGCTCCAGCGCCTACAATGCCGGGCGGCCGGACTTCGGCGGCGCGGCCGGCAATGCCTGGGACCAGCTGGTGTGGGCGACCTACATGCTGTTCGTGCTGTTGAGCGTGCTGCTGCCCTGGCTGCTCGCCGCCGGCCTGATCTGGCTGGTCGTGCGGGCGGTGCGGAAGCGGATGCCCAAGCCCGCGAGCGAGCCGGCGGCCTAGCTTCCTCTCCCCGGCGGGGAGAGGATTACGGAGCCTTGGCGGCCTTGCCGCCTAGGCGGAGTTGGTGAGGGGGTTCGGGGTTCGAGGCTAATCGCCTAGCCCGAGCCCCCTCACCCAACCCTCTCCCCTCAGGGGAGAGGGCTTTTTTCCGCGCAATCCCTAATCCAGCTCCGGCGGCGCGAAGATCGCGGCGGGCTCGGTCTCGGCCATTCGGCGCACCTCGGCGAGCAGCCAGTCGCGGAAGGCGACGACCTTGGGCTGGAGCCTCTTATAGTCGGGGTAGACCAGCCAGTAGGAGCGCGGCTCGACGCTGATTTCGGGAAAGAGCTGGACCATCGCGCCGTTGCGTAGCGCGCCGCGCCAGAAGACCGGCGCGAGGATCGCGACTCCGGCGCCGGCCATCGCCGCATTGCCTTCCATCGACTGGGCGTCGAGGCGGATGCCGCCGTGGGTCTTCTCGGGCGCGGCGATGCCGACCTCTTCGAACCACAAGTCCCACCAATAATCGTCGGGGGTGATTCGCGGCACCCGGAGCAGGTCGGCCGGCTGCCTGATGTCGTGGCGGTCGCGGAACTCGGGCGAGGCCAGGGCGGCGCCGTGGACGCGGAACAGGAAGTGGCTCCTGAGGCCCGGCCACATGCCCGGATCGCGGCAGATGCGGATGGCGACGTCGACCTCGTGCTGGGCGAAATCGACGACATTGTTCTCCGAATTGAGGCGGACGGCGAGCTGCGGCCGGTCGAGCTGGAAGGCGCCGAGCCGGGGCGCCAGCCACTCAGACGCAAAGGTCTGGGTGGTGCTGATCGTCAGCACGCCTTCATTGTCGGCGAGCAGGCCGGAGAAGGCGTCGGCAATCTGGTCGAGACCGGCGGAGACCAGGGTCGCGGCGCGGCGCCCGGCCTCGGTCAACTGGACCCGCCGCTTGGCGCGCAGGAACAAGGGCACGCCGAGCCGCTGCTCCAACAGTTTGATCTGATAGCTGACCGCGGCCTGGGTCATGCCGAGCTCGGCCGCGGCCTGGGTGAAGCTCTGGTGGCGCGCGGCGGCTTCGAACACGCGCACAGCGGACAAAGGCGGAAGCGTTCTCATCGTCCGATTCTATAAGCCATGCTTATCATCACTGTCGATCCTTTCGTTGGCGGTCCGATCGGCTTTCCACCATCTGGAGACATGCAGCGGCCGACGCTTCGGTCGCTCGAAGGGAAGAAGGGAGAAGGGACATGCAGGATCAGATTTTGGGCCGCATCTGGAGCGACCATCACGACCAGTTCAGCGCCGATGTCGGCCAGAAGCTGGACCGCGCGGCGGCCAAGGTCCGCAGCCTGTTCGGCAGCGTGCCGATGCCGGTGAAGGCGATGGCGGCGGTTCTGGCAATGAGCGTCACCAGCCTGGTGTTCGCCACGCCGAGCCTGGCGCAGGACCGGATCGAGGTGCGCGCGGTGAGCATCGCGGTCAGCTATGCTGACCTCAACCTCGCCAATGAAGCGGGCGTCGCGGCGCTCAAGGGCCGCGTGCGCGGCGCGGCGGACCAGCTGTGCCAGCCGAGCGTTGCCAACGGCGCCGCCGAGCGCGTGCAACGCCACCGCTGCTTTGTCGCGGCGGTCCGGAACGCCCGGCCGCAGATCGACGCGGCCGTCGCCCGGGGCGCGCAGACGCAGCTCGCCGCCGCCCGCACCATCGCCATCACGGCCCGCTGATGTGCTGTGCAGAAGGGGCGGCGCAGACCCCACCCGCCGCCCCTTCATTTCCCGAACGTGGGGATAAGGAGATAAGCCATGCTGATCATCCGCGACACGCGGCAGGCCTGGCGGAAGCTCGTGTCCGACTTCCGCACGCTGCAGCGCATCCAGTTCGCTGCGCCCTGGCACAACAGCTTCCGCGGCTGATGCCGATCGTCTAATCCTCCCCGGCGGCCCATGGCCCGGGGAGGATTTTCTTTGCCTGCACGCGCCAAGATCGTTGCGCTCGCGCTGCTCGCCGGACTAGCCGGCTGCACCATGAGCACCGGCGGTGACACCGAGAATGCGGCCCCTGCGCCCGCGCCCGAGGCGGGAGCGCTGCTGACCTGGCCCGAATTCCTCGCTCGGCCGCGCCCCGCGCCCGATCATACCATCCGATACGGCGACCACGAACGGCAGGTCGTCGACCTCTTCCTGCCGCAGGGCCCGGGGCCGCACCCGGTCGCGGTGATGATCCATGGCGGCTGCTGGTCGGCGCCGTGGGACCGCACTCTGATGAACTGGATCTCCGACGATCTCAGGCGGCGCGGGATCGCGGTGTGGAACATCGACTATCGCGTGATCGAGGACGGCAACGGCTGGCCGCACGTGTTCGACGACAACTGGGCCGCGATCCATGCCCTGACCATCCAGGGCCGCGAATTCGGGCTCGATCCCAACCGCGCCGTGGCGGTGGGCCATTCCGCCGGCGGCCACCTCGCCCTGTGGTATGCGGCCAAGCGGCGCCGCTGGATGCCGCCCGCAAACGTCCGGATGATCCCGCCGCCGGAGCTTCGCGCTGTTGTGAGTCTCGGCGGCCTCCCGGACCTCGAGCTCGCCGCTCGGCCGCCGGGCAGCGGCTGTGGGACCGAGGTCATCGGGCAGCTCGTCGGTCAGGGCCGGCCGGGCCGCGGCGATCCCTTCGCCGACACCTCGGTGCCGCGGATGGGCGCGCTCGGAATCCCGCAGGTGCTGATCAACGGCAACCAGGATGCCATCATCCCGGCCCATTTCGCCGAGGATTATGCCGGCAAGATGCGCGCGATGGGCGACGAGGTGCGGGTGCGGATGATCGACGCCACCGGCCATGTCGAGCTGATCGCGCCGGAAAGCGCCGCCTGGGCCGCCGCTGTCGAGGAAATCGAAAGGGCTCTGCGCTGATGGCCGTTACCCTCGAACAGGCGCGGGCGATGGACTCGGCGGACCCGCTGCGGGCCTATCGCGAGCGCTTCGCTTTGCCCGAGGGGATCATCTACCTCGACGGCAATTCGCTCGGCGCTCTGCCGCGCTCGACGCCGGAGCATTTGGGCGCGCTGATCTCGCGCGAATGGGGCGACAGCCTGATCGGCGGCTGGAACAAGCATGGCTGGATCGACGCGCCGCAGCGCGTCGGAGCGCGCATCGCCGCGCTGATCGGCGCGAAGCCGCACGAGGTTCTGGTCGCGGACTCGACCTCGGTGAACCTGTTCAAGCTGCTCGTCGCCGCGGCGAAGCTGTCGGACCGCAAGACCTTGCTCAGCGAGAGCGGCAATTTCCACACCGACCTGCACATCGCCGCGGGCGTCGCCGACCTCACCGGCCTCACCCTCGACATCGCGCCGCGGGCGGAGGTCGAGCGCCGCATCGGCCGCGACACCAACCTGCTCCTGCTCACCCATGTCCATTACAAGAGCGCCGAGAAGTTCGACATGGCGGCGGTCACGGCGCGGGCGAAGGCGGCCGGGGCGACGACCGTCTGGGACCTCAGCCACAGCGCCGGCGCGGTGCCGCTCGACCTCAACAAAGCGGGCGCCGAGCTCGCGGTCGGCTGCGGCTACAAATATCTCAACGGCGGTCCAGGCGCGCCGGCCTTCCTCTATGTCGCCGAAGGCCTGCAGGAGCGGCTCGGCAACCCGCTTCAGGGCTGGATGGGCCATGCCGAGCCTTTCGCCTTCACCGACGATTATCGCCCGGCGGAGGGGATCAGCCGCTTCCTCACCGGCACGCCGCCGGTGCTCGGAATCGCCGCGCTGGAAGGCGGCCTCGACACGTTCGAGGGCGTCACCATGGAGCGGCTGTGGCGCAAGTCGATCACCCTGTTCGACGTCTTCCACGCCTGCATGGAGCGCCACTGCCCCGAACTCGCCTGCATCACCCCACGCGCGCCGGAGCAGCGCGGCAGCCACATCTCGTTCCGCCACGAGCACGCCTATGAATTGTGCCAGGCGCTGATCGAGAAGGGCGTGATCGGCGACTTCCGCGCGCCCGACGTGCTCCGCTTCGGCCTCACCCCGCTCTATCTCGGCTTCGAGGAGGTGGTGCGCGCGGTCGATATCCTCGCTGAGATACTGCGCAGCGAAAGCTGGCGCGAGCCGCGTTTCGCGGTTCGGCTCAAGGTGACCTGATCCGGCCGCTCATTGCGGGACGGGCGCGCATTGCCCTGCCCCGCCCCCTGTCCTATAGGGTCGCTCCCGATACGCCCCGGGGGCCAGCGACACGCGCCGCCGGGGCTTGATCTTTGGAGCGTCGCACAGCCCATGTCCCGTCGCCGTCTCGTTTATGAAGGCAAGGCCAAGATCCTCTACGAGGGTCCTGAGCCGGGGACCTTGATCCAGTATTTCAAGGACGACGCGACCGCGTTCAACGCCCAGAAGAAGGGCTCGATCGCCGGCAAGGGCGTGCTCAACAACCGCATCTCCGAGCATATCTTCACCCTGCTCGGCCAGATCGGCATCCCGACGCATTTCGTCCGCCGCCTCAACATGCGCGAGCAGCTGATCCGCCAGGTCGAGATCGTCCCGATCGAGGTGGTGGTGCGCAATGTCGCGGCCGGATCGCTGTCGACCCGGCTCGGGATCGAGGAAGGCACCCCGCTCCCGCGCACGATCATCGAATATTATTACAAGGACGACGCGCTCGGCGACCCGATGATCGCCGACGAGCATATCGCCTGCTTCGGCTGGGCGAGCCAGGAAGAGATGAACGACATCGCCGACATGGCGATCCGGGTGAACGACTTCCTGTCGGGCCTGTTCGCGGGGATCGGCATCCGCCTCGTCGACTTCAAGCTGGAGTTCGGCCGTCTGTGGGAGAACGATTTCTCCCGGATCATCCTCGCCGACGAGATTTCGCCCGACGGCTGCCGCCTGTGGGACATGGCGTCGGGCGAAAAGCTCGACAAGGACCGCTTCCGCCGCGACCTCGGCGGCGAGGCCGAAGCCTATCAGGAAGTCGCGCGCCGCCTCGGCCTGCTGCCCGAGGGCGAGGCCAATATGGTGCTGGACCTCGACACCCACCGCAAGAAGCGCGGGCGGTAAATCGAGCCCCTCCCCAGCGGGGAGAGGGCGATTGCTCGCCGACCCGCCCGAACATTGATGCAAAAAAAGAGGCGCCTCGCGGCGCCTCTCTTGTTTCGCGAGTGGAAGCCTACCTTAGCGGCTGCCGCCGCGGCCGCCGGAGCTGCTCTGGAGGGCGGCGAGGGCCTGGCCGGACTGCAGGAAGGGCAGCGGGTTGACCGCGCGGCCGTCGATGCGGACCTCGTAGTGAAGGTGGCTGCCGGTCGAACGGCCGGTCGAGCCCATCAGGCCGATGACCTGGCCGCGACGGACTCGCTCACCGTCGCGGACCATGATGCGCGACAGGTGGCCGTAGCGGGTGGCGATGCCGGCGCCGTGGCCGAGCTCGACGAGGTTGCCGTAGCCGCCGCTGTTCCAGGCGGCGGTGGCGACGGTGCCGTCGGCGGTGGCATAGATCGGCGTACCGATCGGACCGGCCATGTCGATCCCGCCATGCATCGCGGCGCGGCCGCGGAACGGATCGGAACGGACTCCGAAGCTGCTGGTCCAGCGCGCGCCCTGAACCGGCATCATCGACGGGATCGAGGCGACGCCCTGCTCGAGCTGCTCCATCTGGCGCCAGCTGGCGAAAAGCTGGGCGAAGCGCGGATCGACGTCGGCATTGGCCGGGGTCGCGCCGCCGGCGGCTTCCTCAAACGGACCGCCGACGCCACCCTGGGCGAGACGGCGCGGATCGATGCCGAGGCGGCGGACGGCCGCCGCGGTCTGGCGGTAGCGCGCGCGGGTGGCGGCGTCGGCCTGGGCAGCGAGCGACAGCTGCATGCCTTCGATCTGCTCGAACTCGGCGGCGATGCGGGGATCTTCGATGTCGCCGTCGACGGCGGCGGGAAGGAGACGGGCGACGTCGGCGGGATCGGCCTGACCGGACAGCATCGCCGATAGGAAAGCCTGGCGCTGCTCGACAACTTCGGCGCGCTCGGCGGCGGCGGTGCGAAGAGCCTCGACGTCCTGTTGCATGTCGGCGACCTGGCGCTGCATCGTGGCAACGTCGCTGGTCATCGCGCTGGCATATTGGACGGTAGCATAGCCGGACCAGGCGAGCAGGCCGAGAACCGCGCCGGTGGCCGCGGCCTGGGCCCGGCGGCCGACGGTGAAGCGACGCAAGCTCCTGCCATCGTGGAGAAAAATATCGCGAGATTTGAACGCGCCCCGGAACTTGCTGCCCCACCCGCCGTTCTTACGCTGAACCGATACCTGCATTCTCATCCTCAAAACATGCGGAGCCCCATGAGGCGCTCCGTTCGCGCTCGCGACGATGCAGTCTGCGCTGCGGTTGCCGTTTCGAGTGCCCACCCGATCGATGTGCAAGGGGTGGGCGAAGAAGGCGTTAATCGGCAATCCCTGCGTAGAATTCGCGGGACAAACCGGCCTCGGCCCGCGCCGAGTCGTTGAACGGTGGCTTAATCGCGCCCCTAAAATGGCGGCGCACGAGGCCGTGCCACAGGGCGACCGGCTCCTCCCCCGCCGATTCGCAGCCGTAACGGAACCACTTCATCCCGGCGCCGACGTGACGGATCTCGTCGCGATAGATGCGGCCGAGAATCACCGCTGAACGGGCGTCGCCGACGCGCTCGAGCGACGCCACGGTCGCCGGCGTGACGTCGAGGCCGCGCGCCTCCAGCACGGTCGGAACCACGGCGAGACGGGCGAGCGGATCGTGGGCGGTGGCGGCGGCGGCGTCCCACAGGCCGGCATGGGCCGGCAGGTCGCCATAGCGGGCGCCGAGCGCGTGGAGGCGGCGGTCGAGCAGCGCGAAATGCATCGCTTCGTCGGCGCCGACGCCGATCCAGTCGTCGACGAAGCCGCGCGGGAAGCGCTCCCCGAACCGTCCGACCAGATCGAAGGCGAGGTCGATCGCCGCGAACTCGATATGGGCAAGCGCGTGAAGCAGGGCGATTCGGCTGCGCTCCGACCCCGCGCGGCCGCGTTTGGGCATGCGGTTGGGCGGAAGCAGCTCCGGCCGCTCCGGCCGGCCGGGCGCGCCGGGCATGGCGACGTCGAAGCGATGGCCCAGCGCGCCGCGGCGCCAGGCGCGGGCCGCGGCTCGGGCGATCTTCACCTTCCTCAGCGGATCGGCGGCCAGAAGGACGTCGCGGCAGGCCTGGGCGATGGTGTCAGGGGCAGTCATGTCATTCCCGCGAAAGCGGGAATCCAGCTGCCTTGCAAGCGCCGCGGAAACGGAAGGAGAAGCTGGATCCCCGCTTTCGCGGGGATGACAGGTTGCTGTTAGAGCCCCGCCAGATCCTCGCCGGCCGGCTCGGTCTCGATGACCACGCGCTCGAACTCGGGCTCGTCCTCGACGACCCGGTAGCTGGTGTAGCGGGTGACGTCGCGCCACTCGGCGACCTCGCGCTCGACCTTCACCTCGCGCGGCTCGTAGCGGGGGACCGAGACCGGCACGTAGCGCGGTTCGGGCGCGGCGCCATGGACCGGCTCCCAGTTCGCCGCGACCGCGGTGCGCGCCGCGGGCGTGCCGCAATCGCCGCATTCGGCGGCCAGCGCCGCCTCGCTCTGCGCCCAGCCATAGGCGCTGGCATAAGTCGGCCCGACCGGCGGCAGCGGGTCCTGCGACACGTCGCGCGGAGTCGGCGCCGGGCCCTGGAAATGGATCGGGTCGATCTGCGCGATGGCGCTCTCGCCGAGCTGGAGCCCGACCGCGCCCGAGACCACGGTCAGCACGCCCATCACCGGGAGCAGATTGGAATTGCCCAGCTTCATGATGGTGCGAAAACGAGCATTCATCGCTGGCGTTCCCCCGCCCGGCCCCGTCGACGCGCTTTAGCCCTCCGCAGCGCGGAGGGCCAGCGTCAGGGCAGCGCGCGCGCCGCGGCCAGGACGTCCTCGGCGTGGCCGGGCACCTTCACCTTTCGCCACACCCGTTTCACGACGCCGTCGCGGTCGATCAGAAAGGTCGCGCGCTCGATACCCATATATTTGCGGCCGTACATCGACTTCTCGACCCAGGTGCCGAACGCCTCGCACGCGGCGCCTTCCACGTCGGACAGGAGCCGGACCTTGAGGTCGTATTTGTCGGTGAACTTGGCGTGGCTCTTCGGGCTGTCTTTCGACACGCCGGTGATGAAGGTGCCGGCCTTCTCGAACTCCTCGGCCAGGGCGGTGAAATCCTGCGCCTCGCGGGTGCAGCCGGAGGTATCGTCCTTCGGGTAGAAATAGAGGACCAGCTTCTGGCCCTTGAAGTCGCCGATCCTCACGGTCTCCCCGTCCGCGCCGACCAGCGCCACGTCCGGAGCAATGTCGCCTTCGTTGACCATCGTCATTCCTCTGCTTGCGCCGCGAAAGCGGCCCATGATTGCGATACCCTCTGGCGCGCCTCGTCGTGCGCTTCAAGCAAAGCGTCCCAATCGGCGAGGCCACACGCCTGGGCGACCAACGCGCGCGAGGGCGGCGGCGGCTCTGCCGATTGCGGCGAGACGAGCCGGAACGTGACCAGCATGCGGGTGAGCAGGCGATAATCCTCGACGAGGTCGGGCAGGACGAGGCCCGCCTCGGCGAGCGCCGTGAGCGCGACGTCCATGCGCGGGTCGAGCCCGGTGCGATGGATGAGCTGAAGCGACTGGACGAGAAATTCGAGGTCGACGAGCCCGCCCTCGCCCAGCTTGATGTCGAACGGCCCCTTGGCCGGCTTGTGGCGCGCGATCTCGCGCCGCATCGTCCGGGCGTCGGCCGCGACCTTGCCGGGATCGCGCTCGCTCTGAAGGATCTCCGCGACCGTCGCGCCCAGCGCCGCACGCGCCTCGGGCGAGCCGAACACGGGGCGCGCTCGGGTCAGCGCCATATGTTCGAAGGTCCAGGCGTGGCTGGCCTGATAGTCCGCGAAGCTCGGCAGCGAGACGGCGAGGAGTCCGTCGCGGCCGGACGGGCGCAGACGCAGGTCGACGTCGTAGAGCGGCCCCGCCGCGGTCGGCACGCTCAGCGCGGCCGAGACGCGCGGCGCGAGGCGGTTGAAATAATCGGTCGCGCGCAGCGGCTTGGAGCCGTCCGACTGCGCTTCGTGGGTGCCGCTGAACAGGTAGATCAGATCGAGGTCGGAGGCATGGGTGAGCTCGCCGCCGCCGAGCCGGCCCAGGCCGAGGATGAGCAGCTCGGAGCCGGGCACCTTGCCGTGCTGGCGCTCGAACTCGGCGATGGCGGCGCGGGCAAGCACGTCGATCGCCGCCTCGGCGACCCGGGCATAGCCGCGCGCGGCGTCGAGCGGGTCGGACCGGGCGAGGACGATCTGGGCGCCGAGCGCGAAGCGCACGCCGTTGACCCGGGCGCGCACGCGGTCGAGCAGCATCTGGTAATCCTCGCCGCGCCGTTCGCGCCGGGCGAAGTCGTCGGCAAGCGTGGCGACGTCCGGCGGCGGAGCGAAGGCGCTGGCGTCGATCAGGCCGTCGAGCAGCTCCGACCGCCGCCCGAGCTGGTCGGCCAGCGTCGGCGCGTGGCTGAGGATATTGGCGAGATAGTCGACCACCGCCGGCCGCGCCTCGAGCAGGCGGAAGAAATTGACTCCGCTCGGCAGCCGCTCGACGAGATTGTCGAAGCGGTTCAAGGCCGCCATCGGGTCGGACGACTGGCCGAATGCCTCGACGAGCCCCGGCAGCATCGCCTCGAACGGGTCGCGCGCGGCGGCGGTGCGCAGCGCCCGGGCCTTGCCGCTGCGCCAGCCCTCGATCCGCGCCGCCGCCGCCGGGGGGTCGGGAAAGTGGAGGCCGGCGAGCCGCTCCTCGAGCGCGGCCGAGCCCGGCAGCCGGGTCTGCGATTGCGGCGCGAGCGCGCCATAATGGTCCGCCACAGACTCGACATGCGGGCGCAAGAGGTCGAGCAAAGCGGCGCCGTCCGCCAGGCCGTGAAGCTGCGCGACATTGTCGAGCCCTTCCGGAGTCGGCGGCAGCTGATGGGTCTGCTTGTCGTCGACCATCTGCACGCGATGCTCGATCGTGCGCAGGAGGCGATAGGCGTCGCTGAGCGCGGCCGCCTCGTCGGCGCCGATCCGCCCCGCCGCGCCCAGCGCGGCGAGCGCGTCCATCGTTGCGGGCGCGCGCAGCTGCGGCTCGCGGCCGCCATGGATGAGCTGAAGTGCCTGGGTGTAGAACTCGACCTCGCGGATTCCGCCGCGCCCGCGCTTGAGGTCGAAGCCAGGGCCGAATTTCTGGCCCGCGGAATAATGGTCGCGGATCTGTCCCGTCACCGCCTGGATCTCGCCGACCGCGCCGAAATCGAGGCTTCGCCGCCACACGAACGGGTGGATCGCGTCGAGGAAATAACGGCCGAGCGCGGCGTCGCCCGCGGCATGGCGCGCGCGGATGAAGGCCGAGCGCTCCCACGGCAGCGCCGAGGATTCGTAATGGCTGATCGCGGCGTCGACCGGCAGGGCGATCGGAGTCACTTCCGGCGACGGGCGCAGGCGCAGGTCGACCCGGAAGGCGTAGCCGTCCTCGGTGCGCTTCTGCAGCAGCTCGACGACGCGCTGGCCGATCCGCACCGCAGCCTGGCCGGAATCCTCGCGCTCGCGCCGCGGCAGCGTCGCCGGGTCGAACAGGAACAAGAGGTCGACGTCCGACGAGTAGTTGAGCTCGCCGCTGCCGAGCTTGCCGAGAGCGATCACCGCGAAGCCGCGCACCGGCGCGCCGGGACAGCGTTCGGCGATGGCGGCCGCGACCGCCCGCTCCAGCACCCTGTCGGCAAGCTGCGACAGCGTCGCCGTCACCTGCTCCAGGGTGAGCAGCCCGGCAAGGTCGCCGATCGCCAGCGCCAGGGCGTGCCCGGTCCGCTCGCGGCGCAGCGCCGCCATGACGTCGCCGTCCTCCCCCTGCGCCCGCGCCAGCGCCAGCGCCTCGCCCAGCCGGCCGGCGCAAACCGCGGTCGCGACAGGATTTTTCGACTCGAGATGGAACCGCAGGAAGGGGGAGTGCGTTCGCCCACGTTCAACCGCCGGACCCACGCGTTCGATGTCATCTTGGTCGCAACCAAGTGTCTCTTCAACGCAACGTGGTTCTGAATCCGTCATTGTGGTCCGGTACAGTTGCAACCGCATCTAGGAACGTACGTTAAGAAGGCCGTGGAACCGTTGAATGCAAGCCGGGAAGATGGGACCGACCGCGGTCACAAGCGCTTCGTGAAGGTGGCGCCGCCCACCGTTCATGCGGGCGTCGGCAATGCCTTGCGCCAGGCCTTCCAGCTCGACGGCGAGATGCGTTCCCTCACCACCTTCGAGGACCTGTTGGCGCGGCTCGATTGAGCGCGATCCCAGGCACCGCGTCACACCTACCCGTTTCGGCATTCCGCCCCGCCCCCCTGAGCAGTCGTCGGACGCGCTCTGAAACAGGGTCCGGGCGACAGTCGCGCGGGATCAGGCCTTCGTCTCTTCCTCGTCCTCGCCCTCGTCGGGCGTGGGGAGGCGGTCGCGGCTCAGATCGTCGACTTCGCTCATGATCGCCTGGAGCGCGGTCTTGTCGTGATTGTCGTGCTCGCGGCGCGACGGCAGCTTGCCTTCGCTGAGCAGGGCCTCGAGCGCGACTCGGCCGCGCGCGACGCGGCTCTTGATCGTGCCGACCGCGCAGCCGCAGATCTCGGCCGCTTCCTCGTAGGCGAAACCGCCGGCGCCGACGAGGATCAGCGCCTCGCGCTGGGGCTGTGGCAGGTGGAGCAGCGCGCGCTGCATGTCGGCGAGTTCGATATGCTTGTCCTGGCTCGCCGGCGCGGCGAGGATCTTGGACGCGGTCAATTCGTCCCACTCGCCCTTGAATCGGGCGCGCCGCATCTGGCTGAGGAACAGGTTGCGCAAGATGATGAAGGTCCACGCGCGCATGTTGGTGCCCGCCTGGAAGCGCTTGCGCGCCGCCCATGCCTTGAGCAGCGTCTCCTGGACGAGGTCGTCCGCGAGATCGCGGCTTCCCGACAGCGACCGGCCGAACGCGCGCAGGTGCGGAATGACCTGGCCGAGCTGCTGCTTGAACTCGTCGTCCGGCAGCGGCACGAGCTCTTCACGCTCGATCGTCGCGTCTTCTTGCGCCGGCTTCACGCCCGACATGGAGCTGCCCCCGATATACATTGGACTTTATACGTGCGCGACTGAACGGGCGAGTTTAGCACCCATTCGCTTCGGCAACCTACATCCAGATCAGATAGATGATGACGAAGGCCAGGATGGTCAACGTCAGTCCGAAGAAAAGGACGTAGCGCGCCACGTGCGGCGTGGTGCCGGCGCGCGCTTCGGTTTTCCCGAGATGGTCCGGGCCTTGATTCATGGCGAATGGGATACCCTCGCTCAAAAGTTCCAATCGTTTCGCGGGCTAACGCGCCCCCGCACGGGCGGTTCCCCGCCCGTGCGAAGAGATTGAAAACTTAAGCCGGAAGCGTCGCCGGATCGAAGAACAGGGCCTGGGCGATCGCCGCCTTCACCGTCGAGCGCTGGAACGGCTTGGTGATCAGGAAGGTCGGCTCGGGCCGCTCGCCGGTGAGCAGCCGCTCGGGGAAGGCGGTGATGAAGATCACCGGCACCTCGAATTCGGCGAGGATGTCCTTGACCGCGTCGATGCCCGAGCTGTCGTCGGCGAGCTGGATGTCGGCGAGCACCAGTCCCGGGCGCTTGGCGAGCGCCAGGCTGACCGCCTCGTCGCGGGTCACCGCGACTCCGACGACGCTGTGGCCGAGGTCGCGGACGATCGTCTCGATGTCCATCGCGATGATCGGCTCGTCCTCGATGATCAGCACCTCGGCGCGGGTCTGCCGCTCGATCTCCTCGAGCGCCTCGGCGACCAGCGATTCCACTTCCTCGGGCGCGGCGCCGATCAGATAGCCGGCATCCTCCGGCGTGAAGCCTTCCATCGCGGTCAGCAGCAGGGCCTGGCGCGACAGCGGCGTGATCCGCGACAGGCGGGCCTGGGCGATGCTCTCGGCGCCGTCGCCCTCGGCGCCCGAATAGCCCGGATCCTCCTCGATGTTGGCGGAGGACCAGATGGCGTGGAAGGTGCGGTAGAGTCCGACCCTCGGGTCGACGTCGCGCGGGAAGGAGTCCGGCGCCGCGACGATCGCTTCCAGGGTCGCGCGGACAAAGGCGTCGCCATGCTTCTGCGTGCCCGTGAGCGCGCGCGCGTAGCGGCGTAGGAAAGGAAGATGAGGCGCAATTTCCTGGCCGAGCGACATTCGTTTCGACTCCTCAATCATTTAAAGCGTGCGCCTATGAGGGCGACCCCCGCTTGGCAAGTGTAACGGCGCTCGGACAGGTTTGTGACAGCCCCTATGGCCCCCGCCCGATACGCCTGCAGAACCTGTGGAACCATCGTCGGAGTTTTTTGTTTCCAAGCCCACGCGGCGTGATTATTTCGCCCGCGACAATTTGCGCTGGAAAACACGGTTCGATCCAACCTCACGCAAGCGGTTGATCAGATCCGATAGAATGAGCGGACCGCGGGTGGGGTGATCCTTTGACCTTTCACAATGAACTGGAACGTGAGCGGCGTCGCAAGGTCGAGGGTGACCATGCGGCCGATCCCGAAGCGCCGCGCAAGCCGCGCAACAAGAAGAAGCAGTCCGGCGACGTCGGCGATGCCTTGCGCAGCGTCTATGAACGCGCGGTCGCCGAGGACATTCCGCCGGAGATGCTCGATCTCCTCGGCAAGCTCGGCTGATTCTCCCCGCACGCGCAACATGAAGCGTCGGGGCCGCCGGTGACCGAACGACAGCAAAACCCGGTCCGCGCCTGGTTCGGCGGGCTCCCGACCGCGACCAAGATGCTGCTCATCCTCGGCGCGGCGCTGCTGCCGCTGCTGGTGATCTCCGTCCTGGCCAGCATCGAGAGCGCGCGCGACAGCCGCTCCAACGCACTCGCCGAGGCGAACACCAATCTCGCGCTGTCGGCGCAGCGCCTGTCCTCGGTCGTCAATCGCGCGGCGTTGATCGTCAGGATCGCCAGCGACGCGGTGCGCCGACCTGAAACCGCGGCGCTCGCCTGCCAGCATGCCGACGCACAGCTGCGCGCGAGCGGATCGCCGCCGGTGCGCTTCCTCGTCTACGATCCGGGCGGCGGCGTCGCCTGCCCGCCGCTCACCGTCAACCCGGCACCGGCGCCCCGAGTCGCTGCGGGTGCCACGTCCGCCGCCTGGCTCGATCCGCAGGGCGAACTGCTCCGGCTGTGGCTGTACGACGCCGGCGGCCGCCCGCTCGGCCAGATCGAGTTTCCGCGCGCGTCGCTCGAAGCCGCCGCCAATCTCGGCAGCACCACCCAGCCGACCGAGATCGAGCTGGCCGTGGATGATTCGACGATGCGCCTGTTCGCGTCGCAACCGGGCCAGCAGGCGCTCGGCGGGGTCGTGCTGCGCGAGCCGATCACCGCCAGCGGCGTCGAGTTGCGCCTCCACGCCGCGGCGCCGCGCATGAGCTGGGAGGAGGTGCTGATGATCGTCCTCCCGCTGCTGATGTGGCTACTCGCCGCGGTGGTCGGCTGGCTGGTCGTGCAATATCTGCTGCTCAACCCACTGCTGCGCATGCAGCGCGCCATCGCCGCCTACGTGCCGGGCGACCGCGGCTTCGAACGGCCGACCGTGCACAGCGCCGCCAGGGAGATCGACGATCTCGGCAATGCCTTCGCCGAGGTGACTCGCACGGTCGCGCGCCACGAGGCCGATCTCGAAGCGGCGGTCGAGCGCCAGACGCGGCTGGTCCGCGAAGTCCATCACCGGGTGAAGAACAACCTCCAGGTCGTCGCGTCGCTGCTCAACATCCATTCGCGCAGCAGCGTCAGCGACGAGGCCGCGGCGGCCTATGCGTCGATCCAGCGCCGGGTCGACGCGCTCGCCGTGGTGCACCGCAACCATTATGCCGAGCTGGAGGAAAATCGCGGAGTCGCCTTGAAGGCGTTGGTTTCGGAGCTCGCCGCCAATCTGCGCGCCACCGCCCCCACAGGCGCGGCCGGCATGCAGATCCGACTCGCGCTGGAGCCGCTCTACGCCACCCAGGACGTCGCGGTGTCGACCGCCTTCCTGGTCACCGAGGTGGTCGAGTTCGGCATGCTGTGCGGCGCGCGCATCGTCGCCATCGCGCTGGAGCCAGAGCAGGACGGCCGGGCCCGGCTGGTGCTGGAGTCGGAAGTCCTGGCCGGCAAGATCACCTGCTCGCCCGACGTCCAGGAACGGTTCGATCGCATCGTTTCCGGGCTCGCACGCCAGCTCCGCTCCACGCTGGAGCGCGACGGCGAGGCCGGCCGCTACAGCCTGACCATCGCCGTGGTCGACCGCGACACGCCCGCGGTTCCCTGAGCGCCGTTGGGCGCCATCATTTGAGCCTAGCGCGTGCGGTCGTCGTCGGAGCGGTCGTCGCTATAGTCCGGGCGGGCCACGTCCTCGCGGTCCGCGCGCTCGAGCGCCGCGGTGCTGTCGCCGCGCCCGCTGAGCTTCTTGCTCGGCCGAGTCCCGTCGCGGTTGACTCCGTCTATGTCCGAATGGGGCGGCGAGCTCGGCGGCTTGGGCATGGATGGGTTCCTTTCATCCGCTCCAACCGGTCAGGCCCGACTCGGTTGCCTCCCGGCCTGTCCGCTCCGCTTCCCGATAAAATCGCAGAAAAAAAATCGCGCGGGCTGGAACCCCGCCCCGCCAAGGCCGTTGAGCAGTCCGGATAGTGACCTTTTGCCCCCCCGCTCTCGCTATCCAGAACCATGAGCCCGGACGCGCTAACCTCCCCCCCCCCCCGGTAGCGCCTCCGGGCTCAACTTTTCTGAAGAGCCAGGGCTTTCCCCCGTATTAGCCACGCCTTGACGCGACTCCGCCGAACGGGTGGAACCGCGCCACGCCGACAGCATTGTCAGGCGCATGGACGGGTTTCGTGCCCGTGGCGGTTCAGGAGAGTAAGATGCGCAAGATGCTCACGCTGTTGGTGCTGACCAGCGGCCTCGCCCTGGCGGCGTGCAACACGATCGAGGGCGCCGGACGCGACGTCCAGTCGGTCGGCGAAAAGGTTTCCGACCTCGCGGACTGATTCCGCTACTCGCAAGATCCCTGGAGGCGTCGACCGCAAATCGGCGCCTTCTTCGTGTCAGGCGTCCGCGGACGCCTTTCTCGCTCGGCGGCGGTGGGTGAGCATGATGCCGATCAGCGCGAGTTCGTAGAGAAGGATCAACGGGAAGGCGAGGAGCAGCTGCGAGATGATGTCGGGCGGGGTCAGCACCGCGGCGACCACGAAGGCCGCGACGATCGCGTAGCGGCGGCCCTTGCGCAGCTGCTTGAGCGTGACCAGGCCGGCCCGTTCGATCAGCATGAGCAGCACCGGCAGAAGGAACGAGACTCCGAAGCCGAACAGGAACTTGGTGATGAAGTCGAGATAGTTGCCGACGCCCGGCAGCGCCTCCTGCTGGACTCCGCCGAGATTGCCCTCGAAGCCCAACAGGAAGTGAAGCGCCACCGGCACTGCGAAATAATAAGCGAGCGCCGCGCCGCCGAGGAACAGCACCGGAGTCATCAGCAGGAACGGCAGGAACGCCTTCTTCTCGTTCTTGTAGAGGCCGGGCGCGATGAACAGCCACAATTGGCCCGCGATCACGGGAAAAGCGAGCATTCCGCCGGCGAAGAAGGCGACCTTGATCTGCGAGAAGAAGGCCTCGAACACGTTGGTGAAGATGAGCCGGTTCTGGCCCGCCACCAGCAGCGGGTGGACCAGCCAGGTGAAGATGGCCTGGGCGAAATAGAGGCAGAAGCCGAAGCAGATCGCCAGCGCGACGAAGCACCAGATGAGCCGCCGCCTCAGCTCGATGAGATGGTCGAGCAGCGGCGCCCGGCTGGCGTCGAGCTCGTCGCCGTCCAGCTTGGGAAGGTCGTTCATGGCAGGCCCGGCTTCGCCCGCGGCGCTCGGCGCGCGGGCCTGCTCGTCGACGTCGATTCAGCGACGGGCGCGGGGATGGCCGAGGCGGCCGGTTCGGCCGGCGCCCGCTTGTCGAGGGTCATTGGCTTGTCGAGGAGGACCGCGGTCGTTTCCGCTTCCTCGGGAAGCGCCGGCTTGCCCCAGTCGCTGTCGATCAGCGCCGCGGGGTGCGCCTTCATGATCGCCTCATTCTGCTCGCGCCATTTCTTCTCGAGGTCGGCGATCTCGGTCTCGCGCATCATCTGGTCGACGCCGAGGCGGAATTGGCTCGCCATGCCCCGCGCCTTGCCGACCCATTTGCCGATCTCGCGCATCACCCGCGGCAGGTCCTTCGGCCCGATCACCACGACGGCGACCAGGACGATCAGGAACAGTTCGCTGGAATCGACCCCGAACATGCGACGTTTCTACCCGACTTCCCTCAACACGTCATTGCGAGCGCAGCGAAGCAATCCAGCATCGAGCCATGGACTGCTTCGTCGCTGCGCTCCTCGCAATGACGGAAAGGGGCTCAGCGCTTGTCGAGGTCGGCGGTCGGCTGCGCGGACGCGGTCGGCGTCTCGGCCGGGCGCTCGTCGCTCAGCCGCGGCTGCGGGCGCGGCGTCGCCGGCTCGTCCTCCTCGTTGAGGCCCTTCTTGAAGCTCTTGATGCCGCGTCCGAGGTCACCCATCACGCCGGAGATGCGCCCGGCGCCGAACAGCAGCATCACCACCACCAGCACGATCAGCCAGTGCCAGATGCTCGTCATACCCATTGAAAATTCTCCTCGCGGCCGTGCTTACACCTAAGCGGCGCCGTTGTCAGTTTCCAGATCGAGCAGGTCGGGATCGCCGCCCGACCGCTCGAGGGCGACGTCGATCGGATCGAGCAGTCCGGCGGCCTTGAGATCGTCGATGCCGGGCAGGTCGCGCCGGCTCGCCAGGCCGAAATGGGACAGGAAGGTCGCCGTGGTGGCGAAGGTAAGCGGCCGCCCCGGCGCCTCGCGCCGGCCCGCCGGCCGCACCCAGCCCGCCTCCAGAAGCACGTCGAGCGTGCCCTTCGAAATCTGCACGCCGCGGATCGCCTCGATCTCGGCCCGGCTGACCGGCTCGTGATAGGCGATGATCGCCAGCGTCTCGACCGCGGCGCGGCTGAGCTTGCGGGTCTCCTCGCGCTCGCGGCGGAGCAAGGGGGCAAGGTCCGCTGCGGTCTGGAAGTGCCAGCGCCCGCCGCGCTCGACCAGCTCGACTCCGCGGCCGGCATAATGGTCGCGAAGCTGCTGAAGGGCGGCGCGCACCGCGAGCGCCTCGCCGGCCATTTCGGCGATCTCGTCCGCGGTCAGCGGCCCCTCGGCGGCGAACAGGATCGCCTCGACCGCGCGAAGCATCTCGTCCGGTTCGTTCATGCCCGCCTCAACAGCAATTCGCCGAACGGCTCGTCCTGGGCGATGGCGACCTTGCCCTGGCGCGCCAGCTCGAGCGCGGCGACGAAACTCGAAGCGAGCGCCGAGCGGCGAAATTCGCCGTCCTGCGTCTCGGGCAGGAAGCTGCGGATGTCCGCCCAGTCGACGCGCACTCCGATCAGCCGCTCGATCCGCACCAGCGCCTCGTCTAGAGTCATCACCGGCCGGCGAGCGACCATGTGGACGACCGGCGCGCTGCGCGCGCGCACCCGTCCGTAGGCAGCGATGAGGTCGTAGAGCTCGGCCTGCCAGCGCGCTCGGCGGATCAGCGGCAGCCCTTCGGGCGCTCCGCGCAGGAAGACGTCGCGGCCGATGCGGTCGCGCGCGATCAGCCGCGCGCCGGCCTCGCGCATCGCGTCGAGCCGCTGAAGCCGCATCTGCAGCCTGAGCGCGAGGTCCTCGGGGCTGGGCTCGACCTCCGGGTCCTTGGGCAGCAGCAGGCAGGATTTGAGATAGGCGAGCCACGCCGCCATCACGAGGTAATCGGCGGCGATCTCCAGCTTCAGCTGGCGCGCATCGGCGATGAAGGCGAGATATTGCTCGACCAGCGCGAGGATCGAGATCTTGGCGAGGTCGACCTTCTGCGCCCGCGCGAGGGTCAGCAGCAGGTCGAGCGGCCCTTCCCACCCGTCGAGGTCCAGCCGCAGCCGGTCTGGCTCGTCGGGCGTGTCGAAGGGGTCGGCCGAATCCACGAGCCAAAGTCTAGCGGCTCGCGCATGCGAGTCGAAGCCCGCCGGCGCGCCGAAGCCCCTGTTCCTGTGGATCAGTTCGCGGCCGAAGGGGCGGAAGGGCCACCTCCCCAGGCGCCTTCCGCAGGTCCGATCGACGCGCGGGAGAGGACTGTCCGCGCCGGCCGTCGCCATGCGGCACGTCTGGCCCGCGCGCACCCACACAGGTCAGTGCCGCGCCGCTTTTTCGCCAAGCCAGGTTATCTTCGCGCGGCCAGCGCGGAACGCGGGGGCGCTCTCCTGCGTCGTCGCGGTCGAGGGATCGGCACCCATGCACTGGTACTGCCTGTTCATCGACGACAAGCCCGCCGCCGCCTGGCACCGCCAGCGCCGCCATGCGCTGCGCGACGCGATGACGGCCGGCGCCGCGGCCGCCCTGCCCGGTCACGCCAAGCGCTTGGTCTGGCACGATGGCGCGCGCATCCATGTCTGCAACAATGCCCATGACCGCGACCGCTGGGGCGTCTCCGACGGGCCTCACTCGGGACCCTGATCGCGGCCGGCAGGGTTACGGGCGCGGCGCGAACACCGACCAGCCGGTGAGGTCGACGAGTTTCTCCAGCGCGAGCGCGCCGACGGCGCTGGTGCCGGAGGCGTTGAGGCCCGGCGACCATACCGCCAGGGTGCCGTGCCCCGGAGCGACCGCGAGGATGCCGCCGCCGACGCCGGACTTGCCGGGCAGGCCGATCCGGTAAGCGAACTCGCCCGAATTGTCGTAATGGCCGCACAGCATCATCACGCTGTTGATTCGGCGGGCATTGTGCCAGGCGACGACCTCCGCGCCGCTCGCCGGGTCGCGCCCGTCGAAGGCGAGGAACAAGGCGGCGCGGGCGAGCTGGCGGCAGCTCATCGCCACCGCGCATTGCCTGAAATAGGCGCCCAGCACCGTCTCCACCTCGTTGTCGAGGATTCCGTAGGTCTTCATGAACCAGGCGAGGCTGCGGTTGCGGCTGCCGGTCGCCGCCTCCGACGCCGCCACCTCCTCGTCCACCGAGATCGCCGCGTCGCCGCTGCGCGCGCGGAGCAGCGCGAGGAGCGCGCCGATCGCCGCATCGGCGTCGCCGGCGCCGATCAGCTGGTCGGTGACGGCGATGGCGCCGGCGTTGATCAGCGGGTTGCGCGGCCGGCCGTCCTCGCGCTCGAGCTGGACGATCGAGTTGAACGCGCTTCCGGACGGCTCGCGCCCGACCTTGTCCCAGATCGCCACGCCGACCTTCTCTAGGACCAGCGAAAGCGTGAACACCTTGGAGATGGACTGGATCGAAAAAGCCGCCTCGAAGTCGCCGGCGCCGTGCACCGCGCCGCCGGCGTCGGCGAAGGCGATTCCGAACTTGCTCGGATCGACGCAGGCCAGCGCGGGAATATAGTCGGCGACCTTGCCCTCGCCGCGATGCGGCTCGATCGCCGCCAGCACCTCGGCCAGGATGTCGTCCATGCCGCCCCCTTCCGGATGCCTTGCCTAGCGGCAAAGGCCGCTAGAAGTCGAGCAGCAGCCTTGGTCCCGGCCCGCGCTCGCGCAACCTGTCCTGCGGGTTGTAGAGGGCGCAGCGCTTCAGCGACAGGCAGCCGCAGCCGATGCATTCGTCGAGCTTGCTGCGCATGTGGGTGAGCGCTGCGATCCGCTCGTCGAGGCGCTTGCGGAACAGCGCGCTGATCGCCGCCCAGTCCTTCTGGGTCGGAGTTCGCCCCTGCGGCAACTTGGCCAGCACCCCTCCAATCTCCTCGATGGTGAAGCCCAGCTGCTGCGCGATTCGGATGAAGGACAAGCGGCGGATGTCGGAGCGCAGGAAGCGCCGCTGCCCACCGCGGTTGCGTAGCGCGCTGACCAGCCCGCGCGCTTCGTAGAAGCGGATCGCCGAGACCGATAACCCGGTCCGCGCGGCGAGGTCGCCGATCGGCAGCAGGTCGGTCGTGTGCATGATTCCTCTCCGTCGGGAGCTGCTTGACCTGAACTTAGGTTGAGGTTCTATCAAAGCGCCATCGCGAAACGAATCGCAAGCGAAAGGACATTCGGACGATGGCTAAGGGCATTCTGGAACATGTGAACGTGACGGTCAGCGACCCGCGACGGACGGCGGAGATGCTTGAGCGCCTGTTCAGCTGGAGCATCCGCTGGGAAGGACCGGCCAAATTGAACGGCCGCACCGTCCATGTCGGCACCGACGACGCCTATGTCGCGCTCTGGTCGCCGCCCCCGGGCTTCACCGCGGGTGACGAGGACAGCCGCCTCAACCATATCGGCGTGGTCGTCGATGATCTCGACGCCACCGAACGCAAGGTGATCGCCGAGGGCTTCACCCCGCAGAGCCACGCCGACTACGACCCCGGCCGCCGCTTCTATTTCGACGATTCGGACGGAATCGAGTTCGAGGTGGTCAGCTACGCCTAGCGGCGCCGATAGGGGTTGCCGCGGACGAATGCCGGCCGCCGGTCGGCGTCGGCGACCCGGGCGACCAGGTCGTAGAAGAAGCGGTTGAACCGCTCCGCCGCGACCGGGTCCCACGGCTGGGTGAGGTCGTCCCCGGGATGATGGTAGCGGGTCTGGTACCACAGCCGGTAGCGCCGCTCGGCGTCGCTTCCGGGCTCGTAGCCGAACACGAAATTGATCGCCGGCACGCCCGCCATCAGGAACGGCCAATGGTCGGTGCGCTGGAGGAGGTTGCGCTCCGGCTCGGGATCGAGACGAACCCGGATTCCCATCCCTTCCGCCACCGCCCGTGCATCCTCGCCCAGAGTCGTGTCGTCGAGCGCGTGGACGGTGAGCAGGTCGAGCGGGAAGATCGGCCGCAACTGATCGAGGTTGATCATCGCGGCGACCTGGTCGCGCGGCATCGGCAGATGGTCGACGAGCCAGCGCGACCCGATCAGCCCCTTCTCTTCGCCGGTGAAGGCCGCGAACAGGACCGGCCGCCGGAAGCCCCGCCCCTGCCTCTGCTCGGCGAGGCGGATCAAAGTCGCGACATAGGCCGCGTCGTCGAACGTGCCGTTGTAGAGCCCGTCCCCGTCGATCGGCTCGCCAAAGCCGTAGCCGTCGAGATGCGCGCCGACGACGACATATTCGTCCGCCAGCGCCGGATCAGTGCCGGGGAGGACGCCGAGAACGTTCGGGGACGAAAGGGTGCCGCGGCCAATCGCAAAGCGGGCGTCGAGACGGGCCGGCGGGTCGGAACTCGCCACCGGCTCACCGCGGTCGGCGGCCCGAAGCAGATCGTCGGCGCCGTCCGGAACCAGCCAGCCGAACCATTCGGCATTCCACCGAATGACCGGGAGCGCGGCGGCTGCGGGCGGCGCGGCGTCGAGCAACGAGACGGACCGCGCATAGGCGATGGGCCAGCGGGGCGGCTCGACCATGAAATACGGGTTGTCGACCTGGATGATCGCCGCCGCCCGCGCCGCGGCCGCGGCCTGGACCTGCTGCCCGGCCGACGGCGCTCCCGTTCGCCTGGTGTTGAGGCAGACGACGACCTTGCCGGCCACGTCCCGGAGGTCGGCCGCCGCGCAATAGCCGCGAAAGGCCAGAGCCCCGGAAACGGAAGCGGGCAATTGCTCGGTCGGCCGCACGGTCCAGGCATGGAGGAACTGCATCTGCACCGGGCGCGCACCCTGGCCGGTCAGCGTCAGCGCGGTGCCGGCGCGATCGACCCGCACCTCCTTCATCGCGATCGGCTGGAACCAGGTCCCGTTGTCGCCGGCCGGCCGCAGCCCCGCCCGCCGCCACCGTTCGACGACAAGGGCGGCGGCGCGGTCATAGCCGGGCGAGCCGGTGTCGCGGCCCTCCATCGCATCATTGGAAAGTTCGGCGGTCACCGCCCACCACGCCCGAGTCTCGGCGTCGCTGATCGCCGGTCCCGGCGCCGAAGTGGCGCAGCCCGCAAGCATCAGAATGAAGGAAGCCGCCCAAAACCTGCCGCGCATGATCATCCCCTACCGTGACGCGGCAGAGGCATAGAGGCTTGGATCAGAAGGCGGAAGCTGGATGCCCGACGAGGATTCGAACCTCGATTGACGGAGTCAGAGTCCGTAGTCTTACCATTAGACGATCGGGCAACGCGGACGGGCGAAATAGGAGCGCGGCCCGGCCCTGTCAACGCCTCGGAAACCCCTGTGCTTGCCCGAAACGGTCGCCTCGTGTACGACTGGCGGCAAGTCAGCGGACGGTATTCCCGGCCGCCAAGAGAACAAGAGTAAGTGTCAGGATGGCGCAGCAAGCCGTACCGGCTCCGCAAGCGCCGGGCGGGGGTCCGGCCGACGCGGCCTTACCCACCACCGCTCCGGTTTCCGAGGGCCTCGCCCCGCTCGCCGCCAACGGCGTTCCCCAACATCGCCGCTTCCCGCGCCACACTTATGGCGCGATCGACCTCGGCACCAACAATTGCCGGCTGCTCGTGGCGCGGCCGTCCGACGACGGCTTCACCGTCGTCGACGCCTTCTCGCGCGTGGTCCGGCTCGGCGAAGGGCTCGGCACCTCGGGCAAGATCAGCCAGGACGCGATGGACCGCGCCGTCGCCGCCCTCTCGGTCTGCTCCGACAAGCTCCGCCGCCGCCGCGTCAGCCTCGCCCGCTCGGTGGCGACCGAGGCATGCCGCCGCGCCGTCAACGGCCGCCAGTTCGTCGAGCGGGTGCGCCGCGAGACCGGAATCGTGCTCGAGATCATCTCGCCCGAGGAGGAAGCGCGGCTCGCCATGCTCGGCTGCCACCGCCTGCTCGAGCCGGGCGACGGTCCAGCCCTCATCTTCGACATCGGCGGCGGCTCGACCGAGCTGGTGCTGATCGACACCGACGGCGAGGCGCCGCGAATCCGCTGCTGGTGGAGCGCGCCCTGGGGCGTCGCCTCGCTGACCGAGAGCGAGGGCACGGTGTTCAAGGACGCCGACGAGCGCCTCGCCGCCTACGGCCGCATGCGCGAGCGCGTCCGCCACGCTTTCCGCCGCTTCCAGCAGCTGCTTCCGGCGGACAAGACCAACATTCGCCTGATGGGCACCAGCGGCACGGTGACGACTCTGGCGAGCGTCTACCTCGCTTTGCCCGCCTACGACCGCAAGCAGATCGACGGCCTGATGGTTCCGGCGCCGGCGATGCGCGAGATCAGCCAGATCCTGTCCGTCGCGAGCCATGACGAGCGCGCCAAATTCCCGTGCATCGGCCATGAGCGCGCCGACCTCGTCGTCGCCGGCTGCGCGATCCTCGAGACGATCATGGACATCTGGCCGGCCGACACCCTCGGCATCGCCGACCGCGGCATCCGCGAGGGAATCTTGCGCAGCCTCATGGCGCGCGACGGCTATCGCATCTAGAGAGCGGCCATGCCCGCCCCTCCCAAACAGCGCATCCGCACCGCCAAGGGGCGCAAGATCAGCTCGACCAAGTGGATCGAGCGCCAGCTCGCCGATCCCTATGTCCGCAAGGCCAAGGCCGAGGGCTACCGCTCCCGCGCCGCCTACAAGCTGATCGAGCTGAACGAGCGCTTCAAGTTCCTCGGCGGCGTCAAGCGCGTCGTCGACCTCGGCATCGCTCCCGGCGGCTGGACCCAGGTGGTGCGCAAGACCGCGCCGCAGGCGGTGGTGGTCGGCATCGACTTCCTGCCGACGGACCCGATCGAGGGGGCGACCATCCTCCAGCTCGATTTCATGGACGACAGCGCGCCCGACCTTCTCAAGGAAGCGCTCGGCGGCCCCGCCGACGTCGTCCTATCGGACATGGCCGCCAACACCGTCGGCCACCCGCAGACCGACCATTTGCGCACCATGGCGCTGGTCGAGGCGGGGCTGGACTTCGCCGGCGAAGTGCTCCGCCCCGGCGGCGCCTATGTCGCCAAGGTGCTGGCCGGCGGCGCCGACAACAATCTCGTCGCCGAACTGAAACGCCGCTTCACGACCGTGAAGCACGCCAAGCCGCCCGCCAGCCGCAAGGATTCGAGCGAGTGGTACGTCGTCGCGCAGGGGTTCAAGGGCTAGGTGCACCCGTCATTCCAGCGAAAGCGGGAATCTCCCGGCCCTCTCGAGACCACATGAATTGAGATGCCAGCTTTCGCTGGCATGACGATCTCTAGGAACGCGAAGCCCGCGCCTCTTCGATCGCCTGCTTCAAGCGCTCATAGCCGACCGCGCCGTGCATCACCTGGTCGCCGACCACGAAGGTCGGCGTGCCGGTGGCGCGCAGCAAATTGGCGAGCTCCATGTTGCGCTGGAGTTCTTGGCGGTGGCCGTCGCTCGATCGCGCGAGCTGGACGCCGACGGCGCGCTGGACCTGGGCGACGTTCTGGGCGCTGGGCGGACCGAGCGCGAACAGGGCGTCGTGGAACTGGCGGAAACGGCCCTGCTCGGCGGCGGCGAGGCTGACGAAGGCAGCCTCCTGGCTGGCCGGCCCGAGCACCGGCAGCTCGCGCCACACCACCTTCAGGCGCGGATCCTCGCGCAGCAGCCGCTCGACCACCGAGTTGCTCGCCCGGCAATAGCCGCAGGCATAGTCGAAGAACTCGACCAGAACGACGTCGGCGTCGGCCGCGCCTGCCCAGGCGCTGCCATAGGGCGTCTCGAGCTGCGCCCGGCGCGGCCCGATCGCTGCGGCGGCCTCACGCTGCTGAAGCCGCTCCATCGCCTCCGGGATGATCTCCGGATTTTCGAGGATATAGTCGTGGACGACGCGCTCGGTGCGGGCGTCGCCGAAGCCGCCCTGCGCCAGCACCATCGCCCCGCCGCCGACGACGAGGCCGATCGCCCCCGCCAGCAACAACCCGCTCATGCCGCCCGCGAGGCGGCTCTTCTTGTCGCTCATTCCTTGGTCACCGTCCCCGGATTATCGCCGCCGGCGCCGGCCGCGCTGGTTCTCGAGCGCGGCGCGCGACACCATCACGATGTCCTGCGCGCGGATCCAGTCCGGCGTGCCCGCGGTGATTCCGGCCATGGCGTTGCGCGCGCTGGCCAGCGCCAGCTGCGGCTCGTTCATCAGGCTGTAGCGCTCGGCGCTGGCGAGGTTGGCTCGGCCGAGGTCGCCGGCGCGGTCGTAGACGACGCCGAGCTGGAACCAGGCGAAGGGATTGCGCTCGTCGCGCTGGACGACGGTGCGCAGCACCCGCTCGGCCTCGGGGAAATTGGCCGGGTCCTCGGTGGCGATCAGCGCATGGCCGAGCATGGTCGCGATCAGCGGCTCGCTGCGCGAGCGCTCGACCGCCTCGCGCAGAACCGTGATCGCCTCGGTCGGGCGACCGGACTCGAGCAGGATCTGGCCCTTCAATTCCAGGAAATAGGGATCGTGCGGCTGCTCGGCGAGCAGGGTTTCGACCTCGGCGAGCGAACGCTCGGGATAGGCCGCGCGGTGGAGCGCGAAGGCGCGCGCATAGCGCGCCGGAACCGAGGTGTCGCTGTCCGGATAGGCGGCGAGCACCCGCTCCGGCTCGTCGATATAGCCGCGCAGCTTGGCGCGCACGCGCTGGAAGCGCGCCTCCAGCTCCGGCGGGGTCGGGCGGTCCCAGGCCGGGTCGGTGCGATAGACATTCTCGAGCACCGCGATGCGCTCGCGATTGAGCGGGTGGGTGCGCTGGTAGCTGTCGGTCTGCGGGATGGCGAGGCGGAACTCCTGGTTCTGCAGCTTCTCGAAGAAGGCGATGCTGCCGCGGCCGCTGATTCCGGCGCGGCTCAGGAAGCTGGCGCCGGCTTGGTCCGCGCTGTTCTCCTGGACGCGGCTGAAGGCGAGGAAGCGGCTCATCGCCGCCGCCTGGCCGCCGGTGATGATCGCCATGCCGGCCTCGGGCGCTCCGACCGCGATCGCCGCGGCGCCGAGAAGCAGGGACAGCAGCGATATGTTGCCGGCCTGGCCGATCCCTTCCTGCAACCGGATGATGTGGCCGCCGGTGACGTGGCCGAGCTCGTGGGCGATCACGCCCTGGACCTCGTTGGCGTTGCTCGCCGACGTGATCAGTCCCGAATGGAGATAGACGATCTGGCCGCCGGCGACGAAGGCGTTGATGCTGGCGTCGTTGAGCAGGACGATGCGCACGTCCGCCGGCCGAAGCCCCGCCGCCTCGATCAACGGCGCCGACATGTCGCGGAACAGGGCTTCGGTCTCGGCGTCGCGGAGCACCGACTGCGCCATCGCCGGCCTAGCGACGAAGGCGAAGCTCAGCACGAGCAGCAGCAGAAGGCGGGCAAGGACGCCGCGACCGCGGCGGGCGTGAAGAGCTTCAGCCATGGTCCTGCTCTCTTCTCCGCATTGTGAACCGCCGATTAAATCTTTTCCCCTCCGGCCAGAGCCGGAGGGGAAGATCGATCAGCCGCCGAAGGTGCGCTGCCACCAGCCGCGGCGGGCGGGCTCGCCCGGGCCGGTCATCTCGGCCTCGTCGCTGCCTTCCATCGTCTGACGCTCGAGCATCGGCGCTTCCGGCGAGTCCGGCGCGGCGGTGCCGTTGCCGGCGTGACCGTCGAGCTTCTCGGCGACCTGGGTCGGCACGACGCCGCCCTCGTCATTGGCCGGCGCCGGCACCGGCTCGGCCGCGGCTGCGGCCTCGGCCTCGGCATCGGCCTTCTTGCGACGGCCGCCGGTGCGGCGCTTCTTGGGCTTCTCCTCGGCCGGCGCTTCCTCGGCGGGAGCCGCTTCAACCGGGGCCGGCTCCGCCGCCGGGGCTTCCGCCTCGACCGGAGCGGCGGTCTCGGCCGCGGCCTCGCTCGCCTCGTCGGCCTTGCGGGCGCGCGGACGACGACGGCCGCGCTTCGGCTTCTCGTCCTCGGCGGCGGCCTCGACGGGCGCTTCGGCCGCTTCGGCCTGGACCGTCCCGGTCTCGGCCGTCACGGGCTCGCCGCCCTCGGGCGCCTCGACCGCTTCGATCTCCTCGCCCTCGGCGCCGGCTTCGCGCTGCTCGTCGCCACCCTGGCGACGGCCACCGCGGCGGCCGCGGCGGCGGCGGCGGCGGCGTGGGTCGGAAGAGCACGCGGCTGGACTCCAGCCGGGAGAAACGAACACGGACGCCGGCTCGCGCGA
>NZ_JAANPA010000024.1:27500-46214 GCF_011320075.1 Sphingosinicella sp. YJ22 | reverse complement strand
CGCGGCGGCCGTGGCGGCGGTGGCGGCGACCGCGAACGTGGCCCCCGTGGCGGCGGCGACCGTGGTCCCCGTGGCGAGGGCGGCGACCGTCCGCGCCGTGACCGCGACGGCGGCGGCAACGACGACGGCCCCGCGCCCGAGTTCGCGCCGGCCTTCCTGACCGGAGACCGCGACTAAGATTTCAGCCCTACAAGGCCGAAACAGAGAAGGCCCCGCGAGCGATCGCGGGGCCTTTTTGCTGCTGCGGCTAGCCCCGCGCGTTTGATAATAGTTCATAAAAGCTCTATAGGAGCAGCAGCAACGGAGGCCGTATGATCAGTGCCGATCTCGGGCAGCTTGAATCTTTTGTCGCCGACCTTGTCGAGAAGGGCCGCTACAATTCCAAGAGCGAGGTGCTTCGCGAAGGCGTGCGCCTGATCCAGGAGCGAGAGCGCCGTCTTGCCGCGCTCGATGCGTCGATTGCGCGCGGCCTTGCCGATGCCGACGCCGGCCGCACCAAGCCAGCCGAAGAGGTGTTCGACCGGCTCGAGCGGAAATACCGGGCGATGGCGCGCGGCGGGGAATGAGGGTCCGCCTGACGGCCGAGGCCGAGCGGGACCTCGAGACGATAGGCGACTGGATCGTCGCCGACGACTGGGAGCGGGCGGTCAGGTTCGTCGGGGAATTGCGGGGCGCCTGCCTCGGCCTGGCCGAATTCCCGGAGCGCTTTGCCCTGGTGCCGCGGTACGAGGATCGGGGCGTCCGGCACCGTGTCCACGGCAACTACCTGATCTTCTATCGGGCCGAGCCTGACGAGGTGGTCGTGCTTCACATCCTCCACGGCGCAATGGACTATTCCGGCATCCTCTTTCCGGAGTGACGGGGTGGCGCGCGCCCCGTCCCTGCCGTGACCGCCCTTCGACAGGCTCAGGACAGGCTGTCGGCGGCAACGACGACGGCCCCGCGCCCGAGTTCGCGCCGGCGTTCCTGACGGGGGATCGCGACTAGCAATCAGCCTTTCAAGGCCGAAACAGAGAAGGCCCCGCGAGTGATCGCGGGGCCTTTTTCGTCGTGCTGCGGCCTGCGGGGGCGGATCGTGGGAGGAACGGCCGGGCTAGCTAAGGCAGTCGCCACACGAGCATGTGACCTCTTGAGCTAGTCGCCTTGCGACAGCCCCTGACCGTTGTAGTTTCAGATAGAATTGCGGCGGGTGGAACCCTGTCGAAACTCCCCTGAGAGTGTTCAGCGCTACCGGGCTTCGAAGATGATGCACGTGGTCTAAGACCAGTGCCGAAGCCGTCTCCGCCGATCCGACGTAGGAGTAGAATTCCGCAGCAGTGAGGCCCAGTTCGGTTTCGTGCCGAGCCCATAATTCGGCGGGTGGAAGTTGATGAACCCGGTCCAAAATGGCTAGGGCGCGAACCGAGGCCGTAGGGGCCTTCTCGTATATCCAAACACGTGTTCTTGGGCCTACCTTCGGTGAGCGCCGCCGAAGCTCAACCCGTTTATACGCCGGTTCGAAACTGGCTAGTTGCTGCTTACCTCTAAATGCCCCCGGCTTCGCTTCTAGCCTCCTCAAAAAGAAAGCCGGGCGGAAGCCCGGCTTTCTCTCGTCAATCAGTCGATATCGAGGATGACCGTTGGACGTGCTTTGCCGCCCGCCTTCAACCATGCGTTCTTGCGCCACTTCGCAGCGCGGTGAGAGATGCCCATCGAAATGGAAGCCGCGCGGACGCTCGAGTCATGATCGAACAGCCGATAGATAATCTCGACACCACGCGGAGACAGGTTCACGCCAATCTTGTTCTGAGCCTCTCGGCACTGATCCAAAGTAGGCTTCGTCTTGGCGATCGGTGTGACGGTGGGCGCCTGTGAGGACGGATGCGCAAGAGCTTCAGCAAACACCTTGGCGAGGGTGGCGCTGTGCTGCGCGATTTCGGCAGCGGCCTTAACAATCCCGTCCGCAGCGGCCAGCGCGGTCGCCATTGCGGTGGTGTTCAGGTGGACATTCTGCATTTTTCATCTCCCGTTGGGAAACCGAGCTTTCGCCGAACTTCTGTCAGGCAAAGGCTCGTTGAGCCCACGTGGCTCGGACACGATATTACGAGGGGGTGGTATAAAGGTCAACAGTATATACCACCCCTGTGTTTCCGTAGGCGCACTTTCCTACAGCCCTCGGTTTGCCATATCTGAATTGCCTCCGAGGAGCGGGAGGCGAAATCACGTGCAGGCAAGAAAGGGCGTCCTCCGACAGGCTCAGGATGAGCGGACGAGGGTGGTTCGATGAGCGCAAAGTTCAGCGCGGCGCGCAGGGCGGCCTTCCTCAAGGCGCTCGCCGAGACCGGCAACATCACCGTGTCGGCCGAACGCGTGAAGGTGTCGCGGTCGTGGGTGCGGTTGCATCGCTCCACCGATGCCGGGTTCGACTCGGCGTGCCGGGCGGCCGTCGCGGAGGCTCGGGACAGGCTGGGCGGGCATGGCGCGCGGCGGCCGCCCTCCGGCTGGGGGTTTGCTGGCGGGGAGGAGCTGGTCGTCAGAGGCACCGGTGGGTCCCGCCCTTCGACACGCTCAGGACAGGAGACCGGGCGGCGGGTGCAGGTGGCTCGGGCCCGGCTCAAGCAATGGACTGGGCGGGCCGAGCGGCGCTTTCTCGAGGCGCTCGCGGCGACGTGCAACGTCAAGGCGGCCTGCGCCGAGGTGGGGCTGACCCCGGCGTCGGCCTACGCCCACCGCAATCGCTGGCCCGCCTTCGCGCGGCAGTGGGACGAGGCGCTCGAGACCGGCGCCCTGAAGCTCGACCTGGCGATCATCGAGACGGCCAAGAACATCTTCTCCGACGCTCCCCCCGATCTCAGCCTGCCGATCCCGGACATGACCTTCGACCAGGCGATCCAGGCGCTTCGGCTGCACCAGCGGCGGCTGTGGGGGACCGGCGGGCGGCCAGGGCGGCTGCCGGTCAACGAGCCGGATATCGAGGAGGTGCGGGCGGAGGTGCTGCGCAAGGTGGCGGTGATGGAGAAGGCGCGGGCGCGGGGGTGGCGGGGGTGATGTGGGGGCGAGGGGTAGGGCGGCCCGCTGGCCTTCGGCGGCGGCACCGGCGTGCTGCTCGCTGCGCTTCGGGTAGGGCCGTCACGGGAGTGAATCCCGTGACGTCAGTCCTGTCGCCTTTCAGGCGCAGGCTGGCCGGCCCTTCGCGTGCCGCTTGCTTCGCTTGCGGCACCGGCGCGCTGCTCCTTGCGCGCTTCGCGCTCAGTCGCTGCGCGCCTCGCTTCGGCGTTAACCCTCTTTCCGAGAAACCTTTAGAATTTCAGATGGTTGGCATGTGTTCGGGGCTGATCAATGTGAAGATCGGCGGCTTACCTGACCGAAACTCCGATTGCGGCACGCGGGAGAGTGGGATGGCGGAAGCATCTGAAATCAAGGTAATGGTCGTCGAGGATTATGAGGGCATGCGGATGCTGATCCACCGCTGCCTCACCCGCCTGGGCATCCCCAACGTCCGCCTCAAGGCGAATGCCGAGGAGGCGCTCGCGGCGCTGCGCACCGAGCGGTTCGACCTGATCATTTCCGACTATCAGCTGGGCGGCCCGGATGGCCTCGAGCTGCTGAAATGCGTTCGCGACAATCCCGCGACGCGCGACACCCGCTTCATCATGCTCAGCGGATCGGACGACCGCGAGCTGGTGCGCGAAGCCATGGCGCTGGGCGTCGACGAATATCTCACCAAGCCGGTGGCGCCGAGCCGGCTCAGGGAGACGATCAACCGCATGTTCGGCGCGGACCGTGCCGACGCCGGAGACCGCGCGGATCGCGGCCCGCGGCTCTGGCTTGCTACCGGGACGGAATGGCGCGCAGCCTGAAGCCCGAGACGCTGCCGTTATAGGCGCAGGTGAAGCCGCGCCTTTCGCCGCCGTCCTGGACGGTGCCCCACACGGTGACCCTGCCGCCGCGGCCCTGCTCGGCATCGATGATGTGGACGGCGCCATGCTGGGCGGCGCGCGCCCGGCACGCCTCGCGCGCGGCGGCGAGCAGGTCGGCGCTGTAGGCGACTTCGCGCGGCGACGGGCTGGCGGCGCGGACCGCGGCTCCGACCACTCCGGCGGCGATGCTCGCGGCGCAGCCGCTAAGCGCGAGGCTGGCGACGAGCAGCAGAGGCAGGGCGATCCTGGTCATCGACGGCGGCTTCCCCTCTCGCCGCGCCGCCGCGCTCGGGCGAGCAGGCCGGGGCGGGCGATCGGCTCGAATTCCCCGTTCGCGCTCTCCGGGTCAAGCAGCTCTTTCTCGACCACGGCGCGCTCGACCTTGTTCGGCGTCTTCGGCTCCAGCGGAACCAGCCGGCGGCCGGTGTCGCCGCGCAAGCGATCGATGGCGCGGATCAGCGAGCCGGTCTCGGCGAATGCCGCGGCGACGGCCTCGGCGGTCTTGCCGAGATGTTCGGCGAGGAGGTCCGAGCGAAGCATGGCGATGGTGTCGCCGGCCTCGGCGTTCGAAGGCAGGCCGGCGTCGATCATCAGGTCGCATTCGCTGTCGAAGCCCATCGACCGGTTGTTGAGGTTGGCCGAGCCGACCCGCAACTGGCGGTCGTCGACGATCATGATCTTGGAATGGACGTAGATGTCCTCGCCGCCCTCGGTCACCGGGGAATAGATTCGAAAGCGGCCGTGGCGGTCATGCTCGCCGATGAGCTCCATCAGCTCGGCCCTGGCGGGGCTCATCACCTCGTCGTCCAGCCAGCCGGAGCCGGTGCGCGGATTGACGATGACGAACTCGGGCGGGTCCGGCTCCTTGAGGCGCTCGACGATCGCCTCCGCGATGACCCGCGACGCGAAATACTGGTTCTCGGCATAGATGAAGCGCTTCGCGCCCTTGATCATCTCGACGAACAGGTCCTCGATCTCGCGCACCGACTTCTGCTCGCCATATTCGGAGCGGGTGCGGGCGATGGCGATGTCGACGTCGCGGAAGTGCGGTTCCAGGCCGTCGGGCCAGGGGCGGTTGGCGGACTGCGGCGGATCGATCGGCTCGCCGCCGGCGGCCTTCCAGCGGTCGCGGGCGAGCGCCCCGAGCGCTTCGGCGACCTTGCCGTCGACTGCCATCGTCGCGTCGTGCCACGGATCGTAGCGCCGGTGGGTCGTCGGCCGCTTGCGGTGCTCGTCCTCGTCGCAATGGCCGCGCGTGTCCCAGCGGTCGCCGGTCATGTCGATGCCGCCGCAGAAAGCGAGGGCGTCGTCGATGACGACGATCTTCTGGTGATGGCTGGCGCCGGCGGCGTGGGCGCCGTCGAGCTTGAAATGGACGTTGGGGTTCCTCACCCAACGCGCGACGCGCAGCACGGTGGTGCCGCGGGCGAGCAGCTGGATCGCGCCGACATCCCATTTGAGGATGTAGATCTCGAGCCCGGGCCGCTCCTTGGTGAGCCAGGAGATAAAGGCGCCGAGCTCGGTCGGGGCGCCGTCGTCGGCCTCGTAATCGAGGCAGATTCGGGTGTCGAAGTCCCAGCCGACCAGGAGGATCTGCTTCTGCGCTCCGCACATCGCCTTGCGGGCGAGGCGGAAATAGTCGGCCGCGTCGACGATGAGAGAAGCGCGGTGCGCGCGGGCCACCCGCCAGCAATGGCGGTGGAGGTCGGACAGGAGCTTCTCGCTGGAGGGTACGCTGGTCACGATCGCTGCAACGTCGCAACCGCGTCTAGGTTTCGGCAGCGAAATGGCTCATTTTCGGAACGATGATCATTTCGCTCTCGTTGTTCTGAGCCATGGGTGACGAAGGGCCTGCGGCCACTCCAGTCCGGCGCGCGGCGGCATGGGCCGTCCACGCCTTCACAGCGAGCGGCGCGGTCCTGGCGCTGCTCGCTCTGTTCGCCATCCAGGGGCATCGCTGGACCGAGGCGATGCTGTGGCTTCTCGCCGCCCTGATCGTCGACGGAGTGGACGGCAGCCTCGCCCGCGCCGCGCATGTGAAGACCTTCGCGGCGCGCATCGACGGCGACGTGCTCGATCTCGTCATCGACTATCTCAACTATGTGTTCGTGCCGACGATCTTCATGCTGGAGGCGGGGCTGCTGCCCGCCGGGCTGGCGCTGCCGCTCGCCGCGCTGATCCAGGTCTCGGCGCTCTACGTCTTCGCCCGGCGCGACATGAAGACGGCGGATTCCTATTTCCGCGGCTTTCCGGCCTTGTGGAACGTCGTCGCGCTCTACCTCTTCGCCGCCGGTGTCGGCGGGACCGTCGCCGCTGCGGTCGTCTCCGCCTTCGTCCTGCTCACCTTCGCGCCGATCCATTTCGTCCACCCGTTCCGAGTGCGCGACTATGGCGCCTGGCTGCCCGCGCTCGCCTGCCTGTGGGCCGCCGCCACCTTCGGCCTGCTGTGGGGCCCCGGCCCGGCGCTGCGCTCGGCCTTACTCGTCCTGTCCTCGGTGGCGGGGCTCGCGATCGTCGCCATGGGCCTGTGGCGGACGTGGCGCGGAGCCAGCTCCGCGCCCGCCGGATGACCAGCGCCCGTTAACGCTGCCGGGCAGCGCGTTCTTAACCACGCGGCCGCTACAAGCCCCCCAATTTCCGGGGAGGCGAGCATGAAGGGTGCGGTGTTCGGGACCATGGCGATGTGCGGGATGGGCGGCGCAGCCTATTATGGCGTCGGCACCGGTCCGAACGATTATGTCGGCACGGTCAACAAGGCGCCGGACTCGGTCTACGCCGCCTTCGCCTCGGCGATGGGGCCGGAAGGGATCACCGCGCTGCCCTCGCATGACGGCTGGCCGGCGCGGCTCCAGCAACGCGTGACCAAGACCCCCGGCGAGGAAGTCCGGATCGAGTTCATCGTCGACAATGCGCCGCTCGCGACGATGGAGATCGACTTCGCCGCCGAAGGGCCCGCCGCGACCCGCGTCGCCGCCGAAATCGACATCGACGCGGCCGCGCTCGCCTCGCTCGCCTCGCTCGCCGACGCCGGCCCCGGCGACTCGATGGCGTTCATGGCGATGGGCGACGGGATCATCGACATGGCCTTCGCCGAGACCATGGCGGAGCTGGTGCAAGACGTCGAAAAAGGCCAGCCGCTGACCAGCTTCGCGGTGCTCAGCCGGAGCTGGGGCCACAGCAATTCGCGAATCCAGTCGCGGTCGAACCGGCCGGGCGACTATCGCGGCGAGCGGATCCGGCCCGACGCGACCGCGCGGCCGATGGTCGATCCCAACGCCGCGGCGCGCAGCCACCGCAACGGCGCCAGCGGGACGGCGTCCGGCGGCTGGGGCACCAACTAGCGGCTGGGATTGGCCGGCGGCTCGGCCGGCTCGGCTTCATTGCCGGCGGCCTGGTTGAGCAGCTGGTTGCGGCTCTCGAAGATCGCCTGGGTCTCGTTCTCGAGCGCGCGCTCGATCGCGCTCGTCCGATTCTCGGCCTCGGCGGCGATATCGCGCGCCATATTCTCCATGCGCTCGGCCTGATCGCCTGCGTCGTTGGCGAGCGGCTCGGCCTCGTTGCCGTTGTCGGCGCAGCCGGCGGCGAGAAGGGCAAGAAGAAGAATGGCGGATCGGCGCATAGGTTCGTCTCCCGGGCCTTTTCGATAGGCAAGCGCGAGAAGGAAAGGAAGGGCAGGGCCCCTTCGGCTGGCTGCTTGCAGCAGCCGCTCAGGACATGCTTCGACAAGCCCAGCCTGATCGGTCTCTGTGGGGGAGAAGTGGGGAGCTTCTGTTGCCCGGTGCTCCCCGTACCGCTGGAATCCGCTTCTGTTGCCCGGTGCGGCCCGAACCGCGCTTTTGTCCAATGTAACTTAGTCCGTGAGGACCTTGTTACGCGGCAATCGCGAGCGCCTCGTTATCGTTGGCACTTGTATATGGGCCGTCACGGTGGTCCCATTCCGAGCGAAAGCACGCGCTTTTCAACACACGTCGATCCTGGTTCGGCCCCATCAGAGATCCCCGCTTTCACGGGGACATGTGGTGGAGCCGCCGGGTACTGCCCCCGGGTCCGCTGCGCCTATTGAACGCACGCGTTTATCGCCATAGCCGGGCGAACCCGGCACGAAGAGATATAGGCGTTTTCGCCTTAATGTGAAGTGGACGGAGCCGCCCGGCCGGCGCGCAGCTCGTCGCGAATCTCGCGGAGAAGGGCGATCTCGGCCGCCTCGGCCGGAGTCGCTGCCTCCTTCTCCCGCATCGTTTTCTTCAGCCGCTGGATGACCAGGTAGATGATGAAGGCGACGATGAGGAAGTGGACCGCGGCGCTGACCAGGGTGCCGTAGCCGATCATCGGCACGCCGGCTTCCTTCAAGGCCGCATAGCTGTTGGGATCGCCGCGGTAACTGGCGGGAATGTCGCCCAGCAGGATGAAGTAGCTCGAGAAGTCGGCGTCGCCGATCACCGCGCCGATGACCGGCATGATCACGTCCTCGGTCAGCGAGGTGACGATCCCGGTGAAGGCCGCGCCGATGATCACCGCGACCGCGAGATCGACGACGTTGCCGCGCATGATGAACGCCTTGAACCCGGACAGCATGGCTTCCCTCCCCGTTGCGGACGGCGGGTGGCCGCCCTAATCAGGCGGGACCATAACACAGGAGCGTGAGATGACCCGCTATCGCCTGTTCGCGGCCTTCGCGCCGGTCCTGCTTCTCCTCACCGCCTGCGGGGTCAACTCGATCCCGACCGCCGAGGAGCAGGCCAAGGCCAAGTGGGCCGACGTCCAGGCGAGCTTCCAGCGCCGCGCCAACCTCATCCCCAACCTGGTCGAGACGACCCGCGCTGCGGCGGCGTCCGAGCAGGCGATCCTTCAGGGCGTCACCGAGGCGCGCGCCAACGCGACCCGAATCACGGTCACGCCCGACCAGCTCACCGATCCGGCGGCGATGCAGCGCTTCTCGGAAGCGCAGAGCCGGCTGTCGGCGGCGATCATCCCGCTGCAGCGGCTGCAGGAGGCTTATCCGAACCTGCAGAGCCAGCAGAATTTCGCGACCTTGATGCAGCAGCTGGAAGGCACCGAGAACCGCATCAACGTCGCCATCCGCGACTATAACGAGGCGGTGCGCGGCTATAATACCGAGATCCGCACCTTCCCCAGCGTGATCGGCGCTCGGGTGATCTACGGGTCGCAGCCGATGGTGCCCTACCAGGCGGTGACTCCGGGAGCCGAGGTCGCGCCGACCGTCAATTTCGACCGCCCCGCCGCCGGCAACAGCCAGTAAGTTCGTGGCGCTGTTGCGCGCCTTGCTGATCGCGCTGGCGGCGCTGATCGCGCTGCCCTCGGCGGCGCAGAACTTCCCCGCGCTCAGCGGCCGCGTGGTCGACCAGGCGAACCTGTTGTCGCCGGAGCAGGAAGCGGAGCTGGCCCGGCGGCTCGAGGCGCTGGAGCGACAGAACGGCCGCCAGCTCGTCGTCGCGACGGTCGCCGACCTCGAAGGCTATGACATCGCCGATTACGGCTACCAGCTCGGCCGCCACTGGCGCATCGGTCAGGGCGAGGCGAATAACGGCGTCCTGCTGCTGGTCGCGCCCAACGAGAAGAAGGTGCGGATCGAGGTCGGCTACGGGCTGGAAGGCATCGTCACCGACGCGCTCGCCTGGCAGATCGTCCGCGACACCATCCTGCCGCGCTTCCGCGCCGGCGACATGCCGGGCGGAATCATCGCCGGCGCCGACTCGCTGATCCAGCAGCTCCAGGCGCCGCCCGAGGCCGCCGAGCAGCGCGCGCTGGAGGCCGCGGCGGCGCGGCAGCGCGAGCAGGCCAGCGACGGCGGCGGCGATTCGATCTGGCCGATGCTGATCGCGATGTTCGTCATCTTCTTCGTGGTGTTGCCAGCGGTCGGCGTCGGCGTGGGACGCGGCCGCCATTACCGCCGGCGCGGCGGCGGGCTCGGACCGGTCATCCTGTGGGGCCTCGCCAGCGGCATGAGCGGCGGCGGGCGCAGCTGGGGCGGTGGCGGCGGAGGCTTTGGAGGGGGCGGCTTCTCGGGCGGCGGCGGCTCGTTCGGCGGCGGCGGAGCGTCGGGAGGATGGTGATGCGCCCGACCCTGAGCGACCAGGACCATGAAGAGGTCAGCGCCGCGATCGCGGCCGCGGAAGCCGGCACGTCCGGCGAGATCGTCACGTTGGTGGCCCCCTGCTCCGATCCCTATCGTGACGTCGCCGCGCTCTATGCCGCCGCGGCGATGCTGGTCGTGCCGGCGAAGCTGGCGCTGCTGCCGCAGGGCTGGATCGACTGGGCGTCGGGCGTCGTCCTCGGCTGGAACCCGGAATGGGAGCGCGGAGCGCTGATGCTCGCCATCCTGCTGTTCCAGCTGATCGCCTTCGGCCTCGTTCGGGCCATCCTCCTCCACCGCCCGCTGCTGGTGGCGCTGACCCCGCGCGGAGTGAAGGCGCGGCGGGTGCGCGGCCGCGCGGTCGCCCATTTCCGCGCCGCCTGCGAAGGCCGCACCGCCGGCCGCACCGGAATCCTCATCTACCTGTCGCTGCTCGAACGGCGCGCCGAGATCGTCGCCGATCAGGCGATCGCCTCGAAGGTCAGCGGCGAAATATGGGGCGAGGCGATGGCGGCGATGGTCGACGAGATCGGCGAAGGCCGAGTCGGCCACGGCATGGCGCTCGCGGTCGAGAAGGTCGGCGCGGTGCTCGCCGAGCATCTGCCGCGTTCCACCACCGACACCAACGAACTTCCGGACCGGTTGATCGAGCTATGAGAGACGATATGGACTTGCCCGAGGACGTGGTCTGGGAGGGGCGCTTCATCGCCGCCAAGCGCCGCGGCAAATGGGAATATGTCTCCCGCACCCGCAACATCAGCGCCGCGGTGATCCTTGCGGTCCACGAGGGCGAGGTGATCCTGGTCGAGCAATATCGCGTGCCGATCCGCAGCCAATGCCTGGAATTGCCGGCCGGCCTGGTCGGCGACGACGGCGCCGAGGAGGAGGCGGAGGCCGCGGCGATCCGCGAGCTGGAGGAAGAGACCGGCTACCGGGCCGATCATATGGACGTGCTCGGCCGTTTCCATGCGTCGCCCGGCATGTCGTCCGAAGGCTTCACCCTGCTGCGGGCGACCGGTTTGACCCGGGTCGGCGAGGGCGGCGGAGTCGAGGGCGAGGACATCGTCGTCCACCACGTCCCGCTCGCCGAGGTGCCGGCCTTCGTCGAGGCGAAGCGCGCCGAGGGCTGCGCGATGGACGTGAAGCTGCTGCTGATGCTGGGCGGTGGATGGTTGAAGTAGAATAATCCTCCCTGTCCCTGCGCGAGCAGGGATGGGGAGGGGGACTGCCGAAGGCGGTGGAGGGGCAATGCGGGCAACGAGCAAGGCCACCGTCGAAAAGGCGCGTTCGCTGCGCCGAGCGCTCACGCCTCCTGAAATCGCACTATGGCAATATCTGCGGAATCGTCCGGGCGGTCTGAAGTTTCGCCGGCAGCATCCAATCGGTCCATTCGTCGCCGACTTCTATTGCCCATCCGCCAAGCTGATCATTGAGGTGGATGGAGTCGCGCACGACATGGGCGATAATCCCGCTCGAGATATCGAGCGAAACGCATGGTTCGTGGCGAAGGGTTTTCGGGTCCTGCGCGTGCCTGCGACAGAGGTGAAGGCTGACGTGCAGGCCGTTGCGACCGGGATCATTGCAGCGGCCGGCGCCTAGCCCCTCCACCGCCTTCGGCGGTCCCCCTCCCCATCGCCTTCGGCGACAGGGAGGATTTTCAAGTTACCTGAAATTGTCGGCGTAGGCCTGGAGGTGGAGCTTCTTCTGCGCCGGCGGCAGGACGTGGGCGTCGATGCCGTAGCGGTCGGCATAGGCCTTGGCCGCGTCCACGCTCGGGAAGGTCAGGCGGACCTGCTCCTGGGTATCGGCGCCGCCGGCCCATCCCATCAACGGGTCGGCGCGGCGCGCGGAGCCGCTCTCGAACTCGAGGATCCAGCGGCCCACCCGGGCCTTGCCGGACTGCATCGCGTTCTTTTGTTCCTGGAAGATTCGAGCTGCCATGCGCGGCACCTGCCCAATCGGCGAGGCGGAATCAAGGCCGCGCCTCCTCTAGCGGCGAGACTCAAGCCTCTCTATCAGACGTGACGATGGCGAGAGCGAAGCGGCCGGCGCGGGGGGAGAGACGGGGCATCAGCCGGCGCACCCTGCTCGTCGGCGGCGGCGTCGGCGTCGGGCTGGCGATCGCCTGGACTTTGTGGCCGCGCCATTACGAGCCCAATGTCGCGGCGCGGCAGGGCGAGACCCTGCTCAACGCCTTCCTCAAGATCGGCACCGACGGGCACGTCACGGTCGTCGTGCCGCAGCTCGAGATGGGCCAGGGGGTGTTCACCGCGCTGCCGCAGATCCTTGCGGACGAGCTCGGCGCCGACTGGCGCATGGTCGGGGTGGAACCGGCACCCTTGAGCCCGCTCTACGCCAACCAGCTGCTCGCCGCGCAGCTCGCCGACGGCGCCGTCCCCGAGCTGCTCGCCGATGTCGGCCGCTGGACCGCCCAGGAAGTCGCGACCCGCGAGGCGCTGATGATCACCGGCGGGTCGACCTCCGTCCGCGCCTTCGAGCCGCGGCTGCGCGAGGCCGGCGCGGCGGCGCGTGCCTTGCTCAGCATGGCCGCGGCGCGGCGCTGGGGGACGGACTGGGCGACCCTCGACACCCACGACAATTTCGTCTGGTTCGGGCAGGAGCGGCTGCCGTTCGGCGAGCTGGCGGTGCCGGCGGCGACCGAGGAGGTCCCGTCCGAGCTGCCGTTTCGCGCCGGCACCGAGCATCGCATCACCGGCCTGCCCAAGGAGAGGCTGGACGCGCCGGGCAAGGTCGACGGCTCGGCGCTGTTCGCCGCCGACATCCGCATCCCCGACCTCATCTATGCCTCGGTCGAGAGCGGCCCGCCCGGCGCCCGGCTGCTCAGCGTCGACCAGGCCGCGGCCGAGGCGATTCCCGAGGCGCAGATCGTCCTCACCAATCCGCGCTGGGTCGGTGCGCTCGCCACCAACAGCTGGGCAGCCGACCGCGCCGTCGCCGCTTTGTCGTCGCGCTGGGAGGTGCCGGGCCGGCTGCCCGACACGACCAGCATCGAGGTCGCTCTCGGCAACGCGCTCGACCGCGGCGAGACCGAAGCCTTTTTCGAGGCGGGCGACCTTGCCGGGCCGTTCGCCGTCCAGGGGCCGTCGGCGCGCTATGCGGCCGCGCCGGCGCCGAGCGCGCCGCCCGAGACCCTGACCGCGACCGTCCGAATTGCCGGCGGCCGCATGGAAGTGTGGGCGCCGACCCAGGCACCGGGGCTGGCCCGCGCCGCCGCCGCCGGGGCGGTCGGCTTCGCCGAGGAGCAGGTCACGGTCTATCCGGTCCAGGCCGGCGGCGGATATGGCCGAAAGCTGGAGATGGACGCGATCGTCCAGGCGGCGGTCATGGCGCATCATAGCGGGCGGCCGGTCCAGCTGACCTGGTCGCGGCTCCAGGACATCCGCGCCGACCGGCCGCGGCCTCCGGCCATGGCCTTCCTGGAGGGGCGGATCGCGCCCAACAGCACCATCGCCGGCTGGCGCGCGCGCATCGCCGCGCCCAATGCCTGGGGCGAAGTGGCGGAACGGACGGGGCTGAGCACGCGGCTGTTCGGTGCCGAGCGCAGCGCGATGACCGGCGCTCAGCCTCCCTACCAGATCCCGGCGATCGCGATCGATCATGTGCCGACCGACATCGGGGTTCCGACCGGGGCGTGGCGATCGGACGCGCTGAGCTACACCACCTTCTTCAACGAGAGCTTCGTGGACGAGCTGGCACGGGCGGCCCGGCTGGAGCCCCTGTCGTTCCGTATCCAGATGCTGGGGCACAATCCGCGCCTCGCCCGAGCGCTCACCACCGCGACCGCGCTCGGCGGCTGGGATGGCGGGCCGGCGGGAAGCGGGATGGGGCTGGCGGCGCTTCAGGCGTTCGGCTCGTGCATCGCCACCCTGGTCGAGATCGAAGTCGGGGCGGATCAGCAGATCCGCGTGCTTCGCGCCGTGTGCGCGGTGGATTGCGGGCGCGTGGTCAATCCGGAGCTGGTCAAGCAGCAGGTCGAGGGCGGCCTCATCCACGGAATCGCCGCGGCGCTCGGGCCGAAGCTCGATTATGCCAACGGCCGGCCGACGGCGCGGACGCTCGGCGATCTGGGTCTGCCGACCCTGGCCAATTCGCCCGCGATCACGGTCGAGCTGATCGAGAGCGACGAGGCGCCCGGCGGAGTCACCGAGCTCGCAGTGCCGACCGCGGCGCCGGCCATCGCCAACGCGCTTCATTCTCTCACCGGCGAGCCGGTAAGGCGGCTGCCGCTTCGCATTGGAGGTGGCGGATGAGGGGAGACCGTCATTCCAGCGAAAGCTGGAATCTCCCTGGCTTGGAGCGGATGCGGGGAAGAAGAAGTGAGATCCCAGCTTTCGCTGGGATGACGTTGGGGGTGTTGAGACTGTGACTATGCCGCCTGACCACCCCGCCATCCCGGACCGCAAGGTCGGCGTGCTGCTGATCAACCTCGGCACGCCCGAGGATTCGACGCCGAAGGCGGTGCGGACCTATCTCGCCGAGTTCCTGTCGGACCGGCGGGTGGTCGAGATCCCGCCGCTGGTGTGGCAGCCGATCCTGCGCGGCTTCGTGCTGACCACGCGGCCCAAGAAGTCGGCCCACGCCTACCGGCAGGTTTGGACGGAGGAAGGCTCGCCGCTCGCCGCGATCACCAAGGCGCAGGCCGAAGGGCTCAAGGATGCATTCGGACCGGGCGTCGTGGTCGACTGGGCGATGCGTTATGGCCGCCCGGCGATCGGCGACCGGATGCAGGCGCTGAAGGACGCGGGCTGCGAGCGCATCCTGCTCGCGCCGCTCTATCCGCAATATTGCGCGGCGACGACGGCGACCGCCAACGACCAGGCCTTCCGATCGCTCATGGCGATGCGCTGGCAGCCGGCGGTGCGCACTCTTCCGCCTTATCATGACGACCCGCGCTACATCGCTGCGCTGAAGGAGACGGTCGAAGCTCAGCTCGCCGATCTCGACTTCACGCCGGACGCGCTGATCGCGAGCTTCCACGGCATGCCGGAGCGCACGCTTCGCCTCGGCGATCCCTATCATTGCCATTGCCAGAAGACCGGCCGGCTCCTCAGCGAGGCGCTCGGCCGCGAGGTGAGGGTGACGTTCCAGTCCCGCTTCGGCCGCGCGAAATGGCTGGAGCCTTATACCGACGCGGCGCTCGGCCGGCTGCCGGGCGAGGGCGTGAAGAAGGTGGCGATCCTCGCGCCGGGCTTCTCGGCCGATTGCCTCGAGACTCTCGAGGAGTTGGCGATCCGCGGCGAGGAGCAGTTCCTGGCCGCGGGCGGCGAGGCCTTCGCCTACCTGCCCTGCCTCAACGCGACGACGACCGGCATCGCCATGCTGCGCGCCGTCATCGGAACCGAACTTGAAGGCTGGGTGTCTCGCCCATAGAGGTCGACTCATAAGACAGGTGGGAGAGAGAGAATGGCGCGTGTCGCGATCGTCACCGGCGGAACCAGGGGAATCGGCGAGGCGATCAGCCTCGCGCTGAAGGCACAGGGCGTCACCGTCGCCGCAAACTATGCCGGCAATGACGAGCGCGCCCGCGCCTTCACCGATCGCACCGGCATCAAGGCCTATAAGTGGGACGTCTCAGACTATGACGCCTGCGTCGCCGGTGTCGCCCAGGTCGAGGCCGAGCTCGGCCCCGTCGACATCGTGGTCAACAATGCCGGAATCACCCGCGACGGCACGATGAAGCGGATGGACCGCAAGGCCTGGGACGAGGTGATCGATACCAATCTCGGCGGCTGCTACAACATGGCCAAGGCGGTGTGGGACGGTATGAACCAGCGCAAATATGGGCGCATCGTGAACATCGGCTCGATCAACGGCCAGGCCGGCCAGTACGGCCAGGTCAATTATGCCGCGGCCAAGTCGGGCATCCACGGCTTCACCAAGGCGCTGGCGCAGGAAGGCGCGCGGGCCGGGATCACGGTCAACGCGATCGCTCCGGGCTATATCGACACCGACATGGTCGCCGCGGTGCCCGCCGACGTGCTCGAGAAGATCGTCGCCAAAATCCCGGTCGGCCGCCTCGGCCGCGCCGAGGAGATCGCGCGCGGAGTCACCTTCCTGTGCGACGAGAATGGCGGCTTCATCACCGGCTCGACGCTGAGCATCAACGGCGGCCAGCACATGTATTGATCCCGCGCAGCGGGAATAAATTGGTTCACGCGGAGGCGCGGAGACGCGGAGGAAATGGTGAGCGAGGCGCCTCCGCGTCCTCTTCTTCCTTCTCCGCGCCTCCGCGTCTCCGCGTGAAAATGATTCCGCCGTTGGCGGGAGGGAAGGCGATGGGTCCGGTCAAGCGCTCCGTCATGATTGCCGGGCACGCCACGTCGATCAGCCTGGAGCCGGTGTTCTGGGAGGCGCTCAAGGCGGCGGCGGACGAGGAGCGGGTGCCGCTCTCCGCGCTGGTCGCTCGGATCGACGCGGAGCGCATCCAGCAGGCCGACCCGCCCAACCTCGCCAGCGCGATCAGGGTGTGGCTGTTCGAGCGGCGCGCGCCGGGAGCAGGTGGGCGATGAAGGCGGCGATCTCGTCGCGGACCGGATGGCGCACCACGAACAAGGCGCCGAACCAGCACAGGGCGCCGGTGCCGACCGAGGTCAACAGCCAGGTCACGGGCAGGGATTCGGGCGGCGCTATAAAGACGTAGGCAAGGAGCACGGGGGCGATCGCCGCGGCGGAAACGGCGAGGCTGCGGACGTAGACGTCGAGCAAGGCCAGCCATTTGAGGCCGATCAGGTCGCGCAGCAGCCAGGCGTAGATGAACCACCAGGCGAAGCCGTAGGCGATTCGCGACGCTGCCGCGGCCTCGAGGCTCCACAGCGCGCCGAGCAGGAGCAGGCCGATGCTGATCGCGGTGTCGAGGATGTTGAGGACGAGCAGCCGCTTCATCCGGCCGAGCAGGATGGGGAGCTCCATCTGCAAGGGAATCGCGGTGAAGAAGAATTCGGACAAGGCGATCAGCGCGAGCAGCGGGGCGACCTCCTGCCAGCGCTCGCCATAAAGGAGCAGCACCATCGGCAAAGCGGCGGCCGCGAGGAAGGCCATCGCCGGCCAGGTCACGGCGGTATAGCCGGACACGACCCGCAGATAAGGCGGCGCCAGATCCTCGCCGCGGTCGCGAAGCCGCGCGAAGGCCGGGTAGAAGACGGCGCCGACGGCGCCGGTCAGTAGAGTGACGAGCTGGGCGGCGAGCGAGGAGGCGCGGCTGTAGAGGCCGGTCGCGGCGATGCTGACGATTCGGCCGACGATAAGATCGGGGGTGCGAACGCCGATCGCGCCGCTGACATAGAGCGCCGACATGCCGGTGCCGAAGCCGAGGATCGGCCGGATGCCCGAAGTGGTGAGCGGCCAGGTCGGGCGGTGGCCGGCGAGCGCCATGCCGAGAATCGCCTTCATGGCCTGCTGGGCGACCGTGCCCCAGGCGAGCGACATCGCCGATTCGCCGGCCGCCGCAGTGGCGAGCGCGGTGCCGCCGCCGGCAAGCGCCGCGCCGACATTGACGACGAACAAACGTCGAAAATCCATATCGCGCTGGAGGAGGGCGCTCGGGACGATCCCGAACGGCACCAGGCAATAGGAGCTGGCGATCACCGCCATCACCGGGAACAGCCGCGAATCGCCGTAGAATTGGGCGACCGGCCAGGCGAGCGCGAGGATGACGAGGCCGATTCCCAGGGCGACGATCAGGGAGACCGAGAAGCAGGCGCGGATCTTGTCCTCGCCCAGCTCCGGCTCGCCGGCGACGTAGCGGGTGATCCCGAAGTCCTGGAGGACCGAGACCAGCATCGCCGCGGCGAGAGCGATCGAGAACAGGCCGACTTCCTCGGGGCCGAGGAAGAATCGGGAGATGAGGACGCTGACGATGAAGGTGATGGCGAAGGACGCATATTGCGCCGCCATCGACCACAAGGCCGCGCCGCGGACCGACTGACCCCTGGCCGACTGACCCTTGGCCGACTGGCCCCGGCCGCCCGACGCCCCGGTCATGGCGTCGCCAGCGCGGCGGCGAGGCGCGCGGCGCGCACCGGTTCGCCGAATCGGACGAGGCGCGCGGCGGTCTTCCACATTCCCGCGCGCGCCCCCTCGCGCGCGTGAGCGAGGACGAGGTCGTAGCCGTCGCCCTTGAGCGCGACCGGCGAGTAGACCAGGCGCGGAGCGACGATCTCGCGCACCTCGCGCGACACCCCGGCGCGGCCGAACAGCGAATCGAGCTCGTCGACCGGCGGCAGCGAATCGAGCCCGTCGATCGGATCGGGCCGCCCGGCCTCGCGCTCGACATGGGCGAGCCAGGCGATCGCGGCGCCGAGCGCCTGGGCATAGATATGCTTCTCGCTGACCTGGCTGTCGGAATAGCGGTAGAGGAGCAGCCGATCGGGCAGGCTGCACAATTTGGTGCGCTCGGACAGGCGCAGCCACAGATCGTAATCCTCGCAATGCCTGAACGCCGCGCGGTAGCCGCCGACGGCGCGCACCACCTCGGTGCGAATCATCGCCGAGGGGTGGCAGAGCAGCGGCTTGTCCTTGAGCGCGTCGCGAAAGCCGTCCCAGTCGGTCGGCTGGTCGGCGTTGAGCCAGCTCTCGCGGCCGTGCTCGTCGATGTTGACGGTGAGGGTACCGACGACGCCGAAGTCCGGATTGGCCTTCAGGAAGGAGGCCTGCTTCTCGAATCGCTCGGGCCTGGAGATGTCGTCGCCGTCCATGCGCGCG
>NZ_JAANPA010000024.1:0-22500 GCF_011320075.1 Sphingosinicella sp. YJ22 | reverse complement strand
AAGCTCCGAAATGAAGCCCAGGTAAACGGCGGCCGTAACTATAACGGTCCTAAGGTAGCGAAATTCCTTGTCGGGTAAGTTCCGACCTGCACGAATGGCGTAACGACTTCCCCACTGTCTCCAGTACATGCTCAGCGAAATTGAATTCTCCGTGAAGATGCGGAGTACCCGCGGTTAGACGGAAAGACCCCGTGCACCTTTACTGCAGCTTCAGAGTGGCTGTGGAAAATAACTGTGTAGGATAGGTGGGAGGCTTTGAAGCTCGGGCGCCAGCTCGGGTGGAGCCACTGGTGAAATACCACCCTGTTGTTTTCTACAGTCTAACCTCGCGCCGTTAGCCGGCGTAGGGACCCTCTGTGGCGGGTAGTTTGACTGGGGCGGTCGCCTCCTAAAGAGTAACGGAGGCGCGCGATGGTGGGCTCAGGACGGTTGGAAACCGTCTGTTAGAGTGCAATGGCATAAGCCCGCCTGACTGCGAGACTGACAAGTCGAGCAGAGACGAAAGTCGGTCATAGTGATCCGGTGGTCCCTCGTGGAAGGGCCATCGCTCAACGGATAAAAGGTACGCCGGGGATAACAGGCTGATAACCCCCAAGAGCTCATATCGACGGGGTTGTTTGGCACCTCGATGTCGGCTCATCACATCCTGGGGCTGGAGCAGGTCCCAAGGGTTTGGCTGTTCGCCAATTAAAGTGGTACGTGAGCTGGGTTCAGAACGTCGCGAGACAGTTTGGTCCCTATCTGCCGTGGGCGTCGATTGTTGAGAGGAGTTGCCCCTAGTACGAGAGGACCGGGGTGAACATACCTCTGGTGGACCTGTCATCACGCCAGTGGTGCAGCAGGGTAGCTATGTATGGACGGGATAACCGCTGAAAGCATCTAAGCGGGAAGCCTCCCTCAAGATAAGCAATCTCAGGACGGTCGGAGACCACGACCTTGATAGGCCGGATGTGGAAGTGCGGTAACGCATGGAGCTAACCGGTCCTAATTGTCCTATTCGCGCTTGAGAGTCCCACCATCACCGACAGCATTGCTGTGGTGAGCGTGTGGCTCAGCCAGATGATGTATTGTGCACGATTTCTAGAACGATCCCGCTTGTCGGCGCCGGCTTCATAGCTTGGTGGCTATAGCGTCTGTGACCCACCCGATCCCATCCCGAACTCGGCCGTGAAACCGGACAGCGCCGATGGTACTATCGCTTAAGCGATGGAAGAGTAGGTCGTCGCCAGGCTTTGCAGCCGGCGCAGGCAGGCACGGATCGAACCCATTCACAACGTTATGACGAAGCCGCTGCCGGTACACCGAGCGGCGGCTTTGTCGGTTCAGGGCCGAGCGCCTGGCTGCGCGCGTGAAGCGTGCCGCCGAGCGCTCAGCTCAAGTTGGCGCGGGGTGGAGCAGCCCGGTAGCTCGTCAGGCTCATAACCTGAAGGTCGTAGGTTCAAATCCTACCCCCGCAACCAACAAAACAGCCCCGCTTCGGCGGGGCTTTTTTGTTGGTCGTGGCGGGTCTTGGCTTTGGAGCTCGTTCAGCCGGAGCCGCGCGGCGCGCGGCGGAGACGACGCACCGCAGGTGCGGCAAATCCTACCCCCGCAACCAACAAAACGGCCCCGCTTCGGCGGGGTTTTTTCGTATGTGCATTGCGCATGCGGCCGCCCAAGCATAATTGCAGCGCCATGCGGCTTCGCGCCCTCCTTCGACTCTTCGTCCTGGCGGCCCTGTTGCTGGCTCCGCTCGGCATGGTCGGAAGCCACGCCGCCATGGCCGCGCCGCATGCAGCTGCCGACCAGGCGGTGAGCGGTCATTGCGCGGAGATGGGCGGATCCCAGGACCAGGCCCCGGCCGACCAGGCGCCGGGCAAGAGCATCGACTGCATGATCGCCTGCGCCTGCATGCCGTCCCCCGGCGTCCAGCTTGCCGATCCCCCGCTTCCCGTCGCCGCGCCCGAGCCGGCGATGATCGTCTCGCTCGCCGGCGGCCTCAATCCCGCCGCCGATCCGCCGCCTCCGCGACTCTCCTGACCGATCGCCTGCGCCTCCGGGCGCTCGACCGACCCATTCAGGAGATCATCACATGAAGACCATTCTCATCGCCGCCGCGGCGGCCTTCGCTTTCGTCACTCCCGCCCTGGCGCAGCCCGCCGCTCCGGCGCAGCACAATCATGGCGACCACGCCCAGCACCAGGGTCATGGCGCCCAGCAGGGCCATGCCGAGCATGACGGCCACGGCACCCATGCCCAGCACGGCCAGAGCGCGCAGGGCGGTCACGGCCAGCATCAGGGTCATGGCGCCCAGGCCAATTGCTGCGCCGATGCCAACAACAACGGGCGCATGGACTGCTGCGAAGGCGCCGACGCCGCGCAGCGTCCGTGCTGTGCGCAGCACGGCCACGGCCAGCAGCCGGCGGCGCCGGCCGCGCCGGCTCAGCCGCAGCACCAGCACTAAGCGACAGGACGAGAGGGCGGCGGCCAGCGCCGCCGCCCTCGACCCTGCTTATGGCCGCCTTGCCGCGGCCGCGAAGGATTAGCATGATCGACAGACTTGCCCTCGACAGGCGGTCGGTGCTGCGCGGCGCCGCGACGGGCGCCGCCGGCCTCGCCTTTTCCGGACTCTTCCCCGCCTGGGCGCAGACCGGCTCGCCGGGGATCCGGCCGCAGATGCAGACGCTCAGCGGAACCGACATCCGCCTGGCCGTCGGGTATTCGAATTTCCGCGTCGGCGGCCGCAGCGGCCATGCCGTCACCATCAACGGGACCATCCCGGCCCCGCTCATCCGCCTGCGCGAAGGCCAGGACGTGCGCATCGCGGTCACCAACACTCTCGAGGAAGATACCTCCATCCACTGGCACGGCCTGATTCTGCCGTTCCAGATGGACGGCGTGCCGGGCGTCAGCTTTCCCGGCATCCGCCCGGGCGAGACCTTCGTCTACGAATTCCCGGTGCGCCAGTCGGGCACCTACTGGTTCCACAGCCATAGCGGGCTCCAGGAGCAGCAGGGCCATTACGGGCCGATGATCATCGATCCCGCGGGCGCCGACCCGGTCGCCTACGACCGCGAGCATGTCATCGTGCTCAGCGACTGGAGCTTTCTCCACCCGCACCAGATCATGCACAAGCTCCGCCAGGAGGCGGGTTATTTCAACCGCCAGCGCATGACGCTCGCCGGTCGCCTCAGCGGCGATCCCGAGCACCAGATGAGCGCCGAGGACCGGCGCATGTGGGCCGAGATGCGGATGGACCCGACCGACATCCTCGACGTCAACGGCACCACCTACACCTACCTCATCAACGGCCACGGCCCGCAGGAGAACTGGACCGGCCTGTTCCGCCCCGGCGAGCGGGTGCGCCTCAGGATCATCAACGCCGGCGCGATGTCGATCTTCAACATACGCATCCCCGGCCTGCCGATGACCGTGGTCAGCGCCGACGGCCAGGACGTGCGGCCGGTCACGGTCGACGAGTTCCAGATCTCGGCGGCCGAGACCTATGACGTCATCGTCACTCCGACCGAGGACCGCGCCTACACCTTCGTCGCCGAGGCGATGGACCGCTCGGGCATGGGCCGCGCTACCCTCGCTCCGCGGCTCGGCATGACCGCCGCGGTGCCGCCGCTGCGCGATCGCCCGATCCTGACCATGCGCGACATGGGAATGGGCGGGATGGATCACGGCGCCCATGGCGGCGGCATGGATCACAGCGCTCACGGGGGCAGCGCTCCGGCCGCCTCTGCGGATGAACCGGCGCCGATGAGCCACGACATGCGCGACCCGCGCAACGCGCCGCAGGTCGATCTCAATCCCGGAGTCGACATGATCGCTCCGGCGCCGGTCGACCGCACCGGGGATCCTGGAGTCGGTCTCGACGATGTCGGCCACCGCGTCCTGACCTATCGCGACCTCGTGTCGCTTCGCCCGAATACCGACCGGCGCCAACCGACGCGCACCGTCGAGGTCCACCTGACCGGCAACATGGAGCGGTTCATGTGGTCGTTCGACGGAGTCCGCCTGAGCGAGAACCCGGAGCCGCTTCGCTTCGAGCGCAACGAGCGGGTGCGGATGCGGCTGATCAACGACACGATGATGGCCCACCCGATCCACATCCACGGCCATTTCTGGGAGCTGGTCAACGGCCACAGCGGCAACCAGCCGTTCAAGCACACGGTCAACGTGCAGCCCGGCGGCACGGTCGACCTCGACCTCACCGCGGACGCGCCCGGCGACTGGGCCTTCCACTGCCACCTGCTGCTCCACATGCACGCCGGAATGATGCGCGTCGTGAAGGTCCGCCCGATGGACGGAGGCGCGGCATGACCCGGCTCCTGATCGCGCTCCTCGCGACGACCGCCGCCACGCCGGCGCTGGCGCAGCATGGCGGACACGCTCAGCCCGCACCGGCACCAACGCCAGCGACGACCTGCACGCCGGAGCATGCGGCGATGGGACATTGCACGATCCCGGCCGCGCCGGCCCCTGCGCCCGCGCCAGCGTCCACCTGCACGGCCGAGCATGCGGCGATGGGGCATTGCACCATGTCGCCGACGCCAGCGCCGACCCCTGCGCCCGCTCCGCCGTCCACCTGCACCGCTGAGCATGCGGCAATGGGTCACTGCACCATGGAGCAGCAGCCCGCGACCGATCCGCACGCGGGTCATGCGATGCCCGGGCAGGAGGCGGACCCGCATGCCGGGCACCAGATGCCAGGAGACCAGGCCGCGCCGCCGGCACCGCCGGTCGGCCCGCCTCCTCCGGGCGCGTTCTCGGGCCCCGAACATGCCGCCGACACCGTGTTCGGCGCCGGGCAGATGGATCCGGCACGGCGGGAGCTCATCCGAATGCACGGCCGCATGGCAACCAGCCGGCTGCGCGCCGAGCGCCTCGAGGTCGGCTTCGGCGACGGCGAGGAAAGCTATGCCTGGGAAGCCGACTTTTTCTACGGCGAGCCGCTCGACCGCGTGTGGCTCAAGACCGAGGGTGAGGGCGCGTTCGGCGGCGAATTGGAGCATGGCGAGATCCAGGCTCTGTGGGGCCACGCTATCTCGCCCTTCTTCGATCTCCAGGCGGGCCTGCGCTACGACTTCGCGCCCGATCCCGAGCGCGCCCACCTCGCCCTCGGAATCCAGGGCCTGGCGCCCTATTGGATCGAGGTCGACGCCGCCGCCTTCCTCTCCGACGAGGGCGAGCTCACCGCGCGCATCGAGGCCGAGCATGACCTGCGCATCACCCAGCGCCTGATCCTCCAGCCGCTGGTCGAGGTCGAGCTGTCGGCGCAGGACATTCCCGAGCTTGGCATCGGCGCCGGCCTCAGCACGACCGAGGCGGGCCTGCGCCTGCGCTACGAGATCGCGCCCGAATTCGCCCCCTATGTCGGGGTCGAATGGGAACAGGCTTACGGCCGCACCGCCAGCTTCCGCGAAGCAGCCGGCGAGGACGCGGGAGGCGTCCGATTCCTGGCCGGGGTCCGGATATGGTTTTGATCCGAACCTTGCTGATCGCGGTCCTGGTCGCGCTGTCGACCCTGGGATCGCCTGCTCCGGCGCACAAGGATCACCAGAAAGCGCGTCAACCGGCGGCGGCGCAACCCGCCGCCTCACCGGCAAGCCGTCCGATCCCTCCCTCCGAGATGCAGCAGCAGATGGAGGCTCATATGGAGGAGATGGAGGCGCAGGCGCCCAAGACCTTCCTTGGCCGCCTGACCGACTGGTTCGGTCGGATGCACCCGTTCGCGGTCCACTTTCCGATCGCGCTGTTTCCGGTCGCCTTCGTCGCGCTCGTCCTCGCCCGAAGACGCGGCGAGACGGTCGAGCTGATCCGCGCGCTGATCGTGGTCGCCGGCGCGGCCAGCATGCTGGCCGGCATCCTGGGGTGGCTGAACGGCGGGCTGACCGTCACGGATACCGACCCGATCCTGCAATGGCATCGCTGGCTGGGAACAGCGCTCGCGCTCCTGTGCGGAGCGGTCGCATGGCGGGCGTGGCGACGGCGCGAGGCCGCCAACGGTCGGGCGATGGTCTATCTGCTCGGCCTGATCGTTTCCCTGCTGCTGGTCCAGGGATTCCTCGGCGCATCCGTCACGCACGGCATGGACCATCTGGCTTTTTGAGCGGGAAATCCCGCCTCTCATTCAAGGAAAAACGATGATGAAGAAGACTGCATTTTGGACGGCAACCGCCGGCGCGGCCGTGCTGGCCGCCTGCGGCCAGCCGGAAATCGAGAACAATCTCGCCGCCAACAACGTCGCCGAAGCTGCGCCCGCAAACGCGGCGGTGCCGTCGGACGATGGCAACGTTTCCGAACCTGCCAACATGAGCGCCGCCGAAGCGGCGGCTCCCGCGCCGCGCGCCGCGCCGACGCCCGAACCGCGGCCGGCGCCGACCACGCGCAGGGAGATCATGCCGGTCGAGCGGCGGGTGGACCGGGTGGAGCCGGCGCCGAAGCAGGAACCCTCCGCTCCGACGACTACGTGTACACCCGAGCACGAAGCGATGGGTCACTGCAAGCAGTGACATCCCGCCGCGATCATGTTGATCTAGATGGAACCAAGTGGGGGTAGTAGAATGGCGGCACCGTCGCGAATTGCAGGCAAGATCCACAAATGGCTCGCTTTGGTGCTGGCCGTTCCGTTCCTCTTCTGGTTCGTGAGCGGCCTGTTCTTCGCCATCGCGCCGATCGAGCAGGTGCGCAGCGAGCATATGGTCGCCGAGCAGCCGCCCGTTCCCATCTCGATGGCGGACGCCGCGGCCGGCCTCCAGCGCATCCATGCGGCCGGCGCTCAGGCCGGCGAGAAGATCGAGTTCCGCAGCCTGCTCGGCCAGCCGGTCGCCCTGGTCACCGGCGCCGGGGCGAAGCCGCGGCTCTACGACCTCGCGTCCGGCCGGCAGCTGTCGCCGATCCCCCAGACCCTCGCCGTGCAGATCGCGGAACGCGACCATGCCGGCGACCAGCGCGCCGCCCGAGTCAGCTTCGTCGAGCAGGAGTCGACCGAATATCGCGGCGCCCTGCCGGCCTGGCGGGTGGACTTCGACGACGGGGCGCGGCGCGCGCTCTACGTCGCCGCCGACACCGGCGCCGTCGGCGCGCGCCGCTCGACGCTGTGGCGCACGTTCGACTTCCTGTGGTCGCTCCACATCATGGACTTCAAGAACCATGAGGACTTCAACACGCCGCTGCTGATGATCACGACCGCGTTCGGCCTGTTGGTGATCGTCACCGGCTTCATCCTGTTCCCGAGCCGCCTCGGCTACACGTCCTGGCGCCGCCGCCGTAAGGCAAAGCGCGAGCGTGCGCGAGCTCAGGCGGCGCCGGCGGAGTAGAGCGCGGCATGACCTTCGACGATCAGCTCCAGCGCTATTTCGGTACCACCGACATGGCGGCGCTGTCGCCCGACGTGCTCACCGCGGGCATCGACCGCATGAAGGTCGATCTCGGCCTCGAGACCGACCGCGCCCGGCGCTTCGCCTTGTGGGCCTTGCTGTTCACCCTCGGCGAGGCGCCGGACCTCGACGTCGCCTTCAAGGACGAGGCCGATCGCGAGGCGGCGCGCAACCTGATGGACCTGATGGCCGCCGCCGAGGAGCGTGGCGGCGGCGCCTGATCAGCCTGGCCGCGCGTCCGGCCCGGTTCCGCTCGCGCCCGCGCTTGGCTATCGTCGGGCGACAGGCATCGGAGGGGCGGCATGCGCGGCACGATCATCCATTGGGATCCCGCCGAGCGAAGCGGCATCATCAGCGACGTGTCGGGCCAGCGCAGGACCTTCCAGCGCGCCGACTGGCGTTCGCCGGAGGAACCGCTCGTCGGCCGGGACGTCGATTTCGAGATCGCGGACGAACGGCCAATCGACATCTTCATCCTGCCGGCCAGCGGCCCGGCGGTCTCGGGCAATGCCTATGCACCTGCCCAGAGCGAGACCGCGCGGCAGGCGACCAATTACGCGATCATCTCGCTGGTCTGCGGCGGGATCGGCTTCATGTTCTGGCCGCTCGGCCTGATCGCCGCCATCCCGGCGATCATCTTCGGGATCAAGGGCAAGCGGCTTGGCCAGAATCTCGCCGACCGCTCGCCCTACATCATGAGCGTCGGCGGAATCGTCCTCGGCGCGGTCGCCGGAGTATTGGGGCTCGTCTTCGTCGGCTTCATCGCCGCCATCGTGTCGACGGTGATCTGGTCAGCCCCGAGATAGGATGCCCGCTTCGCCGAACGCGCCGTCCAGAACGGCCTTCTGCGCCCAGGCGATGTCGTCGGCCATGTAGCGGTCCTTGTCGTAGAAGGGCACGGCGGCGCGGATTGCCGCCATCGCCTGCTCGAGCGGGGGCGAGCTTTTCAGAGGACGCTGGAAGTCGATGCCCTGAGCCGCGGCGAGTAGCTCGATGCCGATCACTCCGGCGGCATTGCCGGCGACTCGGCGCGCCTTCGTGCCGGCATGGGTGGCCATCGAAACATGGTCCTCCTGCCCCGCCGAGGTCGGCACGGTGTCGACGCTCGCCGGCCAGGCGAGGGACTTATTCTCCGACACCAAAGCCGCGGCGGAGACCTGGGCGATCATGAAACCCGAGTTCACGCCGCTGTCCTCGATCAGGAAGGGCGGGAGGCCGCTCATCTTGGGATCGACCAGAACGGCCATGCGCCGTTCGGAGATCGAGCCGATCTCGCACAACGCCATGGTCAAAGTGTCGGCCGCGAAGGCGACCGGCTGGGCATGGAAATTGCCGCCCGACAGGGCGTCGTCGCCGAACAGCAGGGGATTGTCGGTGACCGCGTTGGCCTCGATCTCGAGCACCGCCGCGGCATTGCGCATGAGGTCGAGGCAGGCGCCCATCACCTGTGGCTGGCAGCGGAAGCTGTAGGGGTCCTGCACCTTGGCGCAGCCCTCGTGCGAGGCACGGATTCCGCTTTCCGCGAGCAGGCCGCGGAGCATCTCGGCGACGGCGATCTGGCCCCTCTGGCCGCGCGCCGCATGGATTCGCGGGTCGAAGGCGACGTCAGTCCCCTTGAGAGCGTCGGTCGACAGCGCGCCCGAGACGAGCGCGGCGCCGAACACGCGCTCGGCGGCGAACAGGGTGTCGAGCGCGATCGCGGTCGAGGCCTGGGTGCCGTTGATCAGCGCCAGGCCTTCCTTGGGGCCGAGCACGAGCGGCTCGAGACCGAGCTTCTGAAGCGCCACGGCGGCGGGCATGTCCTCGCCGCGAAGGGTGATTCGGCCCTCGCCGAGCATTGCGGCACTCATATGGGCGAGCGGGGCGAGGTCGCCGGAGGCGCCGACCGAGCCCTGGCTCGGGATGACCGGCAGGGCATCCGCCGCGATCATCGCGAGGATGCGCTCGACCAGCTCGGGGCGCACGCCGCTCATGCCGCGGCCTAGGCCGACGACCTTGAGCACCATCATTAGCCGCACGACTTGCGGGCTGAGCGGCGCGCCGAGGCCGGCGCTATGCGAGAGGATAAGGTTGCGCTGGAGCTCGGCGAGGCGCTCGGTCGGAATCCGGGTCTGGGCGAGAAGTCCGAAGCCGGTGTTGATACCGTAGACGGTGCGACCGCTCGCCACGATCGCGCCGACCGAGTCGGCCGACTCGCGCACCGCGTCCCAGGCGGGGGCCGCCAGGGCGACCGGCGCTCCGGCCCAGATGTCGCGCAGGGTGGCGAGCGGGATCGAGCCGGGGTTGAGGTCGATAGTCACAACAAACTCCGTTCGGCCTGAGCTTGTCGAAGGCCTGTCCTTCTTCCTAGCTCAGCACATCAAGAAAGGGAGGGCTTCGACAGGCTCAGCCCGAACGGGCTGGTGAGGAGATCATCGGAAGATCCAGCCCCTGTTCGTGGGCGCAGTCGATGGCGATGTCGTAGCCGGCATCGGCGTGGCGCATCACCCCGGTGCCGGGGTCGTTCCACAGCACGCGTTCGAGCCGCCGTGCGGCCTCGTCGGTACCGTCGGCGACGATGACCATTCCGGCATGCTGCGAATAGCCCATGCCGACCCCGCCGCCATGATGGAGCGACACCCAGGTCGCGCCCGACGCGGTGTTGAGCAGGGCGTTGAGCAGGGGCCAGTCGGACACGGCGTCGGAGCCGTCGATCATCGCCTCGGTCTCGCGATTGGGCGAGGCGACGGAGCCGCTGTCCAAATGGTCGCGGCCGATGACGATCGGGGCCGACACCTCGCCGCTGCGGACCATCTCGTTGAACGCCATGCCGAGGCGGTGGCGCTGGCCGAGGCCGACCCAGCAGATGCGCGCGGGAAGGCCCTGGAAGGCGATGCGCTCGCGCGCCATGTCGAGCCAGCGGTGGAGGTGGGCGTCGTCCGGGATCAGCTCCTTCACGCGCTGGTCGGTGCGGTAAATGTCCTCCGGATCGCCCGAGAGGGCGACCCAGCGGAACGGGCCGACGCCGCGGCAGAAGAGCGGACGCACATAGGCCGGGACGAAGCCCGGGAAATCGAAGGCGTGGGTGACGCCCTCGTCCCTGGCGACCTGGCGGATGTTGTTGCCATAGTCGAAGGTCGGAACGCCCATGTCCTTGAAGGCGAGCATCGCCTCGACATGGACCGCCATCGACTTGCGCGCCGCTTCCTCGACCGCCTTGGGATCGCTCTCGCGCCTGGCGATCCATTGGTCGACGGTCCAGCCGATCGGCAGGTATCCGTTGACCGGGTCGTGGGCGGAGGTCTGGTCGGTCAGCGCATCGGGGCGGATGCGGCGCTTGACCATCTCCGGCAGGATCTCGGCGGCGTTGCCGAGCAGGCCGACCGAGGTCGGCTCGGTCGCGGTTCGGATGATTTCGAGCGCCTCGTCGATGCTGGTCGCGCGCCTGTCGAGATAGCGGGTCTCGAGACGCTTCTGGATGCTGCTTTCCTGGCACTCGATGGCGATGCAGTGGGCGCCGGCCATGACCGCGGCGAGCGGCTGGGCGCCGCCCATGCCGCCGAGGCCCGCGGTGAGGATCCATTTGCCCTTGAGGTCGCCCCCAAAATGCTGGCGGCCCATCTCGGCGAAGGTCTCGTAGGTGCCTTGGACGATGCCCTGGGTGCCGATGTAGATCCACGATCCGGCCGTCATCTGGCCGTACATCATCAGGCCTTTGCGATCGAGCTCGTTGAAATGGTCCCAGGTCGCCCATTTCGGCACCAGGTTGGAATTGGCGATGAGGACTCGCGGCGCGTCGGCATGGGTGCGGAACACGCCGACCGGCTTGCCCGACTGGACGAGCAGGGTCTGGTCGCCTTCCAGCCGCTCCAGGGTTTCGACGATCCGGTCGAAGCTCGCCCAGTCGCGCGCGGCGCGGCCGATGCCGCCATAGACGACGAGGCTTTCCGGGGCCTCGGCGACCTGCGGGTCGAGATTGTTCATCAGCATGCGCACGGCGGCTTCGGTGGTCCAGGCCTTGGCCTTGAGATCAGGCCCCGTGCGCGCACGAATGGTGCGGCTGTTGTCGCGTCGTGAAAGCATGGCTTCCACTAGCCGCCCGACCGTGGCTTTTGGAAGGGCAAATGCCGTCGGTTCAGGCCGGCCAGGCGCCGCCGATATCGCTGCGCCTAGAAGGAGAAGGAGGTCAGGAACAGGAGTCCGGTCTGCATCTCGTTGGTGAAGCGAATCTCCGTTTCTCCCGGTGGCAACGGCTGGTTCGGAAGGATGTCGTCGCCGAGAATCTTGGTGTTCGGGTCCACCACGGCCCCCAATCCGAAATTGAAGCTCTGCGTCGTGGTGAGGCTCCGGCGGAAGCCGATCATCCAGCCGAGGCCGACCGCATCGATGATGTCGTCCTGGCCCGGCTGCAAGGCGACGAATGGTCCGTGTCCCCACTGCCCGGCATAGGTGTCAAACGGGCCGTTCCTGGGCTGCACCGCATTCGGGGTGGGGTCGTAGCCCGGCGTAAACAGATAGTGGGATTCGAGCATGATGCGGGCGATGCCGTTCCGCTCGTCCGTTACCCGGACAACGCCGTTGACCAGCTGCGCCTCCTGCACACGATCGCTCGATCCCAGGTCGAGCGTGAACGAGATGCCGACGCCAAAATTGATTCCGCCAAAAGGCCGGGTGACGGGCTGTCCCTCCTCCTCCACCTCCGGAGTGTTTCTGCCGACACCGACAGGCGGATCGGTCGTGTCCTGGCTGTTGCCGCCTGGACCCGTCTGTCCCTCGTTCCGCTGGCGGCTCTCGGCCCTCGGCGGAGGATTCTGAGCAGCGGCGGTGGCGACTGTCTGCATCTCAGGTGCGGCCAAGGCGCGGTCGATGGCCTCCCGCTGGCGCAGCAGCGCAGCCCGCTGGGCCCACCTATCGGCCTCCGCCCTGTGCCTGCTGGCCTCGGCATCGGCCGCGTCGGCGGCGCTCGGCGCCGGTTGGGCAAGGCTCGGCTGCGCGCTGAGCAGGAGTCCGGCCGAAAGCAGAAAGGGTGGAATGCGCGACCCCATAGATGCCCCCCGATCGCTCAAAACAGAGGGAATATGAGGGAGGTCGGCGGTCGGCGCGACCGCAACCCGATCCGTTTTGGTGCTCCGTTTCGGCGCGGCGCGGCGCGCTCGGCCGGACGGTGCGGTCTAGGCTTCAATCCCTCCGAACAGCCGTCGCTGCGGTCCCGGGTGGCCGATCCAGTAGCAGAGCTCGGCGGGGCGAGTGACGTCCCACACGCAGAGGTCCGCGACCTTGCCGGTGGTGATCGAGCCGATCTCGTTCTCGCGGCCGAGGGCGCGGGCGGCGTTGAGGGTCATTCCGGCCAGCGCCTCCTCCGGCGTGAGACCGAACAGGGTGCAGGCCATCGACAGCATCAGGGTCGGGGACAGGACCGGCGAGGTGCCGGGATTGCAGTCGGTCGCCACCGCCATGGGAACCTTGTGCTTGCGCATGAGGTCCACCGGCGGCTTGCATGTCTCCTTGAGCGCGTAGAAGGCGCCGGGGAGAAGGACTCCGACCATTCCTGCGCGCGCCATCGCTTCCGCGCCGGCCTCGTCGAGATGCTCGAGATGGTCGGCCGACAGCGCGCCGTAGCGGGCGGCGAGAGCGGCGCCATTGAGGTTGCTGAGCTGCTCGGCGTGGAGCTTGATGCGGAGGCCCGCGGCGGCGGCGGCCTCGAACACCTCCTGGACCTCGGCCGGCGTGAAGCCGATCCCCTCGCAGAAGGCGTCGACCGCCTCGGCGAGGCCCTGGGCCTTGGCGGCCGGGATGATCTCGTCGGTGGCGAGGCGGACGAACGCCTCGCGCCGGTCCTTATAGTCGGACGGCAGAGCGTGGAGAGCGAGGAGGGTGGGGACGACGCGCACCGCGCGGCCGCGGCCGAGCGCCCGAACCGCGCGCAGCATCTTCAATTCGGTCTTCTTGTCGAGGCCGTAGCCCGACTTGATCTCGATGGTGGTGACCCCGCCGCGCATCAGCGCGTCCAGTCGCGGCAGCGCCTGATCGACCAGCTCCTGCTCGCTCGCCGCGCGCGTCGCCGAGACGGTCGAGACGATGCCGCCGCCGGCCTTGGCGATGTCCTCGTAGCTCGCGCCCTGGAGACGCATCTCGAACTCGTTGGCGCGGTTGCCGCCGAAGACGAGGTGGGTGTGGCAATCGATCAGGCCGGGCGTCACCCAGGCGCCGCCCAGCGCCTCGACCCGCCTGGCGCGCGAGCCGGCGATTTCCGAGCGGCGGCCGACCTGGACGATTCGGCCGTCGATGACTCCGATGGCGCCATTCTCGATCGCCCCGAACGGCCCCGGCACCGCCGGGTCCATGGTCGCGATGTTGCAGTCGGTAAGGACGAGATCCCACATGGTCTCGCCTTTCGCACGAAGGAGCGATAAGCGCCAAGTCATGAGCGATTGGCCGCGTATCACCGATCTGATCGGGACCGAGGAAATTGCGGAGGTGGCGCTGATCGGTGTGCCGATGGAGGCGGGGTCGGTGACCCCCGGCCGCTGCGACCTCGCACCTGCGACCATAAGACAGGCGCTGCGCCGGTTCAGCACCTACGATCTCTTGTCGGGCGAGGAGCTTCACCGGCGCGTCGCCGACTGCGGCGACCTGCCGGTAACGGGCCTGATGCCCGCCGACGGCTTCGCGACGATCCGCAACGCGGTCGCCGCCGCGACCTCGGCTCACCGGCTCACCATCCTGCTCGGCGGCAACAATGCGGTGACGCGGCCGGCGGCGCATGGCCTCGGCGTGCCGCTCAGCGAGGTCGGGCTGATCACCCTCGACGCCCATTTCGACATGCGCACGACGGAGGACGGACCGCGCAACGGCAACCCGGTGCGCTGCCTGCTCGAGGACGGGCTGCCCGGGCGCAACATCTGCCAGATCGGCCTCGCGCCGTTCGCCAACACCGCCAAGATGCACGACGACGCGGTCGCGGCCGGGATCGACGTGATCGACATCGACATGGTCCACCGCGACGACATCGCCAACGTCATCGACGACGCGCTCGCCCATCTCGACCATGTCGAGCGGATCATCGTCGACTTCGACATCGACGTGATCGACCGAAGCCAGTGCCCCGGCGCGCCCGGCGCCCGGCCGGGCGGGATGAGCGTCAACGACTTCTTCCTCGCAGCCCGGATCCTCGCGGCCCACCCGAAGGTCGCGCTCGTCGATCTCACCGAGTTCGACCCGTCGCTCGACGTCGGCGAGATCACCGCGCTCACCGCGGCGCGCTGGGTGTGCGAGATCCTGGTCGGCTACGAGATGCGGTTTGAGGCATGAACCGTAGCGAGGACGAGGTCGTCGACCAGTTCCGCCGCGCCATGCGCCGGGTCGCGGCGACGGTGAACGTGATCAGCCTCAACGTTCATGGCTCCCCGCACGGGATTACCGCCACCGCCGTGTCGTCGCTGTCGATGGAGCCACCGAGCCTGCTCGCCTGCATCAACCGCGCCGCCGCGGTCCACGCCTCGATGGCGGACATGGCCAATTTCCGGGTCAACATCCTCCACCGCGACCAGGAGGACATCGCCCGAATGTTCGCCGACCGGCGCGAGGAGGAACGGCGCTTCGCGGAAGGGTGGGAGCTTTTTCCCGACCTGCCGCCGCGGCTGATCGACGCCCAGGCTTCGATCCTGTGCCGCCGCATCGACCACCACCAGTTCGGCACGCACTCGATCTTCATCGGCGTGATCGAGGACGTCTGCGTGCGCGAGGACGTGTCGCCTTTGCTCTACTGGAACGGCCAATATGGCAGCATCAATCCCTGCTGATCACTATTTGGCGAACAGGTTCGCAGGGTCGCGCATCGCCTTGATCTCGAGGGCGTTGCCTGCGGGATCGAGGAAGAACATCGTCGCCTGCTCGCCGGGCTGATCGGCGAAGCGGATGGCTGGCGGGATGATGAAGTCGATGCCCGCTTCCTGGAGCCGTTCGGCGATCTTCTCCCACTCAGCGATCGGCAGCACGATGCCGAAATGCGGCACCGGCACATGCTCGCCATCGACCGGGTTGTGCGCCTCGCGGCCGGCGCGGCCAGGGGCGAGATGGGCGACGATCTGGTGACCGAAAAAGTCGAAATCGATCCACCGGTCGGAGCTGCGGCCCTCCGGGCAGCCGAGGAGGGTGCCGTAGAATCGGCGCGCGGCGGCAAGGTCGTCGACGGGGAAAGCGAGGTGGAACGGGTGGAGGGCGGTCATGATCCGCGCCTTACCTTCGTGCTCGGGCGATGGGAACGGATTTGCGGCGAACCCTTGCGGGCGGCGCGCCTTCGTGATTCCTAGGCGGCCAGGACAGGAGCAGGATGATGGATCGTACGGCGCGGCTTTTGGCCCTTGGAGGAACGGTGGCCCTGCTCGCCGGCTGCGTCTCGCCGGGCCGGCCGACGCCGCCGGTGACGGAGCGGCCGGGGCCGCAGGCGGGAAGCCCCGCCGTGGACCCTGACGATCCCTTGATGGGGCGGAGCGCAGCGAGCCTGATCGCGCTGTTCGGCCGGCCCGCGCTCGACATTCACGAGGGCGCGGCGCGCAAGCTGCAATTCTCTGGCGCCGCTTGCGTGCTCGACCTTTATCTCTACGCGCAGCGGCGCGGCGGCGAGCCGGTTTCGACCCATGCCGACGCGCGCCTGCCGGACGGCCGCGATGCCGACCGCGCCGCCTGCGCCGAGTCGCTGAGCCGTCGCTAGGCGGGGCTCGGCCGATCCGCTAAACCGTTCGGACCATTTTCGAATCCCGGAGCTGTCATGGCCCTTTCCGTCCTTCTTGCCGCCGCCTTGCTTGCCGCCGCGCAACAGCCGAGCCCGCCGATCGGCCAGCGCAGCTCGACTCCGGAGCAGATGCTCCGCGAGCTCGGCCTGGCGCCGAGTCCCGACGAGGAAGCGGCCGCGATCGCCGCGGCGCAGCGCCATCCGCTCGGCACCATGGAGAATCCGGTGCGGGTCGGCGGCCCGACGGGCGAGCGCGCCTATATCGCCCGGCTGCGCTGCGGCGACGGCAGTGCGCCGCGCGTCGGCCAGCGCGGCAACATGGGCGTCGGCGCCTTCGGGACGATCGTCGATGCCTATCCGCTCGACTGCGGCAGCGCCGCGCCCGGTCGCTTCACCCTGATCATGGACATGTACCATGACGAGCATCGCGAGGAGCGCGCGCCCGCCGGCTTCACCATCGTGCCGGAGTGAGTAGGCTCAGGCCGGGCCGATCCTGAACACCGCGAGCTTGTTGCCGTCGAGGTCGCGGAAATAGGCGAAATACTGACCGAGTTCCTCGCGTCCGCGCAGGCCGGGCTTGCCCACGCAGGTGCCGCCGAGCTCCAGCGCCTTGGCGTGAAGCCGCTCCACCTTCTCGCGGCTGTCGACCACCAGAGCCGCCATGTTGCCGTTGCCGGGCACCGCCTGTCCGCCGTCATAAGGCGGAGTCACGACCAGGCCCGGCCGATTCATCGCCGTGCCCCACATGGTGAAGCCGTGAGGAAGCTGGAGCAGCCGCTTGGCGCCGATCTCGGCAAGAAGCGCGCCGTAGAAGGCGCGCGCGCGCTCGAGGTCGTTGGTGCCGAGTGTCACGTAACCGATCATTGCTTCCCCTCCCCAGGTGCCTGTGCCGGGCATGGGCCGATCCGCCTGCCGGTGGTCCGGACCTCGAGCCTCACGACCCCGTCGCCGATCGGCGGCGGCATCTCGATGCGCGACCTATAGTCGAAACCATCCGGCGAATAGGTCCCGCTCATCGCGGTGCTGACCTGGCCGGGAGCGCCTTCGCGGCAGACCATTCGGCCCTCCATCCGGCCGCCGCTCATGGTGAAACCGCGCACCGTGCAGCCGGCTTGCGGCCGCGCGATGGCGTCACTCACCCGCGCCGGCTCGGTCGCCTGCTCCGGCGTGATGCAATAGCGCAAGGGAGGGCGGGGCCGTTGCAAGCGGGCGGCGAGCTCGCGCGGCATGTCCGGACCCTCGACGCTGAGGATCTCGCTGCGCTGCTCCCACTGGCCGGGCGCGACGCGAACGTCGGCGACTTCGGCCGACACCGCGTCGCGGGTCATGTTTGCCGGCGCCTCGTCCCCGCCGCCGCAGCCGGCGAGGAGCAGGCATGCGGCGAGGGGAGCGGGCAGGCGCAAGCGGAGGTCCCTAGTTGGTGTTGGCCGGCGCCGCCGTGTTGCCGCCTTCGGGCGCGGGTGTGCAGTCGCCGGTGCGGCGGCCGGTCAGGCGGGCGTCTGCGACGACGTCGCCCTGGCCGACGAAGGCGCTGCGCAGATTGCGGGTCGCCTCGAAACTGTCCTCGCCATAGGTGCCGCTGACGGTGAGCGCGACCGAACCCGGATGCCCCTCGACGGTGCAGCTGTAGGTCGAGCTAATCGTGCCGCCGCGCATATAGTCGGAAGTGCCGCGGCGGCAGGTCAGGCCTTCGGCGGCGAACAGCTCCGGCGGCGCGGTGTCGCCGATGCACACCGAGCGCACCTCGCGGGTCCCGACCGCCATGTTGATCGCGGCCTCGCCCTCGTCGGCCTGGCGGAACTGGGTGGCTTCGGCCGTGACCTCATATTGGCCGGCGCGCAGCGCGTCGGCGGCCGCCGCCTTGGTCTCGTTCTCGCCCCCGCCGCCGCACGCGGCAAGCGCCGCCAACGGCACAAACCCCAAGTAACGCATCCTCGTCTCCCCTGCTTGTGGTTATGGCCGGACGGTAGCGCGGCGGCCATGCAATGACCATATGGGTGCAATGGCAATCGCGATCCGCACCAGCCTGGCCGAACCCGAGACCCAGGACTTCACCCCCCACAGACCTAATCGGCCGGAGAAGGCCGAGGGCGGCAAGAAGTTCAAGCTGGTCTCGGACTACGAGCCGGCCGGCGACCAGCCGACGGCGATCGCCGAGCTGGTCGGCGCGGTGCGCGAGGACGAGAAGACCCAGGTGCTGCTGGGAGTCACCGGCTCGGGCAAGACGTTCACGATGGCCAAGGTCATCGAGACGCTGCAGCGGCCGGCGCTGATCCTCGCGCCCAACAAGATCCTGGCCGCGCAGCTCTACGGGGAGTTCAAGAGCTTCTTCCCCGAGAACGCGGTCGAATATTTCGTCAGCTACTACGACTATTATCAGCCCGAGGCCTATGTGCCGCGGTCCGACACCTACATCGAGAAGGAAAGCTCGGTGAACGAGGCGATCGACCGGATGCGCCACTCGGCGACCCGGTCGCTGCTGGAGCGCGACGACGTCATCATCGTCGCGTCGGTGTCCTGCCTTTACGGCATCGGCTCGGTCGAGACCTATTCGGCGATGGTGTTCAGCCTCAAGAAGGGCATGACCGTCGACCAGCGCGAGATCATCCGAAAGCTCGTCGCGCTCCAGTACAAGCGCAACGACCAGGGCTTTGCGCGCGGCAATTTCCGGGTGCGCGGCGACAGCCTCGAGCTGTTCCCGTCCCACTATGAGGACACCGCCTGGCGCATCTCCTTCTTCGGCGATGAGATCGAAGAGATCGTCGAGTTCGATCCGCTGACCGGCAAGAAGGTGGCGAGCCTCGACTATGTGAAGGTCTATGCGAACTCGCACTATGTGACGCCCGGGCCGACCCTGAAGCAGGCGATGGAGGCGATCCGCCACGAGCTCGGCGAGCGGCTCAAGGAGCTGGAGGCGGAGGGCAAGCTGCTCGAGCACCAGCGGCTCGAGCAGCGCACCAATTTCGACCTCGAGATGATCGCGGCGACCGGCTCATGCGCCGGCATCGAGAATTACTCGCGCTTCCTCACCGGCCGGCTGCCGGGCGAGCCGCCGCCCACTTTGTTCGAATATCTGCCGGACAACGCTTTGCTGTTCGTCGACGAGAGCCACCAGACGGTGCCGCAGATCGGCGCGATGGCGCGTGGCGACCATCGCCGGAAGATCACACTGGCGGAGTATGGATTCCGGCTGCCGAGCTGCATCGACAACCGCCCGCTCAGGTTCAACGAATGGGACGCGATGCGCCCGCAGACCGTGGCGGTGTCGGCGACCCCCGGCCCATGGGAGATGGAGCAGACCGCCGGCGTCTTCGCCGAGCAGGTCATCCGCCCGACCGGGCTGATCGACCCGCCGGTCGAGATCAAGCCGGTCGAGGAGCAGGTCCAGGACCTCATCCAGGAAGCCAAGGCGACCGCGGCCAAGGGCTACCGAACGCTGGTCACCACGCTGACCAAGCGCATGGCCGAGGACCTCACCGAATATCTCCACGAGGCGGGCCTGCGCGTGCGCTACATGCACTCCGACGTCGAGACTCTGGAGCGCATCGAGCTGATCCGCGACCTGCGGTTGGGCGTGTACGACGTGCTCGTGGGCATCAACCTGCTGCGCGAAGGCCTCGACATCCCGGAATGCGGGCTGGTCGCGATCCTCGACGCCGACAAGGAAGGCTTCCTCAGGTCCGAGACGTCGCTGATCCAGACGATCGGCCGCGCCGCCCGGAACGTCGAGGGCAAGGTCATCCTCTATGCCGACCGCATCACCGGAAGCATGGAGCGCGCGCTCAACGAGACCAACCGCCGCCGCGAGAAGCAGGAGGCCTATAATCTCGAGCACGGCATCACGCCGCAGACGATCAAGCGCAACATCAGCGACATCCTGGCGGACGTCTCCAACCGCGACAGCGTCACGGTCGACACCGGCGACGAGGATGCGCCGCACCTCGTCGGCCACAACCTGCGCGCCTATATCGAGGACCTCGAAGGGCGCATGCGCAAGGCCGCCGCAGACCTCGAGTTCGAGGAAGCGGCACGGCTCCGCGACGAGATCCGCAAGCTCGAGAATGACGAGCTCGGCCTGCCCGACGCCCAGCGCCGCGCTCCGATCCTTGGCAATTCGACGGAGGGCAAGCCCGGCACCCGCAAGACCCGCTACGGCAAGCAGAAGGCGATTAGGGTGGGGCGACGTCGATAGATATCTTTTGTGTGAAATATCACATTGACATGAACTGAGCGTGAAACTATCTTCGCCGGGTTGGATTGGCGGAGCACTGGTCATGGCTGGACGCACGAAAGCGGATTTTTTGGAATTTCTCGAGTGGCTCGGCTCGAAAGGCTTAATCCCCCTCAATACCGCGCAGGCGCGAAAGGCCGTCGCCAATAAAGTGCTCGCCGCACTGGAGGAAGACGAGCTTGGCGACATCACGGCGCTTGATATCGATGACGTGATGCTCCGCTTTACCAATAAGTTTGGTAAGAGGTACACGCCGGAGAGCGCGAGAACGTACCGCAGTCGGTTCGAGACCTCAGTTGCCGATTTCAAAGCGTATTGCGAGAATCCCGTAGGATTCCGGCCTTTAGGTCGTCCACAGGCAAAGCGGCCAGCTACTGAGCAGCCGGATGGCGTCGTTGAAAAGAAGAAGTTCGTGCTGCGGAAGCCGCCGGTAACGCCCTTACCGGAGCGCCGAACGGATGGAGAGCCGGCGGCGTCGGGAAACGTGATCCCAATCCAAATTCGGGAGGATCTAACGGTTCGGATTGGCCCGGTACCCTTCGATCTCACGAAGCGCGAGGCCACGAAAATTGCAAACATCATTTTGGCTCACGCAACCCCAACAGACTGAGCGCAGTTGGAATGCCAGACGACATTGACATCGACGCCTTTGTCCTCTATAAAGGACAAGGCTTCTCGTTGGAGCAAACCGACGACTTCGTCCGCTGGCTGAAGAAGCTGCGTGACCGCGAAGGACGGTTGCGCATCCTGAAGCGGCTGCGGCGGCTGTCGGACGGGCATTTCGGCGATTGCCAGCCGGTGGGTGAGGGCGTGCATGAACTGCGCATGTTCTTCGGCCCCGGTTATCGTGTCTATTTCGCGCAGCAGGGGGAGACCGTCATCCTGCTGCTAGCGGGTGGCGACAAGGATAGTCAGGCGGGCGATATTGCTCGCGCGAAGGCGTTGGCGAAGGAGCTTGGCATTGGGGACGAAGACGAAGGCCTTTGATCCCGCCGATTACCTGTCGTCCGAGGACGATATTCTCGACTATCTGAAAATCTGGATGGAAGACGGATCGCCTCAGGAGATCGCTCGCGCGATCGGCGATGTCGCGCGGTCAAAGGGGATGAGCGAAATTGCGCGCCAAGCCGGCCTCGGCCGCCAAGCGCTCTACAATGCACTGTCTGGCAACGGTAATCCGACGCTCGAAACGCTTGTCGGGGTTTTGGGCGCGCTCGGCCTTGAACTGACCGTCCAAAAACGCGCCGCCTAACGCGCCGCACCTCCTCGCCGGCCTTCAGCACGTCGCTGTCACGGATGCGGCGCTTAGGCCATCACGTCGTGGTCGGTGACGATGAAATCGGCGTAGCGTCCGCTGGCGGAAGCACGGTGGGCTTAGTTTGGACATGTAACTCGACCCCCATCCATTAAGCCTCAAGCGGGGTGGACCGGGCTCGCGGCGCCCGCGCCGACGACGGTGATCCAGGGGGTGACTCGCCAGCTGCGCACCAGGCCTTCGCGCACATAGGGGTCCGCCCGCGCGAATGCCTCGGCCGCTTCGGCGCCTGTGAAGAGGAGGAGTGCGGACTCGGCGGGGTCGCCGACCGCGCCGCCGAGCAGCAGGGCGCCGGACTCGGCGGCCTGCCAGGCGAGGGCGAGATGGGCATCGCGGAAGGCGGGGCGGCGCTCGAGATAATCGGGCGCGAGCTCATAGTGGAGGAGGTAGTGGGGCATGGCGTCCCGCTCCCCCAATAGGACCCGATTGTCCAGCCCTCGTTACGCAGGCGTTATGGGCAGGACTGCCCCGCCTTTCCTACGTTCGGAAAAACCAAGCACTTTTTCATTTCGCCCTTTGGTTAACGCGACTCGTCGGAAAAAAAGGAACCTGATTCGGGTCCGGTACGATCCTTGCGCATGACGTACCGAAAGAACGTGCTTCGCCCGGGTATGACGGCGATTGCCGCCGTCCTTGCCCTTTCGTCCACCCCATCGCTCGCGCAGGACGCGGCGACCGCTGTCGACGCGCCGCCGGTGCCCGTCGCGCTGCCCGAACCGATCCAGATGCCGGCCCCCGAGGCGGTTCCGGCCGAGGTCGCTCCGCCCGCCGCGGAAGCGACTGCGGAACCGGTCGCCGAGCCGGCCACCCGTGCGGCTCCGGCGGCCGAGGCCACCGCGCCGGTTCGCCGGGCCGCGGCGCCGGCCCGTAGGCC
>NZ_JAANPA010000023.1 GCF_011320075.1 Sphingosinicella sp. YJ22 | reverse complement strand
CCGGATCGCTTCGCGTGACTGGAGCTCAGGCGTGTGCTCTCCCGATCCAGCGGGCTGCGGCGCGCCGCTGAACGGGCTCGGCTGCTGCTCGGCCGGCGAACCGGCGGGCGGACGCTGGGTCTTCAGCGCCTCGGGATCGATCGTGCGGCTGCCGGTCTGCGCGGCGAGCGCGGCGAGAATGATCGACAGGACCACGAACAGGGTCGCGAGGACGGTGGTCGCGCGGGTCAGGAAGTCAGCCGCGCCGCGCGCGCTCATCATGCCCGCCGGGCTGCCGCCGCCGGCAAGGCCGCCGCCTTCCGAGCGCTGCATCAGGATGACGGCGATGAGGGCGGCCGCGACCAGGGTCTGGACGATGAGGAGGAAGAGGAACATGGCGTCTTTCAGGCTGAAGCTGGTCGCGCGACGGAACGGCGCACCGCGGCGACTTAGTGGATGACGCCCAAAGCTTCAACACCCCTGCCCGCGCTGCTGCATGGATCCCGGCTTTCGCCGGGACACGCCCTTAAGCGTCGCGGAAGGCCTAGCTGCGCGCAGCCGCCTCGATGATCGGGACGAACTGCGCCGCGGTGAGGCTGGCGCCGCCGACGAGGGCGCCATCGACGTCGGCGACCGCAAACAATTCGGCGGCATTGTCGGCCTTGACCGAGCCGCCGTAGAGGATCCGGACATGCTGGCCGGCGTCGCCATAGCGAGCGACGAGCGCGGCGCGGATCGCCGCGTGCATCTCGGCGACGTCGGCCGGAGTCGCGACGTTGCCGGTGCCGATCGCCCAGATCGGCTCATAGGCGACTACCAGCTCGGCGCCTCCGATGTCGTCGGGCAGGGAAGCGGCGAGCTGGCGCTCGACCACCGCGCTGTGATCGCCGGCACGGCGCTGCGCGTCGCTCTCGCCGACGCAGACGATCATGTCGAGGCCTGCGGCAAGGCCCGCCTCGGCCTTGGCGCGGACCTCGGCGTCGGTCTCGTGCTGGTCGGTGCGCCGCTCCGAATGACCGGCGATGGCGAGGCTCGCGCCGGCTTCCTTGAGCATGGCGGCCGACACGCAGCCGGTATGGGCGCCGCTGGCGCGATGATGGACGTCCTGGCCGCCGATTCGGACTCCCCCGGCGCTGCGCATCCCCGCCGGCGCGATCAGGGTGAACGGCGGGCAGATGGCGACGTCGACGCCGGACGCCTCGCGCGCCGCCTCGGCGATCGCGATCACCTCGTTGAGGCCATCGAGGCTGCCGTTCATCTTCCAATTGCCGGCGACGAGCTTGCGGCGGACGTGCACGATAACCTCCCTTGGTCTGTATGGCGCGCCGCCTAGCAAGAGCCGGCGAACCCGCCAAGGTGCGGCGGGCCGCAAGCGCGCGGCGCGATGCTTGCGGCGATGCCGCGCCTTTCCTATTGACGCCCCGGGTTGCCAACACTCCCGGGCGACCGCTCATGCCTTTCTAACAGACGGACCGCATTCCAACATGGCCGAAGAAACCTTCCGCAAGAAGCTGCGCAACGGAGTCCTGCTGGGCTTCCTCGGCATCGCCCTCCTCGCCATGGTCGTGACCGGCTTCGGCACCGACGGCATGGGCGGGCTCGGCGGCATCGGCGGTCAAGGCGCGCAGACGCTCGCCCGCGTCGGTGACGAGCGCGTGACCGACACCGCTCTCAGCGCCATGATCGACGGTGAATATCGCCGGGCGGCCCGCGAGCAGACCGATCTCGATCGCGGCCAGTTCGTCGAGCAGGCGTTCCAGCCGCTGCTCGAGCGAATGATCGGCCAGGCCGCGATCGCCGACTTCGCCCAGCGCCACGGCCTGGTCCTGCCGCGCGAGATGATCGACCGGACCATCATCGGTTTCCCGGCGTTCCAGAACGTCGCCGGCCAGTTCGACGAGGCTTTGTTCCGCCAGGCGCTGTCGCAGCAGGGCATCACCGAGCAGCAGTTGCGCGACGACATCGCGGGCGGCGAGATCATGCGCATGATGCTCGCGCCGATCGGCTCCCAGGTGCGCGCGCCGCGCGCAGTCGCCACCGAATTCGCGTCGCTTCTGCTCGAGCAGCGGCAGGGCGCGTTCGGCCAGGTCCCGACCGGCGCCTTCGCCGCCAACATCAACCCGTCGGACCAGGAAATCGCCCAATTTTACCAGCGCAACCAGCGCCAGTTCGCGATCCCCGAGCGGCGGGTGATCCGCTACGCGCTGCTCGACCGCAACAGCTTCGGCGACCGCGTGGCCGCGACCGACCAGGAGATCGCGCAGCAATATCAGCAGAACCAGGCGCAATATGGCCCGCGCCAGACCCGCAACCTGCAGCGCGTCGTCCTGCCGGACGAGAATGCGGCGCGCCAGTTCGCGCAGCGGGTGCGCGGCGGCACCAGCTTCGCCGACGCCGCCCAGCAGGCCGGCTTCGCCGCCGGCGACATCAATTTCCCGCAGCAGACCCAGCAGGCGTTCACCACCCTCTCTTCGGCAGAGGTCGCCAATGCCGCCTTCGCCGCCCAGCAAGGCGCCGTCGTCGGGCCGTTCCGCACGCCGCTCGGCTTCCAGGTCGTCCGCGTCGACGGGATCAGCCAGACGCCGGGCCGAGCGCTCGCCGAGGTGCGGCCGGAGATCGCCGCGGCGATCGAGCAGCGTAAGCTTGCCGAGGCGCTGATTGCCGCCGAGGAGCGCATTCAGGAGCGCCTCGACAATGGCGAGAGCTTCGAGGAGGTCGCGCGCGCCGAGGGCCTCACTCTGCAGACGACGCCGCCGGTTGCGCGCACCGGCCAGGCGCCGGGCGTTCGGGGAGCTGACGGGCAGCCGTTCCAGTTCCCCGCCGACCTCGCCGCGGTGCTTCAGGCTGCCTTCGAGATGGAGCCTGACGGCGACCCGCTGATGGAAGTCGTCCAGCCCAATGCGCGGGTCGCGGTCATCGGCCTCGTCAACGTGATGCCGTCGGCGGCGCCGCCGCTCGCCGAGATCCGCGACCAGGTCCGCCAGCGGCTCATCCAGCAGACCGCCCTGCAGCGCGCGCGCCAGGCTGCCGACGCCATCGTCCAGCGCCTCAACAGCGGCATGGCGCCCGCGCAGGCCTATGCCCAGGCCGGCGTTGCTCTGCCGGCGACGACGTCGATCACCCGCCGCCGCCTCGATCTGGCGCGGGCGGGCCAGGCGGTGCCGCCGCCGCTCGCCATCCTGTTCAGCATCCCGCAGGGCCGGGCTCGCGTGATCGCCGGGCCGGAGGGCAGCGGCTGGCTCATCGTCCACCACCAGCAGCGCACCCCGGGCAACGCGGCGACCGCTTCCGAGGGCGCGGCTCTGATCGCCTCGGTCCAGCAGCAGTTCAACCAGACCGGCGCGGTGGAGCTTCAGGAGCAGTTCGCGCGCGCGATCCAGGGAGCCACCGATATCCGCCGCGACGAGGAGCGCATCAACGCGCTTCGCCAGCAGCTGCGCGGCACCGGGCAGTGAGGAATCCCCGCTGATCCTCGTCGTCGACAACCACGACAGCTTCACCTGGAACCTGGTCCATTACCTGCGCGAGGCGGGGGCTACGGTCCGGGTGGAGCGTAGCGACGCGCTTCCGGTCGAGGCGGCGATGGCCAGCGGCGCGGACGGCATCCTGATCTCCCCCGGCCCCGGGCGGCCCGAGGATGGCGGCATCAGCCTGGCGCTGGTGAAAGCATGCGCGGAAGCGGCCATGCCGCTGCTCGGCGTGTGCCTCGGCCACCAGGCGATCGGCCAGGCGTTCGGCGGCACCATCGTGCGCGCGCCGCGGGTGATGCATGGCAAGACGTCGCCGGTCACGCATGACGGCGACGGCGTGTTCGCCGGCCTCCCCTCCCCGCTCACCGTTGCGCGCTACCACTCGCTGGTCATCCGCGAGGACGACATGCCCGGCTGCCTCGCGGTGACGGCGCGGGCAGACGACGGCACCGTGCAGGGCGTCCGCCACCGCGCGCTTCCGATCGAGGGCGTGCAATTCCACCCGGAGAGCATCGCCAGCGAGCACGGCCATGCCCTGCTCGCCAATTTCGTCCGGCACGCGCAGGCCGGAACGTCCCGCAAAGACACCGTTACGCCGCAGAAACCGCTTGCTTGACAGGTGCGCGGACGTTCCGTACACGTTCCTCATACGTTCTGTGGGGAGCATTTTCATGCTGACGCGCAAGCAACACGAGCTTCTGCTTTTCATCCATCAGCGGCTCGGCGAGACCGGCGTGTCGCCGTCCTTCGAGGAAATGAAGGAAGCGCTCGACCTCAAGTCGAAGAGCGGCGTCCACCGCCTCATCTCGGCGCTCGAGGAACGCGGCTTCATCCGCAGGCTGCCCAACCGGGCGCGGGCGCTCGAAGTGCTGCGCATGCCGGACGCGAGCGTGAAGGGCATGCCCGCCAATGACGGCGGCGCGGCGGTGCGGACGCCGCATGCCGCCAACGACGTGCTCGACATCCCCCTTCATGGCCGCATCGCCGCCGGCACGCCGATCGAAGCGCTGCAGGGGCAGGACATCCTGCCGGTGCCCGCCGCCCTGCTCGGCCCGGGCGAACATTATGCGCTCGAGGTCGCCGGCGATTCGATGGTCGACGTCGGCATCCTCGACGGCGACTATGCACTGGTGCGCAAGACCGACGTCGCCCGCGACGGCGAGATCGTGGTGGCTCTGATCAACGAGGAGGAGGCGACCCTGAAGACCTTCCGCCGCGAAGGCCAGATGGTCCGCCTCGATCCGGCCAACCGCCACTATGACCCGCAGCGCTACCAGCCCGACCAGGTGAGGATCCAGGGCCGGCTGGCGGGACTTCTGCGCCGCTACTGAGGTTCGGCCCAGGCGGGCAGCGCGCCCGTCGGCAGCCGCCGGCAATGGTCCTGGACGGCGCGAACCAAGGCGAAATCGCCGGCCTCGCGCGCGATCCGCTCGCCTTCAGCGCAGGCGCCTTCGGCCACGATGCGGCCGACACGGTCGCCGAGCGCGCGAGCCTCGGCGGCGGTGCGCGCAGGTGAACCGGCCGCAGCGGCGCGGCTGCGCTCATGGTCAAGCGATTCCCGGCTGGCGTCGCGCCAATCGGTGAACAGCCCGCCGAAGCGCGGCGGCGCAAGCGGCGCGGGCTCCGCCGGAGGCTGGACCGAAAAAGCCGCGAGAGCGATCAGGATAGCCATGAGCCTGGCGCCTTAGCAGAAACCGGTGAGCGCGTCCTGAACGGCTATCGCGCAGTCGCGCGCCATGGGCGGGCGCCGACCTGATCCCGGACGGTCGTGAGGGTTGCGCCGCGGCCAAAGGTGAAAGCGAGGCCGCCATGCTCGGCGAGGAAGGGGCGGTCGGCGCGCAGCCAGCGCGGCCGGCACGCCGCTGGCAAGGCGCGGTCGCTGACGACGATGTCGGCGGCGGCGCAGGCGGCGATCATCTCGTCCCAGCGGACGAAATCGCGGCTGGTGGTGGCGAGGATATGCCAGGCGCGGCCGTGGCGGCGGAGCTCGTATCGGCACAGGGCATCGCTGCACGCACCGTCGCGGGCGGCGGCAATCTCGACGAAATCCGGTTCGCTTCCTGACAGTTCGGCGAGCAGGTCGCGAACATAGTCTCCGGCCCGCGGGCGCAGGATGGCGAGATCGCCGGTCGGCGTGCGCAGCGCGAGATGGCGGCCGTCGCCGGTGACCAGCAGATCGGGCGGCGGCGTGAGCAGCGCCCAGGCAGCGCCCACCGCGGCGGGAGCCGCGCCCCACCAGCGCCAACGGGTCCGCCATAGTCCGATCCACAACAGACCGGCGACGAACAGCGCGAACGCCGCGGGCGGGATCGCGGGCATCAGCGCGACCGCCCCCGGCGCCCCGGCGACGCCGTGGGCGACCGCCAGGAGCAGCCCCAGCCCCTGCCCGGCCGCCCACCAGAAGGGCGCGCCGAGGCCGACAAGGTCGAGCAGCAGCGCCAATGCTTCGAGCGGCATGATCACGAAGGTGGTGAGCGGGATCGCGGCGATGTTCGCCAGAGCGCCGTAGAGGCCGGCCTGGTGGAAGTGGAACAAGGCGATCGGCGCGATGGCAAGCTCCACCGCGACGCCGGTGAGAAGCAGAGCGAGCAGGGCACGGCCGAAGCGGCTCCCCGCACCTTCGTCGCGGCGCGCGAGCAGCGCCTTGATTCGGGGATGCTCGTGCAGCGCCACGATCGCGGCGACCGCGGCGAAGCTCAGCTGGAAGCTGGGCCCGGCCAGCGATTCTGGCCAGAACAGCAGCACCACGATCGCGCCGGTCGCGACGAGGCGCAGGGTGATGGCGTCGCGGCCCATCGCCAGCCCGGCGAGGACGAGCAGGGCAGCGATGCAGGAGCGGATGGTCGGCACCTCGGCGCCGGTCAGCAGGGTATAGGCGATGCCGGTCAACGCCGCGATCGCCGCGGCCGCGAGGACGAGGTTGACGCGCAGCGCCAGCCACGGGCTGAGCGCGAGCAGGCGCAAGGCGAGAAGGATGGTGCCGCCGACGACCGCGGTGATGTGCAGGCCGCTGACCGACAGCAGATGGGCGAGGCCGGAGGCGCGCATCGCCTCGGCATCCTCCATGCCGACTCCGCCCTGGTCGCCGGTGGCGAGCGCCGCCGCAATGGCGCCCTCGCTGCCCGGCAGCCGGCCCTGGATGTGCGCGGACAGGCGCTGGCGAAGGCCGGCGAGCCAGGCCTGCCAGCCGGTCCGCGCCAGCGGCGTCACCATTTCGACGTCGCCGAGCAGGCGGCCGGTGGCGCCGATCCGCGCGAACCAGGCGGTGCGGGCGAAGTCGTAGGCGCCGGGCACCGCCATTGGCGGCGGCGGCATCAGAAAGGCCCGCAAGCGCACCGTCGCGCCAGGAACGAGACCGTCCGGTGCGCGGCCGAGCGGGACCGCGACGCGGACCTGCGGCGGCAGCGCCGGTGCGTCCATGGGCGCGAGCAGCAGGCGCATCTGGTCGCGCGCGGCGAGCCGGTCGGCGCGGACGATGGTCGCCGTGAAGCGCGCCGCCTGGGGCCGTTCGAGCCGCGGCGCGGCGACACTCTCGGCGCGCAGCCAGATCAGCGCGCAGCCGATCATGACGAACAGGCTGAACCAGGCGACGGCGGCGGCGGCGCGCGACCCGCGGGCGAAGACGAGCGCGGCGAGCGCGGCGGCTCCGGTCGTCGCGAGGAAGGCGGCCCAGAGCGCCGGGCCAGGCAACGCGAACCAGGCGGCGATTCCGGCGATCAGCCCGACCGGCACCCACAAAGGAAGCTGCTCGCGCTCCGCCTCCAGGCGCGCCTCGATCGCGCCCGCTGCCCTGCGCAGGCGGGTCATCGGCGCCGCAAACACCCCGCTCCACCCCTTTCGTGGCTGCACCGCGCTATGCTAGGGCCGCCGCACTTTCGAGGGCGCCCCTGCCCTCATCCTTGGAGATAGCGCGCGTGAGCGCAAGTCAGACGCCACAGAATCCTGGCGCGCAGGTGGTCACCCGCTTCGCGCCTTCGCCGACCGGCTTCCTGCATATCGGCGGCGCCCGCACCGCCTTGTTCAACTGGCTCTACGCGCGCCGCCACGGCGGCCGCTTCGTGCTCAGGATCGAGGACACCGACAAGGCGCGATCGACCCAGGACGCGATCGACGCGATCCTCGACGGCATGCGCTGGCTCGGCCTCGATTGGGACGGCCACGAATATTACCAGTCGCAATTCTGGGCGCGCCACGCCGAGGTCGCCCAGCAGCTGCTCGACTCCGGCCATGCCTATCGCTGCTACATGACTCAGGAGGAGCTCGCCGCTCAGCGCGAGGAAGCCCAGCGCGAGCGCCGCCCGTTCCGCACCCGCAGCAAGTGGCGCGACTGCAGCGATCCCGCGCCGGACGCGCCGTTCGTCGTTCGCCTGAAGGCGCCGCAAGATGGTGAGACGGTCATCGAGGACAAGGTCCAGGGCCGCGTCGCCGTGCAGAACGGCGAGATCGACGATTTCGTCCTTCTGCGCTCCGACGGAAGCCCGACCTACATGCTCGCGGTGGTGGTCGACGACCATGACATGGGCGTCACTCACGTCATTCGCGGCGACGACCATCTCAACAACGCCTTCCGCCAGCTCGCCATCATCAAGGCGATGGGCTGGCCGGAGCCGGTCTATGCCCATGTCCCGCTGATCCACGGCCAGGACGGCGCCAAGATGTCGAAGCGTCACGGCGCGATCGGCGTCGATTCCTATCGCGACGAACTCGGCATGCTGCCCGAGGCGGTCGCCAACTATCTACTACGCCTCGGCTGGGGCCATGGCGACGCCGAGATCATCAGCCGCGACGAGGCACTGCAATGGTTCAGCCTCGAAAATGTCGGCCGATCGCCCGCCCGCTTCGACACCAAGAAGCTCGAGAATCTGAACGGCCATTATATCCGCGAGGCCGACAACGAGCGGCTTGCCGAACTCGCGGCGCCGCGCACCGAGCAGGCGCTCGGCCGCGCGCTGTCCGCCGACGAGCGCGCCCTGCTCGCGCGCGCCATGCCGGAGCTCAAGCCGCGCGCCAAAAGCGTCCTGGAACTGGGCGATGGCGCCGCCTTCCTGTTCAAGCGCGTGCCGCTTGACATGGACGAGAAAGCGGCGGCTTTGCTAGAAGGCGAAGCGCCGACCCTGCTGGCCGCCCTGATCGACAGCCTGTCACCGCTGTCGGACTGGACGGCGCAGACCACCGAGCAGGCGGTGCGAGATGTGGCCGAGGCCAAGGGGGTGAAGCTCGGCCAGGTTGCGCAGCCCTTGCGCGCCGCCCTGACGGGCCGATCGACATCCCCGGGTATTTTCGAGGTGCTGGCGCTGCTCGGGCGGGACGAAAGCCTCGCCCGGCTGACCGACAAGGCAAAGAAGGAAGACTGAACATGGCCGACGCCCCCAGCCTCGCCGACAAGGCGACCCTGATCATCGACGGCCGCGGCCACGATTACACCGTCCGCACCGGCACGGTGGGACCCCGAGTGGTCGACATCCGCAAGCTCTACGCCGACACCGACGTCTTCACCTACGATCCCGGCTTTACCTCGACCGCGAGCTGCCAGTCGAAGATCACCTATATCGACGGCGACCAGGGGATCCTGCTCCACCGCGGCTATCCGATCGACCAGCTCGCCGAGAAATCCAGCTTCATGGAAGTGAGCTACCTGCTCCTCCACGGCGAGCTGCCGAGCAGCGCCGAGCTCGACACGTTCAGCAACACGATCACCCGCCACACCATGCTTCACGAGCAGCTGGCAACCTTCTACCGCGGCTTCCGCCGCGATGCGCACCCGATGGCGGTGATGTGCGGCGTGGTCGGCGCGCTGTCGGCCTTCTATCATGACAGCACCGACATCACCGATCCCGAGCAGCGCATGATCGCGTCGCACCGGCTCATCGCGAAGATGCCGACGATCGCCGCGATGGCCTACAAATACACGCTCGGCCAGCCGTTCATGTATCCGGACAACTCGCTGTCCTACACCGGCAATTTCCTGCGCATGACCTTCGGCGTCCCCGCCGAGCGCTACGAGGTCGATCCCGTCATCGAAAGCGCGATGGACAAGATCTTCATCCTCCACGCCGACCATGAGCAGAATGCGTCGACCTCGACCGTTCGCCTCGCCGGCTCGTCGGGCGCCAATCCGTTCGCGTGCATCGCTGCCGGCATCGCCTGCCTGTGGGGTCCGGCCCATGGCGGCGCCAACGAGGCCGCGCTGAACATGCTTCGCGAGATCGGCCGTCCCGAACGAATCCCGGAATATATCGCCCGCGCCAAGGACAAGAACGACCCGTTCCGGCTGATGGGCTTCGGTCACCGCGTCTACAAGAATTTCGACCCGCGCGCGAAGGTGCTGAGCAAGGCGGCGACCGAGGTGCTCGACAAGCTCGGCATCGTCGATCCGGTGCTCGACACCGCACGCGAGCTCGAGCAGATCGCCTTGAAGGACGATTATTTCGTCGAGAAGAAGCTCTACCCGAATGTCGACTTCTATTCCGGCGTGATCCTGTCGGCGATCGGCTTCCCGACCTCGATGTTCACCGCACTCTTCGCGCTCGCCCGCACCGTCGGCTGGGTCGCGCAGTGGAACGAGATGATCTCGGACCCCGACCAGAAGATCGGCCGTCCGCGCCAGCTCTATGTCGGCGCCGCGCAGCGCGATTACGTGCCGGTCAACCAGCGCTAGGCCGGAGCCGCGTCAGGCGGCGGGCAGGGTCAGTGTGAATCGGGCGCCCTGCCCGGGCGCGCTGTCGAGCAGGATGTCGCCGCCCATCGCGCGGGCGAGGCGGCGGGCAATGTAGAGGCCGAGGCCGGTGCCGCCGGGCTCCGACGGGTCGACTCGCTCGAACTTGTCGAACACGCGGTCCTGGTCCTCGGGCGCGATGCCCTTGCCGAGATCGGCGACGGTCAGCGCGACCATCTGGCCGACGCGCTCGGTGCGGATCCACACCATCGAGCCTTCCGGCGAATAGCGGATCGCGTTGACCAACAGGTTCATCATGATCTGGAGGACCCGGCGGAACTCGCCGAGCGCGGGCAGCGCCTCGCCGTCGCCGGGCTTGTCGATGCGGACCCGGCGCTCGGCCGCGCGCACCGACAGCAGGCCTGCGGCGCGGCGAGCGACGTCGGCGAGGTCGATCCGTTCGATCTCCGGCGTGAAGTCGTCGCGCTCGATCGCCTGCAGGTCGACAAGGTCGTCGACCATGGCGAGGAGGTGGCGCCCCGCCGAGGCGATGTCTGTGGCATAAGCGGTATATTCGCGGCGCAGCGGCCCTTCATGCTGGGCGCGAAGCAATTCGGCGGCATTGACGATATGGTTGAGCGGCGTGCGCAACGCCTGGTCGAGGCGCGCGCCGAACGCCCCGCCATCGCTTGCCCGGTCGTGCTCGGCGTCGGCCGAGCTCTCGGCACGATGGACGACCACCGCCGAGCCGCGGAAGCCGGCGAAGCGGCCCATGCCGTCGATCAGCGGGACTCCGGACAGCAAGTAGTGGCTGCCCGGGGCGGCGGCGAGTTCGGCGAGCTGGCCATCGAATCGGCTGTGCTCGGCGAGCGCGATGAGGATCGGGATGGTGCCGTCGGCCGCCTCGCGGAAGCGGAACAGGTGGACCATCCGGCGGCCGATCAACTCGCGCGCGGTGCGCCCGAGCGCGGTCGTCGCGGACGGCGACAATTGGGTGAGCGCGAGCGTCTCGTCCGTCTCCCAGGTCCAGTCGGCGCCGGCGCGGAGGAAGTCCGCCTCGCGTTCCTCGGGCTCGACCTGGCCGGTCGCCTGCGCCGCGCGCGCGGTCCAGCCGCTGATCTCGAGCGTGACTTCGTTGCCGCGCGGCTCGGCGCGCACCCACAGATCGAGGTCGCGCTCGCCGTCGGCGGCGATGGCGGGGCGAGCGACGGTGATACCGAGGCGGCGGGCGAGCCGCGCCAGCGTGGCGATCTGCGGCACCGCGAGAACTCCGCCCGGGCGGCCGCCGGCATGTTCGTGGAGCGCGGCGAGCGGCGGATCGGCCTCGATCAGGCGCCCGTCGGCGTCGAGGCGTCCGTTGACGGTACCGGCAATGGCGGGCGCGTTGGTCATGCCGTCCGCGCGCTCCCCGAGGCGCGGGTCGACAGACGGGCGACGCTGGCGCGATAGGCGGGATCGGCCTGCCACAGGCGCATCACCTCGGCGGCGCTGGCGGCGTCGAGGCTGTCATAGAGTTCGAGCTGCTCGGCGGCGGCATCGCCCTCGGCACCCGAGAACAGGCGGCCGCGGCTGTTGAGCAGGAGCAGGATGGCGGCGGCATCGTCGCGCTCGATGGTGCCAGCGCGCAGAAGCAGCGCGGGACCGCGCCCGCGCGGGTCGGAGAGGATCTCCCAGGCCGCGGCATGATCGAGCCCGGCGCGGACGCCGAGGCCGGCGATGAACAAGGGCAGCATGCCTTCGCTCAAGGCGCGGGTCAGGATCGCGCCGTCGAGGCGGCCGAGCGTGTGGAGTCGGCGGCTGAGGCGCACGGCCGCGGCTTCGAGCCCGGCGCCCTCGTCATATTGGGCGACGAAGGCGCTGGCGGCGGCTTCGACGGCGGCGTCGACCGCGCGCAGGCCGTGCTGCTGAACGAGATAGTGGCGCAGCGCCGCGGCGACGAGCCAGACGAGCTTGTGCTGGAGCTCGGCGGGCAGGTCGACATGGCCGAGCACCGGCTCCTGGAAGCGGTCGAAGCGGCGGCTGCGCGCAATGACCATCTCCATCGCCTCGCTGGCGAGATCGGCGTCGGCGTCGCGGACGAGCGCGTAGAGCAGGTCCTCGCCGGTGCCCTGGCCATAAGCCTTCCAGAAGCGGTGCTCCTCGACCCGGCGGACGAGGACGGTGCCAAGGTCGCTGTCGCCCAGGGCGCCGGCGCGCTCGAGGATCGGCAGCACGATCGGAACATGGGCGGACGACAAGGCGGCGTGGACGGTCTCCTGGCCGGCGAAATGCTCGGCGAGCGGCACGCGCAAGGCGTCCTCGATCGAGCGGATGAGGCGGGACAGAAGGTTGGCGGCGGTGAGGCGCTGCCACTCGCTGAGGCGGGCCTGCTCGGGCAGCAGCAGGTCGGTCGCGGCGACGGCGAAACGCTCACGCGCGGCGGCCAGCAGCAAACGCGCCGCGTCGCTCCTTTCGCGCCGTTTCGATCCTGCCTCCGCCATCACAACCACCCTAGCCACAGCAGAGTTAACTCGGCGCTAATCCTGGCGGCGATGCGCCTGGTCCTGCGCCCAGAAGAAGGAGGCGGCGGAATAAGCGAGAAGGACCACGATTCCAGCACCCCAATAGCCGGCGAGCGCGAAGGCGACCATGGCCAGGAGCAGGCTGTGGCGGTCGGCGAGAAAGACCGCTCCCCTCACCTCCTTGGCGCCGATCTCGCGGCGAAGCGCGACCAGGAAGAGAATGGCCATGACCGCGGTCAGCAGAATGCCCCAGCCGTCGCTCGCGGTGAGGCGGTAGGCGAGCGCGAGCAGGGCCGCCCCTTCCAGCACCGGCAGCAGCACCCGCCACCAGGCATGCTCGCCGATCCGCTTGAGGCGCAGGCGCGCAAGCCGGAGCGCGATTCCCTCAAGCGGCATGGCGAGGACCAGAGGCACGAGGCCGACCCAGCGCCAGTCGAGCGCGAAGGCGATCACGGAGAGCGCGGTCAGCGCCACCGCCGCGGCGGCGATCATCGTCGGCGTTACGTCCTTGGTCATGATCGCCCGGGTCGCGAGCAGCTCGACCGGTGCGAGCAGGTAGCGCGACACCCAGTTGGGCGAGGCCCAGGCGATGCTGCTCAGCATGCGCCGCTGGAGCTCGGCGAAATCCTCGCGCCGCTCGACGATGGCGAGCTCCGCCGCTTCGCGCTCGCTGGCGATGGCGAGCGGCGTCACCCCGGTCTGGAGCGCACGGCGCAGAAGCGTCGAGACCACGTCCCACTCGGCGGGCATCAGGGCGGCGTCGCGCAGCAGTTCGGCGTCGACGAGAGCGATTCCGGCCCAGCGCGTGTCGCCGTCGATCCGCTCGTAGCGCTCGTCGAAACCGCGGTCGGCGACGGTGAGCAACGCCGGGCGGTCGGCCCCGGTGAGGCGTTCGATATGCGAGCGCGCGCCGACGAAGCCATCGGCCATGATGAGCATTCGCCCGCCGCCGGGCAGCGCCGCAGCGGCTTCGCGGGCGTTACGCGCGGTGGCGACGTCAAGGCCTTCGCGCCGCAGCCGCTCGATCGCCGCGGCAAGCTCGCCGGGAACGGTCTCGACCATGATGATGACGCGCTTCACCCCCGCCGCCGCGGCAAGCCGCGCCTGGCGCTCGATCAGGGTGCGGCCGGCGAGCCAGAAAGTGGCGCGGAGCGGAGCGCCGGGCTCGCGCGCTTCGCGGGTGGCGGATAACAAGGCAGCTATGGGCATCGCGGGCAGGTTAGGTGGCGAGCGGGTGCCTGCCAACAGCGGATAAACCCGGTCTTTGAAGACGGGACGGGGCCGCCCGGCCTATTGCTTGGAGAAGGCGTCCAGCGCTTCGCCGATCTTGCGCAGCACCACCGGGTCGCCGGGAGCGCCGTCGAGCGCTTCGTCGGCGAGGCCGACCATGCCGACCGCGTTGAAGCTCGCCGCGACGCTCTTCAGCCGGGAGGCGGCGATCACCCAATTGGCGTCGCAGCGCGAGCGGCCCATCAGATCGTGCTGGCGCGCGGCGCTGGCCAGGAAGGCCTCGCGCAATTCGTCCATCAGCGCTCGGTCGTTGCCGACGGCGGCGGCGAGCGAGGCGGTGAGGGCTCCGGGGTCATAGGCCATGCGACAGGCCGTACTCCGGGCTGGTTAAGGAGATGTTTCGTTGGCGTCCAAACCTGATACAAGACGGGTCATGAGTTCAGGGGCAGAGATCGCCGTGGCGCATCCGGACGAAGCCGTCGAGTGGGAGGAGCCGGGCGAATCCGGCTGGGCGGAAGAGCATTTCGACCTGCCCGATCTGGGCGCCCCCGAGCCCGAGGCGGAAAGCGGCGGAAAGCCGCTGCTGGCCGGCCTGCTCATGTTTCTCGCCGTCGGCTGGCTCGGGCTGTGCGGCCTCGCCTTTTATCGGACAGCGGGCACGGCGCCGTCCCTGGTCGACGTCGCCGGCTGGATCGCGACCGCCTCGGTTCCACTGGTCCTCATCGGCCTCACCTGGCTCATCTTCGGGCGCAGCAGCCGCTCGGAGAGCGAGAAATTCACCCGCGCCGTCGTCGCCATGCGCGGTGAGGCGCAGGCGCTCGACCGCGTGCTTAGCGTCATCGCCGAGCGGTTGGTCGACAATCGCGCGCAGCTGACCGAGAGCAGCGCGCGGCTGATGCGGCTCGGCGAGGAAGCCTCTGACCGGCTCGGCCGTGTCACCCATTATCTCGCGCGCGAGAGCGGAGAGCTCGAACGCAAGTCGGCCGCGCTTGAATCGGCCGCGGCTCAGGCGCGCGTCGACATGGGCGTGCTGCTCGCCGACATTCCCCAGGCCGAGCAGGCGGCGCGGACGTTCAGCGAGACGCTGAAGGAGGCCGGAGTCACCGCCCACGAGCGAGCCCGCGCGCTGGAGGCGCAGCTGTCGGCGATCTCCGCGCGAGCCCAGGACGCCGACACCACGGTGGGCGGCGCGGCCGAGCGGCTGAGCGCGCACATCTCGCGAATCGAGAGCAGCGCCGGAGTCGCCTCCGAGCAGCTCGAAGGCACCGCGGCGCGGCTCGACGCAGCAGTCGACGCGGCGCTTGCCCGCACCACCGAGGCTGTGGAGGCGACCCGAGCGGCGCTCGACGTCCAGGCGCAGGCCCTGGCGGCGTCGATCGAGGAAGGCCGCGCGCGCTTCGCCGATGCCGGCGCCGAGGTCAGCCGCCAGCTCGGCGAGCAGCTCGGAACGCTCACCGGCCAGGTCGAGACGATCGAAGCGAAGCTGGCCGCCCAGGACGAATCGGTCCGCGCCCTGCTCGCAAGCGTCGCCCGCGAAATCGATCAGCTCGACGAGCGGCTGCGCGTGACCGGCGCCGCCGGCGACGAGCAGTCCGCCCGGCTCAGCGAGAGCGTCGAGGCGCTGCGCGGCCTGGTCGGCTCGCTCTACGGCGAGATCGGCCGCTCCCGCGACGCGGCCGGCGAGATGATCGACCAGGCGCACAATGTCGGCGCGGCGATGGACTCGGTCGCTGCGCGGATGCGCGACGACCTCGCCCCGGCGCTCGACGACGTCCAGGCCAAGGCGGCGACGGCCCAGCACACCGCGCTCGGCGCGGTTGAGCCGGTCGCACAGGCCCAGGCGGCGGCGCAGGGCGCGCTGGAGCGGCTGATTGAGGCCGAGCATGCCATCGAACGGCAGAAGGCCTTGCTCCACGATCTGGTCATGGCCGGCACCGCCGGCGCGGCGAGCGTCGAGGAGAAGCTGAAGGACATTGCAGTCGCTGCCGGCGAGGCGGACGAGGCGTCGGCAGCGGTGCTGCGCGAGACCGGGCCCGAGCTGGTCGAGGCGCTGGTGCGGGTGCGCGAGGCGGCCCGTTCGGCGGCCCAGCACGCCCGCGAGGCGATCTCCGCGGTCATTCCGGAAAGCGCCTCGGCCCTGTCGGACGCGGTCAAGGGCGCGGTCGACCAGTCGGTCACCGACGCGGTGAAGCAGCAGATCGCCGAGCTTGAGGCCGCGTCGCAGCAGGCGACGGCGGCCGCGCGCACGGCGTCCGAGCGCCTCACCCGTCAGCTCCTGACGATCGGCGAGAGCGCCGCCGCGCTCGAGGCGCGGATCGAGGAAGAGCGCGTGCTGCGCGAGCAGCAGGACCAGAGCAGCATGGGCCGAAGCGTCGCCTTGCTGATCGAATCGCTCAATTCGACCGCAATCGACGTCACCAAGATCCTGTCGAACGAAGTCACCGACACGGCATGGCGCGACTATCTGAAAGGCGAGCGCGGCGTGTTCACCCGCCGCGCCGTGCGCCTGCTCGAGACCGGCGAAGCCCGTGAGATCGCGCGTCACTATGACGAGGAACCCGAGTTCCGCGACCAGGTGAACCGCTACGTCCACGATTTCGAGGCGATGCTGCGCCGGGTCCTCGCCGATCGCGAGGGCGATCCGCTCAGCATCACCCTGCTGTCGTCCGACATGGGCAAGCTCTACGTCGCCCTCGCCCAAGCCATCGAGCGGCTTCGGCGCTAAGCGTCAGCGCATCCAGTCGAGGTCGTCGACGGTGAGCCAGCCGGCGAAATAATTGGCGTAGAACAAGCCGAACAGAAGCGCCGACAGCAAGGTGGTGCGCAGGAAGATCTTGGCGGCCGGGAAACGGTGAGGGGCGCTCTCGGCGTGGCCGGGCTGGACCTTCTCGCCGACATCCTCGGCGGTGCGGACGTGCCAGGGCATCACCAGAAACAGGCACAGAGTCCAGAACAAGAGGTAGATCGCCAGGATCGAGGTCAGCTTCACGGCCTCACATCCTCACGATCATGACCCGAACCACGGGCTTCTTGCCGGTCCAGTCGGTTGCGCAACGGCGCACCGCGAGGCGCACCGCTTCGTGCAGCCGGTCCTCGTCATTGCCGCGCGCCCCGCGAACCGCTTCCTCGGCAGCATCGACCGCTTCGCCGAGGAACGCATCGCGATCCTCCTCGACCGGAACACCCTCGAGCGCGATCTGGACGTCGCCGGCGAGCTTGCCAGCGATGTCGAGCGGGACGGCGACCGCGATCACCCCCGCGGTCGAGATCCTGCGCCGCTCGTTCATCGTCGTGCCGTCGGCGGGCAGGATGACGTCGCCGTCGAGGACGAGGCGACCGACCCGCTCCTCGCCAAGCTTGCGCGGGCCGTCGGGGGCGAGGCGCACGACATCGCCATTCTTCTGGACGATTCCGCGCGGGACGCCCTGGGCGCGGGCGAAGCGCTCATGCTCGGCCATGTGGCGAAGCTCGCCATGGACCGGGACGATGATGTCGGGCCGGATCCAGCCGTACATCGCGGCGAGTTCGGGGCGGCCGGGATGGCCGGAGACGTGGACGTTGGCCTGGCGGTCGGTGATCATCTTGATGCCCTTGGCCGCGAGCTCGTTCTGGATGCGGCCGATGGCGATCTCGTTGCCGGGGATCTGCTTGGAGGAGAAGACGACGAGGTCGCCCTCGGTGAGGCTCAATTTGTGCTGGTCGAAGGCGATTCGGGCGAGCGCGGCGCGGTATTCGCCCTGGCCGCCGGTGGCGATGATCATCACCTCGCGGCGCGGCAGCTGCATCGCGGTCTCGAAATCGATCGTCTCGGGGAAATCGAGCAGATAGCCGACGCTCTTGGCGACGCGCAGGATCCGGTCGAGCGAACGGCCGGCGACGCAAACCTGCCGCCCGGTATCCTTGGCGACATTGCCAAGGGTGCGCAGCCGCGCCGCGTTCGACGCGAAGGTGGTGACGAGCACCCTGCCCTCCGCCTCCCCGATGACCCGGTCGAGATCGGCGCGGACGCCTTCCTCGGAGCCCGACGCTTCCTCCTGGAAGACGTTGGTCGAATCGCAGACCAAAGCGAGGATGCCTTCGTCGCCGACCTTGGTCAGCGCCGCGGCGTCGGCCGGATCGCCGAGCTGCGGGAACTCGTCGAGCTTCCAGTCGCCGGTGTGAAAGACCTTGCCGTAGGGAGTCTCGATGATCAGGGCATTGCCCTCGGGGATCGAGTGGGCGAGCGGCACGAAGCGAATGCAGAATGGATCGATTCGGACGTCGCCGCCGATCTCGATGATGTTGACCTTCACGTCTTCGGTGAGGCCTTCTTCCTTGAGCTTTTCGGCGATCAGACCGGCAGTGAACGGCGTCGCGTAAAGCGGCACGCCGAGGTCGGCGGCGAGATAGGGAATCGCGCCGATATGGTCCTCATGGCCATGGGTCAGGACGATTCCGACCAGGTCCTGCTTGCGCTCCTCGATGAACGACAGGTCCGGAAGGATCAGCTCGACTCCCGGATAGCCCGGGTCGGCGAAGGTCATGCCGAGGTCGACCATGAGCCACTTGCCCTTGGTGCCGTAGAGATTGACGTTCATGCCGATCTCGCCGGAACCGCCGAGCGCGAGGAAGAGGAGTTCGTTGCCGGGTTTCATGCGGGCGCCTTACCGCCATTCCAGCAAAAGCTGGAATCCCTCTTTCACTTTTCTGACGCAGGTGAAGGAAAACAGATTCCAGCTTTCGCTGGAATGACCGAACGGCTCAGTCCGCCTGGACGCTCCGCGCGTGAAGCATCGCAAGGCCCTGGATGGTGAGGTCCGGCTCGATCACGTCGAACATCTCGCTGTGCTGGTCGAACAGCACCGCGAGTCCGCCGGTGGCGACGACCTTCACCGGGCGCCCGACCTCGGCCTTCATCCGTTCGATCAGGCCCTCCATCATCGCGACATAGCCCCAGAAGATGCCGATATGCATCTGGTCCTCGGTGGTTCGGCCGATGACGCTGCGCTCGGTCGGCGCCTCGATGGCGATGCGCGGCAGCTTGGCGGCGGCGCTGACCAGCGCGTCCAGGGACAGGTTGATACCGGGGGCGATGATTCCGCCCTTGTAGGCGCCGTCATAGTCGATGAGGTCGAAGGTGGTCGCGGTGCCGAAGTCGACGACGATGAGGTCGCCTTCGTGCAGGGCGTGGGCGGCAATGGCGTTGAGGGCGCGGTCGGCGCCGACGCTGCGCGGCTCGACGACGTCCAGCTCGATGCCCCAGTCGGCCTCGCCCTGCCCCGCGACCAGCGGCTCGACTCCGAAATATTTTGTCGCGAGCACTTCGAGATTGTGGAGAGCGCGCGGCACCACCGTGCCGATGATCACCGCATCGACATCCGCCCTGGTGAAGCCCTCGAGCTCGAGCAATTGGTGCAGCCAAACCGCATATTGGTCTGCAGTGCGCCGGGGGTCGGTCGCGATGCGCCAGCGAGCGCGGATCACGCCGTCCTCAACAAGGGCGAAGACAAGGTTCGTGTTGCCGGCATCGATGGCGAGAAGCATGCGCCGTCACTAGCCACGCATCGGCGGCTTGGCTAGCGCAGGGCCCATGGACGCGATCCGCACCGAACGGCTGCTGCTGCGCAAGGCGCGGACGGATGACCTGACGGCGATGCACCGGATCCTCAGCAACCGCCAGGCGATGCGCTACTGGTCGTCGCTGCCGCACGAGAGCCTCGACCAGACCCGCGAATGGCTCGGCGACATGATCGCCGCGCCCGAGCGCGGGGGCTGCGACTTCATCGTCGAGCTGGATGGCGAGACGATCGGCAAATGCGGCTGCTACAAGCTGCCGGAGATCGGCTACATCCTCCACCCCGATCATTGGGGCAGAGGCTATGCCACCGAGGCGATGACCGCGGTGATCGGCCACATCTTCGGCCGTTTCGACCTGCCGGCGCTGAGGGCCGACATCGATCCGCGCAACACGCCATCGATCCGGCTGCTGGAACGTTTGGGCTTCACCTTCACCCACCGCGCCCAGCGGACCTGGCTGCTCGGCGAGGAATGGTGCGACAGCGTCTATTACGAGCTGAAACGGCCCTAAATCAGGAACACGTCGCCGGCGTGGATGGTGCGCGAGCTGCCATCAGCCAGGCGTAGGCGCAATGCTCCGTCCTCGTCGAGGCCGTCGAACAGGCCGTCGCCCTCCGATGTCGACAGGGCCGTACCGAGAGGATGGGCGTCGGCGAGCCAGGCGCGGCGAACGGGCGCCACGCCTTCCCCGCGCCAGCGGCCGAGCCAGCGCGCGAAAGTCTCCGCGAGCAGCTCGACGAAGGCCCCGGGCTCGGGCGCGGTCCCGGTCAGCCGCTGGAGGCTGGTCACGGGGCGCTCCAGCCCCTCCGGGTGGTGCGCCAGATTGACTCCGAACCCGATCACCACCGCCTCGCCCGAGCGTTCGAGCAGGATTCCGGCGAGCTTGGCGCCTTCGGCGAGCAGGTCGTTGGGCCATTTGATGCGAACGGCGGGCGTGTAGATCGCCGCCGCCTCATGCAAAGCGACGGCGGACACCAAGGCCAAAGTTGGCGCCGGCGGGTCGCCCGGGCGCCGCCGTACCAGGGTGCTGGCGTAGAGATTGCCCGGCGGCGACATCCACGCCCGTCCCTGCCGGCCCTTGCCGCCGGTCTGGACCTCGGCGCGCAGCCACAGGCCTTCCGGCGCGCCTGTGGCGGCGCGCGCGATCAGGTCGTCATTGGTGGAGCCGGTCTCGAGGACGGTCTCGATCGGCACCCGGGCTAGAACAAAGAGGCGGCCGCGGCGTCGGTGAGCGGCGTCAAATAGGGGATCGCGAGGTAGCCGAGCGGCGACACCGCCAGCGCGGCGGCCAGGATCAGAGCGGCGCCGATCGGCTCGCGCTCCTTGATAAAGGCGGGCGCGGATTCGTCGAAATACATGATCTTGACGATCTTGATGTAGTAGAAGGCGCTGATCACCGAGGTCGCGATGGCGACGGCCGCGAGCCACACCAGGTCGGCGCGCACCGCCGCCTCGAACACCACGAATTTCGGCCAGAAGCCGAACAGCGGCGGGATGCCGGCAAGGCTCAGCATGAACACAGCCATCGCCGCGGCGAGGCCGGGGCGGGTGCGCGACAGGCCAGACAGGCTGGCGATCGATTCCACGGGCTCGCCGTCGGCATCGCGCATGCGCAGCACGACCAGGAACGAGCCCAGCGTCATGACGATATAGACCGTCATGTAAAACAGCACCGACGATGCGCCTGCCTGGCCGCCGGCGGCGAGGCCGACGAGCGCGAAGCCGACATTGTTGATCGAGCTGTAGGCGAGCAGGCGCTTGATGTTGCGCTGGCCGATCGCGGCGACTCCGCCGAGGATGGTCGAGGCCAGCGCCATGAAGATGATGATCTGCTGCCAGGCATCGGCTACGGGACCCATCGCCTCGACGGCGACGCGGACGAGCAACGCCATCGCCGCGACCTTCGGCGCCGAGGCGAAGAAAGCGGTGACCGGCGTCGGCGCGCCTTCATAGACGTCCGGGGTCCACATGTGGAACGGCACGGCCGAGACCTTGAAGGCGAGGCCGGCGAGCACGAAGACGATGCCGAACAGGCGGCCCATCTCGATGCCCTCCTCGGCCGGCGAGCCGAGGGCGGTGGCGATGTCGCCGAACATGGTCGAGCCGGTGAAGCCGTAGAGCAGCGAGATACCGTAGAGGAGCAGGCCGCTGGCGAGCGCGCCGAGCACGAAATATTTGAGGCCGGCCTCGGCCGAGCGCGCGTCGCTGCGCTGGAAGGACGCGAGGACGTAGGCCGACAGGCTCTGCATCTCGAGGCCGACATAGAGGGTGAGCAGGTCGCTCGCGGTGACCATCAGGCCCATGCCGATCGCCGAGAAGATGACCAGCACCGGATATTCGGCCTTATAGTCCCCTGCCCGGCCGAACCAGCCCGCGGCGGCGAGCAAGGCAACCGCGGCGGCGCCGTAGATCAGCACGCGCGAGAAGCCGGCGAACAGGTCACTGGTGACGAGGCCGGCGAAGGCGACGGCGTCGGCGCCCGTCTCGGCCGGGATCAGGAAGGCGGCGGCCGCGAGGCACGCGACGGCAACCCAGCTGATCGCCTTGGCGGCCTTGTCGCCGCCCCATGCCGCCCACAGCAGCAGGACAAGCGAGGCCAAGGTGAGGAACAGCTCCGGGGCGACGAGGAGCAAATCGCGGTACATCAATGCGCCTCCTCAGCGCCGGTGGGTGCGGGCGTGTCGTGGCCTTCGGCGGCGCCGGGCGCGACATGGGCATCGGCCGCGGGCCGCGGCGTGCCCGCGGTAAGCTGGGCGTCCCCTGCGGGGGCCGCCCGCGCTATCCGCTCGACGAGGATGCCGACGTCCTTGCGCATCGGCGCCATGAAGCTCTCGGGATAGACGCCCATCCACAGCACCACGGCAGCGATCGGGGCCATGAACAGGAACTCGCGCGGATTGAGGTCGCGCATCGCGGCGGCTTCCGGCGTGCGCGCTGTGCCGAAGGCGATCCGCCAGTAGAGTAGCAGCATGTAGGCTGCGCCGAGGATGATTCCGGTCGCCGCGATGAAGGCGACCAGGCTGTGCGCCTGGTAGGCGCCGAGCATGCTGAGGAACTCGCCGACGAAGCCGCTGGTCCCCGGAAGGCCGATCGACGCCATGGTGAACAGCATGAACAGGACGGCGTAGGCCGGCATGTTGTTGGCGACGCCGCCGTAGCGGTCGATCTCGCGGGTGTGCATGCGGTCGTAGACGACTCCGACGCACAGGAAGAGCGCGCCCGACACCAAACCGTGGCTCAGCATGACGATGAGGCCGCCCTCGATGCCCTGCCGGTTGAAGGCGAACAGGCCGATCGTCACGAACGCCATGTGGGCGACGGACGAATAGGCGATCAGCTTCTTCATGTCCTGCTGCACCAAAGCGACAAGCGAGGTGTAGACGATGGCGACGAGGCTGAGGCCCATCATCAGCCAGAACAGCTGGTTCGAGGCCTCCGGGAACATCGGCAGCGAGAAGCGCACGAAGCCATAGCCGCCGAGCTTCAGAAGCACGCCGGCGAGGATCACCGAACCGGCGGTCGGCGCCTGCACGTGGGCGTCGGGAAGCCAGGTGTGGACCGGCCACATCGGCAGCTTGACCGCGAAGCTGGCGAGGAAGGCGAGGAACAGCCAGGTCTGCGCTTCCGCCGGGAAGTCGGTGTTCAAGAGGACCGGGATGCTGGTGGAACCGGCATAGTTCACCATCCACAGCATCGCGATCAGCATCAGCACCGATCCGAGCAGCGTGTAGAGGAAGAACTTGTAGGCCGCGTAGATGCGGTTGGCGCCGCCCCAGATGCCGATGATCAGGTACATCGGGATGAGGCCGGCCTCGAAGAAGATGTAGAAGAGGAAGATGTCCTGCGCCATGAACACGCCGAGCATCAGCACCTCGGTGATCAGGAACCAGGTCATATATTCCTGGACTCGGTCCTTGATAGCGGCGCTCGCGAGGATGCAGATCGGCATCAGGAACACGCTGAGCATGATCAGCATCAGCGCGATGCCGTCGATGCCGAGCGCCCAGGCGAAACGGCCGAACAGGTCGACATGCTCGACGAACTGCCACTGGGCGCCGCCGACATCGTAGGTCGCCCACAGCAGGATGCCGAGCGCGAGGTCGACGAGCGTGGCGCCGAGCGCGATCGCGCGGGCCGCCGACGCGCTGACGAACAGGCAGGCAACCGCGGCGATCGTCGGGATCGCCAGCATCAGCGACAGGATAGGGAAATCGAGCTGGTTCACCGCGCAAAGATCCAGGTGACGAGGCCGGTGATGCCGAGCAGCATCCAGAAGGCGTAGGTGTAGACATAGCCGGACTGCAGCCGCGCCGTGACGCGCGTGCCGGCGGTGACGAGAGCGGCGATGCCGTTCGGCCCGAAGCGGTCGATCGTGCCCTCGTCGCCTCGCTTCCAGAACAGGCGGCCGAACCACAGCGACGGGCGCACGAGCATGCGGTCGTAGAGTTCGTCGAAATACCACTTGTTGTAGAAGAAGGTGTAGAGGACGCGCAAATGATCCGCCGCCGCCGCCGCGAAGCTCGGCCGCCGGATATAGGCGTAGAAGGCGAAGGCGAAGCCGATGATCATGGCGATCGCCGGCGACAGCTTCACCCACAACGGCACTTCGTGGATGGCATGCATCAGGTGCGTGTCGAACGCGATGGCGCCGTGCCAGAAATGCTCGCCTTCGTGGCTGTCGATGAAGGCGTGGTGGAACACCATGCCCGCCGCGATTGCGCCCAGCGACAGCAGCGCGAGCGGCACCAGCATCGTCCACGGGCTTTCGTGCGGGTGGTAGCCGGCCGTGCCTTCGGGCGGGTGGAGGTCCTCATGGCTGCTGTCGCCATGCTCCTCATCCGGGGTCTCATGATGGCCGTGAACAGCGTGCTGGATATGCTCGGAGGCGGCCCAGCGCGGCTTGCCCCAGAAGGTGAGGAACATCAGGCGCCAGCTGTAGAAGCTGGTCAGCATCGCCGCGACCACGCCGACGAAGAAGGCGAAGCCGGATACCGCGGCGCCGCTCGCATAGGCGCTCTCGATGATCGCGTCCTTGGAGAAGAAGCCGGCGAAGCCGAAGCTCGGCAGGCCCGCGACCTGGATCACGCCGACGCCGGTGATCGCCAGGGTGCCGATCATCATCGCCCAGAAAGTCAGCGGGATCGACTTCCTGAGGCCGCCGTAGAAGCGCATGTCCTGTTCGTGGTGCATGGCGTGGATGACCGAGCCCGCGCCAAGGAACAACAGAGCCTTGAAGAAGGCGTGGGTGAACAGGTGGAACATCGCCGCGCCATAGGCGCCGACGCCCGCGGCGAAGAACATGTAGCCGAGCTGCGAGCAGGTCGAATAGGCGATTACCCGCTTGATATCATTCTGAACTGTGCCGACGGTCGCCGCGAACAAAGCGGTCGCGGCGCCGACGAAAGTGACGACCGCGAGCGCCGTGTCGCTCTGCTCGAACAGGGGCGACATGCGGCACACCATGAAGACCCCAGCAGTGACCATGGTCGCGGCGTGGATCAAAGCGGACACCGGAGTCGGGCCTTCCATCGCGTCCGGAAGCCAGGTGTGGAGGCCGAGCTGCGCCGACTTGCCCATCGCGCCGATGAACAGGAGGATGCAGAGCAGCGTCAGAGTATCGACCCGGTAGCCGAGAAAGCCGATCGTCGAGCCGACCTGGCTGGGCGCGGCGCCGAGGATGTCGGCGATCGAGACGGTGCCGAACACCAGGAAGATGCCGAACATGCCGAGCATGAAGCCGAAGTCGCCGACTCGGTTAACGACGAACGCCTTCATCGCCGCCGCGTTGGCCGACGGCTTGTGGTACCAGAAGCCGATCAGAAGATAGGAGGCGAGACCGACGCCTTCCCAGCCGAAGAACATCTGGATGAGGTTGTCGGCCGTCACCAGCATCAGCATCGCGAAGGTGAACAGCGACAGATAGGCGAAGAAGCGGGGCTGCGACGGGTCCTCCGCCATATAGCCCCAGCTGTAGAGGTGGACGAGCGCCGAGACGGTCGTGACCACGACCAGCATCACCGCGGTCAGGCTGTCGACCCACAGCGACCAATTGACCTGCAGGTCCCCGGAATTGATCCAGGTCAGAACGGGCACGCTCTCGGCGTGGCCGGTGCCGGCGAGGAAGCCGAGGAAGATCGGCCAGGACAGCAGCATCGACGCGAACAGGGCGCCGGTGGTGACCAGCTTCGCGGCGAAATTGCCGATGAAGCGGCCGCCGAGGCCCGCGACGATTGCCGCCAGCAGCGGCAGGAAGACGATCGCCTGGATCACGTCAGCCCTTCATCTGGTTGATGTCGTCAACCGCGATCGTGCCGCGGTTACGGAAGTAGATGACGAGGATGGCGAGGCCGATCGCCGCTTCCGCGGCGGCGACGGTGAGAACGAACATCGCGAACGCCTGGCCGGTCATGTCGCCGAGGAAGACCGAGAAGGCGACAAGGTTGATGTTCACGGCGAGCAGGATGAGCTCGATCGCCATCAGGATGACGATGACGTTCTTCCGGTTGAGGAAGATGCCGAACACGCCGAGCACGAACAGGATCGCGCCGACCGCGAGGAAGTGACCCAGGCCGATCACAGCTCGACCCCCTGTCCGACGCCGGGCTTCATGTTGACCGTCGCCTCTTCCGGACGGCGGCGGTTCTGCTTGCTCACATTCTGCGGGCGAAGGCCGCCGCGGCGGCGGCTGGTGAGGACGATGGCGCCCACCATCGCGACCAGGAGGACGATGCCGGCGGCCTCGAAGATGAACAGGTAGCGCGTGTAGAGGATGGCCCCGAGCGCCTCGATGTTCGGCACGTTCGCGGGCGTCGGCGCGCGGCCGGCAATCTGGATGCCGCCCTCGTTCCAGGCGAGCAGCGCGGCCAGCGTCTCGAACAACAGAACCACGGCGAGGACGCCGCCGATCGCCCAGTAGCGGGAGATTCCGGCGCGAAGCTCGGCGAAGTCGATGTTGAGCATCATCACGACGAACAGGAACAGCACCGCGACCGCGCCGACGTAGACGATGACCAGCAGGAAGGCGAGGAACTCGGCGCCGAGCAGCAGGAACAGGCCCGCCGCGTTGAAGAAGGCGAGGATCAGCCACAGCACGTTGTGGACCGGGTTGCGCGCGAAGATGGTCATGAAGCCCGACAGGACGACCAGGGTCGCGAACAGGTAGAAGACGAAGATCGCGATCATGCAATCCTCCCCGGCACGGGGAGGTGGCAGCCCGCAGGGCTGACGGAGGGGCCCCCCTCCACCCCCGCGCTCCGCGCGGCGGTCCCCCTCCCCGTTCCGGGGAGGAGCATGCTGTTCTGGATTCCCGCTCTCGCGGGAACGACGAAATGGCTGATCATGATGCCTGCGGCTTGCGAATCTGTCGGGGCGATTAACGGTAGGGGGCGTCGGCGGCAAGGTTGGCGGCGAGCGCCCGCTCCCACTTGTCGCCATTGGCGAGAAGCTTGGCCTTGTCGTAGAGCAATTCCTCGCGGGTCTCGGTGGCGAAATCCATGTTCGGCCCCTCGACGATGGCGTCGACCGGGCAGGCTTCCTGGCACAGGCCGCAATAGATGCACTTCACCATGTCGATGTCGTAGCGCGTGGTGCGGCGGCTGCCGTCCTCGCGCGGCTCGGCCTCGATGGTGATGGCGAGCGCCGGGCACACCGCCTCACACAATTTGCACGCGATGCACCGCTCCTCGCCGTTCGGATAACGGCGCAGCGCATGCTCGCCGCGGAAGCGCGGGCCGATCGGGTTCTTCTCGAACGGGTAGTTGATCGTCGCCTTGGGCTTGAAGAAATATTTCAGCGTGAGGGCGTGCGCCTTCACGAACTCCCAGAGGGTGAAGCTCTTGATCGTATGAGCGATGCTCATTGGGCGATACTCACGGTCGAAATTGCGGGCGCTTCAGAGGCCGGCGCCACAGGCTGGCCGTCATAGCGGGTCAGCATGAGGTAGCCCGACACCAGGAAAACCCAGATCAGCGAGATGGGCAGGAAGATCTTCCAGCCGAGGCGCATCAGCTGGTCGTAGCGGAAGCGCGGGACGGTCGCCTTCACCCAGCTGAAGATGAAGAAGAACAGGAAGATCTTCGCGAAGAACCAGAAGAAGCCGGTCGCCACGGGGCCGAAGAAGAACCAGTAGAGCGGGTCCCAGTCGACCGGGGGCAGCCAGCCGCCCCAGAAGAGCACCGCGTTCATGCCGCACATGAGGAGGACGTTGCCGTACTCGCCGAGCCAGAAGAGCGCGAAGCTCATCGAGCTGTATTCGGTCTGGTAGCCGGCGACGAGCTCGCTCTCCGCCTCGGTGAGGTCGAACGGCGCGCGCGCGGTCTCGGCCATCGAGGAGATGAGGAAGATCACCGCAAGCGGGAACAGCAAGGGGTTCAGGCCGAAGCCGTTGAACACGCCGAGGATGTGACCCTGCTGGGCCGCAATGATGTGGCTCAGATTGAAGCTACCCGCCCACAGGATGACCGGGATCAGCACGAAGCCGATCGACACCTCGTAGCTCACCATCTGAGCGGCCGCGCGGAGCGCCGAATAGAAGGGATATTTGGAGTTGGACGCCCAGCCGGCGATGATGATGCCGTAGACGCCGAGCGACGACACCGCGAGCAGGTACAGGAGGCCGACATTGATGTCGGCGAGTACCGCGCCCGGGCCGAACGGGACCACCGCCCAGGCGAGCAGCGCCACCGTGAAGGTGATGATCGGAGCGATCAGGAACAGGCCGCGGTTGGCGCTGGCCGGGACGATGGTCTCCTTGAGGAAGACCTTGAGGCCGTCGGCGAAGCTCTGAAGCAGACCAAACGGGCCGACCACGTTGGGCCCCTTGCGGAGCGCCATCGCCGCCCAGATCTTGCGATCGGCATAAATGATCATCGCCACCGCGAGCATCAGCGGCAGAGCGATGAGCAGGATGAGGATCAGGGTGGCGAGGAACCAGCCGAAGCCTTCACCCAACCAGGTGCTCTGGAACCACTCAGTCATTCGTCAACTCCGGAACGCAGGGTTCCCCGAACATTGCTCCAGATGGCGAGCAGGATGTGGATGAGCAGGCCGTTGGCGGCGATGTAAATCGCTCCCTCCGCCGCCTGGAGCCATCCACTCAGAACAGCAAGTCTCGTGTAGGGTTCGAGTGCTGGATCAGCCCGTCCGGCACCCATCGAATTTTCCAGCTGAAGATGAAGCAGCACGATCGAGGCGATGAAGAACAGAACGGCGGCGGCGTAGAAAAATGCGGGCGCGCGCTGAACCACGCGTGGTAAATCGCTCATTCCGCGGCCTCCGCGAAGTCCTGCCCGTGCAGGATCTCGGCCGAGCAGCGCTGGAGCGTCGGCGAGGAGCGGGCGATCGGATTGGTGAGATAGAAGTCCTGGACCGGATAGGCGACCTCGGTCCCCTTGGCGATCTTCGCGGCGGCGAGCGTCGGCGGCGCCCAGTCGAAGGCGACGAGCTCCGGCTGGGCGAAGCGCGGATCCTCGGCGAACAGCGCCTGGCGGAGCTGGCTGTAGCTGTCGAACGGCAGCGGCTTGCCGAGCACCTCCGACAGCGCGCGGAAGATCGACCAGTCCTCGCGGGCATCGCCCGGCGGATCGACGGCCTTCTCGGAATATTGAACGCGGCCTTCGAGGTTCACGTAGATGCCGTGCTTCTCGCTGTAAGCGGCACCCGGAAGGACGATGTCGGCCGCGGCGGCGCCCTTGTCGCCATGATGGCCGATATAGACCTTGGTCGCGCCGGCGAACGACGCGAAGTCCATCTCGTCGGCGCCGAGCATGAAGAGCAGCTTCGGCGCCTTTTCGGCGATCGCGGCCATGCCACCGGCCTGCGCGTAGCCGAGCATCAGCCCGCCGGTGCGCGCCGCGGCGGTGTGGAGGACATTGAAGCCGTTCCAGCCGTCACGGATCAGGTTGAAGGCGGAGACGAGCGCGAGCGCAGCCGCCTGCCCACCCGGCACCTTCAGAGCCGCGCCGCCGACGATCACCGCCGGCCGCGCCGCGCCGGTGAGGGCGTCGGCAGCTTCCTTTGGCAGCTTGGCTAGCAGCGACAGGTCGTTGCCGAGCCAGGCCGCCGGGTAGGTGAGGTCGACCTCCGGGCCGATCGCGAACACCTTCGCGCCGCGCTTCACCGCCTTGCGGATGCGGGTGTTGACGAGGCTCGCTTCCCAGCGCGGGTTGGTACCGACGAGCAGCACCACGTCGGCGGTCTCAAGACCGGCGATGGTGGTGTTGAAATTGACCGCGGCGATGTTCGACGCGTCATAGTCGAGACCGGTCTGGCGGCCCTCGACCAGGTCCGAGCCGAGCGACGCGAGCAGCTTCTTGGCCGCGTACATCGTCTCGACGTCCACGAGGTCGCCGGCGATCGCGGCGACGCTGGAGCCGGCCTTCTTGGCGGCCTTGGCGATCGCCCCGAACGCCTCGTTCCAGCTCGCCTGCTGGAGCTTGCCCTTCACCCGGATCCACGGCCGGTCGAGGCGGCGGCGCAGAAGCCCGTCGACGGCGTGGCGGGTCTTGTCCGACGCCCATTCCTCGTTGACGTCCTCGTTGAGGCGCGGAAGCGCGCGCATCACTTCGCGCATGCGGCTGTCGAGGCGGATGTTGGTGCCGACCGCGTCCATCACGTCGATCGCCGGGGTCTTGCGAAGCTCCCACGGCCGCGCCTCGAAGCTGTAGGGCTTCGAGGTCAGCGCGCCGACCGGGCAGAGATCGACGACGTTGCCCGACAGCTCGCTCTTCAGCGCATCCTCGAGATAGGAGGTGATCTCCATATCCTCGCCGCGGCCGACCGCGCCGAGATCCTCGACTCCGGCGACCTCTTCCATGAAGCGGATGCAGCGGGTGCAGTGGATGCAGCGGGTCATGAAGGTCTTGACCACCGGACCCATATATTTCTCGGCGACCGCCCGCTTGTTCTCGTCATAGCGGTTGTGACCGCGGCCATAGGCCATGGTCTCGTCCTGGAGGTCGCACTCGCCGCCCTGGTCGCAGATCGGGCAGTCCAGCGGGTGGTTGATGAGCAGGAACTCGAGCACCCCTTCCCGCGCCTTCTTCACGGTCAGCGAGTTGGTGACGATCTCCTGATTGTCCGCCGCCGGCAGCGCGCACGACGCCTGCGGCTTGGGCGGCCCCGGCTTCACCTCGACCAGACACATGCGGCAATTGCCGGCGATCGACAGCCGCTCGTGATAGCAGAAGCGCGGAATCTCCTTCCCCGCGGCCTCGCAGGCCTGGAGCACCGTGGCGCCCTGCGGCACCTCGACTTCAATTCCGTCAACCGTAAGCTTGGGCATGGGAGGCCCGGTCCTTCCGTTTCTTTAGTCGCGTTGCGCCGTGCCGGTGGCGGCGGCGCCGTTGATGCTGCGATAGGCCGCGGTGGCGAGGATCGCCCGAAGCCCGGCGCTGTTGGTTTCGAGCCGCCGGCTCGTCGCGCAAGCCTCGACGGCCGGGGCAAGCGCACGAACCGCGGCCTCTTCCTCCGCGCTTCCGACTTCGCTGGCCATCAACCGGCCGGTCTCGTCGGGAAGCGAGCGAACGACGCAGATCGCGACCTGATCGCTCGGCGCATAAGCGCGCGGCGCCGGCTGCATCGCGGCGCGCGCGAGGCGGACGTTGAGCGGCTGGGCGTCGCTCTCGACCAGCGCTTCGGCGATGGCGCCGGCGAAGAGCAGGTTGGACGAGAGCATGCGGCGCCCGCCCTCGCGAAAGCAATCCTCGTTGGCGCGCACCAGCCGCTGGAGCCGGGAACGATAGGTTTGCGTGGTGAAGTCGCTGCCGATCGTGTCCACCGCGAGCTGCCGGCTGCGCTGGGCGACGCAGCCGCCGAAGCGCTGCATGGCGACGCGCGCCTCGGCGGTCGACACCGGCACGTCGTCATAGAACAGGTCGTGGTTGGGCGTGAGCCCGCGCGACGCCGGAAATTCTTCGCGGAGCGGCTCCTGCGGCTGCTCCGGGGGCTGACCGGGCTGAGCGACGACGGCAAGAGCGAGCAGGATCGGAGTCATTCCGCGGCCTCGCCGGCTTGGGGCACGGAGGCGCCTTTCGGCACCTCCGCTTTCATACAACAGACCTCAAGGAACGGCATCGATCAGTTCCCGGTGGCGGACGCAGTGCGGAGGAAGGTCGATGCGCGATACAGCGCGATCGCCAGCTGAGCGCGGATCGTCGGTCTGTCGAACCGCAGACTCGCGCCGGCGGGCGTGCACGGCCCGAGATGGGGAACGATGGCGCTGATCGCCTGCTGTTCGGCGGCCGAGTCCGGGGCCGTCTCGAGCACGCGCTGCGCCTCCTGCGGCGCCCGTCGAACCACACAAAGGCCCAGATCTTCGTTGCCATTCCGCGGACGAAGCGCGCTTCGGCCGATCGCCTCGTCATCCCACGAGGCAAGGGTCGCCACGTTGCGGGCCTGCGGCTGCGCGTCGAGCAGGCCTTCGGCGAGGCCGCCGATCAGGTTGATGCCGCGCAGTTCGAGTTCGAACTCGCCGTCACCCCCACAGGGATCACCGCCGTTGAGCATCGCGGCAGCGGCCGTCATCTGCTCGTTGCTCGCAGTCGGAAGGGCGAGAACGCCCCGCGCCACGTCGATCCGCGCCGCAGCGAGGCAGCGGGCGAAGCCGTTCATGGTCTGGCGAGGGCTCACCGCCGCGGCCTGGCTTGCCGAGAGGGATGCGAGGGGAAGAGCCACCGATGCTGGCGCGCTTCCGGAAACAGTGAGCGCCGCGACGAGGAAGAGATGCGATGCGATCATTCTGCAGCCTCCAGTCGTTGGTGTTGACGCTCCTCTATGCGCCGCTCAAGCTCCGGACGGAAGTGACGGATAAGTCCCTGGATCGGCCAGGCGGCGGCGTCGCCGAGGGCGCAGATGGTGTGGCCCTCGACCTGCTTGGTGACGTCGTAAAGCGTGTCGATCTCGTGGATGTCGGCATTGCCCTCGCGAAGCCGCTCCATGACCCGCCACATCCAGCCGGTGCCCTCGCGGCATGGCGTGCACTGGCCGCAGGACTCATGCTTGTAGAAATAGGAGATTCGGCTGATCGCGCGGACGATGTCGGTCGACTTGTCCATGACGATGATCGCGGCGGTGCCGAGGCCGGAGCCGAGCGCCTTGAGGCCGTCGAAGTCCATCGGCGCGTCCATGATCTCGGCCGCCGGCACCAAAGGCACCGACGAGCCGCCGGGGATCACCGCGAGGAGGTTTTCCCAGCCGCCGCGGATGCCGCCGGCGTGGCGGTCGATCAACTCGCGGAACGGGATGCTCATCGCCTCCTCGACCACGGTCGGCTTGTTCACATGGCCGCTGATCTGGAAGAGCTTGGTGCCCTCGTTCTTCTCGCGGCCGAAGCGCCTGAACCAGGCGGCGCCGCGGCGGAGGATGGTCGGCACGACCGCGATCGACTCGACGTTGTTGACGGTGGTCGGGCAGCCGTAGAGGCCGGCGCCCGCGGGGAATGGCGGCTTGAGGCGCGGCTGGCCCTTCTTGCCCTCGAGGCTCTCCAGCATCGCGGTCTCTTCGCCGCAGATGTAAGCACCGGCGCCGCGGTGGACGAACAGGTCGAAGTCGTAGCCCGACTTGGCGGCGTTCTTGCCGAGCAGGCCCGCGTCATAGGCCTCCTGAACCGCGGCGAAGAGAGTCTCCGCCTCGCGGATGAACTCGCCGCGGATGTAGATGTAGGCGGCGCGGGCGCGCATCGCGAAGCCGGCGAGCAGAGCGCCCTCGATCAGCTTGTGGGGATCGTGGCGGATGATCTCGCGGTCTTTGCACGAGCCCGGCTCGGACTCGTCGGCGTTGATGACCAGGAAGTTGGGCCGGCCGGGAGTCGGCTCCTTGGGCATGAAGCTCCACTTCATGCCGGTCGGGAAGCCGGCGCCGCCGCGGCCGCGAAGGCCCGAATCCTTGACGATGTCGATGATCGCGTCCTGGCCAAGCGCCATCAGCGTCTTGGTGTCGTCCCAGTCGCCGCGGGCGCGCGCCGCCTTCAGGTTCCAGGGCTGGAACCCGTAGACGTTGGTGAAGATGCGATCCTTGTCCTCGAGCATCAAATGTTCCTGCAAGCCTCGGCCACGGCCTGGTTCATGTCGCCGACGAACTCGCCCTCGATGAAGACGTCCTCGTCACCGACGGCCACATAACGTTGCGGGGCTTGACCCGCCTGTTGGTAACGGCCGCACACCACGGTGGCGCCGTTGCTCATGAAGATCTGCGCCTCGCCGAACGACAGGTTCTGCACGCCGCCGAGCCGCTGCGCGACCAGGCGCTGGGCGTTGTCGGCCGGGCTCGCCGGCGCCTGCGCGACATTGGCCGGCGCCGCAACCTGGTTGCCGGGCTCGCGGGCCTGGGCGCAACCGGCGGCGCTCAGCGCCGCAAGGGCGATGAGAGCAAGGTCAGGGCGCACGCCAGTCCTCCAGACGCTTCTGGACGGCGAGCCAGGCGACGACGCCGACCCCCGCCAGCACGACGACCAGCGCCACCTTGAGCGCAAAGCCGATCACCACGCCGATCAGCTTGAGCGCGGCGAGGACGAGCAGGACGAGGACGATGGCGGTGACGAAGGCCGAGCCCTGCTTCATTCCCACCTCCCCCGATAGTCGTGATTCTCGCCGACCATCTCGGGCAGACTGGTCGGGCCGCCCTCGGGGCAGCTCGTCTGGCGGTCGACCTGCGGGCCCGGCTTCGGAGACTCGCCGCGGGCGAGCGCGTCGAGCACGGCGGTCATGGAGTCGAAGGTCAGGTCCTCGAAATTGTCGTCGTTGATCTGGACCATCGGCGCGTTGGCGCAGGCACCGAGGCACTCGACCTCGGTCAGCGTGAACAGGCCGTCAGCGGTGGTGTGGCCCTTCTTGAGGCCCTTCTTGGCGCAGGCGGCGAGCACGTCGTCGGAGCCGCGCAGCATGCACGGCGTGGTGCCGCACACCTGGACATGGAAACGGCCGACCGGCGCCAGGTTGAACATCGTGTAGAAGGTCGCGACCTCGTAGGCGCGGATGAACGGCATTCCGAGCTGAGCGGCGACGAACTCGATCACCGGGATCGGCAGCCAGCCCTGGGTGCTGGTCTCGGCGCCGACCTGGCGCTGGGCGAGGTCGAGCAACGGGATGATCGCGCTCTGCTGGCGCCCGGGCGGATAGCGGCCGATAACGACCTTGGCCTGGGCGTCATTCTCCTTCGTCCACGCGAAAGCGCCCCAGCGCTCGCGGATCTCGGGGGTCGCGGTGAGGCGATTGGTCTCGGCCATCAGATCAGTTCCAAACAGATTTCGGTGCGAAGCGCGCGGTCAGTCATTGCCGCCGTTCCGGTAGGCGCGGTTGGCCGCGAGCGCGACGGCGATCGCGCCGATCGCCATTAGCACGGTGCCGGCAGTGCTCACCCACAACGGGACCATGCCCATGCGGTGGAGCATCGCGACGACGACTCCGAGCAGGATGATGACGACCGCGACCGCCACGAGGGCGGGACCGCGGCCACGTCCGGTGCGTTCAGGCATGACCGCCATTCCTTCGGTAACGGAAGAAGCGCACCGCCTGCAGGATGAGCGTGGCGAGCGCCGACAAGGCGATGCCGAAAATTGCGCCCTGGGCGACGACATAAGCCGGTCCGATCGGACCGCCGAGCAACGCCGCGGCCAGCGCGATCGCCCAAACGGCGATGCAGACCAGAAGCAGCCAGCGGGCGACCGAAAGAGCCATCGTCACGGGCGGCGCTCCCCGAACACCTTTTGAATACGCTCGCGCTCGAGGTGAGAGCGATCGGCGCGCGCCCCCAGCCAGAGGATCGCGGCCCAATAGGCCAGCACCAGCAAGGCGCCGCCGAAGATGGCGAGCACCATCATCACCGGTCGCACTCACCGAACACGATGTCCATCGCGCCGAGGATTGCGGTGGCGTCGGCCAGCATGTGGCCCTTGGTCATGAAGTCCATCGCCTGGAGGTGGCTGAACGCGGTCGGCCGGATCTTGCAGCGGTACGGCTTGTTGGTGCCGTCGCTGACCAGATAGACTCCGAACTCGCCCTTCGGGCTCTCGGTGGCGACATAGACCTCGCCGGCGGGGACGTGGAAGCCCTCGGTGTAGAGCTTGAAGTGGTGGATGAGCGCTTCCATCGACTGCTTCATCTCGGCGCGCTTGGGCGGCACCACCTTGCGGTCGAGGCTTGCGACCGGGCCTTCCGGCATCTCGGCGAGGCACTGCTTCATGATCCGCGCCGACTGGCGGACCTCCTCGACGCGGACCATCATGCGGTCGTAGCAGTCGCCCTTGGTGCCGACCGGCACCTCGAAGTCCATGCGGTCATAGACGTCGTAGGGCTGGCTCTTGCGGATGTCCCACGGGATGCCCGCGGCGCGGATCATCGGGCCGGAGAAGCCCCAAGCCAGCGCGTCCTCCTTGGAGACGACGGCGATGTCGACGTTGCGCTGCTTGAAGATGCGGTTGTCGACGACGAGGCTCAATGCATCCTCGAACAAAACCGGCAGGCGCCTGTCGAGCCATTCGCCGATGTCGACGAGGAGCTTCAGAGGCACGTCCTGGTGAACTCCGCCGGGGCGGAAATAATTGGCGTGCATGCGAGCGCCCGACGCGCGCTCGTAGAAGTTCATGAGGTCTTCGCGAAGCTCGAACAGCCACAGGTTCGGGGTCATCGCGCCGACGTCCATGACGTGGCTGCCGATGTTGAGCAGGTGGTTCGAAATGCGGGTGAGCTCGGCGAAGAACACCCGCAGATACTGGCCGCGCAGAGGCACTTCGAGGCCGAGCAGCTTCTCGACGGCGAGCACCCAGCTGTGCTCCATCGACATCGGCGACACGTAGTCGAGCCGGTCGAAATAGGGCAGAGCCTGCATGTAGGTCTTGTATTCGATCAGCTTCTCGGTGCCGCGGTGGAGGAGGCCGACATGCGGATCGACGCGCTCGACGATCTCGCCGTCGAGCTCGAGCACGAGGCGCAGCACGCCGTGCGCCGCGGGGTGCTGCGGGCCAAAGTTGATCGTGTAGTTGGCGATCTGGGACTCGGTCGCGCCGGTGGTCGCCGCTTCCTTCTCGGACCAGATCTCGGTGGCGTTCGTCGCCATTACTTCTTCACCTCATCGGCCTTCAGCGGAGTCGGCGCGCCCGGCTGCTGCGGCGCCTTCTCGTCGCCCGGAAGGATATATTCGGCACCTTCCCAGGGGCTCAGGAAATCGAAGCTGCGGAAGTCCTGGGCGAGCTTGACCGGCTCGTAGACGACCCGCTTCTGCTCCTCGGAATAGCGCAGCTCGACATAGCCGGTCAGCGGAAAGTCCTTGCGGAACGGATGGCCGCTGAAGCCATAGTCGGTAAGGATTCGCCGAAGGTCCGGATTGCCGTCGAACAGCACTCCGTACATGTCGAACACCTCGCGCTCGAGCCAGCCGGCGACCGGGAACAGCGGCACCACGGACGGAACCGGCTTGTCCTCGTCGGTGGTGACGCGAACGCGGATGCGGTGGTTCTTCGTCACCGAGAGCAGGTGATAGACGACGTCGAAGCGCTCCGGACGCTCCGGATAGTCGACCCCGGCGATCTCCATCAGCTGCTGATATTCGAACTGGTCGCGAAGGATGCGGATGACATCGGCGACGCGCTCGCGGGCGACGTCGATCGACACCTCGCCGACGGCGTCCTTGGCCGACAGGAAGGCGTCGCCGATCGCCGCCTTCACGTCGTCGACGATGCCGTCGCGGGCGGGAACGAGGGGCGCGGGGCTGGTCACCGTTCGATCGTCCCTTCGCGGCGGATCTTACGCTGCAGCTGCATCACGCCGTAGAGCAGGGCCTCCGCGGTCGGCGGGCAACCCGGGACGTAGATGTCGACCGGCACGATCCGGTCGCAGCCGCGAACGACACTGTAGCTGTAGTGATAATAGCCGCCGCCATTGGCGCAGCTGCCCATCGAGATGACGTAGCGCGGCTCGCTCATCTGATCGTAGACACGGCGAAGCGCCGGAGCCATCTTGTTGCACAGCGTGCCGGCGACGATCATCACGTCCGACTGGCGCGGGCTGGCGCGCGGCGCGGCGCCGAACCGCTCGAGGTCATAGCGCGGCATGTTGACGTGGATCATCTCGACCGCGCAGCAGGCGAGGCCGAAGGTCATCCACCACAAGGAGCCGGTGCGCGCCCACTGGAACAGTTCCTCGGTCGAGGTGACCAGGAAACCCTTGTCGGACACTTCGCCCTGCAGCTGGTTGAAGAAGTCCAGGTCGGGACCCTGGTCACCAGTGGGACGGAGATTCTCGTGGCGCGGATCGAGGATCACTCCCACTCCAGCGCTCCTTTCTTCCAGGCATAAGCAAAGCCGAGGCCGAGCTCGGCGAGGAAAATCATCATCGAGGCCCAGCCGACCCAGCCGATCTGGTCGAGGCTGACCGCCCATGGAAACAGATAGGCCGCCTCGATGTCGAAGATGATGAACAGGATCGCGACCAGGTAGAAGCGCACGTCGAACTGCGAGCGGCTGTCCTCGAACGCCGGAAAGCCGCATTCATATTCGGCGACCTTGTCCGGATAGGGATTGGCCGAGCCGGTGAAGCGCGAGGCGATCATCGGCAGCACGACGAAGGCCGCCGACAGCGCCAGCGCCACGGCGAGGAACAGCAGGATCGGCAGGTAGCCGGCGGCGACGGACGACGCCATTTTTAGAGAACTCCACAAGGCCTTTGAAGACTTGGCGCGGCTTCTAGGGCCGAAGGTCGGAGCGGGCAAGGCTTGCGGAAGCCTGAATTCGCGCGCTCGCGCGGCATTTTCGTCGCGCGGTTGGCGGGCTTGATCGAACCCGCGACGGATTGGTCGAACGGGCCGGCCGAGTCATCGACCGTTCATGTGAACCTCCCGGCTTCTGAGGCATTGAGCGCCCCACCTGCCCAGCGGAGACGACGCGAGATGATGCACCGGCCGATCGAAGGGACCCTGATGGTGGCGCGCCTGAAGCGCAGCCTGCTCGGCCAGTCCCTCTACAGCGGCGTCACCGTGCGCCGAATGGACGGCAGCCAGGAGACGGTCGGCGACATCGTCGTGTCCGACAAGCTGCGCGACGCGCTGGTGCCGGGCACCAGCGGCCGCTTCTATTTCCACGACATCGCCGGGACCCGCGGCATGCACGGCTTCAAGCGCGCCGGCGGCGCCGCGCGGATGGCCTTCCCGATGCTTCACGAGCGGATCTTCGCCGCGTTCGGCGGGCTCAACCTGATGCTCGCGGTCGGGCTCGTGCTGCTCACCGGCGAGCTGCGGCTGCTGCCGCTGCTGGTCGGCGTGCTCGCGATGACCGGCTGGGTGATCTACCGCGCCTCGCGCCAGGCGATCATGCACGATTCAGCGCATGACGTGAGCCTGCTTCAGCGCGCGCTCGGTCAGGCGCGCAGCGCTCCCGCCACCAGCTTGTGAAGCTTTGAATGGAGCTGGTCGTTGGCGGCCAGCACCTGACAGCTCTCGAGCGCCCGGTCGGCGCCGCGGAAATCGGTGACGAAGCCGCCCGCCTCGCGCACCATCAGCACGCCCGCGGCGATGTCCCACAGCTGGAGGTCCTCCTCCCAGAAGCCGTCGTAGCGGCCCGCAGCGACCCAGGCGAGGTCGAGCGCGGCCGAGCCGAAGCGGCGGATCCCGGCCACTTCCGGGGCCAGCGCGGCGAGGATCTTCTGGAAGCGGTCGAGATGGCCGTGGCCCCGGTACGGAATGCCGGTGGCGACCAGCGCCTCGTCGAGATAGCGGCGCGACGACACGCGCAGGCGCCGGTCCTGGAGCCAGGCGCCCCTGCCCTTTTCTGCCCAGAAGCTCTCGTCGGTGAGCGGCTGGTAGATCAGGCCCTGGGTGATCTCGCCCCAGCCCCCACCGCTACCGGCACCGCCCGGCTTGGGCTCCTGGACCGCGATCGAGATGGCGAAATGCGGGATTCCGTGGAGGAAGTTCGAGGTGCCGTCGATCGGGTCGACGATCCAGCGCGGCTTGGTCGGGTCGCCTTCGATCGACTCGCCTTCCTCGAGATAGAGGCTCCAGTCCGGGCGGGCGTGCTGGAGCTCCTCGACGAGCGTGCGCTGCGCCTGCTTGTCGGCGTTCGAGACGAAGTCGGCCGGGCCCTTGCGGCTGACCTGCAGCTGCTCGACCTCGCCAAAGTCGCGACGGATTCGCGGCGCTGCCTTGCGGGCGGCGCGCTGCATGACGGTGATCAGGCCGGAATGGGCTACCACGATTAGATACTACCTTTGCGTTCGACGACGAGGATGCGCGCCTCGCCGATCGGGACTGCGACGTGAGCCTCACCCACCCCAGCGACGAAGATCGATCCCGGTTCCAGCCGGACCGAATGTTCCGAGCCGGACTCGCGATAATGCATGTCGACCGCGCCATCGAGAACGACGAACACCTCCGTGCCGTCGTTGACGTGCCACTGATAGGCCTTATCGGTCCAGTGAAGCCGAACCGTCGCGCCTTCCACCTCGGCAAGGTCGCGCGCGCCCCATGCGCGCTCTGCCGTGAAGCTGCTGCTGTCGGTGACGATCAGGGGCATGATGCCGGATCAGTCGGCGCGGCGGACGTAGGTCTGCTCGTACACGTCGACGACGATCCGGGTTCCCGATGCGATATGCGGCGGCACCATGATCCGGACGCCATTGTCGAGAATGGCCGGCTTGTAGGAGGACGAAGCGGTCTGGCCCTTCACCACGGCGTCGGCCTCAACGATCGTCGCCTCGATCGTGTCGGGCAGCTGAACGCTGATCGCCTCTTCGTCGTAGAGCTCCATGATCACGTCCATGCCGTCCTGAAGGAAGGCCGCGGCGTCTCCGAGTAGGTCCCGCGGCAGCGTCGTCTGCTCGTAGGTTTCCTTGTCCATGAAAGTGAGCGTGTCGCCGTCGGCGAAGAGGAACTGGAAATCCTTGGTGTCGAGACGGACCCGCTCGACCGTCTCGGCGGAGCGGAAGCGGACATTGTTCTTGCGTCCGTCGCGGAGGTTCTTCAGCTCGACCTGCATATAGGCGCCGCCCTTGCCGGGCTGGGTGTGCTGAATCTTCACGGCGCGCCAGATGCCGCCCTCATACTCGATGATGTTGCCGGGACGGATGTCCACGCCGCTGATCTTCATGCTCTGCTCGCTGGTCAGGAGAAACTGTGGCGGCGCCTTTAGCGGGATGCCCGATTTCCGGCAAGGAGCGGGTAGGGATTGACCGGCGTGCCTTCGTGCCAGCGCTCGCCGGGCGCCATGCGGTTGACCGCGAAGTGGAGGTGCGGGCCGGCGGGATTGGCGTTGCCGGTCGAGCCGACCGTGCCGATCGGGGCGCCGCGCGCGATCCGCTGACCCTCGCGCAGGCCCGGCGCATAGGCGTCGAGATGCGCGTAATAATATATCCACTGCCTGTCATCGGAGCGGACATAGGCGCTGATTCCGCCGCCGCCGTCGCTGAAGAACAGCTTCTCGACGGTTCCCGGCGCCGCGGCGACCACCGGAGTGCCCCGTGACGCCATGATGTCGATCGCATTGTGGACGCGCGCGCCGCCGGAGCGCGACTGGGTATAGGTGTCCACGAGGTCGCGCGAGCCGATCCCGGCGACGGGTATGGCGAGGCCGGACGGCGCCACGACCAGCCGCGCCGGCCCCTCGAGAGTCGCGGTGACGGCCTTGCCCGGCGGCAGGTCGGCGACCGCATTGGCGGTCGCGGTGCTGGCGCTGCTGGTCGACGCCGCGCCGTTGTAGACGACGATCCAGAACAGGCTGGTGATGGTCGCGGTGACGACCACGGTGAGAAGGGTCTTGAGCCGGTTCATCTATCCACCGCAGCGAAGAACCCATTTCGCTCCCGCATCGTTCCGTATGCTAGAACGGGTTTGAATAGTGGCCGACAGGACACTGTATACACATGCTTTTCATCCAGGAAACCCCATCCCAGGACGAAGTGCTTCCAAGTCTAGGTCGTATCTGAGCGTCCACTCTTAGTGCACTGTTTAGTCTTGCGAAATTGAGGACGCCAAATTGCATGTCCCGCTCCGGGACCAGCCGCCGCAAGCAGCCGTCGTCTCGGTGCGGCTGCGGCCGCTATTCTCGCCGTCATGCGGAGCCGGAGTCGCTGGACTTGGTGGTTCGTCGCCCTTGCGCTCATGCTCAATGCATGGACGCCGGCGCGTGCCCAAGTGCCCGCCGACTTCCAGCTCGTGCCTCCCGAGGAAGATACGATCATCGTCACCGCGCCATATGGCGCCGCCTTCGGCAATCCCGAGCCGGAGCGCCAGCTCCAGCCCGCCGACGTCGCCGCCTATGGCGCGAGCACAGTGCGCGAGCTCGTCGACGCGCTGGCGCTGGAGACCCGGGGCACCAGCGCCGGCGGCGGGCCGACGGTCGTCCTGCTCAACGGCAGGCGGCTCGGCAGCTTCTCCGAAATCGGCGACCTCCCCCCGGAGGCGATCCTGCGGGTCGACATCCTGTCCGAGGAGGTGGCGCGGCGCTACGGCTACCGGGTCGGCTCCAAGGTCCTCAACATCGTGCTTCGTCCCAATTACGCGACACGCGTCGTGGATGTGACCTACCGCGAGGCGACCGCGGGCGGGCGGGAAAGCCCGGAAGGAAGCTTCACGATCGCCCGGAGCGGATCGGGCACCCGCTGGAACCTCAACGTCACGGCGGTTCACAACGAGGACCTGCTCGAGAGCGAGCGGCGTGTTTCCGGAGGCCTTGGCAGCTTCCGCAGCCTCCTGCCCGAGCTGGACAGGTTGACGATCGCCGGAACGGTGGCGCGGTCTCGTCCCGAAGGCATCTCCCACGCCGCGACCGCTCGGGCGGAGGTCCGTCGGACCACGGACTTGACCGGACCGTCGGACGCCTCCGCATCCGCCCAGCCGCTGCGCCGGGTGCGCGAGGATGTCAGCGTCCGCATCGGGGCCTCGGCTCACGGCGACAGCGCGGGCTGGCAATGGACCGCGGCGGCCGACGGGCAGCTCAACGCCGGCCAGACCCGCGGGGCCCTTGCGGGGGCAGCCGCCTATCTGGCCGAGAGCGAGCGGATCGATTTCAACCTCGAGGGCCTCGCCAGCCGGACCATCGCCCGGCTGCCCGCCGGCGAAGCCGGGATCAGCCTCCGGGTCGCGTTCAGCGAACTGACGTCGCGGAGCCGATCGACGCTCGCGCCCCTCCCGGAGGTCGAGCTCAGCCGGTCGCAGGCGGCGGCGTCAATTGGGCTCGACCTACCGCTCAGCAGCAGGGACCAAGGCGGGCGGGGCGTCGGCGACCTGACATTGGGCGTGACCGTCGGCGCGACCTTCGACGATTTCGAAGAGGCCCATTTCCGCTTCGAGGGGAGCGCGAACTGGGCGCCGGTGCGGCCGTTGACCGTCGCCCTTGGCTATATTCACGAGGAAGAGGCTCCGTCCCTGGAGGATCTCGGCAATCCTGCCGTCGCGCTCGACAACGTGCCGGTGTTCGACTTCGTCCGCGGCGAGACGGCGATCGTCCGCCTGCGGACGGGCGGGAATCCGTTCCTGCGCGCAAGCCGGCGCGACACCTTCCGCGCCGGAGCGACGCTTCGGCCGGTCCAGGGCCTGAACCTCTCCGCGACCTACTCGCGGATCCGCGAGCAAAACCTGGCCGGATCGTTTCCCGCGATCACCCGCGAGGTCGAGCAGGCTTTTCCGGACAGGTTCGTCCGCGACTCCGCCGGCAGGCTGGTCGCCGTCGACCAGAGCCTGATCAATTTCAGCCGAGCCGGGCGCGACCAGTTCCGCTGGGGCCTCAACTGGCACATCCCGATCAGGCGGCGCCCTGGTCTCCGCGGGGAGACATCGTCGGCTCGGGAAGCGGCGGCCGCCGCCGACCCGGGCGGGCGCCTCAACCTGGCCCTGTTCCACACCGTCCGTATTCGCGACGATTTGCTGGTTCGCGACGGCCTGCCTCTCCTCGACTTCCTGGATGGAAGCGTCGCCGGACTTGGCGGCGGCCGTTCGCGTCACCTCATCGAGGCGCAGGCTTCCGTCGGGGTCGGAGGCGTCGGCGCGAGCCTGAACGGGTCCATCGAAGGCGAAAGCAGGGCAAGGACGACAAGTGGGGAGATGCTGACCTTTTCCTCGGTCGCCCGTTTCGACCTGCGGCTCTTCGCCGATCTCGGCCAGCTCATGCCGCGCGAGCGCTGGACGGCCGGGACGCGGGTGACCCTGCAGCTCGGCAATCTCTTCGATTCACGAGCGCGGGTCCGGACCACCGCCGGCGCCGTTCCCGAGGGGCTTCAGCCTGCCTATCTCGACCCTCTGGGCCGAACGATCGGCTTCAGCATCAGGCGCGTATTCTGAGCGAATTCCCGTCCCGCTTCAGGACGGAGATATGGTTAATTTCACATTGACTCTCATCGTCGCCGGGTGTGTCTTCGGGCTCGCTGGAGACAGCGCGCTTGTCGACTGACGCGCGTATGTAAGGCGGGGGCCGGCAAGCTTCTTGAGCAACTCCGTAAACAGGAGGCCTTGATGAAGAAGCACCTACTTGCGGCCGCAGCGGCGTGCAGCGCCATCGCGACGATCGCAATTCCGACGAGCGTCGCCGCGGTGCCCAACGGCAATGCCTATGGCTATTGGGCGGGCCGGCTCTGCGACCATATCGGTCCGACGACGGGCGGAACCACCTATTGGGAAAGCCGCGGCTACAAGAATCGCGGCGCATGCGTAACGGCCGAAGGACAGTCCCTCGCCCGCGGCGAGTGGGACCCGGCGGACTGGCCTATCTGATCCGATCGACCCAAGCAGAGGAGCGGTCTCCTGCGGGCGGCCGCTCTTCTCCTTTCATGGCCGGGCCACGATCGTGGGCTTACGCCTGAACCGACGCGCGTCTGCGTCGTTCCCGGCCCATGGAGCGCATCCGGATCGGCTGCTCGGGCTGGAACTACAAGCATTGGCGCGAGCTCTTCTATCCGAAGGGCCTCGCGGCGCGCCGCTGGTTCGCCTTCTACGCCGAGCATTTCGACACGGTCGAGATCAACAACAGCTTCTATCGCCTCCCTGCGCCCGAGACGTTCGACAAGTGGCGCGAACAGGCGCCGCCTGGCTTCTGTTACGCGGTCAAGGCGAACCGCTTTCTCACCCAGGCCAAGAAGCTGAAGGATTGCGAGGAGCCGCTCGCGCGGATGATGCCGCCGTTCCGCCATCTCGGCGACAGGCTCGGGCCGATCCTCTACCAGCTTCCGCCACAGTTCAAACTGAACCTCGAACGGCTCGAAAGTTTTCTCGAACTGGTGCCAAGGGACGTGATCAACGTCTTCGAATTTCGTGATAAAAGCTGGTATGTTCCCGAGACGTTTGATCTTCTCGAGCGCTTCGACGCGTCCTTCTGCGTGCACGACATGCCGGGATCGGCGAGCGAGCGCCGGGCCGTCGGCGCCGCCGCCTATGTCCGCTTCCACGGGACGTCGGGCAAATATTGGGGCCGCTATCCGGACGAGGCGCTGCTCGGGTGGACCGACTGGATCGTTGGCCAGGCGCGCAGCGGCCGCAGCGTCTGGTGCTATTTCAACAACGACATCGACGCTCACGCCATCCATGACGCCCAGACATTGAAGACGATGGTGCGCCAGGCGGAGCGCTAGAGGGCCATCATCCCTCGCCGGGGCGTGGAGGTTCCGACGCTCTCCGCGACCAGCGGCGCCCCGGCGGCCAGCAGGGCCTTGCGTCGCCCGGCCGGATTGGTGCTGATCTGGGCCAGCTCGAATGGCAGCAGATCGGCGAAGACGTCGTTCGCGAGCGTCCGCTCCACGAAGGCGGCGGTGCGCGGCCAGCGGTGCGCATCGACCTCGAACTCGACATAGGCCGCGTTGCGGAAGAAGCTCGCGAGCGCGATGTCGGCGAGGCCGATCTTGCCGAACAGGAACCCGTTGGCGGGCAGCTCGCCCTCGAGATAGTCCAGTGCGGCCGGAATACCCTCATCCAGAGCTTTGTCGATCCGCGCCTGGTCTCCCTCCTCGCCCCACACTGCGGGCCGAACGAAGCGCTGGTAGAACAGGCTCCAGATGAACAGGTCGCCGAGGCGGGTGTCGGCGAACTCCTCAAGCCAGCGGGCGCGGGCGCGGTCCTCGGGCAAGGCGGGCAGCAAGTGATACCCGCCATATTTCTCGTCGAGATAGGCGCAGATGACCGAGGAATCGCACAGCGTGAGGTCGCCGTCGATGAGCACCGGGATTCGGCGCAGCGGGCTCAGCCGATCGAATGCGTCGCCGCCGAAGAAGGGCGTGATCGGGTCGATCTCGTAGCTCAGCTGCTTGAGCGCGAGGCAGGCGAGGACCTTGCGCACATAGGGGCTGACATAGCTGCCAATGATCCTCATCGCCCGTGCCTTTCGCTACCGCTTCATGATCTCCTGGAAGGCGGCGACGGCAGCGCCGGGGCCGTCGGGATGCGCCCACACCGCATTGCACACCGCCAGGAAATCGGCCCCCGCCTCGACCAGCACCCGGCCGTTATGGGGCGTGATTCCGCCGATCGCGACGCAGGGCAGCTCGAACAGGGTCGCCCACCAGGACAGGATCGACGGATCGGGATGGTGGCGGACGGCCTTGGTGGTGGTCGGGAAGAAGCTTCCGAACGCGACATAGTCGGCGCCCGCGTCGCCCGCCTCCATGGCGAGGTGGCGGCTGTCGTGGCACGTCACGCCGATCTGCGCCGACGGGCCGAGCAGGGCGCGCGCCTCGCGCGGATCGCCGTCCTGCTGGCCAAGATGGACTCCGTCGGCGCCGATGCGCTTGGCCAGGCTCATGCTGTCGTTGACGATGAAGGCGACCTCGCGCTCCGCGCAGATCGCCTGCAGGGGCTCGGCAAGCCGCGCCGCCTCATGCTCGTTGACGTCCTTCACTCGGAACTGGAAGGCGGCGACCGGGCCGCCGTCCAGCGCCGCGCGCAAGCGGTCGGCGAACCCGCCGCCGACGTCCGCCGGCGAGATCAGGTACAGCTGGCAGTCGCCCCTGCCCTGCCGCTCGAAGCGGGCAGCGAAATTGGGGTCGAGGCGGAGGTCGTCATCGTCGTTCATGACGCGCTCATTAGCCGAGCCGCACGGCAGGTCCAATGAAAGGCCTCATCCTTCCGCTCCTCGCCGCCACCCTGGCCGCCTGCGTCACCACGCCGTCGGCGGTGGCGGGGCCGACGGCAGGGCTCGGCGAGATCGCCACGGTGAACGGGTTGAGCATTCGTCCGTTGCGCGTGGTTGAGGACAGCCGCTGCCCGATCAACGCACGCTGCATATGGGCCGGCAGGGTCGTGCTTCGGACGGAAGTGCGCAGCTCAGCGGGCAGCGCCACCTACAACCTCACCCTCGGCGAGCCGGTCACGCATGCCGGCGGCCGGCTGGCCCTGGTCGCGGCTGAGCCGGGCCGGGTGGCCGGCGCCGGGACCGAGCCCGGCGCCTACCGCTTCACGTTCGAATACAACCGATAGGCTGGGTCAGGCGGCGACCTTGTCGGTCGAGGCCTCGTAGATCTCGTCGATCGCCTGGCCCAGCGCGCGGTCGAACTCCGCGTCGCTCATCTGGTGGCGCAAGTCCTCGAGCAAAGCGCGGCTGAAGCTGGCGATCATTCCGCGGTTCTTCGAAAGCTCCCGGCAGGCGTCGGGACGGCTGTAGCCACCCGACAGGGCGACGACGCGAAGCACTCGGGGATGATCGACGAGCGGGTCGAACAGGCCGGCCTCTGCCGGAATGCTGAGCTTCAGCATGACCTTTTCGTCGCCCGGCATAGAGTCGAGCGCCCTGACCAGCTCGTCGAGCAGGATGGCGTCGGCCTCGGCGCGCTCCGGGCTCTTGATGTTGACCTCCGGCTCGATGATCGGGACGAGGCCGGCGGCGAGCACCTGGCGGGCGACGTCGAACTGCTGCTTCACCACCGCGGCGATGCCTTCGCGGTTGGCGAGGTTGATGACCGAGCGCTCCTTGGTGCCGAACACGCCGAGGTCCTTGGCGCGGCCGAGCAGCGCGTCGAGCTCCGGCATCGGCTTCATCAGCTGGACGCCGTTCGCCTCATCCTCGAGACCCTTGTCGATCTTGATGAAGGGGACGACGCCCTTGTCCTTCAGCGCCCGGGGGGTCGGCTTGCCGTCGACCTGGCCGTCCATGGTGCGCTCGAACAGGATCGCGCCGAGCACCTTGTCACCGCTGAACGACGGCGACGTGATGATTCGGCTGCGCATCTGGTGGATGAGGCCGAACATCTCCTCGTCGCTGCCCCAGGCGCCTTCCTCGATGCCGTAGCCCTTGAGGGCCTTGGGGGTCGAACCGCCGCTCTGGTCGAGCGCGGCGATGAAGCCGTTGCCGGTCGCGATCTTCGAGGTCATGTCCACTTGATTCATCTCCATGATGTTCGTTCGAAACGCCGTGTCGCCGCGTCCCTATCGCAGGCGCGGACGGGGTACAAATGGGGTCATTTGGAACGGGGCGGCCGCGGCCCGCGGGGCGGCTTGCTCCCGGGCGTGCGCGGGCCCCTGGTGTCGGGCCTACCGCCGCCCGGCTTGCCGCCGGAGGGCGGCGA